>NZ_AEWH01000050.1 GCF_000190475.1 Ornithinibacillus scapharcae TW25
GCAAAATCTTAGTAGCTGTTTTTGCAACAGCTTTTATATAATATCATGTCGTTCGTTTATCGTCAACAACTTTTTTAAAAACTTTTTTCATGTAAGTTGCTTCTTAAATTAGCGACTTGATTAATATATCATGTTTGACCGTTTCGTGTCAACAACATTTTCAATATATTTTTATAGAACTTTTGTCGTTAAATAAACAAGGTTATTTAAGCAACGTATTACACTTTATCACGGTAACAACATTATGTCAACACCTAAATTCTATAAAAAATACTCTGTCGCTTAATCATGCATATCGACTGACTCTATATTCACATCATGCAAGGTTTGTTTCTACTATATATGAATATGTACATCTAAATGAAAACGATTCTACTGATAAGATAAATTATGCTATACTATCTTTGTAAAGATTAAGGAGGACAAGTAAGCATGGCTCAACTAGTTTATTCCAGTAAGATTAATAAGATACGTTCATTTGCTCTAATACTGATTTTCGCTGGAATCGGTTTAATGTACATAGGTTTACTTTTAAAGAAAATTGAATGGTTAATGGTAATCTTCTTTCTCCTAGGAGTTATCTCTATAGTACTAAGTACTGTAGTTTATTTTTGGATTGGAATGCTTTCCACCAAAGCCATTCCAATTATTTGTCCATCATGTGAGAAACCTACAAAGATGTTAGGACGTGTGGACGCATGTATGCATTGTAAACAACCATTGACACTAGATAAGAATCTAGAAGGTAAGGAATTTGACGAAAAATATAATTCTCGTAAATACCGCAGAGAACTAAAAGACAACCAAGATAATCAGTAAACAAAAAACATCTGCCTTAAGGTAGATGTTTTTTTCTGCAATAAAATCAAGAAAAGAGGAATTTGCAATGATTCTAGTTATAGATAATTATGATTCATTTACTTTTAATTTGGTTCAGTACCTATATCAACTTAATAAAAAAATAATCGTCAAACGTAATGACGAAATTAGTATAGAAGAAATTCGTGTGATAAATCCAACTCATATACTACTTTCCCCTGGACCTGGTAACCCTGAAACAGCTGGAATCTGCCTTAAGGTTGTACATACACTCTATCAAGAATATCCTATCCTAGGAGTCTGTTTAGGTCATCAAGTCATCGCGCAATCTTTTGGGGGGAATATTGTGAAAGCAAAAGAACCAACCCATGGGAAAGTATCTTTTATAAAGCATGATGGTCAAGGAATGTTTCATGATTTACCTAATCCATTACCAATCACCAGGTACCATTCTCTTATGGTGAGTCATCAGGGTTTACCAGAATGCCTAGAGGTTAGTGCAATAACTGAAGCTGGTGATATCGCTGCAATTAGACATAGAGAATATCAGGTTGAAGGAATACAAGGACATCCAGAAGCGATATTATCAGAAAATGGACCTCAGTTATTAGGAAACTTCTTTCAGGAGAAAGGGGGTTGTATAAATGACATACCTTCAATTTGACTTTCATAAGAAGACAAAGATATTTGCAAGTCCTGACCGGATTATTCAAGCATATACAATAGAAGATGTAATTCCTGCACTAACTGAAGTTCAAGAAGCTGTTCATTTAGGTTATTATGCAGCTGGTTATCTCTCTTATGAATCCGCACCCGCTTTCGAGAATGTGATGGTTGCTCATTCTAATAATAAAATGCCGCTCCTTTGGTTTGGTATTTATTCAGAAGTGAAGATGGGATCAAAATATCATAAAATGGATTCTTTCCATAAATCAAACTGGTATATGGATACTGAAAAGCATCATTATGACAATGCTATCAAGTTTATAAAAAACCAGATCGAGCTAGGGAACACCTACCAGGTTAACTACACCATTCGTATGCATTCTGAATTTAAAGGCGATCCTTTCTCGTATTATCAACAGTTAGCAAATTCACAATCTGCTTATTACAGTGCTTACTTGGATCTCGGGGAACACAAGATACTTTCTGCTTCACCAGAATTATTCTTTCATCTAAAGGAAGGTAAAATCAAAACAAAACCGATGAAAGGTACTATCGCAAGAGGCAAATCCGACATGGAGGATCAAGAAAATAGTAGATGGCTTTATCACTCCGAGAAGAATCGTGCAGAGAATGTGATGATTGTTGATTTACTTCGTAATGATTTAGGTATAATTTCTAAACCTGGTTCCGTAAAGGTGCCTGAGTTATTCTCAATTGAACAATATCCAACCGTCTACCAAATGACCTCAACGGTTACTGGTGAAATTGCTGATAATAAAGATATTGTAGATATTTTTAAAGCACTGTTTCCATGTGGATCTATAACAGGAGCACCAAAAATTAACACGATGAAAATCATCAATCAATTGGAAACCTCACCTCGCGAAGTATACTGTGGTGCAATTGGTTATATTACACCTGATCAGGAAGCAATTTTTAATGTTCCGATTAGAACAGTTATAATCGGCGAAGACGGGAAAGCAAGTTATGGAGTTGGGGGAGGTATTACGTGGGATTCGGATGCAGAGGATGAATATCATGAAGTGTTAACGAAGGCGAAAATTCTCTCTAATAGTAGGAAGGAGTTCCAATTAATTGAAACAATAGGATTAAAAAGCGGGAAGCTGATTGTTTTAGACGAACATTTAGAACGCCTAAAGAATTCCGCAAATTATTTTGGGTTTAAAGTAGATGTTAATAAATTGCGATATGACTTACTAAGACTAGGAGAACAACACAGTGAAGGAGATGGGAAAATCAGAGTACTCCTGGATTCAAACGGCAATATAGTAAAGGAAGTATTACCATTACAGCCCATATCGATTGAAAAACAAAAAGTGTCTCTAGCTAAAATTCCTGTTTGTAAGCAGGATATCTTCCTTTATCATAAAACTACCAATCGTGCAGTTTATGAGCAAAGACTACAAGAAAGCCCGGATGTTTTTGACGTTCTATTATGGAACGAACAGGAAGAAGTAACAGAGTTTACGCGCGGAAATATCGTTGTTGAATTAGATGGTGAACGATACACACCTCCTGTTTCATCGGGGTTATTGGCTGGAACCTATCGAAAATCATTACTTCAACAAGGAAAAATTAAAGAACGTATCATACCCAAGAATCAATTGCCTAGGTATGACCGTATCTGGTTTATTAATAGTGTAAGAGAATGGATAGAAGTTGAGTTCATATAAGAGTACACGAAACAAAAACCCTGTTACATCTAAATGCAACAGGGTTTTCCTTTAATGTCTACTACTTTCTTGTTGTTGACAACTTTCACATGTTCCATATACTTCCATACGATGATGACTTACTTCAAATCCAGTAACCTTCTGTGCTAAGGATTCCACTTCATCTAAAGAAGGATAGTGGAAATCGACAATCTTCCCACAAGATTCACAGATAATGTGGTAGTGATCGGAAAAATTACATTCAAACCGACTGGATGAATCACCATATGTTAATTCACGAACTAAGCCATTTTCACGCAGTACACGTAGGTTATTATAAACAGTCGCGACACTCATATTGGGAAATTTTCCTTCTAGTGCCTTATAGATTTCGTCTGCAGTAGGATGTATAACTGCATTCATTAAATAATCAAGCACCGCATGACGCTGTGGTGTTATTCTTACCCCTGACTCTTTTAGCGTATCAATTGCTTTTTGTAGTCTATTTTCAGCCACGTCATGCACCTCGCTTTCATGGTAATTTCAAAAACTGATACAATTATTAGATTATAATCTTTATAATTAGTTTACGCTTATC
The DNA here is from genome assembly GCF_000190475.1 of Ornithinibacillus scapharcae TW25. Lineage (GTDB taxonomy): Bacteria > Bacillota > Bacilli > Bacillales > Amphibacillaceae > Ornithinibacillus > Ornithinibacillus scapharcae. Next base: position 3,757 of record NZ_AEWH01000050.1, read on the forward strand.
CATTGATTCTTGTCAATCTTAGTATATTACTATATAGGAATTATTATAACTTAGCCCACTACTACAGTACCCATCCATATATTAAACATCTGTATTCAATGGTAACTCTTGACCATTCATCGCTTTATTAACATATCGAGCGGCGACAAATAAGAAATCCGATAATCGATTAAGATAAGAAACGACTAATGGGTTAGGTAATTCCTCTACTAATCCTACTGCTAGCCTTTCCGCTCTACGTGTTACTGTTCTCGCAACATGGAGTGCACTAGATGCCGGATGGCCAGATGGCAAGATAAACTGTTTTAATGGTTCTAAGTGCTGGTCCCATGCATCAATTTGCTTCTCTAATTCTTCGATATGTTCTTTCGTTAATTTCCAAGCAACTTCTTTATCAGATGGCGTTGCAAGCTCTGCTCCAACATGAAATAATATCGTTTGGACCCGATGGATTTGTTCTAGAAATCTCTCCTTATCCGCCCAGTTCTCTCCAGCCACTAAACTAGAAGCTAGGCCAATCATAGAGTTTGCTTCATCACAAGTTCCATATGCTTCTACTCGTAAATCATTTTTTGGTACACGTTTTCCATATACTAAAGACGTTAAACCTTTATCACCCGATCTTGTATAAATCCTCACAACTAATACCCCCTCTTTGGATCTACTATATTCTGATAATCCGTTTCACCTTTTTGGAATTTATCCAAGTTATCTTGAAAAATATCAAGTGCTCGCGACATATAGTTAGGTGAGCTACCAGAGATATGTGGTGTCACGGTAATATTAGATTCTTTCCAAAATGGACTATCTGCCGGTAGTGGTTCTTGTTCAAAAACATCTAATATAGCATGTGCTATTTGTTTTTCTTGAATAGCGTATAATAGGACATTGCTGTCTACAAGGTCACCACGTCCAATATTGACAAAGACTGCACTATCTTTCATTCGTATAAAGTGCTCTTCTTTAAGTAAATATCTTGTTTCGTAAGTACTAGGAAGGACCGAAACCAGAAAATCCGCTTCTGGTAATTTCTTATTTAATTCCTCCATTGTATGTACTTCATCAAAGTACTCTACTGGTCTACCGCTTCTGGACACCCCAATTGTTTTCATCTGAAAAGCTTTTGCAATCCGGGCTATCTCCTGACCAATAGCACCAGTTCCAAGTACTACTAATGTCCGACCAAATATTTCATTCGGGCGAACTGACTTATCCCATTTACTATGTTTTTCCGATTCTATAAAATGCTTTTCTTGCCTATACACTTGAAGAAGCATCGAGATCGTATATTCCGCCATCTGGATTTTATGAATACCCCGAGAATTCGTAACGAGAATATTTCTTTCTGCAATTTGTTTAAATGGTAATCTCTCTACACCAGCAGAAAGGACCATAATCCAATTTAAATTAGTTGCTTTAGCCAAATTATCATCATTTAAATCCTCACCATAGGTCACAAGTATAGATGCCTGTCCAAGATGTGCTTCTGCTTGTTCCATACTTTCCGTAAAAATAAACAACTGATTTGGATAGTTTTCTTGTAAAGCCTGTTGATGCTTATCAGATACTTTGGCAGAGAATAATATAGTCAAAACAATGCCCCCTTTGTATTGTTCGAAAAATACCTATCTCCATAATAAACACAATCAAAGAATTCAACAACTGAAAGTGCCAGATATACGATACATGACGTAGTATATCTGGCACTTTTATTACGTTCTACTTTTCAGTGTTTGTTTCGATGCCTGAAATAAGATTTTGGCATCTAATTTATAGGAACAATTTTGTGTGTAATATAAATCATAAGTGATCTTCTTCCCATGATTATCATTAGTAATGCCTTTTATTTGCGCATAACCTGTTATACCAGGTTTTACCTTTAACCGGTTCATCTGGTGTCGATTATAGTAATCTGCTATTTCTGGACGTTCTGGGCTTGGCCCTACTAAGCTCATATCTCCTCGAAGCACATTCCATAATTGTGGAATTTTCTCCAATCCGTATTTTATTAACCAAAGTCCTGTATCTGTATAGGTAACTGTCTTATCTTGGGTTAGTTTGAAATAATCTGGCACACCTTTTTCCCATGTACTTGGAAATGGATATGGCGGCAACCGACGTATAACCCTTGATCCATTGGTCATCGTACGGAACGAAATCATGGTAAAGATACTATTATTTTTGCCTACCCTAAGCTCGCGATAAAAAATCGGATTACCTTCCTTCCTAGCTATCCGGTAGCAAATGAATAGGAAGAGTGGTGCTAGCAGAATCAGTAATACGACACTTAGCAAAAGGTCTAGCATTCTTTTAAAGAAAAAATAAAGATTGATATGAAAAAAGTAATTCGATTTTGATTTAGCAGACTCTAGCATTCCCATATGATATACACCTCTTTTAAGTTGTACATACTTAATTACTTCATATTATTCAAGTTATTGGGTGTATATAACTACGTAACAAAAAAGTAATATTACGTTGCCCTGTCTCATAAGGTATAACCCCTTCTAAATTCCAATAAAAAGACCAAACACTTTAGATTTCCACCTAAAGTGTTTGGTCTTTTTCACTTATACTAGATTTTCACGAATGAACTGTAACGCATCTTCCACATGTCCGTCCACTTTTACTTTTCGGTATTCTTTCTGTAGATTTCCTTCCTTATCGATAATAAAAGTAGAACGTTCCACACCGTAATATTCCTTACCAAAGTTCTTCTTCAACTTCCATACATCATAGGCTTCTGCAACTTCATGATTCTCGTCTGCTAACAGCAAGAATGGTAAGTCATGTTTATTTATAAATTTTTGGTGACTTTCAACTGGATCAGGGCTAATGCCAATAATCACTACATCAAGTTCTGCAAAGCTTTCATGGTTATCACGGAAATCACATGCTTCTGTCGTACAGCCTGGTGTCATATCCTTTGGATAGAAATACAGAACGACATGTTTTCCTTTATAATCTTCTAAACTTACTTCCTTTCCCTCCTGATTCGGAAGTGTGAAGGAAGGAGCTAGTTTTCCTAGTTCGAGACTCATCGTATTACCTCCAAACATTTATGTTACCTTCACTATATCATTACAAAAGCTAAGATTGCTAATCTCTTGCCCTATCCTGTTGATTCGTAACAATTTGAATCACGAAAGCGGTTGGTAACACATAACCAATTAACGCCTCTATTAATGCTATCAGTCTTCCGATTCCAATAGGTGTAATGTCACCATAGCCTATCGTTAACATGGTTACTCCACTGAAATAGAAAGAATGAATCATCGAACCAACTGGATTAACCTGTCTGAGTTCTCCACCCTCTACTAGATAGATACCTTCAAACGATAGAATAAAATAGATTAAACCAAATCCAATAATAACGATTGTATAGGTGATCAATAAAGAGGAGAACATTTCCATCGAAAATCGTCTCTCCTGCATTCGGACTCCTAAAATTTTTCTTTCCCCTAAAACAAAGCCATAGATGCTTCTAGCAATAATATAACTAACTACCAGAACCAATAGCCATGGTATGATTCTCATAATATCTTCCCTTTTCTAAATAGTCATTATTATAGCTTATGCACTTCTTTGTGAGTGCTTGTCATTTTATTTTTTATTCGCATACGGTACAATAGGTATCGGTATTTAGAAAGCAAAGACGCTTTTTTACATAGGAGGAAATGACATGAACTTTTCAAAATCAGAAGCGCTTCATGAAGAAGCACAACAGCATATTGTCGGTGGTGTAAATTCACCTTCACGCGCATATAAGGCGGTAGGTGGTGGTGCACCAGTTTATATGGAACGGGCCAAAGGTGCTTATTTCTGGGATGTTGACGGGAATAAATATATTGATTACCTTGCTGCATATGGTCCGATTATTACCGGTCATGCACATCCACATATCACATCAGCTATCCAAAAAGCTGCTGAGAACGGGGTGCTATACGGTACTCCTACACCACTTGAAAATAAATTCGCCAAAATGCTGAAAGAAGCTATTCCATCATTGGAGAAAGTCCGCTTCACCAATTCCGGCACAGAAGCTGTTATGACAACCATTCGTGTTGCAAGAGCATATACTGGCCGTACAAAAGTAATTAAATTTGCTGGAAGCTATCATGGACATTTTGACGCGGTACTAGTTCAAGCTGGTTCTGGACCTTCAACATTAGGTACTCCAGACTCTGCCGGTATCCCAGAATCTGTTGCTCAAGATGTTATCACTGTCCCATTTAATGATATTGAAGCATACAAACATGCTTTAGATCATTGGGGTGACCAAGTTGCTTGTGTTCTCGTTGAACCGATTGTTGGTAACTTCGGAATAGTTGAACCAAAAGAAGGTTTCCTACAAGCTGTTAATGACTTAACTCATGAATACGGGGCACTAGTAATCTATGATGAGGTCATTACTGCTTTCCGCTTCACTTATGGAAGTGCGCAAAAGGTGTATGGAATCGAGCCAGATATGACTGCTATGGGTAAAATTATCGGTGGTGGACTGCCAATCGGTGCTTATGGTGGTCGTAAAGATATTATGGAACAAGTTGCTCCATTAGGACCTGCATACCAGGCTGGTACAATGGCTGGAAATCCAGCATCCATGGCTTCTGGAATTGCTTGCTTAGAAGTACTGAAGCAAGATGGTGTATATGAAAAACTTGATCAATTAGGAGAACGCTTGGAAAAGGGCATCTGGGAAAAGGCAAAAGAACATGGTATCACCATTTCCATTAACAGATTACGAGGTGCTCTAACTGTTTACTTTGGAAGCGATGATAAAGTTACAGATTATGCTGGGGCCGAAAATAGTGATGGTGAATTATTCGGTAAGTTCTTCAAACTAATGTTAAACCAAGGTATTAACCTTGCTCCATCTAAATATGAAGCTTGGTTTATCACGACCGAGCATACGGAAGCTGATATTGACCAAACAATTGAAGCTGTAGGTCATGCGTTTGAGGAAATGAGTAAATAATCCATTATTGGTAAACAAAAAGGTTACGTTGCAGATGATAACGTAACCTTTTGTTATTTAGTTAATCAGCGGAATCAAATAATCAAATGTTTTTCCTTCCATACTAGTATATCTCTCTAGTTTATTAGCTTCAGGACGAAGACCATACCGAATAACCATTTGTAGATAGGAAAAACAAAGAAGTGAATCTTCAACATTGCAATCATACTTTATTGCGAATATAGTAGGTGGTAGCTCTTCATATCGTAAGCCAACAATTCCTCTCATACAATGCTTGTCTAAAATTTCGAATCCAACTTCCCCTATTATTTTATTTCCATTGATACGTTCTGTTCTAACATAAACTTCTTTCGAATGTTGAATTCCTATTTCATCCAGCCTTTTTCTCGTTATCTGGAAACAATCTTTAAAAGGATGTGGTTTCCTTTCTACCTCAAATTTTTCCCATATGAAGCTTTTGGGCTTTTCCCATTTTGATAACATAATGGTTGGAGGTTCTTCTGGACTTAATCCTCTTATATAACTCCTAGCTGCAGTAAGTACCTTTAATTGTTTATCTAATTCTAATTTCCATCCATCCAACAGGAGATTTCTTTCTGAAAAAGTAGCTTCTTGAAATTGTTTAATTTCCTGAATCTTTATGTTAGCCTGCCTTAGCGAATCTATCATTTTTGCATCGTATATCTGTTCGATTGAATAGGCTCTATATCCATTTTCTAACCTAGCGGAAGGTACTAAAACTCCTTTTTTATCATAAAATCGTAATCTACTAGGAGATAGTCCAGTCCTTTTTGAAAAATTTTGAATGGTAAGGTGCATATATACCTCCATTGAACTTAATTAGATTTATATGACCAAACATTTATCCGATTATGATCTGGATCATAGAAATGGAACCCGCCCCAGCCATTTATTGGATCACCTGCTATCTCAGAAGGTTTTATTCCACTTTTTATTAGTTTGTTATATTCTTCAAAGAAAGTCTCTGGGCGTATATCATAATACGTTCTTGCTTTATTATCGTTTGGAATATTTACGGACTGTGAACTGCTCAATAACCAAATATTATCGAGAAAACGTTCACCTAGAACATTTCTGTCATATGCATCCTCAGTTTGTAAATGAGCATAACCATTATCCTCACTAATTTCAACAATTTCAAATCCTAAATAGTTCTCATACCATTTAGCAGAGATTGCAGGGTCTTTCACATGAATAATGGTATTCACCTTTCCAAAACCAATAATTCCAGAAGCAGGGTATACGTTATCATCACCTTCATTCGGTTCCTCTACAATCGTTAATTTTGTTTTATCAAAGGCTATTATTTCACAAAACCTTTGTCCATTTGGTAATTGTTTTGTTTCTGTGAGCTGTACATCTACTCCTTCCAGATATTTTTGTGTCTTATGTAAATCATACGTTACAAAAACTAATTTAACATTCCCCTCTACCTCTGATGGCTCGAAATGTTCGTATTCCCCTTCAAAAGATTTAATTGTAACCATGCCAGACCTTGGAAGTTTCATAAATGCCTTTCTACCAACCCAAGTAGTAATTCGATCTACACAATCCCACCCTAAAATATCTTGATACCATTGAACCCCTATTTCAAATTTTTCTGGATCAACCATGATAAATCCTCCATCCCAACGATACATACAAACACTCCCTATGAATTTATTTACAACTAAAATAATAAAGGTTAAACCTAGTTTAAGGTCAATACATTTTATACTATTTTAAAAATTATATTATTAAAATAGTATACTATATTATGTTCAGCATTTAACATGCTATAATTTACATATAAAAGGAAATTGTTTCCACCTCAAACAATTGGAGGGAAATTTATGGTGATACAAGATGACAAGAAATTAAGTAAGATTGCTTTCTATGTAATTCAAAAGCTTTCTGCCGCTGGTTTGCTAATTAGTATCTTTGCAATTTTTATCCTGACTTCTAGTATGGAATTATATGATTTTAGTGAAAGTATGTCTTACTGGTTTTTGTGGACAATGATATTTGGATATGGAATACTTTCTTCCATGGTTATTGACTGTGTAAAGATTATATTTCACAATGTACCAGTATTCATAGAAATACTTCTATATTTAATAGCAGGTTTTGTACCTTTTATTTTCATCATGGAACCTCCATACATCCTATTCGCTGGGGGTGTTGGGTCCTTTAGTGCGCTACTATTTCTAGCTGGCCTTCAATTTATAAAACGCAAAGTAACGAAGGTATTATTTGCTTTTATCATTCCGATAACCTTCCTAGTTATGGCAAACATTGATTTTACCTCTAAACAGAATTGGCGTGAGGAAACTACAGATTCTTCTTATAGCGTAACTTTCGATTACTTTAACGGAAAACACCATATACCAATTGAAGCTAAGTCCGGAGAGAAAATCATCTTTTCTGTGGACTTCACCAATGTAAACTATGGTGGATATGGATATTCCATACTTAATGAAAACAAGGATTTAATTGGTATGGTAGAACATACAGAGAATAGAGGAACAGCAATTGTACCTGAAGACGGAATATACTTTATCGAGATTAGAGGAGATAACCTGAAAGGAAAAATAGAAGTTGATTGGAAAAGACATAGATAATGCATATCTGTACAATAAGTAAAGCCGCCTAGAAATCATTTCTTAGGCGGCTTTTATTTTAATTACTTTGTTCTTTCTTATGAGCTAGGTAAATCTTTTTAGAGATTAATGTCTGAATAATTACCATTACACCTCCAACTGTCCAATACAACGGTAAGGCAGCCAATGTGTTCCATGATATAATACCAATCATGATTGGTGACATTAATCCAAGCAAAGCCATTTGCTTTTTCATTTTTGGATCTAGTCCAATTTGCGAAACCTTATATTGGATAAAATAAACCAACACAGCAATTCCCACTAGCAATAAGTCTGTCTCTCCAAGGTTAAACCATAAAAAGGCATGGCTAGCAATTTCCGGTGTTTGGCGAATAGCTAAATAAAATCCTATTAAAAAAGGAAACTGAATTAACATCGGTAAACAGCCACTGAGGGAAGCAAATGGATTAAAGTTATGCTTTTGATAAAATTGCATCAGTTCCTGTTGCATTGCTTTTTGGGATTCAGGATCTTTTTTATCCTTATACTTAGCTTGAATCTTATCCATTTCTGGTTTTAGTTCTTTCATCTTATCTTGAACTACCAGACTATTTTTCGATTGTTTTATCATAAATGGCATGATGATTATCCGAAGTAGAATCGTAATGATAATAATCGATAGTCCATAATTATCATTAAAAAATACAGCTATACTTTTGATAAGAGCGGAAAAGCTATCAACAAATATTGAATCGAACCATCCAGATGATTCTGTTGAACTCCCTCCTGAACATCCAGCTAGAAGTATCGTTAAAATAAAAGTTCCAAATAGACTCGTTCTCTTAAAGCGTGTGAATACAGATTTTTTTTGCATGTTGTTCCTCCTCGTTTTTTCAATAAGCGTTTAAAAAACGAGAAAGATGCTTCTTCTTCATCATCTGGTACTTCCACACGCTTGGCTATTACTGCTAACCAATTACGTTTTTCTACCATTTCTATGTTTGCATCTTGAATTGGTACGTGAATTCTTTCCAGCCTTTGTAGTCTTATATCAAACTTTCTTTTGGAATAGATTTCAAATTGTGATACGTAACGAATCAAACAAAAACCAGAAAATAAAATACTTACGTACATATATACCGGGGTTAAATCGGTAAGGAAATCATATAAAAATTCCAGTAACATCTGTATTCACCCCCTTTGACGTTCAATATATTTTATATACGATGATGAACCAATAAAGGTTTCACTTTAATCATCTAAATGTTGAACTTGATACAAGTCGTAATAGCTGCCTTTCTTCTCCATTAACTCATTATGGGAACCAACTTCTGTGATTTCGCCATTTTCAATGACGACAATTCTATCCGCATGGGTAATGGTCGCAAGTCTATGTGCCACAATAAACGTTGTCCGATCTGAAGCAAGCTTTTCCATTGCTTCTTGAATCATATGTTCACTTTCTAAATCAAGTGCTGATGTAGCTTCATCAAAGATTAAGACTGGTGGGTTCTTTAAGAATACACGAGCAATGGCAACACGCTGTTTCTGTCCCCCGGAAAGTTTTACACCACGTTCGCCAACTAATGTATGATATCCTTCAGGCAATTCCATGATGAAATCATGGGCATTAGCTGCTTTAGCCGCTTCGATCACTTCTTCATCAGTGGCTTCAGGATTTCCCATACGAATGTTCATAGCCACGGTATCTCCAAATAAAATATTATCTTGTAATACCATTCCTATATTGTCCCGAAGTGAATGCAATTGAAAATCTCTTATATCAATACCGTCTAGTTTAATGGAACCACCAGTTACATCATAGAAACGTGGTATTAGACTTATTAGTGTCGATTTTCCTCCACCACTCATTCCAACAAAAGCAATGGTCTCCCCCTGCTTCACATTTAGATTGATATGTTTTAGTACATCTAGCCCGTCATCATACTGGAATGAAACATCTTGAAAATGAATCTCTCCATTAACTCGTTCAGGTTTAATTGCAGTTGGTTTATCAACAATGTCATATGGCTCGTTCATAAACTCAAACACACGGTCAATCGATGCAATAGATTGCACTAGTACAGTTGAGGAGTTAATTAATCTTCTGAGCGGACTATATACTCTCTCTAAATAGGCAAAAAAAGCAACCATGGTTCCAAGTGTTAGGTTTCCACTTATTACTTGGTAACCCGAGTAAGTGATGACTAGTAATGGTGCAAGATCTGTAATAGTATTAGTTGCTGCGAATGTTTTAGCATTCCAAATCGTATGTTCAATCGCTTTATCTAAAAACTTTTTATTTTGCTGATTAAAGTGAATTTGTTCATGTTCCTCTAAAGCAAAACTTTTAGTGACAGAGATTCCTTGGACACGTTCGTGTAAATGTCCTTGTACTTCGGCTAGTGCTTGTGAGCGTTCCTTGGTAAGAGATCGCAACCTCCCAAAGAAGTATTTAATAGTGAATCCAAATAGCGGAAATAGGATAATAGAAACAATTGATAGCCAAAAGTCCATCGACATCATGATCCCAATTGCGATTAATATCGTAATTAAGTCGAGCCAAATGTTCATTAACCCTGTAATAACGAAATTCTTAGTTTGTTCGACATCATTTATTACCCGGGAAATTATTTCGCCGGTTTTTGTCGTTGAGTAATACCTTAAGCTCAATTTTTGCATATGTTCAAACAGCCTAGCCCTTATATCATAAAGGATTTTATTGCCGACCCATTGAGCAAGGTACTGTCGAATATATTCAATTGGCGGGCGTAAAATAAGGAATACGAGAAATGATATACCCATTATCCAAAACAGATGGGTTATTTTTTCTTCACTATTCCATGTATCATGTCCAATTATGTCATCTATTACATATTTTAAAATCAATGGTATCAATAAAGGTATAGCAAATTTGATAATACCGATAATAATTGTCCAGAAAATCTTCCATTTATACGGTTTTACGTATTCCATGTACTGTTTAATACTACTCATTTACATCAACTTTCTATCTGTTTTTTGCTAGCTATATTATTCCCTATGCACCCTTTATATTTCCTCATGTTGAGGAAAGTTCCCATACTGTCCACCTGTTAAAAAAGTAAAAGCCTTGCTACACTTGTAACAAGGTTAGAGCTTCTCCACTACCACCGATAGGTCAAGAACCGTTCATACCACTGATCAACAAATCCAGGGGAAAAAGGTCCTTTACGTTGTTGAACCCATCGTTGCAAATCCGAAATATTATTATACAAAATCCTATCTAATACTCCTGGATATTTCATTTCATCACGATGAATCTCGTATTCATCTTCATCTAATAAATCATAAGTCATATCTGGATAGACTTTTAAATCTAGATCATAATCGATATACTTGATGGAATTTTCTTCATACACGAATGGCGAGCTGATATTGCAGTAATAATGGATTCCATCGTCTCGAAGCATTCCAATTACATTAAACCAGTGTTTTGCATGAAAATAACAAATGGCAGGTTCTCTTGTTATCCAAGTTCTCCCATCACTTTCTTGAACTACTGTTTTATCATTTGCCCCGATTACAACCTGTTCTGTTCCTTTTAACACAATTGTACTTTCCCATGTACGGTGCAAATTCCCATTGTGTTTATAGCTTTGTATTTTTATATTTGTTCCAGCGTTCGGAGCAACCATTAAATCCCTTCCCATTCTATTATGAGACGTTCGTTTCGAATGTCTAATTTGCACTATGTAGATATGGTTTTCATTTATATTTGTCTACAAATAACGACATTATTGTCCAATTGTTTTTATCTATTATAAGGGGAAAATATTAAAATATAAAGAGTTATGCAACTAAATATACCTAAAATAACAAAAAGAAGAGCTCCCGGGAGAAAGGGAGCTCTTCCATAATTCGAGGGTAGGTAGTTTATTTTTTCTTAGCCTGAGATTGTTGGTTTTGCTGTCTTACTTCTTGTACATTTGTTTCAGAAGCAAATTCTGTACCAAATTGACCTTGACCAGCTTGAGACTGAGCGTTTTGCTTTCTTACTTCTTGTACATTTGTTTCAGAAGCAAATTCTGTACCAAACTGACCTTGTCCAGCTTGAGACTGAGCGTTTTGTTGTCTTACTTCTTGTACATTTGTTTCAGAAGCAAACTCTGTACCAAACTGACCTTGTCCAGCTTTGGACTGAGCATTTTGTTGCTTAACTTCTTGAATGTTAGTTCCCGCAACAGTTTTGTTAGCGTTTTTAGCCATTGTTATCACCTCCGACAGTTATAATTTCTCCATTTAGCAAGTTGTTATCCTCTTTATTTAATATGAAAAACTAGCATTTAATGGAAAACTATGGAAGTGAGGTTCCTTACAAATACTGCATCATCTTTTGATGAGAAACAGGAAATGGATATGCCGCTAGCTCTTTGTCATCCACAAACTTTAATTTACCCTCGGGAATTTCCTGTTCGCCATTTAAAACTGCTTGGTATATATCCAGTTCCCAGGTAATATGAGAAAACACATGTTTTAGTGCACCACTCTTTTGTCCAAGTATGATGTTAAGATTATAGGCCGATGAAAACCAGCTTTCCACCAAGTCTATAGCCAAATCCTCTGTGGGTACCATTGGAAACTGAAAAAGGTTAGCTAATAATCCTTCCTCTGGCCTTTTTTCAATCGCAATTTTTCCGTTCTCGTTTCGAAGGAGAAGAACGACATATTTCATTTTTTTATTCTTTTTGCCCTTTGATTTAATTGGTAGTTGTTGTTCGACACCCAATTCAAAGGCTTGGCAATGTTCTTTAACTGGACAAATTAAACAAGCAGGTGATTTTGGCGTACAAATTGTAGCACCCAAATCCATAATAGCTTGATTAAATGCTGAAGGATCTTCATGAGATATTACTTCTCTTGTAATGGTTTCAAACAATTTCTTTGTCTTTGGTTGCGCAATATCTTCATCGACATTCATCACACGCGAGAAAACTCGCATCACATTACCATCCACAGCTGGTTCTGGCTGATTAAAGGCAATGGAAAGTATTGCCCCTTTTGTGTAGGAACCAATCCCTTTTAACTTTTCTAATTCTTTTGGAGAATTCGGGACCTGACCCCCGTATTGTTCAACTACTTCCCTTACAGCATATTGAAGGTTTCGAGCTCGGGAATAATAGCCTAATCCTTCCCATGCCTTTAAAACTTCTTGTTCTTCTGCTGCTGCTAAATCATAAACCGTAGGAAACTTCTTGAGAAAGTTATAAAAATATGGGATAACCGTGTCCACTTTTGTTTGTTGGAGCATGATTTCAGAAACCCATATTTTATATGGATCTTGGTCCTTTCTCCAAGGCAAATCTCGCTTATTTGCTTCGTACCAATCAAGCAAGTCCGATTGAAACTTAGAAATATTAAAATTCTGTAACGTTCTATTATAATCCGTCATATAAACACTTCCTTTATGGTACACTAAGTACACACTTAAAAACATGGAGGAGGTTTCCTCCACCTAACAACTTCTATATTAAAATACTTAGGAGGAATTCAATTAATGGATACTGGAACCCACATCGTTATGGGGGTTGCAATTGCAGGCCTATCCACATTGGATCCGGTAGTCGCTAATGACCCAGTATTATTCAATGCTGTTTTAGTAGGTACCGTTTTAGGCTCCCATGCACCTGATTTTGATACGATTCTAAAATTACGGAACAACGCAACCTATATTAGACATCATCGCGGGGTAACCCACTCTGTCCCAGCAGTGATATTCTGGGGAGTGTTAATTGCCAGTTTAATTCATCTATTTGTTCCTACCGTTGATTTCTGGCATTTATGGGGCTGGATTGCTTTTGCAGTGGTACTCCATGTTTTTGTAGACATTTTTAATGCCTATGGAACGCAAGCATATCGCCCTTTCACAAATAAGTGGGTAGCTCACGGATTTATAAACACATTTGACCCGTATATTTTCACACTGCACTTGGCTGGGATTGTTGCTTGGATATTAGGTGCGCATCCAGGATATACTTGGCTTACCATCTATGCAGTAATCTTATTATATTACATCAAACGCTATATGGATAAGAAAGAGATTGTGAATAGTATCAAGGAATATTTTCCGGACACCTGTGAAGTAGCAACATCTCCTACCATCAAACAAAATTACTGGAGAGTCGCCATTACAACAAGTGACCGATTCTATGTAGGAACAGTAGTAAACGGACATATTGAAATTGTCGACGAGTTTAAAAAGATTCCACTTCCTAAATCGCCGATAATCGATATTGCTACAAAAGATAAAAATATCTCTGCTTTCTTATCGTTCTCTCCCGTTTATAGATGGGAAATAAATGAATTCGATGACTATACGGAAGTTCGTTTTATTGATTTGCGTTACCGTTCGAAAACTTTTTACCCATTTGTTGCAGTTGTGCAAATCAACCCTGACATGGAAATTATCAGCTCCTATACAGGGTGGATATTTTCAGAACACAAATTGCAAAGTAAGCTATATGTTGGAGATAATTTAGTATAAATGAGTTCGAAACAGACAAAAAACTAGAGAGGCTATTTGCGCTTCTCTAGTTTTTTTTCCAGAATTCAATCTCATCTTTACTTGTTATCCAACTTTTACTTGTTCTGAAGCTTTCTTTTTTGAAGACTTCACATTGGGATTGGTGCTGTTTTTTGTAAAGAATGAGCTAATAAACCCTAATACAGCTATTGCTGTAATGAAATAGAAGGCAAACTTTACTCCAGCTGCAAGTACCTCTCCTTCAGAAGCACCAGGAAAATCAGTCATATGACCATTTTGCCCCATAGTAAAAATGGTCATTGCAATGGCGGTACCAGTTGCACCAGCAACCTGATTCAATGTGTTCATCGCAGCTGAACCGTCTGCATACATATGGCGTGGCAATTCGTTCATGGCATTTGTCTGTGAAGGCATTGTAACCATGGTTAAACCAACAAATAATATCATAAAGGCAACTACTATTTGCCATACAGGTGTTGTAGAAGAAATTACAGTTACAAACATGATATTTCCTAATATAACGAATACCGAACCTATCATGACAAAATAACGCGCGCCCCATTTATCAAATAAAGTACCAACGATTGGAGATAAAATAAGATTAACCGCATTACCTGGTAGTAGCATAAGTCCAGCAGCTGCTGCACTTAGTAATAATACATCTTTTAAATATAATGGTAATAAAATTGCTGTGGATAAAATGACTAATATACTTAAAAACATCATGAATGTTCCTAATGTAAACATTGGATATTTAAACACACGTAAATTGATCATTGGTTCTTCCATCTTGAATTGGCGAACGCCAAATAATATAAGTGCAACAATTCCTGCTAAAAGTGGTGCCCATACTATTGTAGCCGTGATGGATTCTTCAGCCATTGTACTAAATGCATAAATGATTCCACCGAATCCTATTGTTGATAATAAAATTGATAAGATATCGATTTTTGGTTTTGTATTTTCCGATACATTTGAAATTACCATGATAGCTCCAATTACTAAAAACACATATAGTACGGCACTAATCCAAAATATAAATGGCCATCCTAGTGTCGAAATAATTACCCCTGAAAGAGTTGGTCCTACAGCCGGGGCAGTAGTGATTACTAAACCTACGATCCCCATGACTACTCCCCGCTTTTGAATAGGGAATATTAGCAATACAACCGTAAGCATGATTGGAAGAATAAGACCTGTACCAACGGCTTGTACTATCCGACCTGCTAGTAACATTGGGAAGTTAATCGATAATGCTGCTAGTATTGCTCCAGCAAGTGATATAACTATCCCACTGATTACTAATTGTCTCGTCGTAAACCATTTCATAATTAGTGCTGTTATTGGTACTAGAATACCTAATGTTAATAAATACCCTGTTGTAAGCCACTGGGCTGTAGCAGGTTTAATTGTAAATTCATCCATGATATTGGTTAATGCCATATTTAACGCTGTTTCTCCAAATAATCCTAAAAAAGCACCTAACATTAATATAAATGCCATTGCCTTAGGTTTTCTAACTTGAATTTGTGTTTCCATAACTTCTCCTTCTAACAACCTAAACTAACCTTGGTAAAACCTGTGTAATATTTATTAACGGATCACTCGATTGTATTGTTGAGCTAAGCATAATGGCTCCTTCAATACTAGCTGTCATCAGCCATGACATGGAATTAGCTTCATCTGTGGATATACCATCCTCTTGTAATTTAATAGAATAAATCTTCTGTATTTCCGCATAAAGACTCGAACAGGCAGTACGAACAGGTTCACTCATAGAATCCATCCCGCTTACGATGCTACTAAATGTATAACCGGTAATCGTACCTTTTTGGTTAAAGTCGACTACTAATTTCTCTATCATCGCTTCGGCTGCTTCTTGAGTAGTTTGATGTTTTTTAAATATTTCTTTGATGCTTTTCGTAATCGCCTCATTCATGGTGTTTAGACAAGCGATTAATAATTCCTCTTTTCCATTTGGAAAGTGATAATAGAGTGCACCTTTTGTCAGATTACATGATTTTAGAATTTCACTTATGCCTACACCCTGATATCCTTTTTGTTGAAAAAGATTCGTCGCTATTTCGATTATTTGCGATCTAGTATCCATTTCCGTAGCACACCTCCACATACCGACCGGTTTGTTTACTATACCAAAAATTTTTACAGGATTTCTAGTGTTTTTTTTATTAATTTTTAGGAGTTTTCCATAAATCCCATAACCATCATGATTAAAACGATTACACTGTTCGTGTTTTAAATAAAACAAAAAGAGCTAGTTTTAGAAACTCGCTCTTCCCCAAAAATGTTTATTGTTCTAATTTTTTTCCAAGCAAAGAGATTGGAATAGCTTCTTCCTTCTCATAAACTTCATCAAGTAGATTAATTCGATGTCCCCAAGCAAAAACACCTTCTAAATAGTTGATTTTAAATCGGTGACCAGGGTCATGTCGAAATTCGTACGTACTACCTGGTCTAAAGTCTCCAGGATTTAATGTATATGCTAGAGCTAACTGCATCTTTCGTTCGTATATTTCAACTTCACTAATATTTCCTAACTGCTCAGCTTTTTGTGCTTTCTCTTTAAATTCAGCAACTAGGTTAAGTAATTGTTCCACAGATAAATCACTATACCGATAGTTCATGTGCTAGTCCCCCTTCAACTCACTTTACATTTTATCAACAATCGTGGACAATTAAAATGATTACACATGAAAAATTGACAAAAGGTGGTACTAGATTTATGCCTACAGTTGCGATTACAGGTGCTGGAACTGGTCTTGGTAAAGCATTAGCATTAGAATATGCCGAAAATGGCTATAAAGTATATTTATTAGGAAGAAGAAACGATCCTTTACAACTCGTACAGCATCAAATATCCCAAAAAGGGGGACAAGCAGAGGTTGTACTATGTGATGTAAGAGAAATAGCATCGGTTCAAATCGCGTTCCAACGTATCGGAGAATTAAACGTCTTCATTAACAATGCTGGGATTGGTACATTTGGCCCTGTCGATAAATATTCCGTGGAGGATATTGATCACATTTTAGACACCAATGTGAAAGGAACCATACTTACGGTACAATCTGCCCTTCCGTTAATTCGTGAAAGTAATGGAAGAATTTTAACAATCATCTCCACTGCTGGATTACGTGGTAAAGTGAATGAATCGCTATATTGTGCTAGCAAATTTGCTGTACGCGGGTTCACTGAATCCTTACAACAAGAATATGCCAATGAAGATTTCACCATAACTGCAGTATATATGGGTGGTATGAACACACCATTTTGGAATAACACTAGTCATGTTGATGATCCATCTCGTCTTAAAGGACCTGATGTTGTGGCCAAACAAATTTTCGCAGAAGATGATGGTCGTAAGGAAATTGTCATTGATCGATAGAATTAGGGGATGCGCTTTTAGATGAGCGTGTCTTTTTTTTGTGCTGTGATTGTGAGTTATCCAGGGTTTTCTTCAAGCCAGGGTATATGTTCTTTCCGCGGGGACTATGTTCTCCATACCCAGAACAATACTTTCTGGATAAGGGATTCTCCACACCTAGGATCTTGTTCTCCGGCTACAACACTATATTTTGCTGGCAGTCTACAATGCCCCATAATCTTCTCCCTATACTTCCCGCTCTAATCCCCTGCAACATCCTCTATAAACTTATTAATCAAGTCAATTTGAAATCCCTTCCTGTACAAGGCTTCCTTTACTTTCATATTCAATTCATATCCATTGTATTTAGAAGAATATTTTCTAAAAAACTTCTCCCCTTGGTATACCACTGATTCCCATTCTGCAGAATCATCCCGATTATCGGATACAGATGCTAGAACGTCGCTTATTACATCTGAAGTAAAACCTTTTTGCATTAAGGTTATCCTTAGTTGTTCCAGTTTCTTATTAAATGAATCCTTTTTGCTTGAGCCTAGTTTTTTATTAACCCATTTCAATGCTTTTTCAAATTGTGTATCATAGGTATATAGAGCAATAGCGTTATCAGCAATATTAGCTGATACTCCTTTTTCTATTAACTCTCGTTTAACTAATTGAGGTCCTTTGGATGTAGTATTAATTCTTGTATTGGTAAAAGCTTCGGCAAACTGTTCATCGTTGATTAAACCCTCTCGCGTTAGTCGGTCAATAATAACATCAATATGCTCATGCTCTACTTCTTTCTTTACCAGATAATCATAGATTTCTTTCCTAGTTCGCATACGGTAACTTAAGTAATTGATTGCGGATAAATATGATTTTTGTATCGTATCTTTCTGAATTAAGAGCTCGACCGTTGCTTGATCTAACTCAAGACCCTTGCGTAGTCCAAATTCTACCAAAATTGCTTCATCAACACTAAAGGCATAGCGATCACTTTCACCCTCGACTACATAAATATTGTATCGTTGATTACTTTTTTTCTGTGTAGTAATTCGACTAATCCTTGTTAGCAACTTCTTCACTCCTTTTGTCCATCATACATGATATATAAAAATTAGATTACCAGAATAGAGGCGATTTTTCATGAATTACCTTATAACAGGCGGAACTGGATTTATTGGAAAAGAGCTAGTTAAAAAGCTAACTTCCCAGCTGCACCATGTATACATCTTAACACGAACTCCATCAATCTACTTTAACTCAGAATTCGTAACTTATCTTAGCTTTAACGAAATCAATAATCTACCGAAACTCGATGCGATTATTAATCTCGCAGGTGAGTCAATCTTCGGGTATTGGACTCAGAAGAAAAAACAGAGAATATTAAAAAGCAGATTAGAAATTACACAATTGTTAATTGAGTATATGAAAAAATTAGAGCAACGACCAAGTGTTTTTATTAGCAGTTCGGGAATTAGTTACTATGGTTTTTCCGATGAAGAAATATTTACCGAGGCAACCACTACTCCTGGGAATGATTTTTTAGCGAATGTCGTTATGGATTGGGAGAGCATCGCAAACCAAGCAGAGGCATTAGGAGTTAGAACCGTACTTACTCGTTTTGGTTTGATTTTAGGAAGTAATGGCGGTGCACTTCCCCTCATGTCTCTTCCTTCAAAATTGTTTGTCGGTGGTCCACTTGGAAAGGGCGAACAGTGGACATCCTGGATTCATATTGATGATGTAGTTGAATTGTTAGTATTCGCTATCCAAAATCCTAAGATTACTGGAGTGCTAAACGTTACCGCACCAAAACCTATTCGGAATAAGGATTTTAATCAAATCTTAGCAAATACCTTGAATCGCCCATATTGGTTTCCAACGCCAAGTCTTTTAATTAGAGTTGCAACTGGAGAAATGAGTCAACTCGTATTAAAAGGTCAATATGTACTACCAAATAAAGCACTTGAGAATGGTTTTACGTTTACTTATCCAACGTTGGAAAGCGCGCTGGAACAGTGTTTTCCCCATGTAAAGAAATTTTAACTTTTTTGTCGATTATTTTGTAAAAAAAGTAGTTCCATTTTGAAGAAAAACATAGTATTATATGTATTGTTACAAATGACAAGTCAAAAAATCAAATAGGGAAGGCAAATGGTGCGCCACCAGTTTTACTGGTTCTAGTGGGTTCGATTCCCACCCCGAATTTTTGTTGATCTTAATAAAAATTCGCGGGTAGGGCTTCCTACTAGTTTCCTATGTTTACGGAACCCTCCTGCGCAAATAAGGAGGGTTTTTTATGCTAAAGAAGCGTGATTTACATGAGGTGCCAGTATTGTTTGAACTGATGTCACACCCAGAAGTATTTCCATATGTAAGACACAAAGCATCTACAACAGATGAGTTTTATTTCCTTACGAAGAAAACAATTGAAGCAGAAGAAAATGGTGAGTTAATCTCTAGGACGATTCTAGATGAATACCAGCAGCCAATCGGTACCATAAACCTATTTGATATCGAAGAAAATCACGGTTTTTTGGCAACTTGGATTGGCCAACCTTATTTTGGAAAAGGATATAACAGACTGGCTAAGGAGCAATTCTTTGATGAGTTATTCTACACTCATGGTATCGAAACGATCTTCATGAAAGTTAGAAAAACCAACATCCGTTCCACGAAAGCCGTCCTTAAACTTCCTTATGTTGCGCTTGGCAACACTATTTACCCAGAAATCTACCAAAAAGTGAATCAATCCGAAGAAATTTACGATATTTTTGCGATTTCAAAAGAACATTATCTTTCTTATCAACAATTTGCCACTATTAAAGCAGATGCTGATAATGAAGTAGTATAATATTGTTTAAATATGACAGGTTTGGTTATCCTAAACAGTAGAGTAATCCTTGGGGTTGCATACCCCCTACCTACGTTAAAAAGTGAGGGATAATTATGTCAAAGGAAAAACGCGAAGTCAGGGATAAGTATTTAAATAAAACACAAGAGGTCCTTTACCAAAAGGAATTCAAACGTGCAGATCGTGCAAGACAGCGAACAGATCGAAGCTAAATGCTTCGGTCTTTTTTTTTTGGCAGTTAACGGAAATATCTAATATAACATCCATAATTTATTAACACTTATCTGTTAGTAACTATTCACAACCGCCTGTGGATATTGTGGATAAAAACTATTAATCCTATTCTTAAAGCCTAAGGGTTGTGGACAAATATGTGATTTAATATGCTATTGACTTCTTGTTCTAACTGTTATACTATGAATATAACAGTTAGAACAATGAAAGGGGTGTACGATATGCTTATTAATTTAGATTTCGAATCCGATGAACCAATTTATCAACAGCTAGTTCATCAAATTATTGATGGCATTGCTCGAAAAGAATTGCAACCTGGCGATAGTTTACCCTCTGTACGCTCGCTTGCTTCTGATATCGGCATCAACCTTCATACCGTAAATAAAGCCTATCAACAATTAAAACAAGAAGGTTTTATCCAGATTCACCGACAAAAGGGTGTTGTTATTCATCCAGAGGGCGTTCCTAAGGCTGATGAAGATTATAAGAAACGACTTATCCACCATTTACGCCCTTATGTTGCAGAATCTATCTGCCGTGAAGTTAGTGAGGCAGAATTTGTCGAACTTTGTAAATCGATTTATAAAACTTATCAAGGAGGTCACTCGTAGATGAATATGATCCTTTTATTTACCATTTTACTTCCAGCATTTATCTCAACTATGTTTATCCCCTACTGGACAAGAAGAACAGAAAGCTTTGGTGTAACAATCCCAGAAGCAATCTATTATACCGACAAGCTTAAGCAATTGAGAAAGCGCTATGTATCAATAACAGGATTAGCTAGTATAATCGTGGCTATTCTATTCTTTCTGTTTAACTCGTTCCATTATAATGACAATGTAATTGCCATCCTTTTTTCCGCTCTTATATTTCTGTATATCCTGGCAACATTTTTCGTTTATCTATACTTTCACCAAGTAATGAAAAGGTTAAAGCTGCGTGAAAACTGGGGAAAGGAAAAGTCTCAGCAAGTATTTGTATCAACAGATTTCCGAAAACAAAAACTCACGCATTCAAATCTTTGGTTTGGAGTATCATTTCTTATTACATTTGCTACTATCGCTATTACACTTAGATACTTTGATCATATTCCTAATCAAATTCCAATTCAATATAACTTTGATGGTCTAGTTACGAACTGGGCAACAAAGTCCGTTCGTTCAGCACTCGCTATGCCAATAATAAGTCTATACTTAAGCCTATTATTTATGTTTTTAAACGCAATGATTGCCAAAGCAAAACAACAAATAAGTGCTGAGAAACCTGAAGAGTCCATGCAACAAAATATTGTTTTTCGAAGAAGATGGTCTGCCTATTTAATTGGTACTGGAATAGGCGTTACCTTACTATTCTCATTCATTCAACTAACCATTATTTTCTCTATAAATTCGCAGTTAATTAATTTAGTTACAGCAATATTTGTCATTGTATTAGTAGGTTGGGCGATTATTCTGTCCATTACGACCGGACAGGGTGGAAGTCGTGTTAAAGTTGCAACTGGTTCAAATGGAGAAATAATAGACCGTGATGATGATAAGCACTGGAAACTTGGTATGTTTTACTTTAATAAGCAAGATCCTGCAATGTTTTTAGAAAAACGCTTTGGAGTTGGTTGGACAATTAATTTGGCAAGACCACTAGCTTGGATTATCTTTATTGTGATTATTTTATTAGCGGTTGGAATACCCACACTTCTTGGCATTTAAATTATGATTGGAGTGGTTTTATGTTAGATATTAATTGGGCATTATTGGCCCCTTTACTCATTATTCAATTCATACTTGTAGTTGTAGCACTAGTGGACTTAATAAAAGCGAGCGATACAAACGGCCCAAAATGGCTTTGGGCATTTATAATAGTCCTTGGTAACATTCTTGGACCTGTTCTCTACTTTATTATTGGAAGGAGGAAGGATTAATGACATTAGTAACTGTTAAGAACCTAACGAAAAAATACGGATCAAAAATAGTAGTAAATAATATTAGCTTTGATTTTGGATATCAAAAATGTATTGCATTGATTGGTCCAAACGGCGCTGGGAAGACAACAACATTAAGAACGCTTGCGGGACTTTTAAAGCCAACAGAAGGTACCATTCAATTCGAATCTAGTACGACAAATCAGGATATTCGAAAGTGGATAGGCTATCTCCCCCAATATCCTGCCTTCCATTCTTGGATGACTGGTAGAGAATTTTTAATCTACAGCGGAAAATTAGCGAAACTAACGAAAGAAGAAGCGACGAAGCGAGCAGCTGAACTATTAGAGGTGGTTAACATTGCAAAGGAATCACAAGATGAACGAATTTCTCGTTATTCTGGTGGAATGAAGCAGCGACTAGGTATCGCTCAAGCAATCATCCACAAACCAAAACTACTAATCTTAGATGAACCAGTTGCTTCCCTTGATCCAATTGGTCGTCGAGAGGTACTAGGTCTTCTAGAAAAATTAAAGCAGGAAATCACAATATTGTTCTCCACCCACATACTTAATGACGCAGAGGAAGTTAGCGATGAACTACTTCTGCTCCATAAAGGTCAGATTATTGAATCAGGCTCATTACAGGAGTTACGAAATAAATATCAAACTACTGTTATGGCGTTACAAGTAGAAGATGAGATTCATGATTATCAGACTATAGTGGCTAACTTGAATCATGTTAGAAATACAAAAATCGAAAGAGGTACCCTTTATATTACCTCGGATAATGTAAAAAAAGTCCGAGAGGCCATTTTATCTTTAGCAGATCAGGAGAGATGGCCGATAACCTCATTCTCTATTGACCAAGCATCGTTAGAGGATATGTTTATGAAGGTGGTGAATAACTAATGCAGTGGATGACATTATTTCAAAAAGAGTTACTGGAAAACTGGCGAAATAAAAAGTGGATTTGGGTACCTTTAGTGATTATATTGTTATCTATAATGGACCCTTTGACAACCTATTACTTGCCCTACATCATTGAGGCTACAGGTGGTATGCCAAGTGGCGTTGTTATAGAAGAATTACCTGAGTATGCTCCATCAGAGGTTTTATTAATGACTCTTTCACAGCTTAGTATGTTAGGTGTTTTAGTAATTGTTCTTATTTCAATGGGTACGATATCCGGTGAAAGAAAAAGCGGGGTATCAGAACTTGTCTTAGTAAAGCCTGTTTCTTACATGAATTACATCACTGCTAAATGGGTTTCCTATTTATTATTAGTATGGGTATCTTTATTTCTTGGCATCTTAGTAAGCTGGTATTATATAAACATTCTTTTTGGCACGCTAAGCTTTGGTGATTTCGTAACAACATTTTTCTTTTATGGTATCTGGCTTACATTCGTTGTTTCTTTGACCATCTTTTATAATACGTTGTTTAAATCGAGTGGTTTGGTTGCATTCTTTTCCATTCTATCGATTATGGTGATGAGTATGATTACAAAGATTTTTCACCATATTCTAGATTGGAGTCCAAATAATATAACAGAATATATCATAGATACTATTTCAACTGGTGAGATTAGCAAAGATTTAATCCTTACTGGAATTATTACAACGGCACTGTCCTTAACCTTAATACTCCTTTCCAGTCAATTTCTCAAGCGAAAAGAAATGGCTGGTTAATTATTAAAAGGACATCTTCCGATTATGGAGGATGTCCTTCTCTCTTTAATGACGTCTTTCAATTGTAATCTTTCTTATAAATACAAAGGAGAATAGATATAAGAGCAATCCAATTCCGAACACTTGATAAAAGAATAGGATATCAAACTGTTTCACGATATCAATAATAAAGTTATAAATCCAGCCCTTTGCAACACCAATTAGGAAAGCTACAGCTAGAATCCCTGCTACGATACCTCCACCTGCAAAACCAAACTTATAGAATAGTAGACCCATTACAAACATAAATGTTAATAGGAAGAACATAACAAACGTATCAATAATAACCCGATTGATCCAATTATCGTCGACCAACATTGCAAAGTGTAAGAATATAAAACTATCTATGCCGATAATCTTATTAACTGATAATACAATTTCTTGTACAGTACTGGAAACCACGGCCTTTACAACAGAAAGACCTAAGAAAAAATGGCGATAGCAATATATATGTTTTTTCTGGTTGCACCCATTTTAATTGCAAATGGAATACTTTCCTTAACTGTAACAAAACCAGTGATAATACAGAAGAAATAAGTTGCAAAAGGAAATCCAAAAGCCATTTTCCCATCTTCAAACCCCAACAGAAAGTAAGCAAAAGTAACACTAACAACTAAAATGGATAATAAAATTGCCCAAAAGATTTTCATAGAATGACGAATATCAGTTACCAAATAATACAATAGCCCATTCATTTGCTTATTCATCCTTACGCTCCCTCCTTTTCCGTTAGATAGATCATTAAGTCTTGAATTGGTACTCCCTCAACAGACAACCCTGCAATTCTTGCTTCTTCCATGTGCCCGAACACATAAGCTGTCATCATACCAGCTAGCTGTTTTGTTGTAATAACTTCCTTGTCTAGAATAAATTTTTCTACTGCTTCTACTGTTCCCGATACAGCACAAGCCTTATTCCGTAACACCTCTGCATCTTCCTGAAGAGCTAATTTACCACCTTGTAGAATGATTACCTCCTCAAACATTAAGCTTACTTCATCGATTAGGTGGGTAGAGAAAATGATCGTACGAGGATTTTCCTCATACTCCCTTAACAAGATTTCATAAAACTTTTTACGAGCGGCAGCGTCTAGCCCAATATATGGTTCATCAAAGATTGTAATTGGTGCCTTGCTTGCTAGCCCAACTATGATTCCAAGAGCAGATTCCATCCCTTTCGATAAAGTCTTAACCTTCGCTTTAATATTGAGATTATATTCTTCAACAAGGCTCTGGGCTAAATCATCATCCCAAGTTGGATAGAAATAAGAACTGATTTTTAAGACATTTTTAATCGTTAATTCCCTTTTAAAGTTTTGTCCCTCTTTAATTAAACAGATTGATTCTGTCAGTTTTACATTATCAAATGGAGGCTCGCCATCAATTAAGATTTCCCCTTCTGTTGCTAATATCTGGCCAGCTAGGATTTCCATAAATGTGGTTTTTCCTGCCCCATTTCTACCAAGCAATCCATAAATTCTTGGCTCCTCTAACGAAAAGGTCACTGAATCTAATGCAAGTTTATTACCATAACGCTTCGACAAATCTTTAACCTCTATTATCATCCCCATCATCCCCTTTTAGCATATTCATTAAATCTGTATCACTAATTCTGAGTTTTTTTGCTTCCTCTTTTAAAGGCAAAATGAAATTATCAAAAAAAGTTTTCTGGCGCTTTTCAATTAAAATTTCTTTTGCATCCTCTGCAACAAACATCCCAACACCCCTTCGTTTATATAAGACTCCTTCCGCTACTAGCTCATTTATTCCTTTTCCGGCTGTAGCTGGATTAATATTATAAAACGTTGCAAATTCATTTGTGGATGGTACTCTTTCATTCGCCTTAATGGAGTCATTAATAATAGAGTCCTCTAGCTGCTCCTTTATTTGGAGGAATATAGGTTTGTTATCATCTAGATTATTTTTCATTTTTAACCTCCTTTGTTAAGTGGTTAATTACTTATGTAACTAACCATATAACAAGCTATTAATATTGTCAATAGAAAAAAATAAAAAAGAGTCCCAAATAGGACTCTTCGCTCAATTTTATCTCTCTAATATTCCTTGTAATGGAGACTTTTGCGGAAAGATTGAATAATGTTTGCCTTCCGTAGATATGACTAAATCACCATAGACAGCGGTTGAAAAAATATGTGTATCCATCTGAAAAAGCTTTTCAATAACACGGTTAACTGGATGACCATATTTGTTATATTTACTGTACGTAATAATCGCCACATCAGGATCAACCTGCTCCAGAAATTGACTAGAACTACTTGTTTTTGAGCCATGATGCGCCACTTTGACAATTTCTGCTCGTACATCATACGTTTTAGCTATCTTCTCCTCTTGGGCATCCTCAATATCTCCTAAAAATAAAAAGTCGACGTCATTATAACTTAACTTTAATGCGATGGAGGATTGATTATTGGTTTTATGTGCACTATAAGCGTTTAATATTCGAATATCCAATATTGTATCAACACGTATTTCTTTTCCTACCTTAGCAATGGTCATTGGAATCTCTTGATCTTTGACCGATTTAATATAGCTTGCATATGCTCTTGTCACATGTAACTTTCCGGAGTCGAGTAATTTTTTTACTTTGAATTCCTTTAGTACCGCTGGAAATCCACCAATATGATCACGGTCCGGATGTGTAGCAATGACTAGATCAAGTTTCTTAATCCCAAGCCCCTTTAGGTAACGGACTACTTTTTTTCCAGCTTTAGGCGGACCTGCATCGATTAATATATTTTTGTTATTTGGAGTGATGATAAAGATACTATCTCCTTGCCCTACATTTATAAAATGTACATCCATATGTTTGGATTGCTGACCATATGCAGGTGTAGTGTCAAGCGCCGCAAACATAACGAAAATTAATATCAGAAATAATACAATAGATTTGTATTGCAGCATGACGGATACATCCTTTATAGAAATCTTAATCAAATTCCAGTTAGAATAAATGGTTCTCAGTGAAACCTATATCTTATCTTTTCACGGTTTAGAGGAAATATTTATGGCACTTTTTTTGAAACCTTTTCAGTTAATTTACGTATATAATCTCCAAAGTTAACTTTAGGGGATGTTATATTTGTTTAAACGACTTACAGCATTTGGAAAGATATACTTTGGCTTCGGTATTATTTTCCTAGTGCTTGGAATCTTTCTATTTGTTGAAAACAATGTACCGATAAAAGAACAATATATATCGATTAGTTTCTTTTCCCTTGGGATTGCATCTATTTTAGCTGCCTACCTAGCAAAAAAACAATAAATTCTGTTACAAAGAGGGGACGACCTTTGAAATAGCGCAACCGTGTATACACCTGTGAATTAATACTAAAGAACATAAAATAAAGCCGCTGATTATTCAGCGGCTTGAATTATATTAACCTTTACTTACGACAACCTCACCATTTTTGACACAAACATGTACCTTGTTAACATGTTCTGATTCTAACAGTAAATCTGTTAGTGGATCTTCAATCTTATCTTGTATAACACGACGTAATGGACGTGCACCGAATTTTGGATCATATCCTTGTTTAACCAGTGCTTTTTTCGCATCATTTGTAATCGTAATTTCTATGCTACTTTCTTTAATTGTTTCTGTTAATTCTCCTAGCATTAAGTCAATGATGCGCATTAAGTTATCTTCAGTTAATTCGTTAAAGGTAATAATCGCGTCAAAACGATTTAAAAACTCTGGCTTAAAGTATGCACTTAAATTTTCTAATGTGGATACAGATTCATGTTTACCGTTATTGAATC
Source organism: Ornithinibacillus scapharcae TW25 (assembly GCF_000190475.1). GTDB lineage: Bacteria > Bacillota > Bacilli > Bacillales > Amphibacillaceae > Ornithinibacillus > Ornithinibacillus scapharcae. The sequence goes on from NZ_AEWH01000050.1 coordinate 31,760, forward strand.
CTACCGTAATCGGTTTAAATCCAGTTCCAGCATTACTTGTCATGATAATAACCGTATCTTTAAAGCTTACCTTTCTACCTTGTGAATCGGTTAAATGACCATCTTCCATGATTTGTAGGAACATATTTTGTACATCTGGATGTGCTTTTTCGATCTCATCCAATAATATAATGGAGTATGGACTACGACGGACACGTTCAGTTAATTGACCAGCTTCGTCGTGACCAACATATCCTGGAGGAGCACCGATAATTTTAGAGACAGAATGTTTCTCCATATATTCACTCATATCAAGACGAATCATCGCCTCACGAGTTCCAAATAATTCTTCTGCTAGTGCTTTCGTTAACTCTGTTTTACCTACACCAGTTGGCCCTACGAATAAGAAGGAACCAATTGGACGATGTTTGGACTTTAATCCTGCACGGCTACGTCGGATTGCTTTTGCTACCTTTCCAACTGCTTCATTCTGACCAATTACTTTCTTACCTAGATTCTCAGTAAGATTCTTCATTTTTTCTTGTTCATCGGCATGTAGTTTGGTGACAGGTATACCTGTTTTTTCTTCTACAATTAGTTGTATATCAGTAATATCTACATCAATTACTTGTTCTTCACCTTTTGCTTTCTCAAGCTGTTTTTGTAATTGAATTTCTTGGTAGCGTAGATTTGCTGCACGTTCATAGTCCTCTTCCTCTGCAGCCGCTTCTTTTTCCTTCACAATTTCATCAATACGACTTTGAATTGAGATGGAGTCATTTTGTGAATTAGCAAGATTTAAGCGGGAACCTACTTCATCCATCAAATCAATCGCCTTATCGGGTAAGAAACGATCTTGTATATAACGAGCAGACAAAGTAACAAACTCCTTAATTGCTTCCTCAGAATAGCGAACCTCATGGAATTTCTCGTAACGGTCTTTTATACCATTTAGAATCTGAATAGATTCTTCAATAGTAGGCTCTTTGACCATAATTGGTTGGAAGCGACGCTCCAATGCAGCGTCTTTTTCAATTTGGCGATACTCTTTTAATGTTGTCGCACCAATAATTTGTAGTTCTCCTCGTGCTAATGCAGGTTTTAAGATGTTTCCTGCATCCATTTGAGAACTCTCCGCAGTGCCAGCCCCTACTAATAGATGAATTTCGTCAATAAAGAGTATGGTATCTTGGCGATTCTGTAACTCTTTAATCAATTGTTTCATACGTTCTTCAAATTGACCTCTAATACCAGTGTTTGCTACAAGTGAAGCAACATCAAGAATATAGACTTCCTTGTTTATTAGTTTTGCAGGTACTTGACCTTCCACTATTTTTAGAGCAAGTCCTTCTGCAATTGCTGTCTTACCTACACCTGGCTCCCCAATTAGGACTGGATTGTTTTTTGTTCTTCTATTTAAGGTTTCGATCACTCGTTTCACTTCTTGATTACGACCTATTACTGGATCAATTTCACCAGTGCGCGCGGCATCTGTTAGATTTCTACCTAGTTGGTCTAGTAAACCTTTACGTTTCGTTTTCTTCGTTTGCGTTTTTGTCGTTGTATTTGAATTGGCTGAGCCATTCGCAAAGCCATGAAAAATGTCTTCCGTATTTTCTCCATCAAATGGATTAGAGAAAAATCCATTGGCGTTCATCATATTTTCTTGGATTTCACGGAAACATGAATTGCAAAGGTGCATCTGCATCTTTTCATGATTCATTTGCATTGCCATATTAATATTAGCTTCATTCACACCACATTTTTGACATTTCATTTTCCATTCCTCCTACTATTTAATAGTCAAACCTTTTAGTTTGACTTTGACTATCTTTGACCTTGTGATTTTATTATACTCTGACCTTTTTTGACTTTCAAGTGTTTTGATTAATTTTTTTGGGAAGGATTATTTTCTTTCGCATTGGGACTATTTCCTCCCGAACAGGGACTATATCCTCTACGCTAGCTAACTCTACCTTGATTATATGACAAAAAAAAGACAGCTTATCAGCTGCCTTTCACCTTTTATTAACTATTACTTCACATTCTTTGCCAATTCTTTGTTACGTAACTCCACCCTTCTGATCTTTCCAGATATAGTTTTTGGAAGTTCATCAATAAATTCTATTTCACGAGGGTATTTATATGGAGCAGTTAGGTTCTTCACATGATTTTGCAATTCCTGTATTATTTCCTGTTCTTCTCCTTTCGCATTGTCTTTTAATACAACAAAGGCTTTTACAATACTCCCACGTATTTCATCTGGACTTGCCACCACAGCACATTCTTGTACGAAAGGATGTTTTACCAATGCATCTTCAACCTCAAATGGGCCTATGGTATAACCGGAGCTGATAATAATATCGTCACTACGACCTTCAAACCAGAAGTACCCATCTTCATCTTTCCGCGCTTGATCTCCAGTGATATAATAATCTCCTCGTTTTGCTTTATTGGTCCGCTCTGGGTCCTTGTAGTACTCCTTAAACAAAGCAGGACTGTTTAACCGAACCGCTATATCTCCAATTTCTCCTGTCTCAACTGGTTCACCATATTGATCTATTATTTCTACATCATTACCCGGTGTAGGTCTTCCCATGGATCCTGGTTTTACTTCCATGTTTTTCATGACACCTAATAATAATGTATTTTCCGTTTGACCATATCCATCACGGACTGTTACATGAAAGTACTTACGGAACGTATCGATAACCTCTACATTCAATGGCTCGCCGGCTGACACAGCACTTTGTAGATGTGGAAGCTTATACTGACTCAAATCATCCACTTTTGCCATTAGTCGATATTCTGTTGGTGTACAGCATAAAACATTGATTTGATGTTCTTCTAGTAACTGAAGATATTTTTCCGCATGAAACTTTCCATAATATATAAAGCCTGTTGCCCCCATCCCAAGAACTGATAAAAACGGACTCCATATCCATTTTTGCCAACCTGGTCCTGCAGTTGCCCAAACTTTATCTCCTTTATTGACACATAACCAGTTCTCTGGCGCTGTTTTTAAATGCGCAAAGCCCCAGCCATGTGTATGCACAACCCCCTTAGGATTACCTGTCGTACCAGATGTATAGGAAATAAATGCAATGTCTTCACGGGTGGTGGCCGCTACTTCTAGTAACACCGACGCATCCTCCATTAATCCATCTAAATAATACCAGCCATCAACTGGCCTTCCGACTGCAAATTTTAGAAGTTTGTCATATTCATGTATATCCTTAAATTGTTCGGAGAAATCATGAAAACTAACCACCCCTTTGACTTCTCCATGACTAATGCGATATTGTAAATCTTTTGTTTTTAACATTTCAGAGCTAGGTATTACAATTATTCCTATTTTCAATGCCGCTAAATAAACTTCATATGCTTCAATACGTCGCGGAATCATCACAAGAAGCTTATCTCCCTTTTTTAAACCACTTTCTAGGAAAACGCTTCCAATTTTATTTACATTGCGCATTAATTGACCATATGTAATGTCTCTTCTTCTACCGACTTCGTCTTCCCAAATAAGTGCTTTACGTGACTCTTCATCTGTGACGTGTTTTTCGATTTCCATAACGATGTTGTAGTCTTTAGGAGCAATTAGGTCTTCTCGTTTCATCCTTTCAACTCCCTTACTATATTTAGCACTTATTATATCAATAATTAAAAAATTTTAGAATATACTTACGAGAAAATAGTCCCAAAAGAAGATAATATCCTCCTTTGAGACTACTTTTTAAAAACCGTAGATTGGTTGTCCCATTTTATCCTTTATGACAAAGTCATCCAAACTCTTGAAGGTGTAACCCTCTTTCTTTAAATCCTGGATAATCTTCTCTAATGCTGTTGCATTATCTTCTGAAACAGCATGTAATAAAATAATCGCACCCGGATGGATTTGGTTCATGACTTGGTCATACGCGTACTGCCAGCCCTTCTGAGCACCGGTATTCCAATCAATAATAGCAAGAGACCAGAATACATGAATATAGCCTAAATCATTTGCCCATTGAAGTGTCTGTTGATTAAACATCCCTTTAGGCGGGCGAACATACTTAATATCATCTTGCTTAGAAGCTTTTGCGACTGCATTCTCTAATGTCTCTAATTCTCGTTTCATGACATCCTTTGTTAGGATTGTAAAGTCAGGATGATGGTACGAATGATTCCCAATAATATGACCTTCATCAACCATCCGTTTAATTAGATCTGGAGCACTATTGACATAATGACCAGTCACAAAAAAAGTAGCAGGCACCTTTTCTTTTTTTAAGACATCCAATATCTCATCTGTAAAGCCCTGCTCATAGCCATTGTCAAACGTTAAGTATAGTGTTTTGTCTCCTGAATCATCTACATAGTAAGCACCGTTTTCCTTTAAGATTTCACGGTATTTACCGACATCTGGAATCTCATGATTCAGATTTTTTTTATATCCCCAACCAAAAGCTTCTACCTTTTCAGCTGAAAAACACAAAAAGGTAAGAGAAAAAATAATGGTAGTTGATAAAAGGAAAAACAATCGTTGCATATTACCCCACCTATTTTTTTCTTACCTTTTGCTAAATTAACCTTTTTTATTCACTTAGAGGAAAAGTGCAGCAGCCCAACCAAATATAAATAAAGGAATATTAAAGTGAATAAAGGTCGGTACACATGTATCCCATATGTGATTGTGCTTACCATCTGCGTTCAAACCTGAAGTTGGTCCAAGAGTACTGTCAGATGCAGGAGAACCAGCATCCCCAAGTGCACCAGCAGTACCAATTAATGCTGCCGTTGCTAGTGGAGAAAATCCTGCTGATAGACAGATTGGAACAAATAACGCTGCAATTATCGGAATCGTTCCGAACGATGAACCAATCCCAATCGTCACCAATAAGCCTACTAGTAATAATACAAATGCAATAAGTGCTTTATTATCTCCCAAAAAGCTAGAAGAAACTTCAACTAATGCATCAACTGCACCAGTTTCCTTTAAAATGTTTCCATAACCAGAAGCGACTAACATTACAAATGCAATGGTACTCATCATACTAACACCATCTGTAATAACCTTGTCGGTCTTTGAGAATGGAACAACAAGCAGTACTACCATTAGAATTAAACCTGTTAGTGCACCAATTACTAAATTCCCGGTAATAATTTGAACTACTAGTGCACCAATAATAGAAACTAATGTGAAAAGATGTTTCAGATTAAATGTTATTTCTTTTTCTTCTGCTTCTCCAACATTCTTGACACCATCTACATCTGGTAAAGGTGCTTTATCCTTACGATACGTAACAAAGATAGCAAACAGTAATCCAGCTACCATCCCTAGTCCAGGGATAATCATAGAAAGGGCAATTTCTCCCATTGTAATTTCAGCACCGTTTTGCACCATACCATCATAAATAATTCCATGGAAGATTAACCCGAACCCAGCAGGAATCATAATATATGGTGCCTTTAATCCAAAGGTTAATGCTACCGCTACTCCGCGTCGATCCACACGCATTTGATCAAATAACTTCAACAGTGGCGGGATTAATATCGGGATAAAAGCGATATGCACCGGCACAACATTTTGTGATAGAGATGCCACACCAGCGATGGCAAGTAATAACATCGTCTTTTTACCAGTTAAAATACGTATTAAGAAATTCACTAATATGGTTGTTATACCGGTATAACTAATTGCTACAGCAAATGCCCCAAGCAAAATATAACTTAAAGCTGTGTTCGCTTGACCACCCATTCCGAGCACAAGCATCTCAATAGATTCCACTATATCTAGTCCAGCCATTAAACCTGCTGCAACTGCTGCAATGATAATGGACACGATGACATTGACACGTAATAAACTTAAAATTGTCAGTAATAATACCGAAACAACGACAACCCATTCCATTTTTCTTCCCCCTAACCAACTTTAACACTTTACTATAATAAAGTATTAAAGCAATAAAATCAACCCTTTATTATTTTATTCTTATATTTTGTTATTCAAATTTATGTTAGAAAAACTCGTGTAATAAATTTTTCTTATACTAGCGAGATAGAATCTAACACTATCTTACCTGCCTAAAAAGCCCCAAAATCCGTATGATTTTAGGGCTTTAGAAACTATTTCAATTCGAATGAAAATGAGACATGATCCTGAATTGGAATCCATGCACCAATTCCTTGTTTTGTCACATTCTTAACAACAAGGTATTTCTTTGTTCCTTTTAATTGGATGTAAACTTCTCCAAACGTTACCTTTCCTTTTTCATTTACAGCTGGTGCAAAAGCGTGTAAATAACCGTACTTCTGACTAGGAACACTATAAGAATTTTCCTTTTTCGTTCCTGCGCCGATTGTAGTTGTATAAGAAAGTGGCAGTTTTGTTGCTTGTTTGGCAGTCATAATCATCATTTGCTTTACATCATCTGGGTTGGCGATTTTATTGGTTAAAGCTCCTTTTATTTCTTTTTGAGCCTGTTGATTATAGTTTAGCTTTTGATTTTCTTTACCACCAAAGTTATTTAATTCATTTACATTAATCTTCTGATACTCCCAATTAATATTTGTATCATCCGATTCATAATGAAGTGGCCATCTCCCTAGAAAAACCATTCCTCGATAACCAATACCGATTGGAGAAGGGTCTAAGGAAGTCTCATTCAACATCTTAATTAAATTCGGGTTTGAGATTGGCACATCCGTACTTTCCATTAATTCTTGGGTTAGCTCACTAGGCTCAATTACTTCCTCATCTTCTGTAGAATTTGGAAAGGTATTTTCTTTCGCTATATCCAGCACATGACTGGGTACTTCGTATTTGTCTTTGGCTTCCTTTTTCTCTGCCTCTTTTTCACCAAAGACAATAATCGGAGCTAGAATTGCGATTAGAAATGTAATTAATGCTATGATATATTTGTTGTTCATCTACCCATTCCTCTCTTTTTGTCTTATTTTTTGATTGGGTATTTAATTTTATACATAGGATTATTCACTTCTTCAGGGGGAAATGAAAATGATTTTAGATCGCTTCCGATTTTGGATACTAATATTACTAGTTATGATTTCAGGTTTATCGCAAGGAATGCTTATGCCATTACTAGCCATTATCTTGGAGCAGGCAGGGATTTCTTCCTCTATGAATGGATTACATGCAACCGGGCTATATATCGGTGTCCTAATAGCATCACCTTTTATGGAAAAGCCAATGCAAAAATATGGGTTTAAGCCCATTATCCTAGTTGGTGGTATATTGGTTATTATTTCTCTTGCATTATTTCCATTATGGGAGGCACTTTGGTTTTGGTTTATTTTACGTGTTGCCATTGGTATAGGCGATAATATGCTACACTTTGGTACACAAACATGGATAACCACAACTGTAGACCAGAAAACACGTGGGAGAAGTATCTCTTTATATGGGATGTCATTTGGGTTGGGATTTGCTCTTGGACCCTTATTTACAAGATTATTGGAAATTAATCAGGCTCTACCATTTATCTTATCTGCATTATTGAGTACATTAGTCTGGTCACTCATGTTGTTTGTCCGCAATAAATGGCCAAATGATGAAAGTGAAGTTGTTACTACTACGGCTTCGAATAATAGCTCTATTAAACGATTTATCCTGACAACAAAAATTGCCTGGATTGCTCTCCTTCCACCATTAGCTTATGGATTTTTAGAGGCAACCTTACATGCAACATTTCCAATCTATGGCCTTCGTATTGGACATGATGTTAATATGCTTTCCCTTATCATTCCTTGTTTCGCTGGAGGAAGTTTACTTTCCCAACTTCCACTTGGAATCCTTAGTGATAAAGTTGGCCGTAGAAAGATATTACTCGTTATAATGACACTTGGACTATTTTGTTTTATTGGAGCCGCTTTGTTAGAAGCATCCGTTACCGCGTTATTTATTTGCTTTACACTAGCTGGAGTTTTCGTAGGTTCTTTATACTCGTTAGGCATATCATACATGACCGACTTACTCCCTACTACCTTGCTACCTGCAGGTAATTTGCTTTGTAGTATAGCATTTAGTATCGGGAGCCTTGGCGGACCATATGTTGGTGGAATATTTATCGAGGTATTACCAGAGGTATCATTCTTCTATATGGTTGCCATTGTACTTGCTCTATTAGTGTTTGCGATGGTGCTAAAACGGGATTCAGTAAGGAATGAGGTTGGCGTTTAAAGACTTGTAAATGAGGCAGTTTTTTGTTCTGGATATATATCAGCTACATTTTCGCGGGTTTATTTGTTATTTTGCCTTTGAGAAGAGCTGTCAGCTACAGTTTAACGTGTTTCCGCCGCTATCATCCGGAGAAATGCAACTTGTTACAATACTGTGATTTCCGATACTTTATACAAAAAACAGGAGACCTGGTACCTACCGGGTCTCCTGTTTTATATATTTGCCGTATCTGACCTCTAGTCTATCTTGTAATATCGATATTGCAATTCCTATCGGCCAGTAGATTAATGCTGCTAGGATGTACATTGTCATGGAATCAAACGTACGGCCTGCAACGATTTGGGCATGTTGAAATAGTTCTGGCACCGTGATTATCGCTGCTAATGACGTGCCAAGCATAACACTTAAGAACACATTAGCCAATGGAGGAATGGCAATTCGAATCGCTTGTGGCAAGATAATAATTCGCATTGCTTTCCAGTAGCCAATATTTAGTGCTTTTGCTGCTTCCCATTGACCACGGTCGACACCGGATAGAGCTGCGCGGTAGATCTCTGCTATGTATGCTGCACTATTCAGACCGAAAGCAATACATGCAGCTAACACAGCAGTAAGGTTAATCCCTATAATCGGTAATCCATAATAAATTAAAAAGAGGAAAACGATAATCGGTGTACTTCGCATAAATGATATATACACACGAGATGGCCAGCGAAGTACAATATTATCCGAATTTCTTCCTAATGCTATAAAAAACCCTAGGATTAAACCTATTATCATACCAATAACTGCTAACATGATGGTCATTGGAACACCTTGAAGTAAGAAAGGTAGGCTCTCCCACGCTAACTGGAAGTCAAATAAATTCTGCAACTGCACATGATCTATTTGAAACATTCAATCACCTTATTCAACGCCTTCGATTTCTATGACTTCCTCTTCAGGTTCTTTTGAAACATCAAGACCTCCAAAGAATTCAGCTGAAATCTCTGTTAACGTACCGTCTTCCTTCATTTCTTTTATGACTTCATTCACTTTCTCTAATAGAACAGTAGCTTCCTTCTGCATTACAACATTATTAGTTGTTGGATGGAATCTTAATTCTGGATGTAATGTTATATTAAACTCTGGGAATGCAGTGATTGCTAATTTCTGTAAATAATAATCATTAATAACAACATCTGTACGTCCATTATGAACATCTCGTAAATAGGCGTCATTGGTAACATTTCCATAAGTAATTACTTCCGCACCAAATTTTCGTGCAATATCACTATATACGGTTGTTGCAGCTCCACCTGCTTTTTTGCCTTTTAAATCCTCTAGGGTATGAATACCAGATAAGTCATCTGCTCTAACTATCATCGTTGCATAGGAATATTTTACAGGCTCTGAAAAAGCAAACTTCTCTTTACTAGCTTCTCTAGGTCCTGCTTGAATGATATCGACACGACCACTTTGTAGTGCTGAAAGCATGGAATCAAAGCCCATTACCTCGAACTTAACATCCACATCTAGACGCTTAGCAATTTCTCGAAAAACCTCTACATTATAGCCTGTTAATTCTTCTGATCCTTCTGGATAGTAAGAGGCAGGGAAAAGAGTTCCAGCTGTTCCGACAACTATTTCGCCAGATTCCTGGATAGAAGCCCAAATTTCATCCTCAACCTTTTTCTCACCGTCAGCCTCGGAATCGCTTCCACAAGCACTTAATGTAAGAATCGCACAAACTAAAATAGCTAAAATACCATATCTTTTCAAGAAGATATCCCCCTTTTAATCTGTTATATTTTTCAAACAATATAAATTGTAACAGTCTTATAAAATATAATCAAATAAAGATTACTGAAGGTATTAACTGTTATTGAATTAATATAGAACTTTATGCAACAATATAAATTTACATCGAATATTAGCCATGACAGTAATCCTTATTTTAACCTACAAAAAAGGAGAGAAACTCCCTCCTTTTGTCTACCATATCTTACTTATTGTCGCATTTAATATCCCACCTACTATGACAATAAATGCTGAAAGATAAAACCATATCATTAAAGTAATAACTGCACCCAAACTTCCATATGTAGCAGAATAATGACCTAATTCCGATACATAGTAAGAAAAAGCATAAGATGTTAATTGCCATGCTACCGTTGAAAATAAAGCTCCCCAGAATGCATCGCGAAATCTTAATTTTACGTTCGGCGCAATTTTATATAAAAATATAAACACAATAAAGAATACAATCGATGTAAACACCCACCGAAGCATTTCCCATACATGCAAGAAATCCTCTGATAAGCCAAAGAAAGAAAATAAATAAACACCTATCATTCTTCCTAAAATCGGTAATAAAAGCGCCAGTACTAGTACCCCTAGCATTGCAATTGTTAATACAATAGCAATCAAGCGAGAGACAATGAATAACCGGTCCTCCTCAACCTCATATGCATTATTTAACACTCGCATGATGGCATTTATCCCATTAGAAGCGGCCCATAATGTCCCGATTATACCAATCGATAGAAGTTGTCCATTTTGTTGAGAAACTAATTGCTCGACGTTCTGTTCGATTAGTGCCATCGAATCTGTAGGGGCCACTTGAGAAAGCATGCGAATGAGGATATTAGAATCTATAGGAAGATAACCCACCAAGGTAATCGCGACTACTAATAAAGGAAAAAGTGATAAGAGAAAAAAATAAGCTAATTGTGCAGATAAGCCAAAAGCTTCCTCTTCAAGTATTCGCCCAATCAGCTTCTTTAAAAATAATTTTATTTGGTCCAAGCTCGAACCCCCTTAGAAGAATCGCATGGACTCCTCCTGTGATGAGCCCACGCGGATTGGCTGTTTGTGCCGGACTTCTTTTTCGTTTACAATCATTGTCCTACTCGCTCAATTCGAATATCGCTAACTGATAATATTGCTGTTCCCTTCCAATCTTTTCGTTTTTGAAGTAACCTTAGCTAACGTATTTTCAACTTGTTCTAATGCATTCGCAGCATTTTCCGTTTGATATGCTAAGCTTTCACTAAATTCCTCCATAGCAATTCTTGCGTTATGAATAGAAACAGTTGGATTTTTAACTATATCTACCGATTTTTCCTTCATATTAGTTAGTTTATGCTTCGTATAGTTTCTTGTATCCCAGTCAAATAATGCGGCAATGCCACCTGCTGCCGCACCAATTGCAATACTTGTGATTAAACGCTTTTTTCCCATGAGTAACGCTCCTTTACATGCTATGTTTTTGTTTAATATGTGACAGTAAATTAGAACAACCTTCCAACACTAACTCATATGTGTAATCAAAGTCTCCCGTATAATATGGATCAGGGACGTTATTTTCCTTTGCTTCCTCAACAAAATCCATTAACTTTGCTATGACAATATTACTTTCTTGTGGATTTAGTTTTCGTAGGTCTTTTATATTTTGGTCATCCATTGCAATAATATAATCAAAATCGTCCCAGTCATTTTTGGAAACCTGTCTTGCTTTTATACCTTTATAGGATATTTTCTCTCTATCAAGCACTTCTCTCGTACCTGAATGCGGAGGTTCCCCAGTATGCCAATTCCCTGTCCCACTAGAATCTACTCTTATTTTGTCTTGTAAATTATTTTTAACCACCAAATCACGAAACACTGCTTCCGCCATAGGAGAGCGGCATATATTACCAAGACAAACGAACAATACTTGTATCATATAATCCACAACCTTTTTACCTTTATTATAATCCAACAATTGATATCCATAAAACGAGTTGTAATTTTTATTGAATCTTCTAAATATTATATCTATAATAGGACAAAAGGGAGGGAGATTCATGGATAAAATCATTGATCAAATTAGTAGTTTTGTCTGGGGACCGCCAATACTTATTTTGATAGTTGGAACCGGTATTTATTTAACATTACGTTTAGGTTTTCTGCAGTTTCGCGCGCTCCCCTATGCACTCAGGCTGGCATTCAGCCCCAAGAGACAGGATAAAGCATCAAAAGGTGATATCAGTCATTACGAGGCTTTAACAACCGCTATGGCCGCAACGATTGGTACAGGGAATATTGTAGGGGTTGCTACTGCTGTTGTATTAGGTGGACCTGGTGCTGTCTTTTGGATGTGGGCTACAGCTCTATTTGGGATGGCAACAAAATACGCAGAAGCAATTTTAGCTGTTAAATACCGAGTAGAAAACAGCAAAGGTGAAATGTCTGGTGGACCAATGTATTACTTAGAAAAAGGTTTAAATGCTAAGTGGCTCGGAATTCTCTTCGCTATCTTCGGAGCAATTGCTGCATTTGGAATTGGGAATATGGTTCAGTCTAATTCAGTATCGGATGCATTGGAAAGTTCTTTTAGTATTCCTACATGGGTAACTGGAATTACGTTAACGGTTTTAGCAGGGTTGGTTATCCTAGGTGGAATTAAAAGCATTGGAAAAGTTACGGCTTTTTTTGTACCAATAATGGCTTTATTTTATGTACTGGGTGGACTAGTTATTATTGTGATGAACTTTGATATTGTCCCTTCTGCAATTGGATTAATCTTTACAGATGCCTTCACAGGTAGTGCCGTTACAGGTGGTATACTTGGTACTGTCATTCGTTACGGGGTAGCACGAGGGGTATTCTCTAATGAAGCTGGTCTTGGATCAGCACCTATTGCTGCAGCTGCAGCCAAAACGGATTACCCTGGTCGACAAGCTTTAGTTTCTATGACTCAAGTTTTTATCGATACGATTATTGTATGTTCTATCACTGGAATCACGATTGTAATGGCTGACTTAGCAGGCAGTGGCTTAGAGGGTGGGCCATTAACATCCGCTTCCTTTGCATTATTCCTTGGAGAGACAGGTGAATTTATCGTCACAATTGGAATTGTACTATTTGCCTTCTCTACACTTGTCGGTTGGGCTTACTATGGGGAAAAGTGCTTTTCATACTTATTTAATGACAAAGCAGTTCCAATCTACCGTGCGATATTCGTAGCTGCCATCTTCTTAGGTGCCGTACAATCACTCGATCTTGTATGGGGTATCTCAGACATCATGAACGCATTGATGGCAGTTCCGAACTTAATTGGGATATTAGGGCTTTCTGGTGTCGTTGTATATGAGACGAAGAAATTCCTGGAAGTTGCAAAGAAGGAAAAGGAGCAAGAACGACTCGGAAAAGCATCCTAATCACGTTTCTAATCAATATTGCGATGGGGCAGTTCCCCTAACAAGGGAATTGTCCCTTTTTACTATCTATAAACCTAGCTTTCCAATAATATTCCTAATTTTCTTAATGCCTCACAGGCCTCTTCAATCTGCACTTCTTCTTCTGCCTCGATTGTATGTAAATGTACCCCTTCTGTTAATTTAGATAAGAGTGTTGCACCTGTGCTATTTAATTTTTTTAAAAATTCTTTCGCTTCTCGTCTATTTTTAATCATTAGTGACCCTGTCAGATCACCATATATTGGGTGTTCTACCATGACATTTCGTACGGTTACACCATAATCAACAAGTGTAAAAAGCTCATCTGCAGTTTGTTCCACAGTATGCTTTACAACGATAGTACGTCTCACATGCCCCAAATTATTATTCTCTTTCAAATAAACATATCCCCTTGCAGTTGCCATAATCGGTTCACCTGTCGCCTTTAATAGAGAGATATCTTGAACAATTACTTGCCTGCTTACTTTTGTCCGCTCTGACAGTTCCTTACCTGTAATAGGTTCCTGATTATTTATTAACCATTCTAAGATTAAGCTTCTTCTTTTATCACCTAAAATTTTATTTGTTTCTCCTTTCACTTTACAACCCTCCGTATAATATTTCTTCTGTATTACACAATAACGTTACAGCTTTTTATCTATTATACCCTACGACTACATTTATGTAATTTGAAAAAATAGTGACGAAAAAACAATTGCTTTTTCTTTTTCAGTGTGTAAATATATGTGTAAAGACACCTGTAAAAAAATGTTACATAACAGGTATATTTCGCATTGCTCGCCACTTGCATACTAGAGCTGATAAGAACTTTTTTCTTTCCTGTTCGCGAACAAAATCTACTAACTTATCAAATGAAGGAGATGGACTATGAAACGTTTTTGGGGATTCTTAATTGTTTTTATAATCATATTAGCCTACATTATCCCGTATACAATTCTATCGGAATTACATTCATGGCAAGGTAGTTTTCTTTTTTGGACAATAACCGGTATTGTAATTATCATTGCTAATGTTATGGCAACAAGGGATTGGAGTGAATAATCATGAATACAAGCTACGTCATTTGGGGAATTATTATTTACACTATTGTGGCTTCTATCATTGCCTTATTATCTAGAAAAGGCAACCTTTCTGGAATGAGTGGATATTTTATCGGAAATCGGAAAATGAATGGTTTCTTATCCGCACTTAGTTACAGCGCTACGACTTATAGTGCTTTTATGATGGTAGGACTAGCTGGCCTTACCTATCAAGGTGGTGTAGGTGCACTTGGATTCGAAATTGTTTATTTTACTGGAGTATCGTTAATTCTAATTTTCGGCCCAAGATTTTGGTTAGCAGGAAAGAAAAATGGTTATGTAACGCCTTCTGAAATGCTTGGTGATCGTTATCAAAGTAAAGCAGTAGCTGCGTCAATTGCTATAATGAGCTGTGTATTCTTAATTCCTTATAGTGCTGTTCAGTTAGCCGGAGTAGGTTATCTATTAGCGGGAATGACAGATAATGCTATACCGTTTTCTGCAGGTGTCATTATCGCTATTGTGTTAGCTTTATTTTTCTCCTATACTGCAGGAATTAAGTCTGTTGTTTGGACAGATTCTCTACAAGCAATTTTCATGATTATTACGTCAACGATAGTCGTTATTCTGATTGTTAATTCACTTGGTGGATTTAATCAGTTCTTTGAAAATATCGAGACAACCAAACCTGAAATGTTAGCCGTACCTGGCAATGGCTATTTTAACTTTTTAACTTTCTTAGGGTTAACAATTCCTTGGTTTTTCTTTAGCATTTCTAACCCACAGGTGAGTCAGCGTTTATTTATGCCTAATTCATTCAAGGGGTTACGACAAATGTTAATCGGATTTCTTGTTTTTGGACTGATTTATACGTTGGTATCTGTTCTTTGGGGATTCTCAGCTATGCAACTGTTCCCTGATTTGGAGAAAGCCGACTTAGCTACCCCAAGTCTACTATCGTCTGATATCATTCCTCCATTATTAGGGATATTTGTTATGGTTGGAATTCTTGCTGCAGCAGTTTCGACGATAGATTCGATTATGCTTACACTTTCTTCTATGTTCGCACGAGATGTCTATGGAAATATCAAAAGCCGACCAGACGATGCTAAACAGTTAAAAGTTGGTAAGATCGTTATTCCTTTTATCGGGGTATTGGCTTATGCTTTTGCAGAGCTAGAGCTGAACTTAATTGCCGTATTATCAGTTGCCGCCTCCTCTGGATTAATTGTGGTCGTCCCCGCTACGATCGGAACTTTCTTCTGGAAACGCGGTACTGCTGCAGGAGTAATCTCTAGTGTCGTCATAAGTTCGATTATCGTTCTAATCCTAGAGGCCACAGGCACAAAGTTATTTAATTTAGGGGCTGGCATTTGGGGATTAATCCTTTCAACTGTACTTTTTATTGGAATAAGCCTGGTAACATCTGCACCGAAAGAAAAAGCAGAAGAGTTTGTCAACCTCATGAAAGAGCATCGAAAAGCAAAACAAGCTTAATATGTGTTAGAAAAGTCCTTGAACCCTATATCGTTCAAGGACTCTTTATGTAAAGATAATAAGTTGACATAATGTTTTGCGAGGACTCCCTAAGCTTTAGCGAATTCCTCTATATCTTTAGTATTTCTCCCTAAATCAATATATTAATCCGCTAATGGTGCAATACAAGATTCATCATTATTTTTAGCGATATTCACATAGCTTGATACGTTATATGCAGTTAGTTCTTCTGGCTGCAATTGATAAAGAAATTCTTGGGCTTCGATCGGCTTTAATGTTTCCGGTGTAATCCATTGATCTTCGGATGCTTTTGGAAGAATTATCGGCATACGATGATGGATGTCTTGCATAAATGAATTTGCTTCACGTGTTAGGATGGTACATGTAAATAGACTTTTCCCTTCATGATTCCACTTGTCCCATAAACCAGCAAAGGCAAACAATTTTCGATTAGCAAGATGAATTCGCTTTGGCTGCTTACCATTTTCCGAAACCTGCCATTCGTAAAAACTATCCGCTACAACTAAACATCGCTTTCGGGCCATCAATTTTTTAAAACTAGGTTTTTCATGTGCTGACTCACTTCTGGCATTAATCATCTTATAACCAATCTTCTCATCATTTGCCCATGATGGAACAAGTCCCCAACGTAGGTGGCCCGCACGCTTTTCATTCCCATCATGTATAATCGCCAAAACATCTTGACCTGGTGCAATATTATAACTAGGATGATAATTCTCGATTCCTCGTTCAATCCCAAACTCCTCCAGTATTTCGAGTTCGTCAGCAAGCAAGGTATATCTTCCACACATACAAATCCTCCGTTCAACACTATTAAAATATACTCAAATCCCACTGGGAAGCAATGTGTTTCAGAAGTTTGATTCCTGCGATGCTATTGCCTCTTGCTTCTAAAGCGGGACCATAGACACCAATACCACAACCCTCCATAAACGGAAAATCCCCTTGCCTAACTCTTGGTGGGGCAACAGCGACAATACCTCCAGAAACACCGCTTTTTGCTGGAATGCCTACATAGGTAGCAAATTTTCCTGAGGCATCATACATCCCACATGTTAGCATTAACGCTTTTGCTATCCGAGCGATTTGTCGAGGAATAATTTCTTCATCGTTATTCGGATCCTGTCCATCATTCGCAAGAATTAACCCAATTTGTGCTAAATCGGCAACCTTTATTTCTATTGAACACTGTTTGAAATATGTTTCTAGTGTCACTTCGAGATCCGATTCTAAAAATCCAGTCTCGAGCAAATAGTACCCTATAGCTCTATTACGGGCAGAAGTCTCGTCTTCAGACCGGAAAACTTCCTCATTAATCATTGGACGGTATCCAATCATTCTCTCTAATAGTGTTAGAATTGGTGAAAGTTTTTCATCTGGTGAATGACCAGTTAGCATAGAGGTTACGGTTAGTGCACCTGCATTAACAAAAGGGTTAAATGGTTTATTTAAGCTTTTCATCTCTAAGTGCATAATAGAATTAAAAGCTTCCCCAGTAGGCTCGACATCCACTCGGTCTAATACGTAACTAACCCCTCTTTCCATACATGCAACAATAAAACTGATAACCTTGGAGATACTTTGCAATGTAAAATGAATACCGACATCTCCCGAGGTAATATTAATTCCATTCTTACCATGAATAGCAATGCCCAAGTGCTTTGGATTTGCCTCTGCTAAAATGGGGATATAGGATGCCACTTCCCCTTCCTTCGCTGCTTTCCTGTAAAATGCAACCCAATCATCCACGTACTCCTGCAACCATTTTTTATCTGAACGTGTATTCCAATTGACAGTACCTTGAACCACTATAATTCACCTCACCCTTCAATTCATTGCCTTTATTTAGTATGTATCGTTACGGAATAAAAACAGTGGGCAATTTCTACCACACTGTTTTTTATCCAATCTTATTCTTATTCATTTCCTAATAAGTTCTTTTTCTTCATTTTTTTTCGCAAATGGTAATGCACTTTCCACTGTCTCTTGAAGCTTCTTGGCTAAATCTGCACTTTTTAACGGCTCATAGTCTTCTGGTAGAATTGGATCATGAATAACCATGCTAACCGAAGAGCCTTGTATTTTACCTTTTCCTTCCTCTAGCATTCGATATGTCCCATTAATCGTAACGGGAACAATTGGCACTTGAGCTTTAGTTGCTAGACGTAGACTACCAGGCTTAAATTCATGTAGTGATTCTCCGCGACTTCTAGTCCCTTCCGGAAAAACAACTAGTGAATAACCTTCCTTTAAATTCTCTATCCCTTGATTAATCGCCTTTATCGACTGCCTTCTATCTTCACGATCAATGAAAACACAATGGATTAAACTCATCCATTTTCTTATGATAGGTAATTTATTTATTTCTTTTTTAGCGATAAATCCCACTGGTTTCCCAAGATATCCCAAAAACGCTAAAATATCAAACAACCCCTGATGATTAGCTACATATAAAACGGCACCTTCAGGAATCTTTTCTCTACCTGTTACCTGAACAGTAGTTCCTGTACTTTTAATCACTTTTTCAGATACTTTCTGTGGTGTTTTAAATATCTCATAACGAACCGCACTCGTTGTTGGTCTTTGATATAATTTTTTAGCTTTTTGTAAACTAAACAAACTACCAATGATTAATATAACAGCATAAGTATAAATTCTAATAGACAATAACATGTTAGTTTCCCCCTACTTGTACATTATTATTATACTTCGAAAAGGAATTGGTTCAAGGAATATTCATCCAACCGTTTTTATCTTCGTTTTACATATGGGCGAGAAAGACTATTATACTTTCCTACCTGCAAAAAAGCATGAATAGCGATTAACTAATCGCTATTCATGCTTGGAATTAATTTTGACCAATAAACTGCTGGGTCCAAATAAAGTTATCCTTCGAAAATCCTACTCCAATATGAGTAAACTCAGGATTCAATATATTGGCTTTATGCCCCTCACTATCCATCCATGTCTGTACCACTTGCTCTGGTGTGGATTGTCCCTTGGCTATGTTTTCCCCAGCTGTTTGGTAGGATATCCCAAATTGATCCATCATGTCAAATGGGGTTCCATAGGTTGGACTAATATGGTCAAAATAATTATTTTTGGCCATATCCAGTGCTTTAGCCTTGGCAGTATCTGCTAATTTTGAATTCATTATTAGTGGTGATAATCCATGTTTTTTCCGCTCTTGATTAGTCAAATCAATAACACGTTGCTCAAAAGTCTTTTGACTTACGGAACTGTCTATCCGTTTAATAAATTGCTGTGTCCAATAATAGCCTTTTCCAATAAATCCAACACCAATATGAGTAAAGTCCGGATGAAGAATATTTTCTCTATGTCCTTTACTATCCATCCATGCCTTCACAACCTCTTCTGGTGTTGTCTGTCCTCTGGCAATATTCTCACCAGCGGAATAATAAATCACTCCAAATTCTTTTAACATATCGAAAGGTGAACCATAGGTAGGACTTACATGATCAAAATAGTTGTTAGAAGCCATATCCTTTGACTTCGCCCTAGCAACTTTAGCTACCTTCTCATCTAACTTTAAAGATTGTAAACCATGTTTTTTTCGTTCTATATTCGTTAAGCGAATTACCTCTTGTTCAAAAGCCTCTTGGTTTATATAGATCTTTTTCGATGGTTCTTCGACTTTGTTTCCCTTCTCGGGGACCTGACTATTCTTTTGATTTACTCTCGAAGATTCTATTGCATGAGATTCCTTTTTGATTTCCTTCTGCTTTCTTTCTTTTAACAATTCAAGATTTAGAGTACGCCAATCTATAGTAGAAAGTTGATTTTTTTCATTAAACATGCCAAGCTGGAAATAGTCGTCTAAAGTTAGAACTTCTTGTTTATAAAATGTATTATCGATAAAATAATAACGCAGGAATTCTCTATTTTCTGCATGGGCAAATCCCGGTATGACATAAAGTATGAATAAAAGGAATATTATTCCTAAGCGGATAATTTTCTGTTTCATTTGCAATACACTCCATTAAAACACCTATATTTTCTATGAATCGACATTTAACAAAATCATTATCTCACGATTAACCGCCAAAAGATTTTCCATTTTTATTACAATCGACAAAAAATGTAAAACAATTGAAACTTGAGTTTATCTCCGTTATATCTTATTTTAATATAGTAACGCTTTTATAAAATGAAACATTGCATATACAGCCAATAATTGTTAATAATGTTGTCTTGTTTGCAAATAATAAATTATATTGGCAATCTACACCCATAAATTTTTTGTCGAATTAGAACGTTATAACGTAATAAATTCGTCATTACTGGAGGAAGTTTACTATGTTTTCAAACGCAGAGATCGGAATTGATTTAGGAACTGCAAATATACTTATTTACGCAAAGAATAAAGGTATTATTTTAAATGAACCATCGGTTGTTGCAATCGATATTAATACAAAACAAGTTGTTGCTGTAGGAGCAGAAGCAAAGGAAATGATAGGTAAAACACCGAGAAATATTGTGCCAATTCGTCCCTTAAAAGACGGTGTTATTGCGGATTATGATATTACTGCACAAATGTTAAAGGCATTTTTAAAGAAGGTCAGTAAACAACTTGGTATGTCCATGAGAAAACCAATTGTGGTTGTATGTACACCTACTGGTAGTACAACCGTTGAAAGACGCGCCATCCATAATGCAGTAACAAGCTATGGAGCAAAACAAGTTCATTTAATTGAAGAGCCAGTAGCTGCAGCTATCGGAGCTGATTTACCTGTTGACGAGCCCATCGCAAACGTTATCGTTGATATTGGTGGAGGTACTGCTGAGATTGGAATTATATCTCTTGGTGGAGTCGTTTCTTCTAGCTCTGTTCGAGTTGGTGGGGATAAGATGGACGATGAAATTATCCAATATATCCGTAAGAAATATAATATTTTAATTGGGGAAAGAACAGCCGAAAATGTAAAAATGGAAATCGCTTATGCTCATCCAAATCATAAAGAGGAATTTATGGATATCCGTGGCCGTGATATGGTCACTGGTTTACCAAAGACTGTTGAGATTTCATCTAAAGAAGTTTATGCTGCAATTAAAGAATCATTAGAACAAATTCTACAAGCAATTCGAGTGACACTGGAGAATTGTCCTCCAGAATTAAGTGGAGATATTGTTGACCACGGTATCGTGATCACTGGTGGAGGAGCTTTATTAAAAGGTATGCAAGAATGGTTAGCACATGAATTATCCGTGCCAGTTCTACTTGCATCCAACCCATTAGAATCAGTTGCGGTAGGTACCGGAAAAGCGATAAAAATGATATCTAAATTAGAAAAAGCTGCGAAATAGTTAAAAGGAGTTCATTAGTGAACTCCTTTTTTATGTGGAGCTATAGTTTGGTATTTGGAATTCATGTTTGCAATCTCAGGGACTATGTTCTCGGCGCGTGAGACTATATTTCTCGGCGCTCAAGAAAAAGCTTTCCTCCCGCTTCATATCTCCATTGCCTCAAAATTACCATAAAACCCATTTACATATTTTTCTGAATATAATAAACTAAATGTAAGAGTCATGCTTAAACGTTTGCCACGTTATATCACATGACCTTTCCATGTATTCTATTATTTAACCTTACTGCCTAGCTTGTTCACAGCTCAATTTCTGATCTGTTTCAACAAGCCCTAAGCCAGTTCATGATGGATTACAGCTATCTTGCTGTATTCATTTTGAATTGGCTTTTTTAATGCCCACGAAAGGAGTGTAGTCGTGTCAGAAGCCTTAAAAAATGTTCGAATTCTTGACTTAACTCGGGTTCTTGCAGGTCCTTATTGCACCATGATTCTCGGCGATCTTGGAGCGGAAATTATCAAAGTAGAAGCTCCCGGTGGTAGTGATGAAACTAGAAAATGGGGCCCGCCTTTTCAACATGATGTTAGTGCTTATTATCTTTGTGCAAATCGAAACAAAAAGAGTATTACTATTGATTTAAAAACTACGGAAGGAATTCAAACCATTTACGAGTTAGTAAAAGAGTCTGATGTAATCATTCATAACTTTAAAACGGGCACTATGGAAAGGTTTGGAATTGGCTATGATGACCTTTCGAAAGTAAATCCTAGAATTGTTTACTGCTCCATTACAGGATTTGGAGAAAGTGGTCCTTATAAAGATTTACCTGGTTATGACTTTATCATCCAAGCTATGAGTGGATTAATGAGCATTACCGGTGATGAAAGTTCTGGACCGCAAAAAGTTGGAATCGCCATCACGGATATCTTAACAGGTTTATACGCTGTAATCGGTATCCAAGCTGCATTATTAGAGAGAACCCAATCTGGTAAAGGACAAAGCTTAGACCTTTCTTTATATGATACAGCAGTTAGTGCGCTTATCAACATTGGAAGTAATTATTTAATGTCTAGAAAGATACCAACTAGGCTCGGGAATCACCATGCCAATATTGTTCCATATCAAACCTTCCAGACGATGGACAGCGAGATGGTGATTGCCATTGGAAATGACAATCAGTTTAGAGCATTTTGTACTATTTTAGGAAAAAGTCAATATAGTGAGGATGAGCGTTTTAAAACAAACCCTGCACGTGTGAAGAATCGGGACATATTGGTCCCATTAATTCAAGACATTCTAATTACAAAACCTACTAGCTACTGGTTAGATAAATGCCATGGGACCAATATTCCTTGTGGGCCAATTCAAAACCTTCAAGAGGTTACAGAAGACCCACAATTACTTGCTAGAGATATGTTCTGGGAAATGGAACATCCAACAGCGGGACTCATCAAAATGATTGGAAGTCCTTTAAAATTTTCCCGAACCCCTGTCACGTTACGGCACCATCCACCTAATGCAGGTGAACATAACGATGAAATTTTGCAAAACTATAAAACTAATTTGGAAAAATAGGAGTGGTAAACATGAATTTTAACTTTACAGAGGAACAAAATATGTTGCGTGAAACGGTGAGAAGTTTTGTCGATAAAGAAATTATGCCAAATATTGCGGATTGGGATCGTGACGGACAGTTTGATCCAACTATTTACAAAAGATTAGCAGAGCTTGGTCTCATGGGAGTGTGTATTCCAGAAGAATATGGTGGGAGTGGTATGGATTATAATTCCCTAGCAATCGTATGTGAGGAATTAGAACGTGGGGATACCGCTTTCCGTACAGCCGTTTCTGTTCATACAGGCCTAAACTCTATGACTTTATTACAATGGGGTACTGACGAACAAAAACAAAAGTATCTTACCCCACAGGCTAAAGGTGAAAAAATTGGTGCTTTTGGCTTAACTGAACCAGGAGCGGGTTCAGACGTAGCATCCCTACAATCTACCGCAATGAAAGATGGGGATTATTATATTTTAAATGGGCAAAAGACTTGGATTTCACTATGTGATGTTGCCGATCATTTCTTAGTATTTGCATACACTGACAAATCGAAGAAGCATCACGGGATTTCTGCCTTTATTGTGGAAAGAACATGGGACGGATTTAGCTCCAAAGCCATTAAAGGAAAGCATGGAATTCGCTCTGGTAATACTGGGGAGCTATTCTTCGATAATGTTAAGGTTCCCGCAGAAAACTTACTAGGCGAAGAAGGAGAAGGTTTTAAAATTGCAATGTCTGCACTTGACAATGGCCGCTTCACCGTCGCAGCAGGTGCAGTAGGCCAAATCATGGCTTGCCTTGAATCAAGCGTCAAATATTGCCATGAACGCGAAACATTTGGAAAACCGATTGGGCAGCATCAATTGGTACAACAAATGATTGCCAAAATGGAAGCTGGATTACAAATGAGCCGTTTACTTGTATATCGTGCTGGAGAATTAAAAAATGAGGGGAAACGAAACACAAGAGAAACTTCTTTAGCCAAGTGGCAAGCATGTGATTTTGCCAACCAAGCTGCAGATGACGCCATGCAAATACATGGAGCGTACGGTTATTCAGACGAGTACCCAGTTGAGCGATACTTACGTAATTCAAAAGCACCAGTTATTTATGAAGGAACAAGAGAAATCCACACCATCATGCAGGCAGAGTATGTTCTCGGTTATCGTAAAGATAAACCTTTAAACAAAACATTACCAGCTTGGAATCCAGATAAAGAACTGGTGTAAAAATAAACTTCGAAACTCGTACCTGTAGATTGATAGAAATTTGCAGGTGCGATATGCTTATTAATAGAATCATCGGTTGTTACTGAAATGCTAAAGATGAGTGCATTTTAGCTAAAGTTTTGGTTTATATCGCTGAAGATGGTTGGGATTTCGCTAAACATCAGCGAGTCCTCACTAAAGACTATATTGACCATCAATGGTATTTACAGCAACAGCCAATTACTATATGGGGAGGATGGAGTATGATTTCTACATTAACAAAGAGTATTTACATTAATGGAGAATGGCGTGAAGTAGACAAGTCAAAAACTGAGACAGTATACAATCCTGCAACCCTAGAGCCAATAACAGAAGTAGCATATGGTGGTCAATCTGAAACAAAAGAAGCAATTGAAGCTGCCTCAAAGGCTTTCCCGATTTGGAGCGAAATGACAGGTAGACAGCGTTCTCGCGTTCTTTATAAAGCAGCTGAACTAATGCGTAAAGATGCAAAACGCTTAGGAGAAATTCTAACTATGGAGCAAGGAAAACCTTTACCAGAGGCCATTGGAGAAGTAAAAGGTGCGGCAGGATTTTTACTATGGTATGCGGAGGAAGCTTCCCGTGGATATGGAGAATGGATTCCATCTTCTGTTAAAACCAAACGAATGTTAGTTATTCCAAAACCAATTGGCGTAGTAGGTGCCATTACACCTTGGAACTTTCCATCGTCCATGATTACACGAAAATTAGGTCCAGCTCTAGCTGCAGGATGTACTGCTGTGTTAAAACCATCTCCAGAGACTCCGCTATCAGCTATTGAGATTGTAAAGATTTTTGAAGAAGCAGGTATGCCTCCAGGTGTTGTAAATCTCGTAACTGGAGATGCACAAGCTATTGGACAAGAAATGCTAACGAATAAAGAGGTAAAGCTTATTACATTTACCGGCTCAACTGCCGTTGGAAAATACTTAATGCGTGAAGCTGCCGATCAAGTAAAAAAGGTTTCTCTTGAACTTGGTGGTCATGCACCAATCATCGCATTTGAGGATGCAGATTTGGATAAGGCAACAACACTATCTTTAGCAAGTAAATTCCGTAATAACGGGCAAACGTGTATTTGTGCAAATCGCCTGTATGTCCATGAATCCATTGCCGATGAATTCACTGCTTTATTAAAAGAAAAGCTTGAGAAGATGAAAGTTGGCTACGGAATGGATGAAGGTGTGGAGCTTGGTCCACTAATTAGTGATCAAGCCCGCCAAAAGGTTGAGGCACATCTAAATGATGCATTAGAAAAAGGCGCGGAAATTGTGGCTGGAGGAAATAAATGGGATGGTGAGTTAAAAGGATATTTCTGTCCGCCGACTATCGTCAAAAATGCAACAGATGATATGAAGGTAATGCGTGAAGAAACCTTTGGCCCACTCTTCCCTATCCAAACTTTTACGGACGAAGCAGAAGTAATTAAAAAAGCCAACGATACAGACTATGGCTTAGCTGCTTATATTTTCACTGAAAATACTAGCCGTACTTTACGAGTGGCAGAAAAACTAGATTACGGAATGATTGGTGTTAACGACGTATTCCCGTCTGTTCCAGAAGCACCATTCGGTGGTATTAAGCAATCTGGTAGTGGTGGTAAAGAAGGCGGTCATCATGGAATGGATGAGTTTTTAGAGAAGAAATTAGTTTCGATTGCGATTGATTAAAAAATAAAGAATCGGTATTAGCAACTGCTAGTACCGATTCTTTATCTTTCCCCTCTATTCCTTAACAAATAGCACGAAATACTTTTAATATGGATTCCTAAAACTATAGCGAATACAAACTTCAAAGAAAGGGGCTATAGTTATTACTAACCTATTATTCTATTGTCTCTTTCACAAATCTCGCATATTCCTCCTCTTCCTCGGAAAACGGATTATGATTACTCTCTTCAAATATCATTAGATTGGCTTCCGGAATCAGTTCTGCAATTTCAACACCAAACCTCATCGGGCATTGAGAATCATATTTCCCCGCATAGATATAACTTGGTATGTTAATTTGCTTTATTTCTTCTCGAATATCATAAGTTGGATATTCTACTTTTCTGAAATAATCTAGTCTGGGACCCACAGTTTTCCCACTATTGGGCTTATTCAAGGCTTCTTGTAACTTCTCCTCTGAATGATATGACATCAGCGCCCATTCATATCCTAATTTCCTTCTAGTCTCAATAGGTGTACTAGCATTTTCTAGTAATTTCATAATCTCTACGATTCTATTAAAATTTGGGTTTTTGCGGCAATAGATAGAATCAGGGTCTGCACCATATTCATAACTTGCAGCCGCACCACCAGCAATTATCTTAGTTAGAGAATTCGGGGCAAGTATGGCATATTTTAATGCCAGCATACCACCCGTTGAATGCCCTGCAAAACCCCATTTTCGAAATCCAAGAGCCTCCCGTATAGCTTCCAAGTCTAAGACGGCTTCATCCATACTGTATTCGCTCTCTGTCTTCACCTGAGCTGAGTTACCTGCTCCCTTCAAATTAATGAGGTATACAGAGTAATGCTCTGTGAAAGGATTTGCGAAGGAATTACCCCTCTCATCATAAGCGCTATAATGATGGGTTACCGCTAATGGCTCACCCACCCCGTTCACGAAAAGCTCAAATACTCCTCTGCTTGTTTCCACTAATCTTTTCTGCCACATAACTGTCCCTCATCTCTTTATAATGCTTTGAATAAGAAGATACCTAGACTTATCATCGCAATGGCTTGGCACGCTACAGCTGTATATTTGGATTGTTTCGCAACTCTTGCCTCCCCGTTCTGCAAGTTCTCTATAAATGATAATTTGAAATAATAGCTTAATGTAAAAAATACTACAAGGATGATTATTAGCATTGCTCTCTCCTTAAATGCCTTTTTAGGCTTTATTCACTATATTTAATTTGCTTAAAAAATCTTCAATAATTGGTCTCTCTGGTGGATTAAGATTCGCAGGAAGCTCGTCCAATTCATAGAATTTTAATTCTGCAACCTCATGCTCGTCTACTATTATCTCGCCATGATAGTCTCGACAAACATATGCTGTAATAACATTGTATACCTCATCCCCATGTGGGTATTTGTAATAAAATTCTTCTCCGGAATAGATATTAAGTAAATCTAATCCATTAGCCATAAGTCCCGTTTCTTCAAATAACTCTCTTCTAGCCACCTGTTCTAACGTTTCACCTGGTTCCATAGCACCACCTGCTAGCCCCCAGCAATGATTATCTTGCCGTAATTGTAGTAGAATTCTACTCCTTGAATCGATTACTAAAACACAAGCACCAACCATAATAATAGGCTGTGTTCCGATTACTTTTCTCAAATCCATGATGTATCCCATATTTTCCCCCCACGCTAGTCTAGACTAATTAATAGCTTCTCTATTTCCTCTGCAAACTTCATTTGCACCTGGACAATTCGTGTATATTTTTCTATTGCCGCCCGATCTATATTCTGTACTTTTAACTTCAGTAATTTAGGCACTTCCCATGCACTTCTAAACGCCACGCCCGTAGCAAATCCATATCGAGCATATCTTTCATCACCATTCCAACCCGCTTCTCTAAGCCCCTGCAAATAATGATTAAATAAATGCCCTTGATATTCCCACGCTTTTTTAACAGGAATATCCTCCTGACTCATGGCAACACCAAATAATTTCCCCAAATCCTCACCTATGGCTGAATTACTCATATATTGCCAATCTATTAAAATCAATTCTCTCTTTTCATCTTTGCTTCTGATATACATGTTTTGCTGACTCATATCTTGATGAGAAAGCGTTCTTGGAAGTGTATGTAATGCACGGAGATATTTTTTCTCTTGTTGTCTTAGCGATGTATATTTTTTCATGATTGTATCCAAATCGATGTCGTTGCCTTTCAAGCTTGGGTAAAAATCATCAGGATTCACTGCATATTGATCACAACCTTTTACCCATGACTGTAACCAATTCTGACAAACCCACTCATGATTTGGCAGAGAGAATGTATCTGTTGTATAAGCACCATGAAACCTCCCTAATTGATGGGCAATAAATGAAAAATCATCTAATGACCATTTTCCATTATTATCTTCTTTCACTTCTTCCATCCAAATCCAGACTTCCGTTTCCGACTTCTCCTCCACCATGTAACACTCCGGCACCTGAATAGAATTGGGAATATGGTTTAATAAGCCAGATTGAAATACTAATCCTTCTCGCTTCCAATAATTATGGTGCTGAGGATGGTTCATTTCTTCCGCTTCTGGTTGAATAATCTTCAACACTAAGGACCAAGGTATTCCCTTATCCCCTTTCGTAGCAGTACCATGAAGCCGATAAATTCCTTCTGTAGTAAAGTTCGATTTCCTGACTGCTAATGGCTCTACTTGCCAATTTGCTACGGTTACATTTCTTTCCTTCAACGCACTTCTAACACAATGATGTAGTACGCTATGGTTAATTTCCCAGGTCGTTTCCATTGTTGACTCCATTACATTTCCCTCCTTTCAATACTAAAAGGCAGTTAATGAAGTACTCTTATCATTATCCTCCGTGATAATAGCAATATTTTTGTAGCCAGAATCCATTGTTTTACGATATAAATGATTGATGATATCTAGTTCCTTTGCATATATTCTTACAAAGGACGAATCGACAACAAGCAGGACAAATTGACATTCACTTAATAAAAATTCCTCAAAGGTCGTAATATCAATCATGGTATCTTCATTCGGAAATGCTTTTAAATCAACAAAAATCAGGTATTGATCGCCTTGTAACACGAGATCATACAGTTCATCACCAGCTAATTTAGTAGTTTGAAAGAGTGGAGTTCCTAGTTGACCCTGTTCAATTACATAAGATTCAACCGGATCAATCTTCCATATGTATTCCTTCAAAGGTAGGTCATGTAAAATATCGTGTAAAAACGTCCCATATGTATTGGGTATTTCAAAGGAGATTCCTCTTACCACTCTCTCTCCTCCCTTAAAGTAAGCCAATTCCCTATCTCCTGAAAGAACGTTTCGTTCTTCCATAAACGTAATGTTTGTACCTCACCTATCCGTCGAACAAAATCCTGAAATAGACAATCCGCTATATAGTATCCAAGTCTTGAATATCCAAAAGTTTCCCCACCATTAATAGAGAACCATTCTTTAAAAATCTCCTGGTTCGGTTTACCACGTTGTAAATCCAGAGTAAATTTCTCTATGATCTCTTGAACATTATTTCTTGCAAATTCTAACCACTCATTTTCACCATATTTATAGGAAAAATAGATAGATTCCTCTAAATCGGGAATAATTTTTCTAGAAAAATGTGTTGCTGCACCTTCTTGTAAAAGCCAAGTAAATGGATGGTTCCACTGAACACTTTTCCAATCCATGTTATGATTATTAGAGATAATATTATGAGCGGCATGGCCAAATTCATGAGCAATTAAGACTTGTAAAGGATCCTCTTCATAGGTAACACGTTCTAAAGCAAAGGTTATATCCGGTATGATTTTGTGATTAGTATATCCGTTTGAGCCATACGCACCTACAATCAAATTCACAGAGATTGGGAAATCTAAATCATAAAGGCTCTTATAGCGTTGGACAACCTTCACCACTAGACTACCAATCTTTTCTTGTACCTTTTCAATAGATGGCCAATCATTTGAGTATTTTACGAGCGCTTGATTAAGCCTTTCGTTGCTATTTTTGCAATGGAATTGAAAATAAAAGTCAAAGATAGATGGGTACTTTTGATAATACTCTCGCAAACTATCTAATGTACAATTTGTCGGAAATGCTTCTAGTGTATTTAATATTTGCATTTCATTCTCCTTTTACGTCTTCCGAATCATTACCTTAGCTTCTTTATTCTCTTCATGGTCCCATTCCACATGAATCTCGAAAGTTCCTTCACGAAAAAAGTAAGGTATTCTTCTCCGAATGGAATGTTGCATAGGTAGTTCATCTAATTTATCGATATCCACCCATGCTGCATTTCCTTCAAGACCGTCCTCAATCGATTCTCCTGAAAAATCCTGTGTGATGTAATTAAATATAATATACCGGTCTTTCGCAACCGGGTTTACATACTCATATAGTATTTTAAGTTGTAAGTTACTAACCTCTAATCCTGTTTCCTCTTTTACTTCCCGAATAGCAGCATCAACGAAGCTTTCCGGAAATTCCACCTTACCACCTGGTGGAATAAAACCTGTGAAATCGTCATGCTGTCTATCGAGTAAAAGAACCTTATTACCATCCTGAATCATACATACTGTCCAAAATTTGTAGTTGATTGTATCCATTATCTGATCACCTAGTTTTGTATTGTATACTATTATTCTATCAAAAATTCAGAATTATTATTAGACAAAAAAGAATAACGTATAATCTCCTATTAAACCGTTCTATTTTAGTTATCTTTACTCATTAATAATCCACTAAACTAGTGTTACAATTAATATTAATATAGGCTATATTGCCAATCATTCAAACAGTTTGTGTAGTATTTGTTCAAAGAAAATTATTAAAGGGGATGAGTTCCTTAACTGGCATAAAAATATACGTCCCTTTAGTAATTGTTATGCTTATAATTGCTAAGGGCAATACAACATTATTTCATATATTAAATCTCTTTAGTCTTCTTATATCCATATTAGGACAAAGGCACTTAGAAAAGAGAATAAATAAAAAGAAAAAGGAAGATTAGCACTTAGTGTTAATCTTCCTTTTATATTGAAAAACAATTAGCATTTGCACACCTAATCCGTTAGTCTCCTATGCGCTTAACTACTTCCTTTTTTCTTTTCTAAATACAAATTATACTGTTTATATAAATCTCTCACAGCAGATATAATTGCATTTCCTGCCTTGCCCATGTAATGTTCTCTTATGGCATGGATTGGCTCTTCACAGCCGTCCTGCAAACTATAACCTCTTAGTAAGTGTTGTACGAAGTCACGACCATGCTCGGTTGCTAATGTGCAGCTTGCCGCTACGATAACACCATATTTACGATCAATCTCTGCTGTTATGGTTAATGTCTCATACATATTCTGAGCTGCCATCCCAGAAGGTAATCTAGCATGCCCGGCTATAAAAATCGTATTCATATTAATCCACTACTCCTTTAACAAAGCCTCTAAATCCTAGCCTTCTAGATACGATAGACGCTGTTTCTTCTGTTTTGACTTTAATATCTACTAAATTATTTCCTTCGAAATAGGTAGACAATCCACTTACAGTAAGTGCTGCAATAACTCGGTTCCGATAATCATAAATTGGGTAAGAAATACCAATCGTATTTTCATCTTGTTCCCCGATGCTATACGAATATCCCTCCATTCTAATTCTCTCGAGCTCCTCTATGAACTTACCACGGTCAATGCCATGAACCGCCTCTGCTTGTAATAAAATCTCTTCTTGTTCGTCATTAGATAAATGTGCTAACAGTAATTTTGGACCAGATCCAATATACAGAGGTGAATTTTTTCCAATCCTTGTATACAATCGAATCGCTTTCCTACTTTCTACCTTTTCAATATATGTTGCCTCATGATGATTTTTAATGACAAGGTGTACCGCTTCCTGAATATCGTGTGCTAGGCGTTCCATATATGGATATGCAATTTTCCTAACCTCTAATCGATCTGACACTAACTGACCTAGTTCCAATAGCTTTAATCCTAATCGATATCGACTATCGTGTTCATTATCTTTAAGCTTGTATACATAATTCATAGATTCCAGAGCAGATAACATACGATATGCTGTTGGCTTAGGTAACTTAGAGCGCTCAGATATTTCTTTTAACGTTAATTCATCATTATCTTCATCAAATAAATTTAGTAGACTAAGTGCCTTTTTTACACTTTGGTTCATCTTCATTCTCCTTGCTTATAGAAAAAGGCCCCTCCGCTTTACGCAGAGGGATAACCTTTTAGCCTAAAATCTTAGAATTTTGCGTTACTTCGGATTCTATGATGTTGACGCCGCGTTTCGCCATTTCTTCGATGTATACCTCGCCCGGAACAATTTGCTCTGGTGGCAGTACACCTCTCTTAGTTATAACGCCTTTCCCAATTAATTGGGCTACAACAGATATGGTGTTAGCAGTAGCTCTTGCCATAGCTGTCACATTATTCTCCCGATCCTTAAACGTAGCCATCTCATATTGGTACGTTGTTGGCTCTCCGTCCTTCACTCCTGACACTACAACACGAAGTAACACAGCATCATCCCGGTCACCTAATTCGACAATGGGATCGAGTACTTTTAACAGAACCTCTCTCGGTTTGATAGACTGACCATTTAATTCGACTTCATAGTCATTTCGCGTTAAATTCAAATCAACCAGGAGCTTGAATTTTTCCGCATGACCTGGAAAACGAATGGTTTTATATTCTAGTGTTTCCAGATGTGGGTACGAGAAAGATAATGTTGACGTGCCACCAGATGTATGGAAAGCCTCTAGTGGGCCAAATTTTTCAAAATATAGGCGTTCCACTTCGGATAGCGATGGGACTTCCTGCTTCATCCCATTACGGATAATAAGCGACGGATCCGTATAATGGTCAAATAACCCTTCCATCGAGAATACATGATAATACTCTAATGGTGGTTCCGGTTTAACAGGAATTCCACCTACATATAGTTTAAGAGATTTTAATTCATCTAACTTACTTGCTCCATAACCGGACAAAATATTAATCATTCCTGGTGCTACCCCGAGGTCTGGGATAATCGTGACATTGGCAACTTCTGCATCCTCATCTAGTTCTAATACTTTATCCGTGATGTGTCCAATGTGCCCTCCTAAGTCAACTGAGCTAACCCCAACTTGAATAGCTGTTTTTGCGACAATCTCATTAAATGAATAAAATAACGCATTGATGATGACGTCATACTGACGCATAAATGCTGCTAGTTCTTTCTCATCGGAGGCATTGACTTGATGTGCTGATAGTTTTGGAGAATCTAGTTGGTCTACTACTTTTTGTGCCCGATCAATATCAATATCAGCTAAGCCAATTGCTTCTACTCCCTCACTTGACACTAGGTCACGTGCTGCTTCTTTTCCCATTAACCCTGATCCTAATACTCCTATTTTCATCCAATCACTCCTTTTCTTGTCAACCAATTGTTTTACTCTACATCTATTTGTGCTCGTTGTAATTTCCCACTAAAGTCTACATAAACAGATTTCCACTCTGTATATACATCTAAAGCCTGAATTCCAGAATCACGATGGCCGTTACCTGTACCCTTTGTTCCTCCAAATGGCAAGTGAATCTCTGCCCCTGTAGTCCCTGCGTTAACATAGACAATACCTGTATCTAAATCACGTTGTGCTTTAAACACACGGTTTACATCTCTTGTGAAGATTGAACTAGATAGTCCGAATGTGACGCCATTATTCACTTCAATAGCTTCTTCAAAACTCTTAACCGGAATTAGCGAAACCACCGGGCCAAAGATTTCCTCTTGTGCAATTCTCATTGAGGCTGTTGCATCAGTAAATAGGGTTGGTGCGAAATAATTTCCATTAGCTAGATCTCCATCTGTTAATTCATAGCCACCAGCAAGAAGCTTTGCCCCTTCTCCCTTTCCAATTTCAATATACTTCTTGATTTTTTCAATACCTGGCTTATTAATAATTGGACCAACTCGATTAGAAGTATCTAACCCATTACCAATCGTTAACTTTTCCATCGCCGCTAATAGGCGCTCTTCTAGTGCCGTTTTTACATTTTCATGAACAATCACTCTACTACAAGCAGTACAACGTTGGCCACTAGTTCCAAATGCACTCCAAAGAATTCCCTCTACTGCTAAATCAAGGTCAGCATCTTCCATTACAATAACGGCATTTTTTCCGCCCATCTCTAGTGATACCTTCTTTAGCTGTCGTCCACATTCTGCTGCTATGTTACGTCCTACCTCATTAGAACCTGTAAAGGAAATAACGCGAATATCATCGTGATTTACCATCGCATTTCCTACCTCAGTACCACTACCAAATACAACATTAATAACGCCTTTCGGTAGCCCTGCCTCTTCAAATACTCTTGCTAGTTCATAAGCCATAATAGGGGTTTCCGTTGCAGGCTTCCAAACAACTGCATTACCCGCAACAATAGCCGGGAACGACTTCCAAGTTGCTATTGCAATGGGAAAGTTCCATGGCGTAATAATTCCCACTACACCAATTGGAGCACGAACACTCATGGCAAATTTATCTTTTAACTCCGCGGGAGTTGTTTGACCAAATAGGCGTCTACCTTCCCCAGCCATGTAAAAAGCCATATCAATTCCTTCTTGCACTTCTCCTCGAGCTTCCTCAATTACCTTTCCATTCTCCATCGTTAAGAGCTGCGCTAATTCTTCTTTTCTTTCTTTCAAAATATAACCAACTCGATATAGTACTTCTGCACGTTGAGGTGCAGGAACTAAAGCCCACTCTTTTTGGGCACTCTTTGCTGCTTCAACCGCTTTATTTACACTGGCTGAATCGGATAAAGGTACATCCAAAATCGTTTCACCTGTTGCTGGATTGATAACTGGGGCAGTCTTCTCTACATCGATCCATTCCCCATTAATAAAGTTTGCTAGTTTTTTTGTTTTCACTTCTACCATTTTCTATTTCCTCCTTTAATAGTCTCTACGTATTACTCCCTTTACCATCGTTGTATTTTACGACTTTAGGGATTTTTCTCTTATGGATGTTATCGTTGAAGAAATGGAGATATTCTCCACATCTGTGATAATCTCAATGACAGTAGGTGCATCGCTTTCTATTGCAAGATTTAGTGCATGGCTGAATTCACCGATGGTAGAAACGGTATAACCTTCTGCACCAACTGCGTTTGCTAGTGCTGAGAAGGATACCTTATTCAGATTTGTACCAATTACTCTCTCTGGATAGTGAATCTCTTGATGCATACGAATGGTACCATAACTACTATTGTTAAATACGAGTGCAATAACTGGAACTTGCTCTCTTACTGCTGTTTCTAATTCTTGGAAGGTCATCATAAACCCACCATCACCAGATAATGACACAACAGTTCTATCCGGACGAGCTAACTTTGCGCCAATTGCTGCTGGAAGCCCATATCCCATCGCTCCAGATGTTGGGCCAACATAGGTATGCTTTTCTGTAAATGGATACAATCCATGTAGCCAGCCAGCAAAATTACCGGCGTCATTCGTAATAATTGTATCTTTTGGTAATGCATCTACCATGGCATGAATGACTTGTTTATTTATAACGTCAGTCTCCTTTCCTTCTAAACTACTATTCTCCTGAAAGCGGAGCTTACTCTCTACCGCCCATGAAGACCAAGACTGCGTTAACTTCATGTCATCAAAGGACTTTAATGCCTCCCTCATATCTGCAATAATGGATATATCTGGTGAATATACCTTCCCAATTACTTCCGGTTCAATATCGACATGGATTAATTTTTGTTCCGGAGATAATAAGGAATAATCCTGTGTTGTTACTTCTGAGAGTCTCGTTCCAAAAGCTAAAATAACATCTGCTTGTTTGACCGTTTCAAGAACAGGCCTTGGTGTCCCCAGTCCTAAGTGTCCGGCATACAATTCATGCTTATTCGGAAAAACATCATGCCGACGAAAAGCCGCGAGGACAGGTATCTGATAACGCTCCGCAAAGGCTAGTAACTCCTCTTCAGCCTGCGAAAGTTTGACACCCCCACCAGCAATGATTAGTGGCTTTTTCGCTTGTTGTAGCATGTTCTCAACTAATGACACTTCAGCTTGTGAGGGTGCAGGCCTTGATATCATTATTTCCGGACCAAATTGCATTTCACCTACTGCTGGCAGGACATCTTCCGGTAATGAAACAACTACTGGCCCCGGTCGTCCTGACCTAGCAATTCGAAATGCTCTACTGACTAACTCAGGCATTCTTTCCGGATCCTTTACTTCGACTGCCCATTTCGAGATTGGTTGAAAGAATTGGTCTAAGTCTACTTCTTGAAACCCCTCTCTCCCTCGAAATTTACTATGTACTTGCCCTAAGAACACGACCATTGGAGTGGAATCCTGATAAGCGGTATGAACGCCAATCGAAAGATTAGCCGCACCTACACCTCTTGTCGCAAGTACTACGCCAGGTTTTAACGAGGCTTTTGCATATCCCTCTGCCATAAAAGCTGCCCCACCTTCATGCCTAGCCGAAACGAGATCAATCGAGTCTTCATCATAAAGTGTATCCAGTAATGGCAAATAGCTTTCACCTGGGACACAGAATATTTTTTCGATACCTTCTCTTTTCATACATTCCACTATCGCCTTAGCTGCTGTCATCTTTACTTTCATTTCAATGCTCATGACGGGACCACGCCTTTACAATTAAATTCCTTCATTCTTCTAATCACTTCATCAATTCGTTCCACCTGAACAGATAATGATAGGCGAATATAGCCTTCTCCAGATGGTCCAAATGCTGTACCAGGGGTTACAATTATCCCTACTTCTTCTAATAAACGCTCAGCAAATTCTGCTGAAGTGAAGCCTTTTGGTATCTTAGGCCAAATAAATATAGACCCCCTAGGCTTCTCTACTTCAAAACCTAGCTCTTGCAGCCCTTGATACATTCGTTCCATTCTAGTTTTGAATATTTCACTATGCTTCTTAACATGCGATAAATCACTTCTTAACGCATGGGCAGCAGCTTTTTGAATTGCAAGAAATTGACTCGTATCAATGTTACTTTTATACGTGTGAAGGGCCTTTATTAACTCTTTATTTCCTACTACATACCCAATCCTCCAGCCGGTCATATTGAAACTTTTAGAGAGAGAACCGAATTCAACAGCAAGTTCTTTTGCATGGGGAACTTGGAGAATACTTGGTGCTTTATAGCCATCAAATGTAACAAGATCATAAGCTGCATCGTGAACAACGGCTATTTGATTACTCCTCGCAAATGTAATCGCTTCCACTAATGTATCTAATTCAATGGTTGCAGCAGTCGGATTGCTAGGGTAATTTAAAAACATTAGTTTAGATGCTTTCTTTTCCGGATCAGACAGCTCGTTAAATTTTGGTACATAGTCATTTTGTGCATCCAACGGAAGATATGTACTTTTACCACCTGCTAAGTGTACCGCTGTCTTGTAGACTGGATAACCAGGATCAGGTATCAAAACTGTATCACCAGGGTTAATTACAGCATGGATTAAATTAGCAATACCTTCTTTCGTACCAATAACTGCTAAAATCTCTGTTTCTGGATCAAGCTCAACTCCATAATGATCCTTATAAAAATAGGCAACCGCTTCTCGAAATTCCCTACTACCATCATATGGGGAATATTTATGATTAATAGGATTTTGTACCTCTTCACAAAGCTTATCGATAATAAACTTTGGTGTAGGTAAATCAGGTGCTCCAATTCCTAAATCAATCACATCTATTCCTTGTTCTCTCAGTTCTTCCTTTCTTTTTTGAAACCTTGAAAACAGATACGGTGGCAATTCCTTAATTTTATCCGACACATACATGGTTCTACCCATCCTTCCGTTTCAATATACGAAATGCTATTTCATATATCCGACATCAGTATAATCTTATTAATTAAAATTTTCAATTATTATTAAAAAACTAAATATTTTTGATACAATAATCCTAGAAAGCGCTTACGAAATATTATATATGAGGTGACGACAATGAATACCAGTAAAGAATACGCTATATCCTTGGATAAATTAGATATCTTAAAGCATTTCAAGGATGAGTTTTATGTACCAAGAGATAAGATTTACTTAGACGGAAATTCGTTAGGTCTTCTATCAAAACGATCTGAAAAAGCAGTAATAGAAATATTAAATGCTTGGAAGCAATATGCTATTGACGGATGGACGGAAGGAAACTACCCTTGGTTCTATTTGTCAGAGGAAATTGGGAAGCTTTTCGCATCACTCGTCGGAGCAAAGCCTGAGGAGCTCATTGCAACCGGATCGACTACGACTAATCTCCATCAACTTCTAGCAAGCTTCTATCATCCAAATGGAAGGAAGACAAAGATTCTAGCAGATGAATTAAACTTTCCTTCTGATATCTATGCGATCAAAAGCCAGCTTAAATTAAAGGGCTATGCACCTGATGAACATTTGGTGCAAGTATCTAGTAAAGATGGGAACACGCTTCAAACAGATGACATTATTCAAGCGATGACAGAAGATATTGCAATTGCAATTCTCCCGGGTGTTCTTTACCGCAGTGGTCAAATTTTAGATATAGAAAAAATCACCAAGGCTGCCCATGAACGTGGAATCATTGTTGGGTTCGACTTGTGCCATTCCATAGGCTCCATACCGCATAAACTAGGTAAGTGGGAAGTAGATTTTGCCTTTTGGTGTACATACAAGCATTTAAATGGTGGTCCAGGTAGTGTTGCTGGCATATATGTGAATGAAAAACATCTTGGGAGAGAACCGGGGCTTGCTGGTTGGTTTAGCTCTGCAAAGGATAAACAATTTGACCTTGAGCATGACTTAACACCAGCACATCATGCAGGTGCTTTTCAAATTGGAACTCCACATCTTTTAAGCCTTGCTCCTCTTATTGGTTCATTAGAGATATTCCAAGAAGCTACCATTGAGTCCATTCGTACGAAGTCACTTCAATTGACTGATTATTTAATGGCGCTAATAGAAAAAGAATTACATGGTTATTCATTTGAGATAGCTTCACCAGTTGATCATGCATCCCGTGGTGGGCATGTATACTTAACACACCCTAGTGCAGCAAGTATTTGTAAGGCATTAAAGAATAATGGAATTATTCCAGACTTTCGTGCACCTAACGGAATTCGACTGGCACCTGTTGCACTATACAATACATTTGAGGATGTATGGCAAAGTGTACAAATATTAAAAGAGATCATGGAAGATAAACAGTACAAACAATACGAAAACAAAAGAGGAGTAATTGCATAATGACGAACTGGATAGATATTACACAACCGTTAACGAATGATATGGCGCATTGGCCAGGAGACCAGCCATTCCTATATAACGTTTCCGCAACGAAAGAACAAACAGGTTCCGCAAATGTTGGAAAGATAACAACTAGTGTACATATGGGGACGCATGTGGATGCACCTTTTCACTTTGATAACGTTGGGCATACGATAGACCAAATCCCCATAGGGACTTATATCGGTAAGGCAAGAGTTGTCGATGTAAGTCAGTTTCATTCTGTTACACCTTCTGTTCTACAGAAGATAAATTTAGATGGGATTGAAAGGCTATTACTCAAATCCTCCTTACCAAATAATCCTATGGTTTTCCCAGAGAACCTACCATTACTTGAACCAGATATTGCAAAATATTTAGCAGAAAAAGGTATTCGATTATTAGGCATTGATATGCCATCTGTTGATCCGATTACGAGCAAATCTTTAGATACTCATCATGCTTTGCATAAATATGGCGTTCATATTTTAGAAAACTTAATGTTGGATCATGTGAAAGTTGGGGATTATGAATTAATCGCGCTACCACTTCGAATAGTAGGTGCAGATGGAAGTCCTGTTCGTGCGGTCTTACGTCCATTGAAGGAGGATCAATAGTATGCCAGATAACCATGTAAAGGGTATCTCATCAGAATCTAATCATCCATATACCGACTTCAAGGAAAAAATGACATATGGCGACTATTTACAGCTCGAAACATTATTAGACAGTCAAAAACGACTTTCTGAACACCATGATGAAATGTTATTTATCATTATCCATCAAGTAAGTGAGCTATGGCTAAAATTGATGATTCATGAAGTCGAAGCAGCTACAGAAGCGATTCAGAAGGGAGAATATCAAGGGGCATTCAAAATGCTTGCACGTGTATCAAAAACCCAATCACAGATTATCCAGGCATGGGATGTTCTTTCTACCTTAACACCTGCGGAATATATGGAATTTCGTGAATTTCTGGGAAATGCGTCTGGTTTCCAATCCTATCAATATCGATTAGTAGAATTTGTCTTAGGATATAAAACACCACATATCATTAAAATTTATGAAAAAGATCCCCCATTACATGCTCGATTACAGACTGCTTTTGAAGCACCAGGGCTATATGACGTTGCTATCCAAGCTTTAGCAAAGCAGGGATTTAGCATCAGCCAATCTATCTTAGAACGGGATTTCTCAAAAAAATACGAACAGGATCCAACAGTTGCAGATGCATGGTTAGAAGTATATCGAAATAAAGATATGTATTGGGACCTTTATCAACTAGCCGAAAAACTGGTTGATATTGAAGACTGGTTTCAACAATGGCGATTCCGACATATGAAGACAGTGGAGAGAATTATCGGTCATAAGACCGGGACAGGTGGTACTGCTGGAGTTGGCTATCTTAAGAAAGTGTTAGACCATTATTTCTTTCCAGAGTTGTGGGAGGTTCGTACTAGGTTATAACAGCAATATTAGAAAACTCGTATTCGCTCGACTATTTGCGAATAAATTAGTCTTACTTATGTTGGCGAGTGATTTTTATGCTTACTTACCTATTAAAATAAGAGGATGACAAAACAAAATTAGACGGAATTAAAAGCGAACAATAACCTAATTAAGCACCGGAAATATACGGAGACTCCTGCGGGAAGAAAGGCATAGGTGAGACCCCACAGTGTGTTAGCACGAGGAGGCTCACCGCCACCCGCGGAACGCGAAGTATATTTCCGGTGCGGTTTTTTCCACTATCAATTGTATTGTTCGTATTCTAATTAGGCTAAAATACTTTTGTCCCAGCCTCCACTATATTAATTATTTCCGTTTCCTTTACCATTTCCTTGACCATTGTTACCTGGTGCTTTATTGCCTCCATTATTCCCTTTGCCTTGATTACCTTTGTCTTCGTGTTTTTCTGCTTTATCTTGGAATTTTTCAGCCTTCTTCTCAGCTTTTTCTAATTCCTTTTTAGCCTTTTCTTCAGCTTTCTCTATTGTTTTTTCTGCTTTTTGCTGTGCTTTTTCAGCTTTTTTCCCAGCCTTACTGTTATCTTTCTTCACAACAGATTCTTTTAGCGTCTCTACTTCATTTGATGTATCTTCTTTAGATAGTTCTGACTTTTCATCTGTCACTGGTGCTTCTACAGTAAGTGTTGCCTTTTCTTCTGTTTTGCCTAGTTCAGTAGTTTCTTCTTCTACTTCTATATTCTCAGCTACTTTACTTGCTCTCTTTTCAATCTTCTTCGCAAGTTTTGCAAATGATTTTTCAATATTTTTCATAATTGCTGCTTGCGCTTTTGGATTTTCAATTTTTGCAAGAACAGCAGAAAGAGCAGTAATATTGTTTGCTAGTTTAATTTTCACCTGAGCAACATCTTCGTTAGATTCTTCTTCCTCTATTTCCGTCACTTCTTCTGTTACTTCGGTAGACTCTTCAACAGTTTCTTCTTGCCCTGTTTCTGTTCCTTCTTCCGTTTCCGTTCCTGTCTCCTCAGACTTTTCTCCATCCGTGTCAGCTTCTAGTTTACCTTCCGCTTCCTCTTGATATTCTAGTGCCGTACGAATCAGTTCACCAGCTTCTTCATATTTCTCTTGCTGTATCAGTGAATTTGCTTCTGCTATACGTTCAGCAGCAAATTCAGCTAATAATTGACTTTTTTCAAAGTCATTAAATGTTAAGGATAATTTAATTTTTCTTGCATTAGTTCTACAAAATAAAAGAAGTTCCCAGGAATTAGTCCAGCTTCTACTTCTGCTTCATCCTCGACAGTTACCGTTTCTTCCTCTGTGACAACCTCATCTTCCGCAACCACTTCTTCCTCTGGGATAACTTCTTCTGCAGAATCTTCTTTCGTTGCCAGTTCCTCCTGAGTTTCTGTGATGATTAAATCTTCTCCACTATCCTCAGCAAGGGCAGTCGTTGCACCTGTTGTAATAACGACAGATGCTAATACAGTACTCGTAATGATGCTTGTCAACCTTTGTGAAATTCTCAATTGTTTTTCCTCCCCATTTTCTAATAAATGATTTCATTAAGAAATTTCGCAGTTAAGGACAAGTTTATGTCTCTTTTTGTAAAAAAAATAAAGATAATACTCTCAAAATAAAAAAGCTCCTTAAATATAGGAGCTTTACCATTAATTATCCTCTAAAATACGGAATACAACTTTATATTTTTCTTCATCAAAGAGATCGGTAATATGGACCTTCTTTCCATGTCCAAAAGTAACTTCTGTATCGGTCATTGCAATGACCATTGCTTTCGTATTCATTTCAACATCAAAAAAGACGTCACCGACTATCGGTTTAACTACATCGTCATCACTATCAGATAGATAAGTAATGGATTCGTCCTGGAGTTGTTGTTCCTCTGGGACAAGACTCTTATCATAATAAGCAATTTCTTGACTCGCATCTTTTCTCCCTGGAACAAGAACGACATACTCATGGTGCTTTACTCCGTTATCACGTGTCGTAATGACGCCCATCTCTTCCACACTAGATACTTTTTCAATTGAATTAAGGGAATAGTGATCTAGAAAATCAGGAGCAGGTTTTGTAATTAAGATATAGTCACCAGGGTTAGGTTTCGTATTTTCATCAATCGTGTAGCGCTTCCCATAAAAAATAAAGGTATCATTATGCTGAGGTTTATAAAACGTTATCTCATTAGCACTTGTTAAGACCTGTTTCATATCCTTTAAACGATAGAGATGGATAGATTTTTTGAACATTGGTTTCACCGTATAAACCTTATGTAGCTCATTTTGGTAGAAAACAAATTGACCCTTCCGTACTTGAAAAAGCTTCACCGAAATGCCTCCTAGGAAATTAATAATGATCAGATCAATGGTTGGAACATATACATCCCGTTCCACTTATTTAAGATTGTTAATTATATCATCTGTAACATCGGAGAAAAATAAACAAGTTTATTTTCACCGTACATTCTTATCCATATGCACAAAGGGTAAGTCTGTATTTACGTTTCCTAATATTCGTTTCAATTGAAGATTCTCTCCAGCTAACCACTTACTAAAATCAACTATCACTGGGTCACGATCTCCACCAAGAGCAAACCAAGCTTTTAACTCTTTTGGAAAATAACCCGAAGTGTGTATCGTACCTGCCCAATTTTTATATTGATCAGAGAACACACCCTTATCCGAGTCATTCATCATACGGAACGCTTGATAAGCATCTGTTACATGGTGCTTCTGTTTTTCAATAGCCTCCATTCGTTTAAAGGAGTCATCTAAATGATAGCGATTCTCGTCTTTTAGCACTTCAAAATGGTTCGTACATACATTAGACTGTCTCACATGTGTTCCTCGAGGGGTGGCCTCTACAATATATGTCTCACCAGACTGATCTAAAACAATATAACTAAACGAATGACGATGTGGGACTTCTTGGAGCATTTGTACTGCTTCATCAACATTAGCGCAGTTTTCCAAAACCATTCTTCCAATCATATTACATATAAAGCCATCACCAGGTTTCTTCCGATGCATAAAGTTATACCCCATCGCAAGTCCCTTTTCATTCATCCCATCCATCCTACCAGTTATCCGCTGGGAAGGGCCCACAACCGCATAACCTTGATCGGTTGGTGCAAATAGTGTAAATCGACCTTCATATGTTTTGGGATGATAATCATAATTTCGGATCATATATTCAGAATCGGTGAAAATAGAACAACCACTTCGCATATAATGAAGACGATATCCACCAAACTCCTGTAAAACCTCTTGCATCTCCCATTTTAGAGCATCTTGTAGACCTAGCAGTTCTTCCCATATTGCAGGCGCGAATGGGAGTATTGCATGTTTTACTTCTTGCTCTTCAATATAAAAATGCGGTCTCCTTATTTTCCAAATACGCTTACGGTTTTCGATAGTAAGAGAATCACGTAGCATTTCTCCTTGCATAAAACCAAATTCATAATGGGAACCACGAAATTGAATTACGTCACTATAAATTTCTTTCATTTTTCTCATTCCTTCATATCGAAGTAAAAGGACAGAATCACAATACTGATTCTATCCTTTTTTAGCTTTTGTCTTATTTACTTTCCAATTCCTCCACTAATATAGAAAGCTCTTCCCAACGTTCCATCTTGGCTTCTAGTACAGCCTCGACTCTTTGTTGTTCGGCAAATAACTTTTGTACCTTTTCTGAATCACTTCCCGCTTCAACTATACCAGTCTCAAGCTCTGAAATTTTCCCTTCTAATGCCGCTATTTCATCCTCAATTGAATCCCATTCCTTCTGTTCCATGTAGGAGAGCTTCTTTTTTTGCTTTGGCTTCGGATGTATTTCTATTTGCTTTTGAATTTTCTTTTCAGTAGGTTGATGTGCCTCTTTATATTCACTATAATTCCCGAAGAATGGAGATATTTTTCCATTTCCTTCAAAGACTAGTAATTTCTCTACTACCCTATCTAGAAAATAACGATCATGAGATACCGTT
This sequence comes from Ornithinibacillus scapharcae TW25, assembly GCF_000190475.1. Taxonomy (GTDB): domain Bacteria; phylum Bacillota; class Bacilli; order Bacillales; family Amphibacillaceae; genus Ornithinibacillus; species Ornithinibacillus scapharcae. Next base: position 76,267 of record NZ_AEWH01000050.1, read on the forward strand.
ATTACGACACCAGGGAAATTGTCCAAATACTCTTCTAGAACACCTAATGTTTGTGTATCCAAGTCATTTGTTGGTTCATCCAGGAATAAAACGTTTGGCTCTTCCATTAAAATTTTCAATAGATAAAGTCGTCGACGCTCACCACCTGAAAGCTTACGAATATAATTGTATTGCTCATAGCGTGGGAATAAGAACCGCTCTAGCATTTGTTCTGCGGTAATGACATCCCCTTCTATTGTATGGATTACTTCAGCTACCTCTTTAATGTAATCCACTACACGCATATCCCCATCTAATTCCTCATCACCTTGCGTATAATAGCCTATCTTCACTGTTTCCCCAACAATCACTTCTCCACAATCCGGTAAAATTCGTTTAGCCATAATATTCAACAAGGTGGTTTTTCCTGAACCATTTGGTCCAATAATTCCAATTCTATCTCCTGGAATGATTAGCTGACTAAAATCCTGAATCAATTTGCGCTCTTCAAATGATTGATGAATTCCTTGGATTTCAATTACTTTTTTGCCAAGTCTTGTAGAGCCAATTTGGAACTCTACGTTTTTATTGTCCGTATGGAAGGTCTTTTCCTTCATTTCATGTACTCGGTCTATTCTTGCTTTTTGTTTCGTAGTTCTAGCTTTTACACCAGCTCTTAACCAAGCCAATTCCCTTTTTAACGTATTGGCGTGTTTCTGCTGATTACTCCGTTCCAATTCTTCGCGCTCGGCCTTTTTCTCTAGGAACACTTCATAATTGCCTTCATAGACATATAGATTTCCTTTATCAAGTTCAAAAATTTTATTCGTTACACGATTTAAGAAATAACGGTCATGCGTAACGAGTAATAGAGCACCTTTAAAACTTTGTAAATACTTTTCTAGCCACTCTACAGTCTCGTTATCTAGATGGTTAGTTGGTTCATCTAAGATAAGCAAGTCAGCAGGTTGTATAAGGGCTTTAGCTATAGCAATTCTTTTTCGTTGACCACCGGATAGTTCGGTAATTTTTTGATTAAAATTGGTAATACCTAGCTTTGTTAAGATTGTCTTAGCAGCAGTATTAGCTTCCCAAGCCTCATGTTCATCCATCTTCTGTTGAACTTTCATTAAGGCTTCTTGAATTTTAGTATTTTCTGGTTCTTGCTCTAATTTCTGAAGCGTGCTCTCATATTCACGCATTACCTTCATAATTACTGCGTCACCATAATATATCTGTTCAATAACAGATAGCTGTGGATTTAATTCAGCCTCTTGTGCTAAGTACTCTATACGATAATCCTTCGGGGCTTGAATATTTCCAGATTCTGGTGAATCGATTCCTGCAATTACCTTCAAAAAACTCGATTTCCCTGTCCCATTTACACCAATTAAACCGATTCTATCGTTCTCGGTAATGGTACAAGTTAGTTCCTTAAACAGAATCTTCTCGCCATATGATTTATATAAATTTTCGACTGTTAGCATGACACATTGACCTTTCCTTAAAACACCGAATTTAGTTTGATTCTTTTCTACTTTGAATGAATTGCTTTACGAATAAAACAATTAATAGTAATAACCACGATGTTACTAGATAAAAGATGAAACGACTCATTTGATTCATATCGGAATAGAAGAATAGCATTCCTATCCAAATTACTGCAATGATTAATATTTGATAAAGCCACGGTTTCATTTCAATTCCTCCTGTAAATCATTCCAATTATAGTTTACATGACTGTCGTGTATTTTACCATTTGTTCGCTATTTGAGTGGATGCTCGAACATTTCTTTTTTACAGGTAGTAATTATCCATGTGTTAACGTATATACTAATAGGTAAGTACTTAAGTTGGGGGAATTAAATATGCCATTACAGAAAGGGAAGAATAACTGTATTACAGATGTAGCTGAGGTTCAAGTAGGCCATCATACTATATACCAGAAATTGGATGAGGAAGATACGATTTGTACTGGCGTAACAGCCATTCTTCCACATCCTCGGAATCTCTTCTATGAAAAAGTACGTGCAGCATGTCATGTTTTCAATGGCTTTGGAAAAACAGCAGGACTAATTCAAATCGAAGAATTGGGTTTGCTCGAATCTCCAATTATGCTAACCAACACGTTAAGTGTTGGACCGGTTATGGAGGGCACCATTCGCTATATGCTTGAGAAGAATAAAGAAATTGGTGCTTCTGCAGGAACATTAAATGTAGTGGTCGGAGAATGCAATGATAGCTACTTAAATTCTATGAGGTTACAGGCAGTTCGACCGGAACACGCTATCAAAGCAATTGAAAATGCGAGTAATAGTAAGGTAGAACAAGGAGCAGTTGGAGCTGGAAAAGGAATGATTTGCTTCGGCTATAAAGGCGGTATTGGAACTGCATCTCGAGTGGTCACTGCATCAAATGAAAAATATACAGTGGGTTGCTTGGTATTAAGTAACTTCGGTAATAGTGAAGATGCCTTATTTGCTAATTTTCCTGTCAAAAAGAAAAATCCAAACAGTACAGATGGGTCCATTATGATTATAATCGCTACGGATGCCCCACTATATGATCGCCAGTTAAAACGATTAGCAAGAAGAACTGCGGCGGGTCTAGGGCGTGTAGGAAGTCATATGGATAATGGAAGTGGGGATATTGCGATAGCTTTTACGACTGCAAATACATATCAACACAATATCAATGGTCATCTTGAATCTATTACGTATTTAAGGGATGACGATAAAGCAATGAGTCAACTATTTCAGGCAGTAGTTGAAGCTACTGAAGAAGCGATTATTAATTCGTTAAAGTATGCTGAAACAACGGTTGGGAAAAATGGACGTACGATTGAAAAAGCGCCTCTTTAAACAATTATTTGAACGGCTATATATAAAAAACAAGCGGAGTTCAAACTACCGCTTGTTTTTGTATGTTATCTATCCAATATACTTTTCTATCTAGATTTCGTTAAAAATTGCTTTGGTACGTCTGCTTTAAATAGCATTAGCTTTCCACTTACCGGATGGGTAAATGATAATGTTTTTGCGTGTAAACCAAGTCGACCAATAACATTTGTTTTGGCACCATACTTTTTATCTCCTACAACAGGATGACCCATATCACTCAAATGAACACGAATCTGATTCTTTCGTCCTGTCTCTAATTGCGCTTCGACTAATGAAAATTCTTCATTCGACTGAACGAGTCGATAATGCGTAATCGCAAGTTGACCACCTTTATCCTGAACGGAGTACATTTTATGTGTGGAGCTTTCTTTTAAATACGTTTTAATTGTACCTTCTGCTTGCTTCATCCTACCTTCCACCAAGGCAATATATGTACGTTCCTTTACAATCTTTTTCCAATTGTCTTGTAGTTGTCTCTTTATCTTCTCGCTTTTCGCGAACATCATGACACCAGATGTTTCTTTATCAAGACGGTGAACAACAAATACTCTATTCATTGGATTTTCCAGTTTTACATGATTCATTAATTGATGTAATGCTGTTCTTTTCTTTTCCTTCTCTGTCGCAATGGATAATAGTCCTGCATCTTTATTAATGACGATAATGGAATCATCTTCATAGAGAATATTCATCCCTATTAATACACTTTCTTTTACTGCCACCTTATTCTTTAATACACTTACGACTTGACCTGGTACTAGCGGATAATTGTGCTTCGTTTCAATATGATCATCCACTTTTACCTGACCACGGGTAAGAATCGATTTTACTGAATTTCTACTTCGACCTGACATCTGCTGTAGTAAAAATGGTAATAACTCTGTTGACTCGTTCACCTCAAAAAGTAACAATCCATTGCGTGATGATTGGTTTCCTCGCTTTTGCATAGTTATTTCTCCTAATCTTCATCTTTTACATCGATGTCTTCTGGTATTGGCTCATTTAAATATTCCTGAATCATCAATTTATATTTTTCAACTTGTTCAAAATGTGTTGTAAACTGGCTTTTATTCACGAGATACTGTTCCCCGTCATGAATTGCTCTTATTTTACCTTGCAAAATCAATGACTCCACCCTAGCTTCATTCATGGATAAATATTCTGCTAGTACTGGTATTGTAACATACATGAAGAACACCATCCTTTTCTTAATAAAGACCTAGGCTACAAATACAGCCTATCTCCTCTAGTAAAATAGTCCTATATATACTATAATTAATATAGGATTTACAATACTATACAGGAGAATCACGCCATAATGCAAATGGAATTAGATACTATCCGAATTCATTATAAGTTATATAATTCCCCAAAACAAAATACAGAAACTATTGTATTGATACATGGCTTAGGTTTAGATTTAACGATATGGGAGTCAATTATTCCATGTCTACAAGATCATTTCCATATCTTAACATTTGATATAAGAGGTCATGGAGAAACAAGTCATGGAGAAATGAATATAACCTGGGATCTGTTAGTGAACGACTTCTATAGTCTTGTATCTAATTTAAATATTTCTAAGTTTCATTTAGTAGGACTAGGCTTTGGGGGGAACTTAGCAATAAAATTTCTAGCTAAATATCCAAAAATGGTTTCTAAACTTATTCTAACTTCTATTTATATGTACTTTCCAGAGGATTCAACCAGGAAAGAAATCGCGAAAAGAAAACAATTAGTAACTAACGGGGACATGACAGAGCTAACCAAGAATTTGGTTCACCGAATTTGTTATAATCTTACACCTAAACGAGAACTTTTATTAACTAGAGCATTTAACAAAATTAATCCTAATACTTATTTTCATCTGTTCGAGTTACTCAGCAAGACTGTTTCGGTTGAAGAGTTAGAGAAAATTGATTGCGAAGTCTTACTTATCCAAGGAGATAGAGACCCACTTTACCCTATTCAACAAACAAACATATACCAAACCTATCTTAAAAATTCTGTAAGCTATGTTGTTCCGAATTCTTCCAATGTTGTACCTGTAGACAACCCATATACATATGGAATGATTGTCGGTCACTTTATTGAAAAAGGGATATCCAGTTCTTTTATCAGCATACTGGAACAGGTATTGACAAAGAATATCCATGATTTCCAACCTACACCTTTCAGGACATTAGAAATCAAAATCATGAATGGCTTTACTGTCACTTATAAAGGACAGGAAATAGAAGATAAATGGAATCAACGTAAAGCGAAAAATATACTCGCTTACCTAGCTTATCATAATCCATCCACACGTGATGAACTGATAAACGCTTTTTGGGGAGAAAGTGATTTGGTTAGTGCAAAAAACAACCTCCGTGTGTCATTAAATCATCTGAAGAAAATATTGAGTGACCACGACCTCGATGATTTTCTACATATTGAGCGGGAGAACATTAGTCTAACCGGCGATATTTCACTCGATTTATCTGACTATATTCGTTCTCTGCGGATATGCCTTAAGGAAAATGACTTGAAGCGTAAAATAGCTTTATACGAAGAGTTGATTCCAAAATATAAGGAAAGAATGTTTATCGATTTATATGATGATTGGCTCCTTGAGGTTCAATTAGAAATTGAAGGTCTTATTCATACCATTTCGGAAAGCATACGACAAAAGAGGCTCTCCTGAGCCTCTTCTGTAAAGAATGAACTCACCTTAAAGTAGATCGACGTTCTCTATATGCTTCAAACTCTTGCTTTTGAATGTCTAAAGCATTACACAATAGTTCAACAGGATATTTTCCTTCTAATGCTTCAATTGCCCTATATTTTTCTTCTTCCCCTTGCATGAGGATTTCTATATATTTCTTCAATGCTTCTACTTCTACCTTGAGTTCCTCTACTTGTTCCTCAATAGGCGATTTAATCACATGTTGAACGGTATTCGGTAGTGACCTATCAAATGCACTTGGACCATCTTTTCTATATTTCTTGATCCATTCATATACATTATCACGATGTCTTATCCCCAAGTCCGCAATAACATCTTGAACAGGTTGTTCCTCTTCAATTACACGTTTAATTGCTTCTAGTTTTAATTGCTTACTATACCGGCTGTATGGTTGTCTATTTCTGGTCATCCCGTTCCCCCCTAACAGTCCTATGTCTTTACCCTATTAAAACAACTTCATCATACAATATGAACCATTACACTATCATTACAGTAATAGATGAACGTATTCGAAATAATTTACCCCTATTCCAAATTAAACATTTCATCCTATAATACGTATTCCTTCTCTATTTCGTTTCAAAAATCTTCTCCCAATGAAATAACTTACCTGGATCACTTTTTCTTCCAGGAGCATATTCTTCATGTCCAATCACATGAAAACGATCTCTTCCTATTGATGGATATTTTTGATGTAATTGTGCTAATAACCAGGATAGCGATTGATATTGTTCCTCTGTATAACCAATAAGATTTTTATCTAACGCATCATATAGCGCTTCTGGAACAATTGATAACATCTCATCCTTTGTACCAATCCCCATTAACTCAATCCCAATGGAAAATTGATTCATATTATGGGGAAAGAATGGAAGATAAGGAAAACTGCTTCTTCCAGCATGATATGCAACCCGGTAATCTGGTACGAGCTGAAATATCTCCCCACTCCTATCGATTATATAGTGAGTAGATAATCCATACTCCTTTAATAGCTGATATACATCCGTAATTCGATAAGGAGAATCCGGATTTGCTAACACATTGCTTATAGAGTGAATGACAATGGTGGTAACTTCTTCATTTCTTGGTTCCGAATTATCGATTGGTAAATACATTTGATGAACTAACAAGTCATGCCCAGAATGGTATATTTCTTTAGCGGATATCCTAGGAGAAGGGATTACAATCAGGATTATTAGATACAATATGGCGGAATGTATAACTATCTTCATCTTAATTCTCCAATCTTTCAGTTAAATACGTTCCTTTTGTGATTCCTACTAAAAAAGCTTACAATGTTCAGAAGGAAGGGAGAAAAATCATACATGAATAAAAACATTAGATATCCATTACCTGAAAATATAGAAAGTCTTTTAAATGAACGGTTAAACCGTTCCAAAAATTTCCCTGAATTGATTCGTGAAGGCGGGTATATGCCACCCTCTATGGACTTACTTGTAGACGCCATTACTGCCCTTAGTATGGGTAAAAACCTATTACTGAAAGGACCAACAGGTGCAGGGAAGACTAAATTTGCTGAGACGCTATCTAATTTATTTCAGCAGCCTATGTTTAGTGTGAACTGTTCGGTTGATTTAGATGCAGAAAGTCTACTTGGTTTTAAAACCTTATCTTATGAAGGACAAAAACAAGTAATTGAATTTGTTCCAGGACCTGTCATCAATGCGATGACTAATGGAACATTTCTCTATATCGACGAAGTAAATATGGCTAAGCCAGAAACATTACCATTAATTAATGGGGTACTTGATTACCGCCGAACTATTACAAATCCATTTACAAATGAGATGATTACAGCTCAGGATGGATTTGGAGTAATAGCGGCGATCAACGAAGGATATATTGGAACGGTTCCGCTCAATGAAGCCTTAAAGAACCGTTTCATCGTTTTAGAAATTCCTTATATCGAAGGTGAACAGCTTGATCATTTAATCCATGCTAATTCAACGTTGAAAGATGAAACGCTAATTGCTCTTTTCGTTAAATTATCGGCCGATCTGATACAAGCAGTCACACAAGGAAAGCTTTCTGAGGATGCCGCATCGATTCGTGCGCTGTTGGACGCTTGTGACATGAGTGCAGTTATCCCACCAAAACGTGCCATCTTACGTGCCATTGTCGATAAATTGGATGAGGAACGAGAAAAAGAATTTGTAAAGAACTTAGCGGAGACATATTTTAGTTAGGAGAATGAATAATGCAGGTCTTTAATGATGCAAGGGTCGATACTAGTCTTTTCTTACAACTACAAGACCTTGCAACAGTATTATCAGGAGATGCCAATCTAAAATTTGAGTATAGCTATGGTTCAATCGTTGATATTACGGAGTATAAGCTAACAGCTAGTCGTTTTTGGGACAATACAAGTGACATAATTAAATCTGCTGGCTTAAAAACAGATGTCTACTTACGAGCTATTGGAACATTACGATATTCAACGATTCCAGAACTAAAGGAGTTCTTGGAAAATACAGAGGAAAATTCGATTCCAAGGTTCACCAATCAGCTTTTTGCTTTATTGGAAGATCTTCGTCTCGAAGAATTAATCAAACAAGAGCGTCCCGGAACAAGAGGAGCTTTTTCTATACGCAGGGAAGCTTACCAGCATTATTTTGGAACACAATTAGTTGTAAATGCTACTAGAAACTTTCCATTAGACGAGCTTTTCTGTTTAATCTATTTACAGTTAGTGGCTGATAATGCTTTTCCTTCTTTCCCGAAGGCAACAGCGACACAGCTTACACAATTAGAAGCACTAAAGCCAATACTATTTAATGTCTTTGAAGCGAGAAGCACTGCTGACACGACCAGGATCACGGAACAAATTGTGTACAGACTACAAGAGTACAAGGATACACTAAACGAATACTTTGTATTTCCAGTAAACCATATCGAACATGTTGAAAAAAACACGTTGTTTGACGAGTTAACAAGAACAGATCCACTCGTAAATTGTGACTTCGAGGAAGTTGACCAAGACGAGAGTGAATACTTTGATCAAGAGTTTTCGACCTGGCACCGGGAAAATAAGAACGATAACCGGAAGCAAAATTTCCTACAATTTGAGCTAGAACAAGGAACTAAAACCAGTATCCTCGGGGGCGGTGCTCGTGAGACTGAAGACGGTGACCAAGCAATGGCCTCCATACAAGGTGCATCCAGTCAAAGTAAACAAAACGACTACTCTGAAATGGAAACATTAGAAAAAGAGGAATCTGCTCAAAAGGGTGGAAAGTCTGAAGAATTCGGCGAAGAGAATAAAGATGCAGTTAAGCTAGATAAAATGGCAACCGATCCCTCTAAAGAAGACATAGAGACTTACAAAGAATTCGTTTCTGATATCGAACCTTTTAAACGAAAACTTGCCAAGACAATTGAGAAAACCATTGAGCATAAAAAAAATCAGCCGAGGCAGGACCTTGTTTTTGGCCGACTTTCTAAAAAGCTATTACCAATTGTTCTAGATGAAAGTCCAAGAGTTTTCTACAAAAAGAACGAGGATTCAAAGGAATTTGATGCTGTTTTCACACTCCTTGTGGATTGTTCAGCTTCTATGCATAACAAAATGGATGAAACAAAACGTGGGATTGTTCTATTCCACGAGGTACTAAAGCATTTGAAAGTCCCACATTCTATTATTGGTTTTTGGGAAGATGCTAATGAAGTAAAAGAAGATTATCAGCCGAATTACTTTCACCGGATTCACTCCTTTACCGATTCATTCTATCAACAAAACGGACCAAAAATTATGCAATTGGAACCGGAAGAAGATAATAGAGATGGCTTTAGTATACGAGTGATTACAAAAGAACTGGAATCTAGAAGGGAAAAGCATAAGTTTCTTCTTGTTTTCTCCGATGGTGAACCCGCCGCTGCCAATTATGATCAAAATGGAGTGGTTGATACCAATATTGCTGTATCTGATGCCCGTAAAAAAGGCATAGAGGTTATTGGGATGTTCCTAGCGAATGGTGAGATACTAGAACGTGAGGACTCAATCATGGAGAATATATATGGTAGAGAACGTGTCATGATTCCTAGTGTTGCAGAGCTACCAGAACACTTTGCTCCGCTACTGAAGAAATTGTTGTTGAAGATCGTATAGATACAAGGACAAAAGCACATGGCTAGAAATTTAGCTATGTGCTTTTATTACAAGAAAAATAACTATATTATTTGAATCATCTAAGCAAACTCTCCATTAATAACGTTATGGCTTCCTCTATTTTAGCTTCTGATATTCCTGCAAAGCCTAGTATAATTCTTGGTCGGGTGGAATAACTTTTTTCCATTTGATAGTTCGATAGTGGATAAATCCTTACGTTAGCATCCTTGGCTTTTTGCATCAACTCTTCTTCTGTTAGGTTGTTATCTATTTCTAAAACAACATGAAATCCTGATACATCCCCTATCACGTTGACCTCAGCTTGATATGGTTTTAATAATTCGATTGTTTTTTCCATTTTTCTACGGTAGATTTTCCGCATTCTGTTGAGATGCTTTTCAAAATCCCCTTTTTTCATGAAAGAGGCTAAAATATGTTGATCTATCCTCGAAACGCTACATTGAAAGAATGATAACTCTTTTTGATAGCGCTGCATTAACCCTTTGGGAAGTACCATATAACTTATCCGAATGGATGGTATCAATGATTTAGAAAAAGTTCCTAAATAAATAACCTTTCCCGTTTGATCCATACTCTGTAACGATGGGATGGATTTACCACTATACCGAAATTCACTATCATAATCATCCTCTATGATATAACGCTCTGTATCACCATTTGCCCAATTTAATAATTTAATTCTTCTATTAGCAGATAGTACAGAACCATAAGGGAAATGGTGTGATGGGGTGACATACACAATATCAATTGCTTTACCTCTTAGCGATTCAACTTTAACTCCTCTATCATCTACCTCTAATGGATAAACCTCATTAGGGTAATTTCGTAGAATATGCGAGATGACATGATAACCAGGGTCCTCTACACCGTATGAGGCCTCATTCCCAAATAATAAGATTAGTTGCTGTAACAAAATCTCTATCCCAGCCCCAATAATAATTTCATCTGGGGTGCAATGAACGCCTCTTGCTTGATAGAGATAATTCGCAATTTCTTCCCTTAGTGTATATTCCCCTTGTTTATCTCCCATTAAAAGAAGTTCCTGATTCTCTTGGTCGATAATATTTTTAGCATATTTTCGCCACGTTGCAAATGGAAAGCTTTCTGTATCAATTTGACTAGGATGGAAGTTAAAAAGAGCAGCTGGCTCCTCTTCCTTTGGTGGTAATGGCATGCGATTCTCAACTTGAACATATTCCATATCTTCATATGCCAAAACAAAATATCCTTTTCTCGCTTTCCCATCCACATATCCCTCTGCAACTAGTTGCTCATACGCTTTTTCCACCGTGTTTTGACTAATCTTCAAAAATTCAGAGAGCTTTCTCTTGGATGGAAGTTTCGTACCAAAAGGTATTCTTCCCTCCATAATTTCATCTTTTATAAATGTATACAATTGCTCATACAACGGGATTTGACTTTCCCGATTTAAATTACACGACAACATTTCCATTTAATTCGACCCCAAATCTGACCTTATCAAAAACTGTAAAACTGACACTTTTAACAATGCCAACTAACTCTTATAATAAGGGAAAATCTACATAAATCAAAATAAAAAGCGACTTGGAGTGAATAAGATGAGTAAATTAGTTGGTACGGAAACAGTTAAACGAGGAATGGCACAAATGCAAAAAGGTGGCGTCATAATGGACGTTGTCAATGCAGAACAAGCCAAAATAGCAGAGGCAAGTGGTGCGGTAGCGGTTATGGCATTAGAACGCGTTCCATCTGATATTCGTGCTGCAGGTGGAGTTGCTAGAATGGCAGATCCTAGAATTGTAGAAGAAGTAATGAATGGGGTGACCATTCCCGTTATGGCAAAAGCTCGTATTGGGCATATCGTAGAAGCACGGGTATTAGAAGCAATGGGTGTAGACTATATTGATGAAAGTGAAGTTCTTACACCAGCTGATGAGGAATTTCATCTTTTGAAAAGCGATTTCACTGTGCCTTTCGTATGTGGCTGCCGTGACTTAGGTGAGGCTGCACGCAGAATTGGAGAAGGTGCAGCGATGCTACGCACAAAAGGTGAACCAGGTACTGGAAATATCGTAGAGGCAGTACGCCATATGCGTAAAGTCCAAGCACAGGTTCGTAAAGTAACCTTAATGAGTGATGATGAATTAATGACCGAAGCGAAAAACCTTGGAGCACCATATGAAGTTTTACGTCAAATCAAGGAATCTGGTAGTCTACCAGTTGTGAACTTTGCTGCTGGTGGGATTGCAACACCAGCAGATGCAGCTTTAATGATGGAATTAGGTGCTGATGGTGTCTTTGTTGGATCAGGAATTTTCAAATCTGAAAATCCAGAGAAGTTCGCAAGTGCCATCGTACAGGCAACGACACACTACAATGACTATGACTTAATTGGTAAACTTTCAAAAGAATTAGGGGCTGCTATGAAAGGTATCGAAATTTCTAAATTAAATCAACAAGATAGAATGCAAGAGCGCGGCTGGTAACATTATCTGGACCAGCATTTAGAAAGGAAGTGCATGGGTTTGAACAAAAAAAAATCGGTGTTCTTGGACTACAGGGAGCCGTTCAAGAACATATCATGCAAGTAGAAGAATTAGGGCATAACGGAATGATCATTAAGAAACCTGAACAACTCGACGAAATTGATGGATTAATACTCCCTGGTGGAGAAAGCACGACGATGAGAAGACTAATTGAACGTTATGATTTTTTGGAACCAATTCAAACGTTCCATTCTCAGAATAAACCTATCTTTGGAACTTGTGCTGGAATGGTATTGGTAGCTAAAGAGATATCCGATTCATCCGATACTCACCTGAAATTAATGGACATACGAGTGAAGCGTAATGCCTTTGGAAGACAAAAGGACAGCTTTGAAGCAGAACTCCCGATTAAAGGAATGTCTGAATCTTTTAAAGCGGTATTTATTCGTGCACCATATATAGATAGTGTGGGGGAAGATGTTGAGATACTAGCGACCTATAATAACCACATTGTAGCTGCAATGCAAAAAAAGATACTAGTAAGTTCCTTTCATCCAGAATTAACAGATGATACGCGTTTTCTGCAAATGTTTGTAGACATGTTTTAAATGCCTTTACACGCACAAGATGAGTTAACCTCAATCTTGTGCTTTTTGCTTTTCTTCTGAAACCCCCCCTCTCTTTTTCCAATAATATCGAAACCTTCTACCGGAACATACGTAAGTAAGTTATAATTTTTTCTAGGGGGGATATTCATGACAGAATTTGGTCCTATGGATACAATGGATACAGGTTTTGACTTTTTTTCTTTATTTCCGGTCTTTTTTATTATTATTTTTGTTATTGTAATTGGAACGTTCATCGTGAATGCTGCAAAGGGAGTATCACAATGGAAGAAAAATGAGGATTCTCCACAACTATCTGTTTATGCAACAGTTAAAGGCAAGCGGACGCATGTCCGCGGTACACATCATGGGGATGATCATCATAGCCATACAAGCACCACCTATTATGCGACATTTGAATTTGATAGTGGAGATCGAAAGGAATTTCACTTATCTGCTTCAGATTATGCACAATTAGCTGATGAAGATCAGGGGACACTAACCTTTAAAGGGAGCAGGTTTTTAGGCTTTGAGAGATATTAATTGGGCCTTAGCTGTTATCCAGATAAGGATATATTTTTTGATGAAGGAGTACGGAAACGATGCAAACACCGGATATTATTGTCACGGGAAATAACGTATTTACTGGCACCACAACACTTCCTATTGCAGCTGCTATATTAATACATAATAATACAATCCTAGATGTTGTCGAAAAGGATTCGATTAGTGAATTTACTTCAAAAGAAACCAAAATCTATGACTTTGGAGATAAACTAATCATGCCTGGATTCCATGATTTCCATATTCATCTTCTTTTAGGAAGTATGTTGGAAAATAGTGTCCAGTTACAGAATGTTCACTCTGCCAAGGAAGCAGCAAAGCTTGTCCAAGAGTATCAGGCAAAACATACCGATTCACCACTCATCATAGGTAGTGGTTGGGATGATAATAGCTGGACAAATAAAGAGCCTGTCCATCGAAAGTATCTTGATGAAGTGGTTTCTGACGTCCCTGTTATTCTCTATCAAGCTGAATTTCATAGTGCATGGGTCAATACCGCTATGCTTGAGTTGGCTGGGATAACTCGTGACACTGAAAATCCTGAATTTGGTGAGGTTGTGAAGGATGAAAATGGGGAACCAACAGGCTTATTACTAGAACATGCTGTTGGACTAGTTACAAAGGTAATGCCAATGGATTTGGAGCATAAAGAACAACTGCTAGAGCAATTTTTAAAAGAAGCTGCTCGTTATGGTGTTACTTCTGTTCATGACTTACTTCGCTTACCAGAGATGAGCACAGAGGAAGCAGAAATCTACGCAGACTTCGAGAATAAAAATAAACTGACAGCCCGAGTTCACTTTGTCGCACCACTAAATGGCGACTTAAATGAAGCAAGAAGGCTTCGCGATCATTATCATTCGAATATGGTTCAGTTTACTGGTTTTAAACAATTCATTGATGGTGTTTTGACAAGTTATACCGCTTATTTACAAGAGCCATATTCCAATAAACCAGGCCTAATAGGGAGTACGGTTTATCCGGAAGAATTAATTAGAAAGTGGACGGTTGAAGCTGATAAAGAGAACTTCCGTGTGCGTTTTCATTGTATTGGGGATAAAGCAGTAAAACTCGCACTAGATACGTTTGAAGAAGCACAGCAACAAAACGGCAAAAGGGATTCTCGTCATGCTATAGAGCATATCGAAATGATTCGCGAAGAAGATATTCCTCGTTTTCATGAATTAGGTGTACTTGCATCTATTCAGCCTGAACATATTAATGGATCGTCATACGAGGTATTCACAGAGCTGATTGGCGAGGAACGAATGCAATTATATATGTTACAAAAGACACTTAAAGATGCTGGCGCTACCTTAGTTTATGGTAGTGATTATCCTGTTGTAGGGTTGAATCCTTTAACTGCGATATACCGTGCTGTTACTCGTTTAGATGATGATGGTGTAGTATGGAGTAAGGATGAAAAAATCACTCTATCTGAAGCACTAAAAGCATATACTTATGCACCAGCTTATGGTGCATTTCGTGAAAACGAATTGGGTACATTAGAAGCTGGTAAACTTGCAGACTTAATTGTTCTTGATCGCGATTTATTTTCTGTTTCGATAGAGAAAATCAAGACAGCAAGTGTCCTATTTACCATGGTAGACGGTAAAGTCATATTTGAAAGATAGGGTAGAGTCGCTCACACGTATGAGCGACTCTTCTTTCGATATTAAAAGATATTTTCCAAGACTACTTGAACAATAATGGCTAGCGTAACAATACGTAGAATCGGTTTCATATATCGCGGCTTTATTTTCTCTGCTAATCGAATACCAATCTGTGCTCCTATCACTGACCCACATAACAATGTTAGTGTAAGTCCCCAAAGTATTTTTCCAGAAGAGATATACATAGCAGCGGCACCGATACAGCTTGAAAAAGTAGCAAGTCTAACGTACCCAACCGCTTTTAAATAATCGACCTTTAAAAATGCAAACAAATAGAACATTAACGTTCCCTGGCCCGGTCCAAATAATCCATCATATATTCCAATACCGTAAAGTCCAGGTATACTTATTTTTGTTGGTTTTAGTACATTTCCTCCTGTAAAATTACGCTTCCCGATCATGGAGGTTAATAGAGCAAATAATAAGAGAACAATCGCTATGATATAAAGACTTCTGGAAGATAATGCATTTGCAATGAATCCACCACTGACCCCACCTAGTACACTTATTGGAATGATCCAATAGCAATCCTTCCAAGTTATCTTTCTTTGGCGTAACAAATGATAAAAACTAGAAAATGAACTAACCGTATTTGATACCTTATTCGCACCAATTGCTGAATGGATAGGCATTCCCATTAACAGCATGGTCGGTAAACTAATTAAACCTCCCCCACCTGCTACAGTACCAAGTGTAGTTGAGATAATACCTGTTAAAAATATGATGAGATACTCCATGCATACCACCTCCTACGCTTAGTATAGCTCTGTATTTAGATAAGTAAAAATACTAATATTTTATCCTTATTGATAATTATTACTTATATAGATAAACGAAGTTCATTTTCCCTTTTGCTTCAAAATAATAAAGCGCCAGAAATAATTATATTTCAGACGCTTTTATGACTATCTATTGTTTGTTAACAAGCTCTTTTAACTGCTTACTTAATTCACTTATTTCGGATACGGCTGTGTTAATGGAAGTAATTAAACTATGTTCCGTTTCCAAAGTTGACACGATTTCCTGTGTGGAGGATGCATTTTCCTCTGATATATTCGCGACATTCTCCAGTTGCTCTTGAATGCTGTTAAAGTTACCTGTAGCAGCTTTAATTTCATTCATCCCCCTGGATAGCTCAGAGTTTGTCCGTTTAAAGGTATTCATTAATTCTGTGAAGAAGTTCGAAACCTCATCTAATAGCTTCATTCCTTCTGCAGCAGCATGTTCCCCTTCTGTCGCTTTCTCTTGAGCCTCTTGTGACTTCTCAAATAGACTACTTGTTACTTCTGTAATGTTAACCGTTATATTCGCACTTTGTTCCGCTAATTTACGAACTTCATCTGCTACGACAGCAAAGCCTTTACCGTGCTCACCAGCCCGTGCTGATTCAATAGCAGCATTTAAAGCAAGTAGATTTGTTTGCTCGGCAATATCTTTAATCCCTTGAAGTAACTCGTTCACCTTACCTAGACTCTCTTGTAACTCTGCCACAGTTACGGTAGTCGTGCCAATCGTGTCGTTCACCGTTCGAATATGTGTATTTGCTTGTTGAATTTTTTCCCAACCAACTTGTACTTCTCCATTCATTAGGTCTGACTTTTCAACAATACCTTGCGAGATTTGAATCGTTTGATTTGTTTTTTCCAGTGAGGATCCCATTGATTCATTCACAATGCTAACACTTTCTGCTTCATCTTGAATTGCAGCAGCCATTTGTTGTACGGAATCAATAACCGCCTCACTAGATGCATAGATGGTTGAAATGTCCTTATTGAATTGACCAATTGTTTGATCAAGTGTATTCGCACTCTTTTCAATAGTACTGAACGTACTATTCAGTTGTTCCAGTAACTGATTTGCCTCTAGTTCCTTTCTAGTAGATTCGTCTACTAAGTTTCTCCCCCATTTGGTTAATAGATATAAAGCTACTAAGATACCATTAACGATGGCTATAACGGTGATAAAGCCTTTTAAATTACCATCTACTCCTAATAAATCTGCCGGACTTATAATATATAAAGCAATAATGCTAATATTAACCACTCCGCCAAACAGGAGAATTAATTCCTTTCTAAAGTACATTGCAATCATACCGATTGTTAAAAAGATTAGATAGTGCTTATTCAGTGCATACCCGTCCGATAGCAATAGCGCTACCACGACTAGGTTAGGAAGTAATCCAAAAATAAACCCTTTCACATAGGTCGGTATCGGTAAAAAGTAATTGATAATAGTAAGTATAATAACACCCAATCCCGCGATAATAATTCCGACACTATCTCCAACACCCTCTGCGATAACGACTGGTATAACTAATAGAAGAGCAATAGCAATTAAAATAAATAGATTAACTTTATGAACCCTTTTCGTATTATATGTATCTTGTTGCACAGACGAGTTCCCCCTCTTTTTAATAGATATAGGTATATCATACTATATCGGTAATTATTTCCATAGGGTTAAATTTTTAAATTTATAATCAAGTGTCGTTATTAATTGCTTTCTGTATTCTGTCATTAGTATAATTTACCTATAACTTATATAGTAGACAGATATTCAGGAGGGGTTTATATGAGAATTGGAATTATGGGAGCAGGTTCTTTAGGAACTATTATAGGGGCACTTATCTCCAAAGGTTCTGATGAAGTAGAGTTAATAGATGTTTACCAGGAACATGTCAACACATTGAATGAGGTTGGAGCAACCATAACTGGGACAATGAATGAAACAATTCGCGTAAAAGCGATTACACCGAAGGAAATGTCAGGAACATATGACTTAGTCTTACTACTTACGAAACAGGTTTTCAACCAGGATGTTGTAACCAATCTAAAAGGTTATTTACATAACGACAGTGTCGTATTATCGCTACAAAATGGTGTTCCCGAAGAGGATCTAGTATCCATACTTGGGGAAAAACATGTGATTGGCGGATCGGTTGAATTCGGTGCTACGTTTATCGAACCTGGTGTTTCTGAACTAACAACAGCGACAGAAGCGTTCAAAGGTAATGCATTCCAAATAGGTGAATTAGACGGTTCGATTTCAGAAAGAATCCAAGAGATTAAAAAGATATTGGATTTAGTCGGCGGGACTCATGTAACCGATAATCTTGTTGGGACGAAGTGGGCAAAACTACTTGTGAATGTTGCATTAAGTGGAATGTCAGCAGCACTAGGCTGTACTTTTGGGGAAGTCATCAAAGACGAGGCTGCCGTTTACAGTGCTGTGCGCCTTGCAGACGAAACGATCCGTGTTGCAGAAGCAGCTGGTGTTACACTAGCGCCACTATCTGGATTTGATTTAGGTATCTTCAAGCTTGTTGAAGATGAAAGTAACTTACCTATGGCAATTGGTTTTGCTAGAAAAGCTTTCGAACCTCAGGCACTATTAAGAGCTAGTATGCTTCAAGACCTCGAAAAACAAAGAAAGACGGAAATTGATTACATCAATGGTTTCGTAGTAACGAAAGGTAAAGATCTTGGTGTGGCAACACCTTATAACGATTTAGTCGTGCGACTAGTTCAAAAAGCAGAGGAAGAAAAAGCCGTAACATCATTTGAAGTAAATATTCCATTCTTCAAAGAGCTTATGCAAGGATAACTTATAAAGGGAACGATATGTATATTAGTACATATCGCTCCCCTTTTTTATCTATTCCAATGACGATGCATAGCAACTGCCTTTATAAAACGTTCCGCAAAGTCAGTAGCAGATCCATTTGTAATGACACCGGGTTTATTCGTATAGTTATTTACATCCAGCCACTTCTCCCCTTCTCCAATCGCTCCAATTGTCTTTTTATGACGAAAAGCTTCATCAAGGAAATACGCAGCCTTTTCGTTAAATGCCTTGTCTGTACTGCTCCCCCGCACCATAAAGACGGCATCATAAAGTACGGACTGTGCTGTATAAACATTTTGAGTCGCTTCTAAGGTCACACCGTTGGTTCCTTTGACCATTCCAAGGTCTTCACTAATGATTTCTGGTACTAACCCTGCTGTTATCCAAGCCCCTAACACCGTTTTTACATATGGACCATCAAAACCATCCGATAGGATAACAGCCACTTTCCTAGTTTTAGCAGACATTGGTGTATTTAATTGACTTAATGCAGGGGAAGCCTTAGTTACCGTTGAACCTCCTTGTGCTGGTGGTTCTACTCCAATATTTCTGGCAATAATCTGAGCTAACTCTAGATTAACATTCGCAAACAACTCAACATTCTGCTTTCGAACCGATTTGCTTTTTACCTTTCCTAATTCAAAGCTAAATGCATCAATGATATGCTGTTTTTCAGGAGCACTCATACTATTCCAGAACATCGTTGCCTGAGAGAAGAAGTCGGTAAAGCTTTTACTTCTGGCTCTTATTTTCTTACCTTCTACTTTTTCTTCATAGTGCTTATATCCGCCTTCTTCTGGTGATGCAGGTGCTGGCGTATTATTCGCTAAAGAATTGCGGTGGTAATTCACCCTTCCAACATTTATCGTTTGGCGATGATACCCATCACGCTGATTATTATGAAATGGACATATTGGACGATTAATAGGGATCTCATGAAAATTCGGTCCACCGAGTCGGATTAATTGTGTATCCACATAAGAAAATAAGCGTGCTTGTAATAAAGGATCATTGGTAAAATCAATTCCAGGTACAACATTCGCCGGATGAAAGGCGACTTGTTCCGTTTCAGCAAAAAAGTTATCAACATTTTTGGTAAGCTTCATTTTCCCGATGATTTTTACAGGGACCTCTTCTTCAGGAATCAGCTTCGTTGCATCTAACAAATCAAAATCAAATTTGAATTCATCTTCCTGTGGAACGATTTGCACACCAAGCTCGTATTCCGGGTAATCTCCTCTTTCAATCGCATCCCATAAGTCATTCCGGTGGTAATCTGGGTCAATTCCCATTAGCTTTTGCGCTTCATCCCAAATAAGAGAATGTGTTCCTAGTACTGGTTTCCAATGGAATTTCACAAAAAACGCCTCGCCATTCTTGTTCACGAATCGAAATGTATTAACACCGAATCCTTCCATCATACGAAAACTCCTTGGAATAGCCCTGTCAGACATAATCCACATGACCATATGTGCGTTTTCCGGATTATTCGCTACAAAATCCCAAAAATTATCATGTGCGGTGGATGCTTGAGGAATATCGTTATGAGGTTCTGGTTTAAAGGAGTGGACAACATCTGGAAACTTAATCCCGTCCTGAATAAAGAATACTGGTATATTATTAGCTACTAGGTCATAATTTCCTTCATCTGTATAAAACTTAGTTGCAAAACCACGCGCATCCCTAGCCGTATCCGCTGAACCTCTAGCTCCGTTTACTGTTGAAAATCTAACAAATGTCGGTGTCTTCTTAGAAGTGTCCGTAAATATTTTTGCCTTTGTATATTTCTCCATGCTTTCATATAATTCAAACTCACCATGTGCAGCAAATCCCCTGGCATGTACGACTCTCTCAGGAATCCTTTCATGGTCAAAATGCGTCATCTTTTCCCTAAAATGAAAATCCTCCATAATAGTCGGTCCACGGACTCCTGCAGTTAACGAAAGTTCATCCTCAGATACTTTGAGCCCTTGGTTCGTTGTCATGTACTTGCCCTTGTCTACTACTCGAAAAACATCTAGCTGCTCATCCTTTTCATTGGAGTTTCTTTTATCCGCCATTCTCCATACCTCCCCATTCATTGATATGATGAAATTACAAAAGATATCCATATGAATTGAACGGTACAAGTTAGAGAAATAATAACTAAAAAAGGAGTTGAATGTTGATGGGTGCTATTGAGCGCAGTGGTTACCGGTTTGAACCAGAATTTAGCGTGATCGAACAAAACGGTGCGATTCATGTATATCATAAAGGTGAATTTGTTGAGGAAATTAAGTTTAACTTCACAGGGAAATATCCTTTAGTTGATAAAATTGAGGAGCTGGTAGACGAATATTGTCAAGAACGAGGGTTGTAAGGGGGCTTTTCGTGTTATGTAACACTTTCGCTCACTAGCCTATTATTGTGGAGGGAGCAGTAACCAGCTAAGTGTCCAGCGAATCAGGAGCAAGTTTCAGCGGTTTCATTAGGTACTTCGGCGAGACCAGCCAAGTGTACGGCGATTTTCCTCACATTTTCGGCGATAACAGTGAAAATATCGGCGATTTGCTAGAATCAGATTCCGGATTCAAAAATAGATAAAAAGCCCACCTCACTGGTGGGCTTATGATACGATTTTATAGTTTTTATGGTTTATTACGGTTTTAATAGGCTCGTCCCGCACTTTATTATGTCCAATCTCTACAATAACCGAGTTTTCACGAACGATGAGAACCTCTCCTTTTTTCCCTTTATGTTCTCCATTCATAATCTCGATTTTGTCACCTACATTTGCTTTGTTTTCTGCCATGTCAAATACTCCTTTATATTGCTGTTTACACTGTTACTAGTATGACACATCATCGTGCATCAGATTCATCATTAAAATAAATACATTCCAACTAACCCGCATAAGACACCTACGATGACAACTGCTCCCGCAACGAATAGTAAGACTTTTGTTGGAAAGGACTTACCAACCATAATCATGGATGGTAGACTGATTGCCGGTAACGTTACTAATAGTGCCGCCGCTGGTCCGCCTCCTAGCCCAAATGCCATAAACGTTTGAATGATTGGGATTTCGGCAGCAGTCGGGATAACAAATAACATTCCTGCCATAGCAAATAAAATGATGGCAATTAGTCCATTTGCCGCTTCTGAACTAATTTCTGGAAATAACCAAGTTCGTGCTGCTCCTAATAAAAGAACAGATAAGATATAGGCCGGAACAATGTATAAAATCATGTTGCCCATCGACTTTATCCACCTCGATAAGAACGAACCTGTTTCCTCTTCTTCTACTTCTTCCATCATCTTATCAATCTCTACAGCGTCTACTTTTGGTGCAAAGCGATTTGCTAAGTAACTGATACCAAATACTATAATTATCCCAAATACTACCCGTAATAAGGTAAATTTCCATGACAGCACAAAAGTCATAAACACTAATGTGGCAGGGTTCAAAGTCGGATTACCCATCCAAAAGGCAAGACTTGCACCGATGGATGCTTTCCTTTTCCGTAGCCCAACTGCAACAGGTGCTGCACAACACGTACACATCATTCCAGGTAGAGACGCCACTCCCCCAACTGCAGTGCTACTGAAGTTTGTTTTACCAAGAACTTTTATTAGCCAATTAGTAGGTAATAATACCTGTATCAACGAGCCAAGTATAATCCCTAGAACAGCCGCCTTCCATACCGATTTAAAATAAGCTGCTGCATATTCTAAACCGCTTTGCCAGGAAACTTCATCCGTCATACCGCTAAAAATTGATTCTCCAATAGAATGAGTGGTTGCCGCCAAATCGGCTTTATGATAATAGGGAACCCATTTTACATACATCAATCCTAAAACAGCTATAAGTAAAAATACGAGTACAAATAACATTGTTTTCTTTCGACCCATTCTAGTTGAATGCGTGTTTTCTGCCTGAGTCATTTTCCTTACCTCCAAATGCACTAGCATCACGAAGATATAATTTTACCACATTAATTATAAAAACAGGTCTAATATTGCTTCTAGCGTGTCACTCTCGACAAGTACGTTGAGCCCAATCCCAATGAATACCACAGGAATTAGAATTCGTTCATATCGTTTTACGAGTTCATAAACATTTTTCATAGAGCCTAGTTTTTGACAAATTGCACACCATATCGGAACCATGATGACAAATGTAATTAGAGCTAGTAATAATCCCTGTGATTCAAGCGATGTAAAGTAAGGAATATAAATCGCTAATTCTTCAGCTCCTCCTGCAATTGCTATTAGAGTAACTCTAAGTGTGAGATTACTAAAAATTGCGGACTTCTGTAGGACCTCCCCACTTTCATCATCGTCATCTCTTTCCACTAACTCCATGATTCCCATGATTATTGGAAGCAATCCGATTAGGCCTGTCCATTTCCCAGTGAAAAGAGAAGTGATTCCGTACAACGCTAATAGTGCAACTACGATGATAAAAGTCATCCCAATTTGCTGACCGATATATACCTGCCTTATTTGATTATGATTTCTTGCATGAGCAAATATCAAGATTAAAATTATCATTTCATCGATTCCCGTAGCGATAAATGTCGTGATCATCGTTAGAATCGTAATCAAACTATCTCCCCCTGGTAAAGCTTGTACTATTAGTATAAGCAGTGGGAATCTTTCGTAGACCAACAATAGGAAAGGAACCTTAACGCGGTCGATTGTTAAAATTAGAAAGTAAAGCTACCCGAGAATATTTCGGGTAGCTTTAGGCTATTATTAGTTATTATCCCTACCAAAAGCTTTCGTCTTAATCTCCTTCTTCTCAAGGAAGTCTTCTATTGTTTTCTGCTCCCTTCCATTGACAACGTCCATTTTAGTCATGATGGACAAAATATCTACTTTAGGAAACTCCCCTTTATTCCCGTCATCACTGAAATCACGGAGGATTTCATCTAATTCATAAAGGACCTCATTGTAAGCTGTAATATACTGGCTAATTCTTTCAGCCTCGACTTGATAATCTTCCGGTAATGTATTATTGGACAGGTAGTTAGTAAAATTTTCATCATTTTCTTTTGTAAGCTTGGTTATTTGAGCAAATTTCTCTAATTCCTCCTCATTTAATTCCTTCCCCTCATAAATAATATCTTGAAATGGAGAACTGGCATTGTCTAATTCCTCATGGCTATCAAGGTATGTTTTTATGCTCTGTTTCATTTCCTCTTCGTCAATTACACTATTTTGTTTTTCAGAGGTGAAGATCTCACTGGGAACCTCTACGTGCTGGCTAGATAGAGATTTATCTTCTTTTGTGTCGATATCTTCTTCGTGTGAGCATGCACTTATAATAAAAAGAAACATCAAACTAACAATAATCTTTCTCAGCTTTTCTCCCTCCTTTGTTATGAATATGTGATCATGCCAATATTGAATTCTATCCGCTGCACCTCATAATGGTTTACATAAACACCATTACTGGTTATTAGAGTATCATGTGTGCCTGACGTTGCCTACCAGAAGTCCACTTTCAAAAAGGTACCTCATTAGGAAATTTTATCTAATTAGGATTATACTACTTTTACTAAAAATTAGAAATTTCTTAAACAAACACAAAAAAGGTAGTTGTCCAAATACATAAGACAACTACCTTTTAATTATTAAATTAAATCATTGGTTAATTCAATGAATTCTTTCGCATCTTGTCCCATCAATTCAATACCAGCTGCCCAGAAATCTTCGTTCGTAATATCTACATTCAAATGTTTTTGAGCAAGGTCTTCTACCTTCATTGAACCAGTATCCCGAAGTAATGCAATGTATTTGTCTTCAAAGCCTTCTGGATTCTTCAGATATTCTGCATAAATTCCTAAACTGAATAAATATCCGAATGTGTATGGGAAGTTATAAAATGGTACGCTATCGATAAAGAAATGAAGCTTACTACACCAGAAGTGCGGATGATAGCTTGATAAGCTATCTTCATATGCTTCTTTTTGTGCCGCTACCATTAATTCATTCAAACGTTTCTCCGATACAATGCCTTTTGCACGTTCTTCGTAGAATGCATTTTCAAAAAGATATCGTGCATGAATATTTAGGAACATTGCTGTTGCGTTTTCTAACTTAGAGTTTAATAAGGCAATTTTCTCTTCTTTTGATTTTGCATTTTCTACTGTCGCGTTTCCGATAATCGTTTCTGCAAAAGTACTAGCAGTTTCTGCCACATTCATCGCATACTGACGATTTAATGTTGGAAGATCTTTCATGACATGGCTATGGAAAGCATGTCCTAATTCGTGTGCTAATGTACTTGTATCAGATGAAGAACCTGTAAATGTCATGAATATACGTGACTCACCAAATTCTGGTAGGCCTGTGCAATAACCACCTGGACGTTTATTCGGTCTATCTTCTGCTTCCACCCAACGATTTTCTAGTGCATGCTTTGTAAACTCTGTAAGTTTAGGACCGAATGAAGCAAAATTTTCGATGATAAAATCACATGCTTCATCATAGGTAAAACTGGTAGAATTCATATCACCCAATGCTATCGGAGCATCAACATCCTGCCATCCCAATTTTTCCATCCCTAACAGTTTCGCCTTTTGATTAAGGAATTCAATAAAGGCACCTTTGTTATTAGAAACAGCTGACCACATAGCATTTAGCGTTTTATCTGTCATACGGTTGTATTCTAAAGGTTCTTCTAAATGATTATCGTATTGATGCTTCTTTTGTAATGTAATTCGATATCCATCAAGATGATTTAATGTATCCGCAAAAATCGGCCCATATTTTGTCCATGCCGCTTCCCAGTTATCAAATAGCTGTTTTCTCACTTCAGGGTCTGGATCAGCATACATTCTATTCATAGCCTGCCCCACAGATAGCTCGGTTGTTTTCCCTTCTTTATCCGTAAATGGAATCGTAATGATTGATACAACTGTATCATATAGATTACTCCAAGCTGCTAAACCATCTTTATTTAGCTCCGCAATCAATTCCTCTTCCGCTTCCGATAATAAGCGTTTCCCATCATCACGGGTTTCATTTAACGAGAAGGACACTTCTGCTAAATCCTTGTCTTCTAATAGATTATTCCAGTCTGTATCAGGAATCTCTACTAGCTTCTTCGTGAATGTATTGGATAGCTTTTGAACATCACTAAAAAGATTCATTATTTGTCCTTTAACAACATTCGCATGTTCATCATTTGTATAAGCATCATGCCACATTTGAACAAATGTAGAAGATTGACCAAGACCTTTTCCAATCGTTTCTTGTTTGGATAATATCGTTTTAAACGCATCTACTGATTGGGTTTGATAATCCCAATCACGTAAGAGTATTTGATATTCGTTGATTTGCTTCTCTATATCTTTTAATTTAACTTGTAATTCCTCTGATTTTGTACCGCCAGGGAAAATGCTTTCTAAATCCCAAGTATCTACATATTTCATTATTTTCACACTCCTCTTTCTACTATTGTAATCTTTTTAAAATTAATTGAAAACTATTTAAGCTATACTATATTTTGAAGACCTACCTCATGAATCTCTGTAAATCCTCAATGGTTGCGAACTCGTGACCGCTAATAGTAGAATGAACAGATATATTTCATCTCTAAAGGAAGTTGGTTATTAAAATGAAAGTAGTCGACAATATTGCACAATTAATCGGTGAAACTCCCATCGTAAAGCTAAATAGAGTAGTACCTGAAGATGCTGCAGATGTTTACGTTAAACTGGAGATGTACAATCCAAGTAAAAGCGTAAAGGACCGTGCTGCCTTTAACATGATACGTACCGCTGAAGAAAAAGGGCTCATCAAACCTGGCGATACCATTATCGAACCTACAAGTGGTAATACGGGGATTGGATTAGCGATGAATGCTGCTGCTAGGGGCTATAGAGCAATTTTAATAATGCCTGATAATAGCACTTTAGAAAGGAGAAGTTTATTACAAGCTTATGGAGCAAAAATTGTCTTAACACCTAGCGAAGAAAAAATGCCCGGTTGTATTCGAAAAGCATTGGAATTACAGAAAGAAATTCCGAATAGCTTTATCCCACAACAATTTGAAAATGAGGCGAATCCTGACATCCATCGTACAACGACTGCTTTAGAAATTTTAGACCAGATGGATGGCAAGCTCGATGCATTTGTTTGTACGGCGGGAACTGGTGGAACGGTTACCGGTACTGGTGAAACGTTAAAAGAAAAGTTACCCAAAATTCATATTGCTGTTGTAGAGCCAAAAGGTTCCCCTGTCTTATCGGGAGGAAAACCCGGCAAGCACAAACTAGTAGGGACAAGTCCTGGCTTTATTCCGAGAATATTAAATACAGAAGTGTATGATGAAATTATTCAAATAGATGACGAAGAGGCAATTACTATGCTGCGTCAATTGGCAACCATGGAAGGTGTTTTTATTGGGCCTTCTGGAGCAGCAGCCGTATATGCCGCAATAGAGGTTGCGAAAAGATTAGGGAAAGAGAAAAAAATAGTATGTATTGCACCAGACACGGGTGAACGTTATCTAAGTATGAATCTTTTTGATGAATAGAAAAAAAACACGGGAAGTATTTACTCTTCCCGTGTTTTAAAACTGATTATGAATTATTTAGCAAGCTCATAGATAGCTTGCGCATAGATTGCTGTCGCTAATAATAAATCATCTACAATCGCATATTCATCTTTTTGATGCATCACATCTTCGCGTCCTGGGAAGAGTGCCCCAAAGGCAACACCGTGATCCAATGCTCTAGCATAAGTTCCGCCACCAATTGCAAGCAGGTCGGCTTTTTCTCCTGTTTGTTCCTCGTAAACCTTTTGTAATGTCTTAATTAATGGGTCATCCTTTTTCACATAAGTGGGCTTAGAATCACTATACTTGTCCAGCATTAATCCTTTTTCTTCCAAAACCGAGGAAATCTTAGATTTACCATCTTCTATATTAAACGTCACAGGATAACGCATATTCAAGCCAATTCGCCCGCCGTTCTTTTGATCATAAGTCATCACACCGACATTGATGGTTAAGTCCCCAGAATCCTCATCCTCATAGGCAATTCCAAATACTTCTCCTCTAGACTTCTCATTAAATTCTGCTACAGTTGTCACGTAGGTTTTACCAGCATCATCTAAGTCTAAATTTTGTAAAAATCTAGCCATGTATATCCCTGCATTAATTCCATTACGTGGTTCAGCACCATGTGCACTCTTACCAACTAATGTCAGGATAAACATATCATTATCAGCTATTGCATCCCCTTCTAACTTTTCTTGTGTTAAATATGCTAAAAAGTCTTGAATAATATTAACCTGTTCGTCTTGTACTTTTATCTCCACTTTGGCATGATCAGGAACCATATTATATCTACGACCAGATTCAAATGATAATAATTCATATATTGATGTACGTTGCTCGGCTGTAGGAGATTGTACGATATCAAAGTCAGCTATCCCTTTTTCCGCAAAAATAATCGGAAAATCGGCATCCGGTACAAATCCAGTTGTCGGCATTTCTTCATGCTCAAAGTAGTGGTCTACACAACGCCAATCACTTTCTTCATCTGTACCTATAATAAGACGGACTCGCTTATTGATTGGGAGGCCCAGTTCTTTCACTATTTTCATCCCATAATATGCCGCAATCGTCGGTCCTTTATCATCACTTGAACCACGTGCATATATCTTTCCATCCTTTACAATTCCACCATATGGATCCATACTCCAGCCGTCCCCTTCTGGAACAACGTCAACATGGCCGAGAACACCAATTAGTTCGTCACCTTGCCCCATTTCTAAATGACCTGCTAGGTTACCAACATTTTTAGAAGTAAAACCATCCTTTTCTCCAAGGTCTAGCATGTATTGCAAAGCATCTTTTATCCCCTGTCCTAATGGAGCGTTTGCTGTAGCTTTTTCCTCATCTAATACACTTTTAATTTGCAAAAGTCCTTGCAAATCTTTGATAAAGTCGTCTTTTCTCTTCGTTACTTCATCCATCCAATTGACCTTACTCATCAATCCTTCACTCCTTTAATCATTTTTCAAACAAACGTTTGATACATTTTGTATTTTGTTTTCATATCTATTATTGTACATCTTCACACAGCATTTACATAATCGAAATACTCGTATCAACCAGATATAACTATAAATTTTCCTAAGATGAATTGTCATGCAGAATCATATTACAATTGTAACTATTTATTCCATACCACTTTCATTTATAATGAAGCTTAGTTAAATAGATTTATATAATGATTATTAAGGGGAGCTAGAAAGATGTATCTACTAAAGGGTTTGAGATATATTAATATACTTAAAATCGCTAGCCTCATGATATTCATCTCCATTATCTTTCCCCCAATCGCCGAAGCCAATAATGAGCTGGATAACTATTGGGAAATTCCTCTCCACCATATTCAATACGCAGAGGAATCATCTGGGGATAGCAAGAACACCAATCTAGTCTTTATACCAATGCATGGAACATGGTCCACAGATTTTCATCAGCAGAATAATAAAAACGGGTTCACTTGGCTTCGCTTTTCACCATCTGAGCTAAATCAATCTAGTAATCTAGGAGATAATCTCCACTTACTCGTCTATCCTAGTCCTTACTATTTTGAGGTCTATCAAAACGATTTATTAATCTATCAATTTGGTGAAATAGCAAATAATGATCTTCGTGAACGAGTACCACGTTTCGAAAAGATACCATTAGAAAATAGTACAGATGACGTGTATATACGCTTCAAAGGGAATTCACCATACCTCTACACGATAGGAACAGATGCAGGACTAGTAAACTACATCATGAAGGCTGATGCAATCAATATCATCAGTATTATTGGTTTCTTCTTTACTGGCCTTTTTGCACTACTTTTATATCTATATAATAGAAAAATCCGCATCATGCTTTATTATGGTTTATTTATTATCGTTCATTTTTCAATATGGCCAACCGCAAATTATCTATTATCGAAGCAATTGTTCATTCCGATGCCAACAGTTGTCCAGTTTTACCTAACCGTCCTAGGACAGATTATCGCTTTTTCACTATTGCTTTTCCTATTCCGAGAGATTGTATATCCAAAATATCGGAAATGGGTCCTTTGGTCTAATTGCCTATTTATAGGGACTGGTATTTCGGGCGTTCTAATTACAACTTTTTTTACTAACTTTGTAGCAATTCTCTTCCCATTACTAGGTATACTTATTGGGATTAATATGTTGATGATATTAATCGTTTCCATTTTATCTATTAAACAACAGAAGAATTCTGAGCTAGTGGTTTTCTCGATTGGACTTGTTCTATTTATAATCCTTGAGATTGTTATTAATATCGCATCAGCAACTAGCATGACAGGCATTGTAACAGTCGTAAAAATGATTAGACCATTTACGATTGTGTTACCAGGCGTACTCATTATTATGAATAGATATCGCCAAGCTGATAAGAAAGCACAGGAATATGCAGCTAGCTTAAAAGAGTTAACGCATAGGTTAGAAGTAGATAATCTAACTTTGGAAAATAGGGTTCAAGAAAGAACGAAGGAACTAGAAAGAGCACATCACCAATTAGTTGAAAGCATGCAGGAAGGTGCTATTGCTGCGGTAGAAATTGCAGCATTAGAAGAAAGAAATCGTATTGCACAAGAAATTCACGATATCGTCGGACACACATTAACAACTACTATTGTACAAATTGAAGCAGGTAAGAGATTACTAGAAAAACAGCCTTCTCAGGCGAAAGAAAGAATGGAAACCTCACAGTTATTAATTCGTAAAGGGTTAGATGAGATTCGTAGTTCTGTTCGGTTGCTAAAGGATGCGGAATGGAATTATAACTTAACGAATGCATTAAAACAGATTATGAAGGAATCAACTGAGTATGGTGGAGTTAACTTTGAATGTCATATCGATGTACCTCCAGAACTAACTATTATTCAAAAGAATTTTATTTATATGGCACTAAAGGAAGGCATTACAAATGGAATCAAGCATGGAGACTGTAAGTCGTTTTATTTTACTCTAAGGGAAGAGCATGATCAGATAGTCTTCCAATTAAAAAATGATGGTAAACCTTTCTCTCAGGATCAATTAGGCTTTGGCTTATCCACGATGAAAAAAAGGGTAGAAAGTCTGAAGGGAACCCTAACCATACGTTCCGAAGCAGAATGGAATTATGTTATCGAGATAAAATTTCCAATGTAGTCATCATCACAACAAAAGAGGCCGAGACGTGTTAACTACTATTATCTCCGGCCTCTTGATATACGACCCTAAAGTTCAACTTCTTTAATTACTCTTGCTGGATTTCCACCAACTACTACATTATCAGGTACATCCTTTGTAACGACAGCACCTGAAGCAATAACAGCGTTATTCCCTATCGTTACACCTGGATTAATTACTGCACTCCCACCAATCCATACATTGTTCCCTATCGTAATTGGCTTGGCATATTCTTTACCGGAGTATCGTTCCACTGGATGAAGTGGATGTGTTGCCGTATAGATTTGTACGCCAGGTGCAAGCATGCAATTATCTCCTATCCTCACCTCTGATACATCTAATATCGTACAATCAAAATTCGCATAGAAGTTTTCTCCAACATGTGTGTTATATCCATAATCAAAACGAATATTAGGTTCCATATATAGATTTTCCCCAGTTGAACCGAGTAAGTCCTTTAATAACCTTGTTCGTATTTCACCCTCCGTTTCTAATGTTTGATTGTATATTCTAACCTTTCGTCTTGCATCCTCACGATCCTTCAATAATACTGGATCTGCTGGATCATACATTTCTCCTGTTATCATCTTTTCTTTTTCCGTTTTCATATTGATACCCTACTTTCCATCATTATATATTTAAACTGCCGTTGAACCTGTATTTTTAGTGTTTGTTAGATTTTTGTTCTTTAATATGCTATTTAATCTCTCTGAACTTAGTAGCATTGCTGCCACGAAAATAACGATACAAATCGGGAAAATCCCTATCGTAGTAATAGATGCTACATACCCCAATAGTGGTGGCAGAAACGTCGTGCCAGTATAAGCAACTGCCATTTGATAGCCCATAATAACTTGGGAATGTTTCTTCCCAAAACGAGCTGGCGTTTCATGAAGCATACATGGAAAAATCGGTGCTAGTCCTAATCCAACAATAACAAAGCCTATTAGGGAGAAAATAGATGGCAATGGCAAAAGTAACATAACAGTGCCCACTAATGCTATTGTCTGTCCCGCTCGAATAAGCGTACGGTTAGTAGTTTTAAAGGTAATAAAACCGGTAATGAACCGACCAATGGTTATACCCGCGAAATAAAAGGAAACCCACCCTGCTGCAGTTGCTGGACTCAGTCCTTTAACATTAACCAAGAAACTACTTCCCCATAGATTCATCGTTGCTTCAACCCCACAATAAAAAAGGAAGGAAACTAGAGCAAGTTTTACCCCCTTCACTTTTAATGGTTTTACATCTGGACCGTCATCGTTTTCATTGTCCTCTTCTTGTTTCACATCATGATTACCAGCTGCTTTCTTCCATAATGGTAGTGTGAAGATGAGAATCATAACCAAAGCGAACTGGATACCAAATATAGCGAAATATCCATTTCTCCAAGCATTATCTCCCATGATAAACTGAGCCATAATGATTGGACCAAGCGTTGCTCCAACTCCCCAAAAGCTATGTAACCAGCTCATATGATGTGCCTTATAATGTGTAGCAACATAATCGTTTAGTCCCGCATCAACTGCTCCTGCTCCTAATCCTAGTGGAATCGCAAACACAATTAACCAAGCAAACGATGGTGCAAAATAAAACCCGAGTAAAGCACCAGCAGTCATCAAAACACTAATCAATGTGACATGTCCAGTCCCAAATCGTTTTAATACCTTTCCACTACATAAACTAGAAATAATGGTGCCTGCTGCAATCGTCATAAACAAAATTCCACCTGTTTCCAGTGGAGCCTTGAGATCAGATTGCATCACGGGCCATGCCGCTCCCAATAATGAATCAGGTAGACCTAAGCTGATAAAAGCTAAATAAATAATGATTAATAGTAATGTGATCATCGTTAAACCTCGCCCTATCGTTATTATCCTTATTCTTCCCCATTTGTACCTTGCAACAATAGATCCAGTCCTAGTCGTTGCAGTCCGAATAAATAATCGTATTTCCAATTACTCAACATGAGCTTTGGCAGATGCTCAGAAGGAACATAAACAGAGCTTTTCATATGTATATTATTCAATATTTCATCGTCAACTTCTTTATCATTGAAAATGATAGTATCTGGATTGATAATTGCTACAAATGAAGCTACTAATCTACTGATCGCATCAATCTCCATGTCCCGACTTATTTTACCTTTCTCTAATGCTTTACCGAAATTTAGATTGTCATACTGTGGGACAAATGAAACCTCCCCCGAGAAAAAGGTACTACCACGAACGACATCACCATTGATTAGGATCCCTGCGCCTGGACCATTTTGCCCGGAATACAAATATACTAACGCTTCTTTATCCTGTATCCTCATCCTATCGCGATAACCAAGTACAGCTGCATTCATATCATTCTCTAGTAAGACAGGTAGCAAAAAACGTTCTTCTAAAAGCCCTTTAAGGTCTAAATGCTGTAAATGCTCATAACCTGGTATGTAGAAAATCCGTCCATTATCAACAGATCCAGGTACACCAATTGCAATTGAGCCTATTTTCGGATGTTTTTCTACTATTCTCTCTATACAATCGGTTAGCTGATTTAAGTCCGTATTCACCAACAGGCTAGATGTTTTTCCGGTCTCTTTCATTCCCCCTAGACAGTTAAAAACCGTATAATTTGTTTCTGTTTTTTCCAAATAGATAGCCAATCCTAGCATATAATCCGAATTATATGTATACCTCTTAGCCCTTCTCCCCCCACTAGATTCATCCAATCCTACAAGGCTAATCTCTCCGTCCTTTTCCATCTCCCTTAGAAATTTACTTATCGTAGGAAAACTAACCCCTAAACTTTCGCTAAGTTCCGCTTTTGTCGCACTCCCAAGTTCTATCAAAGTCTTACGTATACCTTGTAGAATTACTTTGCTAATTGTTATTGAGTTTGTGTCCATTTATTTCACCCCCAAATAAGAACTTTATAAATCAGTTTAATAAGTATCTAAAAAACACTTATTAAAGAACTTATTTAATCCCTTTAATAAGTTATATATATAACTATAGCATATTAAAAAATCGTCCACAATGGAATTCCCTAACCTATACATGCCGAACTAGTTTGCACGAATTAATCTTCTATCAATCAAACCCGATTATACAGATTATTTAGGCGTTCCTTTTCCGTTACATATAGATTCCTTTGATCTGCTGCAATCTTAATCGATGTAATTTTCAGGGCAAGTTTAGACGACATGTTGTTTATATAGGCATTACTTGCTTCTGCTAGGAACTGGACAAATTTAATCGATTGATACTTTGCAAAAATATGATCCAAGGTCTTTCTTGCACCAATCATAAAAGTCAGTGTTTGCCGATACGTAGGATGAAGTAGGACATGCTCGATAAATAAAACTTCATTACTTTCGTCCACATGGTAAACGAGACACCCAATCACCGTATTCTGTTGTTGATTAAGTACTAAAATTATTTTGGAATTCACGAAGGCATCGCAAATGATTTGAATGATTAGATGGATATCGTATGTGGAATAGATGTCCTTTCTATACGTCATAAAGAACTCGGCAAACATGTCAAACTGTTCATCTTGCTGACACTCCACTATTTTTAGCCCCATGAAAATACCACCCTTCTAATCCTAGCATAAGGGCATTCTGTCATCTAGTTTAGTTGCAGTTGTCACAAGATTTGTCACTTTTTGTATGAAATTGCATAGCCAATTAATCCAATACTTTTGATCTACCACATAAAAAGAAACCAGCTAAAACCGAGTTTAGCTGGCGTCTTTCCTACTTCGATTTATTCTTATTCATTAGATCCTTCAATAACAGCATCGCTTTGCTTCGTTCACTTGTTCCTAGTTTTGAATATAAAGTACTAATATAATTCCTTACGGTCCCCTCACTCATAAAAAGACGATTGGCTATTTCTTTATTCGTATAACCCTTGACCATTAATCCAGCGATATCTTTTTCACGCTCTGTGAGACCCTCGATAATTTGCTCAGACATCTGCTTACGGCCATATGGAGTATCTACGATTGCAGATGATTGATGAAGACGATTAGCAAGCTTTGTTGCAATCGAGGCAGGAAGAATAAACTGGCCTTCCACAGCACTTCGTATACTCGATAGAATCGTATCCGCCTGGAGATCTTTCAGCAAATAACCACATGCTCCGTGTGCAAGTCCCTCCACAATGTAATGGTCCTCTGCAAACGTGGAGAGAATTAGAATTTTAATGTTTGAGAGTTGTTCTGTTATTTGTCGTGTACTTTCAATCCCATTCATGACTGGCATCTCAACATCCATTAAAACAACATCGGGTTTTAGTTGAATGGCCAATTCAAATGCCTCTTGTCCGTTATTTGCTACCCCGACAACCACCATATCTTCTTCTAAATTAATAATGGTTTGTATGCCTTCTCGAAACAGTGTCTGATCATCGGCAATTAATATCCGTAGGCTACTTATCTTCCCCACCTCACATTCAATCGAGCGACTTTCTCTAATTATTATTCTATCACACTTTTCTGAAATCAATATGGGAAACTCATCCAGGGGCTACTTGTTACAGGGATAATGACACCTGTAACTTCAGTAAATGACTGAGACACAACTATGATGAAGATAAGAAAATAAAGAGGGGGAATTTAAGTGAAGTATCTTGTACTAATTCATGTATTGTCTGCTGTAATTGGCGTTGGACCTACTTATTTTGGACATATCTTTTTAAGAAAGGGGCAAACAATTGGGGAACTCAAGCAATCTTTAAAGCTCTCGAAGAAACTGGAATATTTCCCGAAAATAGGAGGATCCATCGCTGTTCTGTCTGGAATAGCACTTGTTCTAATGTCAAACCTATCATTTACGGAATTATGGATTATTACATCTATTATCTTATATGTGGGAATTCAAGTCATAGTAGTTGGAATTGTAGCACCTGTATTAAAAGAACTGTTGCTGTTCCTTCAAGAAAACACTGCTCCAGATCATGAGCGACTTCCGACAAAACCTTCAGCTACCTTATTAAAAGCTAACCGTTTATACTACTTAGCTACTGGGATGGGGACAATGATATTTATTTTAATGATTTTAAAACCAATGCTATAAATTGTAATTCTAAGAGAGGGAAGGACTGGGACATAAGTATTTCCCAATCTCTTCCCTCTACTTTTATCCCACCCGCTTTATCAGCAAGTAAATAAAATAAGGTGCTCCGATCAAAGCTGTCATAACCCCGGCGGGAATAGCCTCATCTGGTAAAACATTTCTTCCGATTAAATCTGCAAGTAATAATAGAAAGCCACCTATTAGTATTGCCACAGGAATATACAATTGATTTCTTGGTCCAATTAGGGACTTCGCTATATGTGGAGCCATTAAACCAATAAAAGCTATCCCACCAGTAACAGATACCGCTGCAGCTGCTAAAGCCACCGCTATCAAGAGGAGGACGAAACGCTCTCTTTTTAATGATACACCAACACCTATTGCTACCGGTTCATCTAGAGCAAGTAGGTTTAGACGGTTTGCCTTGTAGAGAGTATACGGCACTAGAATAATCACCCATGGAAGTAAAGCCAGTATAAATGGCCAATCAGTTCCCCATATGTTGCCGGCTAACCATTTCGAAATAAAGTCCACTTTCACCCGATCCGCAGATGAGATGATCACAATCATAACTCCAGAAAGAGCTGTTGCAAATCCAACTCCAACCAAGACTAATCTGATGGGTTGAAATCCACTATGCCTTTTATAAGATAACAAATAAATTAAAATAGCCGTTAAAAAAGCACCAATAAAAGCAATAATGGGTAGAAGATAGACAAAGTTCCCGACCTCAATCGGAAAGTACAAAAAGAATAAAGCTATCGCAACTCCAGCTCCTGCATTGATACCAATAATACCTGGGTCTGCTAAATCATTTCTAGTGATGCCTTGTAAAATAGCACCTGAAACCGCCAAGGCCATTCCAGCTAACACCGTTATAAAAATACGAGGTAATCGGACTTCAAAAATGACAAAGCTCTCCTTAAATTCTCCATATCCAAGTATAGTAGGAATTATTCGATCAAACGAAACAGAGGAATAGCCTATTCCCATGGAGACTACTCCAGTCACAATAATAAGAATGACCAATGCTACTAATATAAGACGTTGCTTTTTTAAGAGTTTTGAGCGTATCATGAGAAAGCCTTTCCTCCTCTATGAATAATCAATAAGAAAAACGGCAGGCCAAGTATAGCCATGATAGCTGCTACAGGAGTTTCATATGGTGCGTTAATGATTCTCCCGGTTAAATCCGCTAACATCATAAAGGCCGCACCTGTAATTGCTGTAAACGGTAGAATCACTCGATAGTCTGTCCCAACAATGGCACGTACGATATGCGGTATCATTAACCCGATAAAAACCATATTCCCAACTAATGCAACAGCAGCTCCTGTCAGAAAAATAATCACGATAAAAAGTACTACTTTTACTCGTCCAATCTTTTGACCAAGCCCTACAGCTACTTCTTCATTTAAACTTAATACCGTTAATTGGCGCGAATAGAGGATCGCAACTAAAATGCCAACCACTATAAAGGGAAAAATAATAGAAAGCTGCTCCCATGTCGTACCGATTAAACCACCCGAAGTCCACATCGAGACATCTTTGGATACTTTAAAATAGATACCAATTGCATCTGCAATTGCTGTTAGAAAGGCAGTAACAGCAGCACCAGCCAACACAATACGAAATGGAGATAACCCGCCTTTTTTCGCCGTTCCGATTCCAAACACTAACAATGCTCCTACAGCAGCTCCCACAAAACAAATTAGCATCGTAGTAAAATAATTTGTCGAAGGTATGAATGCTAACGCTACAGCTAAAGCCAAATTCGCTCCAGCAGTTAATCCTAATAAACCTGGGTCTGCTAGTGGGTTTCTAGTGATTCCTTGCATAATTGCACCCGCTACGGATAAAGCTGCCCCTACAACCATCGCCGCAACGACTCGAGGAATACGTAATTCTCGCAAAATCGTTATGGTATCCGATGTATCATCTGTCGTAAATGCAAGCCATACACTTTGCAAACTAGTATCTGCCGCCCCTAAAACTATAGCGGCTAGGAAAGAACCTATGAAAATAACCATGACGGAGAAATATTTTATTATTAAAAATTGCTTGTTCACATTTATCCCATACTTTCCTTAACAAAATCTAAAAAATAGCGATACTTAATGTTATTCTTTCTCATCTATAAAAAGAGAGAGACCCGTGCCTGAATCCCTCTCCATACATTACTTACTTTTCTAAGAAAGCATCCTCAAATATTTCTAATTGATACTCAAGTGTCAGTGCATCATTAAAGAAGATTGCATTTGCATCCGCTTCAATGACATTTCCGTTTTTGACAGCTGGTATGTTTTGATACGTTTCCGTTTCTAAAAATGCATTTTCTTGATCTGCAAATTTACTTACTACAACATAATCACCGATGTATTCTGGAAGAACCTCAGGAGATATCGCATTATAGCCAGGCTCTAACGCAGTTTCTTTTACTTTTTCTGGCATTTTTAGTCCCATTTCCTGGTATAATATTTCCGTTCCACGGCCCCAGCTATCCCCATAAATATAAATTTGTTTATCATATCCTTCAATCACCGTAACGGTTGCATCTTCACCAATTTTCGCGCGGATTTCATCGCCAGCAGCACGTGCTCGTTCACGGAAATCTTCAACCCATTTAACTGCTTCATCCTCTTTATTTAATAGTTTTCCAATTTCAATATGCTGTGTTAGATAATCAACATTGTTATAAGTATAGGTAACAGTAGGAGCTATTTCTTTCAATTTATCAATATTTTTCGTATTCGATAGTCCAATAATTAAATCAGGCTCTAATTCAATAATCTTCTCTAGGTCTTCGTCTGTTACCTGTTCTACACCCTTAAGCTCCTCTTCAAATTCGGGATTCATTTTAGCCCAAGCATCAACACCAACTAAATTAACTCCTAATGCCATCACATTACCCGCATATGAGCCTAAAACAATAACACGTTCTGGATTAGCTGGAACTTCAACCGGGCCATTTTCAGATTCATAGATTATCGTATCAGAAGAACTCTCTTCTGCTGTATTAGTTTCATTTGGTTCACTTTTATGATCATGATCCGTATTCGAGGATTCCTTTCCACATGCACTAAGAATGAATACGAACAAGATTGGTATCATGTAAACTAGCAGTTTCTTCATTACTTGCCTCTCCTTTTAATAGATTATAGGTCATACAAATTGGTTTATTTGTTCTTGGATCCTTGCTGATAACAGCATCAATATGAAATACTTTTCTTAGGACATTACTATTAATCACTTCTTCAACCGTCCCTGTTTTAACAATTTCTCCATCTTTTAAGGCAATAATATGGTCTGCAAATCGTGCAGCCTGATTGATATCATGGAGTACCATCACAATGGTCCTTCCTTCATTCTGATTCAGCTGTTGTAATAACTCTAGCACCTCTAATTGATGTGCTATATCTAAATATGTAGTTGGTTCATCTAGGAAGATAATTTCTGTCTCTTGAGCTAATGCCATGGCAATCCACACTCTCTGACGCTGTCCACCTGATAAGGAGTCTATCACTTGATATTTAAAATCAATCGTTCCTGTTTTCTCCAGTGCCCAATCGATCACTTCTAAATCCTTTTTTGTTAATCGTCCAAATCCCTTTTGATAAGGAAAACGCCCGTATGATACCAATTCTCCAACTGTTAATCCAGTAGGAATCGTATTGGTCTGTGGTAAAATTGCTAGTTTCTTAGCTAGTACTCTTGTATTTTCCATTGAGATACTTTTACCATCTAGGATTATCTCTCCAGACTGATGGGAAATAATACGTGTTAAGGCTTTCAATAATGTTGATTTACCACACCCATTTGAACCAATAATGGTTGTGATTTTTTTATCAGGTATCTCAACCGATAAATCTTTAATAATCGTACTATCACCGTAACCAACTGTTATATTTTCAGTCCGTATTCTATTCATAACTCCCCTCCATCCTCAAAAGAATATGTAATCTAAAATCAAGACGAATACATCCTGCCAAAAATTTGTTATCAAATATTAAAAATGTATTGATAATGATTCTCAATATCGTTTACAATGAATAATATAAATGAAAATGATTCTCATTGTCAACTGTATATTTGTAAAATTTAAAATTACATGGCGGGAGTGGTGTAGCATGTCATCAAAGGAATTGTATGATATTACAATCATTGGTGGAGGGCCAGCAGGTTTATTCGCGGCCTTTTATAGCGGATTAAGAAATATGAAGACGAAAATAATCGATTTCCAACCACAGTTAGGTGGAAAAATACATATCTATCCTGAAAAAATGATATGGGATGTTGGTGGTTTAACACCTGTTTCAGGTGCTCAGTTAATCAAACAAATCGTACAACAAGGTCTGACCTTCCATCCAGAGGTCGTCTTAAACGAAAAAATAGAATCCATTGCTAAAACAGTTGATAACTATTTCGTATTAAGAAATTCCTTAGGGCAGGTTCACCTTTCTAAGACCGTAGTCATCGCAACTGGTAGTGGCATTTTAAAACCCCAAAAGATTAACATTGAAGGCGCGGAACGATTTGAAATTTCTAATTTGCATTATACTGTTAAATCATTGAAGCAATTTAAGGACAAAACGGTAATTATCTCAGGTGGAGGCAACACGGCAATCGATTGGGCGAATGAACTAGAGCCAATCGCTAAAAAAGTGTATCTCGTTTATCGAAAGGGACAGGAAGACTTAACTGGACATGAGTCCCAAATCTCCCAGCTGTTATGGAGCTCGGCCACTTGTTATTTCCATTCTTCGATTACTAGACTTATAGCTGGAAGCAACCAAGATAAAATTGTGTCTGTAGAATTAAAGGACGAAAAAACAGATGAATACTTCAAACTAGATGTTAGTGATGTTGTAATTAGTCATGGATTTGACCAGGATATTTCTTTAGTAAAAAATAGTAGCCAACTAAATATAACGTTAATCGATGACTTCTTTATCCAGGGAACCGCCATGAGTGAAACCTCCATACCAGGGCTCTATGCTGCTGGGGACATTCTAAAGCATGAAGGGAAATTGCATCTTATTGCGGGTGCTTTTCAAGATGCTGCTAACGCTGTAAATAAAGCTAAAAGCTATATTGAGCCTGATGCAGGGGAAACAGCGATGGTTTCCTCTCATAATGAAATATTCGATGAACGGAATAAGACATTAATTAGGGAGCTTGTATAGCGTTATATCATAATTTAAAACGCCGAGAATATCTCGGCGTTTTCATGAATTATATTTTAATTTTCTCAATATCTTCTTGAAATCTTTGTGCTAATTTGTATATTCTCTCACTTGTACCAGAATTCTGTAATTACCACCCTTTGATACTTTCTGGCAATTAATAGGCTATGGCTTTTGAAGCCCTATTCGGTTATTAATCGATAGGGCTCTATTGTAACTTTTATATCATTGTTTTTCTATTTGGTTTCTACTTCAAAAATAAAAGAAGCTTCTCCATTTGGCCATTTCGCTACCACTTCATAGATATATATCCCTGCTTCTGATTGGACAGTAATTTTATTATCCTTAATCGTTATTTCTTTAACTTCTCCTACATCATTCCATTCATTAACTGTAA
This sequence comes from Ornithinibacillus scapharcae TW25, assembly GCF_000190475.1. GTDB lineage: Bacteria > Bacillota > Bacilli > Bacillales > Amphibacillaceae > Ornithinibacillus > Ornithinibacillus scapharcae. Next base: position 117,810 of record NZ_AEWH01000050.1, read on the forward strand.
GGGAGGGGTTATCCTCTAAAATAATTTCTATTGATTCGTTCTTTTCAACGTTAAGTGTATCAAATCCCTCAGCAATTTCATAAACTGATTTATCTTCTAGGGTACTAATTTTCATCGTTTCTCCACGATAAGTGTATTTTCCTGGCATCATCTCGTATTCCGTTTTGCCCACTACTATACTTCCTGAGGTTGGTATTTGTTCTTCTATAGAGTTGTTCGTTATACTACATCCAGTTAGAATTAGGACTAAACTCAGAAGTAGTAGCAACATATATTTTTTCAAGATTACTCCTCCCTAACCTATTTTTATTTCGTTAATAAATCTATTTTATTACTAATCTAAAATTAATATAATTATTTTCTGTAAATTCTATAAATAGATTACTGTGTAATGATATAATTTATTTTGTTGGTAAAGTTACAGGTTAAATGTTTGATGGCTTACATACTATATAAAGAATGGGGGAAGCAAATGAAGAAAATCACAATTATGTTTATATTATTTTATCTATTGGCACTGACATTTTATTTCATGCCATCTATCAAGTTTCCAGACGTTACTATGAATTTTACTAACATGTTCATTACTGTACTTTTTTTAGTAACCTTAATAACTCTCTCAGTTTTAGTGAAAAACAAAGGAATAAAGTTATTTTTAATTACTGGCACAATTGAGGGAATATTAGTTTTTCTTATAAACAAACTTGAAAGTTCTTTTTTCGAGAATCTATTTTATGAAGTTATAGCATTCTTACAATATCCTATTTATATAGTATTCATCACACCATTCTTTGGTGGAAATAGCATATTACATGTCAATTATGGTTTATATTCATTGCTAGTTGCAGCTATTTATTTGATTATCTTAATTCTCCATAATAATACATCTAAAGTAATTCAAAAATAATCGAGCAGATTCCCACATTATAGGGATTCTGCCTTTTCAATAGCCTAACTCTTGAGAATTATAGACCTTCTATTTTTAGTTGATTCCCGCATTTGCCCCCCTCGTTTCTTTCACATTACTAACACGTTTAACTGATAGATATGTTACAGTTTTTTGGAAAATATATAAAAAAATAGTTCATGAAAAAGTAAAAGCCGTTTAGCAACCAACTAAACGACCTCTTCTCAAATGAACTAAATGAATAATCTATATAATTATTTCCCTCCTGCTATCCACTTATTTCCGCAATTCATACACCCATTTACAATATCGCTTCTTCCAATAAAACCACGAATGATAGCAACAGGAAAACCGATATAGAACAGGATGAATCCAATAATGTTTAGATTTCCAGGTCCCTCTACATTATCAAGGGAGGGGAAGAAGATAGCTAAAGCAAAACATATTATAATAGTAATAAGTAATGAATTGAACATTTTGCGGAAACTATATCCTCTCTTATTCGCCACAATTTGATTTGACTTACACTTTTTGCATAGGACTTTACCTTTCTGGTTTTTCATATTACGTGTTTGATGTGACTGTTCTAATGCTGTACTCATAATGACCTCCAAATAGTCCAGTTATATTTAATATAGGACTAGTTTACCAGACAATTAGACCTATTTCTATAACCTTTATTTCATAATATCACCTGTACCATTCCCTTAAAAACAACCACCTCTACTTTATAAAAAGTTGTACCATACTAGAAAAGTCCTTTTGGTATTACCTATATTAATTAGAAAAGCCTTCCGATATGGAAGGCTTACACACTTTAAATCTCAATATTTTTTCTTACCAGCATTGCCACACACTCCACATGCATCGTATGCGGGAATAAATCAACTGGCTGAACTTCCACAAGCTCATAGCCAAATGGCTCCAGTTCCTTTATATCAACTGCAAAGGTATCTGGGTTACAAGATACATAGACAATACGCTCTGGTTGTGCACGACCAATACGGCGCATAACTTTACCACCTGCACCAGAACGTGGTGGATCTAGAAGTAATAGTTCCGGTATACCAAAGCTCTCAAGTACTTCATCAATTCCACGACGCGCATCTTTTGCTAGGAAGTAAGTGTTAGATAAACCATTATCCTTCGCATTACGCTTCGCAGATTCAATGGATGTTTCGACGATTTCAATTCCGGCTAGCTTCCCAACTTTACTTGCAAAAGGTAGCGAGAAAGTACCGACACCACAGAATAAATCTATCATTTTTTCCGTTTCTTTTGGTTTACCCATTTCCAGTGCTAATTCCACTAGCTTCTGGGCTTGTGTTGGGTTCGTTTGGAAGAACGTATCAAACCAAATACGATAGCGATAGCCAAGCATTTCATCATAAATGAAATCACGACCTGCAAGTAAATGTGTTTCCTCTGCTTGAGTACGGTCTGCCCAATCTTCATTTTTTAACCAAAGTAAGCTCTTCACTTGAGGAAACTTATTCGTAATCCGCTCAGTTAAATCCTTTGCTGCAGATGCTAGCTCACCATTAGGAGCCTCTGTCGCAAAAAGACCAAGCATAATTTCACCTGTCTCAAATGATTGACGAACCATTAAATGGCGCAGTAGACCTTCATGGGTATCCTTATCATAACCAGAAAGATTATGCTTCTTAGCCCAATCTGCAACTTCCATTGTCGCTTCAACCATTTCCTTACCAGCTATTAAACAAGTTTCCAATGAAATAATTTTTCTAAAGTTTCCTAGTTCGTGAAGACCAAGCTCTCCGTCTTTTGAAAAGGTAAATTCCATCTTATTACGGTAACGCCATGGGTTGTCCATGCCAATCGTGTCATGAACAAGATTGCTATCAAATTCTTGCTCCTCTAAAACTTTCTTTACATGGTTCGTTTTTTCATTTAACTGACCTTGATAACTCCAATGCTGCCATACACAACCACCACAACGTTCAAAATGTGGACAAAGTGCATCTACACGTTCTGGATGTGCTTCCACTATTTCCTCTGGCATCACTCTCGTTCTTCTTTTTTCTGGTTGTCCAACGGTTACACGTACTTTTTCACCAGGCAATGTTTGAGGAATCGTAAGCTTTAATTTACGGGGATTTACCTCCCCAATATCACGCCATACAACCGCACGACCAGAACCTTTTTTATCTAAATCATTAATCGTTGTAACGTATGTTTCACTTTTTACTGTCGTCAAGATTGTCTCCTCCTCCCATAAGTTGCTATCTATATCACTCTATAGTATCAATCTTAACAGTTTTACATCCATGCATACTTTCCTATTATAGCGGAACAAAGTATAATTTGGAATTACCTTATATAGATAATCTATAAATCATGAAATTCTTCAAGATATAAGTCACATACAATTTCAGCTAATTACAAAATAGCCTAATACCCTCCTTACAAGACTGAGGAATTAGGCTAATATTCTTAGAAAATTTTTATACTTTTCTAGCTTCCAATAAAGTAATTTAATTCTTATCAAAGTATTGGATACCTGGATCATTTGTATAGCGTTGGTGAGGAAACAATATTTTTTCTAAATAAGGTGTGGAGATATTATGAAAAAGATAACTTGCTTCCGTTTCTGCCATAAAGTACTTAGCTTCGTCTGCTGTACGTTTTCCAGTCACAATTTCGTGGAATAAATTTATAGATAAAAAGTTCGCTTCTTCTTTATCACAAATAACAGTTACTTCGCCTCTTGTCCGGTCAGGGTAACAACTACCATCAAAACGAGCAATTTCTTCAAATTTTCCGATTGGTGTTCGATAGTCAACCGTTTGTGCTAGAAAATCCATATGATTAACAGGTAAGTTATGTGGTACAGCATCCCTCATTACAACCGTTCGTTTCCATGGTCCATTGTTATACCAAATTAATCTGCTGGCAATGGCCTCTTGAGGATAGCCATACTTTTTTATTATCTTAAGGGCTCCCTCACGTTGTTGCTTATCCCAAGTATTTAATATCTGTTCAATATAATGTTGGTAATCACTATTCATCACATTACCTCCCGATTTTTCCATCTTTAACAATATACACGGGAGCCTATAAATACGTTACACCATAAACTTCACTTTAGATTCCATTCATTTGATATTCTATTTAATTCATCTGCTTCAGACCTATTAAAAATGATTTTATTACTAGATTCAGACTATCATCCTTCTTTAAAGGCATTCCAAATCCACCTTTTTGTTCTAAGGAGGAGAAACCATGGAGAATACTTCTAAATCCTCTTACAGCGTGAAGCGCATTTTCTTCTGATAATTGATACGATCTTAATGCCTCAATAAGAAGATTTATTACTTTGTTACCTTCTTGATCAATTTCCTCGTCCCTTGGCTGAGGTAATGCAATTGTGAACTCATATAGGCCAGGGTGCTCTCTTGTAAATTGAAGATAAGAATTAGCAAGAGCAAAGATGGCTTCATCTCCAATCATTCCATTAGAAGCAACTTGCATGCTTTCATGTAATTTTTTAACTCCATAAAGAGTAAGTTCTCTTTTCACTTGAGCAAACCCTTTTACATGATTAAACAGCGATGGAGGACGGACCGACAGTTCTCGAGCAATTGCTGCCATTGTTACAGCTTCAGCCCCTTGCCGATCTGCAATATCCGCTGCAGTTTGAATTATTTGATTTAATTTTAGTCCTACTCTAGGCATGTATTACGCTCCCTTCATAACATTGTTTAGATTTTCCTCAGCCTCTTTAATTGCCTTTTCAATAGGATCAATAGGTTTTTCAATCATATTTCCGTGTCCCACAGCTAATAAAGAAGGCTTTAAGCTTATTATTCTTCTAGCACTTTCAAGTGAAATTTCCTTATTCCATGTTGCTAGTGCTGGAAACGGAAAGCTTCGGACCAGTTGTCCACTAACTGCTATTCTTCCCCTGGTTTGCAAAGCATCACCGACAATAATGGCGTCATGGTGGGTATCATATAAAGAGATTGACCCTGGTGTATGCCCGGGGGTCGTGTACACTTCTAAAGAACCTACTCGGTCTCCTTCTATTAATAATCGATCGACTTCAATTTTTAAACCTTTTGGAACTCCACCTTTAATAGGTGTTTGGGTTTCATGTGCATCCAAAGATCTGTCACCTTTAAGCAATCTACTATCTCTTTCTGAAATTGAAACGATTACATTAGGAAAAGTTTGTTTCAAATTTTCTAAAGCGCCAATATGATCCCCATGCCCGTGTGTCAAGACTATATTCGTTAATGGCTTATTGATATCCTTAATCATTTGTACAATCCCTTTATAACTACTAGGCATACCAGCATCAATTAATGTTAATTGGTCTTTTTCCTCATAAATATAGCAATTAACCGGAAACAATCGAGGTAATATTGTTAATTGATACAAATTTTGTTTATGAACTATTCTCATAGTTATTCCTCCCACTCTTAAAACTAATACCGTTAGTTTTATTTTAACTAATGGTATTAGTTTTTGCAAGGTAAATTTATTTTCATTATTTCTGTTGACAGATGAAATTCTTTTTACTAATATGGTTATATACATTACTATATAACCATATAAGAATATAACCAAAAGAACAGTGGGCGATAGAATGAGTAAACCTTTTGAGCAAGATAAACCTATTTATATTCAAATTCGTGAAAAAATAGAGGATCAAATTCTCAACAATCAACTGAAGGAGGGCGATCAAGCTCCCTCCACTAATCAACTAGTAAATTTTTATAAGATAAACCATGTCACCGTATCAAAGGGAATTAATCAGTTAGTTGATGAAGGAATTCTCTATAAAAAGAGAGGGATCGGTATGTTTGTAGCAGATGGAGCAAGAGAGAAACTTGTATCGAAACGCAAGGATTCGTTTGTTGAGGATTACGTTGTTAGTCTTGTCCAAGAAGCTGAGAAGCTTGGGATCAGTGAAAGAGAAATTATTGAATATATACAGAAAATAAAAGGAAGTGATATGAGATGAAGCTTAGTATAAAGGATTTGAATTTAACCTATGGTAATCACACTGCACTACAGAATGTATCGTTTGATCTAAGTAGTAATAAAGTGTATGGATTATTAGGTAGAAATGGTGCTGGCAAAACTTCACTATTGTCCATTATTGCCTCATTCCGTGAGCAAACCTCTGGAAGTATAACAATTGATGGGGAAGCACCATTTGAAAATGCTAAAATCACGCAACACATTACCTTTATGTATAACAAAGACTACAAGGAAGAAAGTCAAAAGGTAAAGAGCCTATTGTATGGTGCACAGCGATACCGTCCAAACTTTGATAGAGATTACGCTGAATACTTGGTTAAGCGCTTTAAACTAGATTTAAAGAAACCAATTAAACAGTTTTCGAAGGGAATGCAATCTGCTCTTAATGTTTGCATTGGGTTAGCAAGCAGATCACCGATCACGATATTTGATGAAGTTTATTTAGGTATGGATGCACCCTCCAGAGAAACTTTTTATAAAGAATTATTAGACGATCAGGAGAGACATCCAAGAATCATGATTCTCTCCACACATTTAGTTTCCGAGATGGATTATTTGTTTGATGAAGTTATAATCTTAAATCAAGGTCAGATTCTATTACAGGATGATTATGATTCCCTAATTTCTAAAGGAGCAAAAATCATCGGAATCAAGGAAGATGTTGACCAATTTATTCATACCAAACAGCTTATCCATGAAGAGCAATTGGGTAATACGAAGGCAGCTACTATTTATGGGGAGCTTCGTGATGAAGAGCGTCGAAATGCGAGTGAAATAGGACTTGAAATAGCTCCACTATCACTACAAGAACTATTTGTCCATTTAACAAAGGAGGACACAGATGATGAGACACAACAATAGTCTAAAAGTAGCTACGGATATGTTTTTCGTAAAATTGAATTGGACATTCGGATTTTTGGGGGTTATGTTTGTTATTCAACTAGTTCGAGCTATGATTGCCATTCTGAAAAATTCTGAAGTGGACTCGTATTTTAATGCTGTATTTGTTGCAGCTGGTATCTTTATGTTTGTTGTTGGTATTATATCAACATACTTTTTACCGTACTATGTTGAACATGGTGTAACTCGAATAGATTATTTTAGAGGAGCATTTCTATCTTCCATTGGTTTATCCATTGTGCTACCAGCAATCACATTAATTATTTCTATAGTATGGAAATTCATTCTAGATAACTTTTTAAAACTCAACATTAAGGATGTTGATTTTAATACAGTTGTAGAAGATGAACCAGAATTAATTGGAGGTATCGTACAGTCCTTTATCATTAATCCCTATATTGATCCTACTAGTAATTGGCCACTTGCAATTGCCGCACTTGCTGCTAATATATTCATATTTTATCTAGTTGGTTGGCTAATCGGAGCAGCATTCTACCGTAATCTTCTAACAGGATTTGTCTTTATACTAATTGGCGTAGTTATCATAACAGTAAAAGACAGCTTATTAAGAGTTGCACTAGAGTTACCTTTATCGGATGGAATTATTACGATAGACCAATTCTCACCGACGATTTCCGCATTAGGTGTATTATTATTAATTATCCTAGCGGTGTGGTTGATAAGACAGTTAACAAAGAGAGTATCGATTAAAATGTAGAAAATAGATCCCTTCTTCCTAGTTAAGGAGGGATCTATTTTGTGTATATTATCTATTCATCTAGCAATTCTATATTTTTTTTATAAGACCTTTTAAGCGAAATGGTATCAAAAGTTATGTAAATCAAAACAAAAAATATCGTTGGTAAAATAATATCGATTGCACCACTTAAGCTATTCGGCATTCCTTCAAAAATAAGCATGAAGACTAAAAAGAAAAATCCTACACCTAATCCTTGCTTCACAATACCTTTCTGTTTTTTAGATAATTGTTCCTTCGTCACCACGTTTACATGCTCCATACCTGAGAGCATATATCGAGTAAACGTATAGATTAAAATAAAGAATGTACTAAAAAGTACAAAGCTATATCCTTCTAATGTTCCCCAATCAAACCAACTAGACAAAAGCAATAATGAAAATAAAACTACTGATTGAATTACAGCTGCCTCAGCTATAAAATACACAATACGATTTCGCTTGTATTCATCTTCTGGTAACAAAAAGTTTAAAAAAGACCGCATTATCATAACTCCTCCCAAAATAAATCATTTAAAGTCTTGTTTAGAGCTTTCGCTATCGCAATACATAATTGAAGGCTTGGGTTATACTTTCCTTTTTCAATCAAGCCAATCGTTTGTCGTGTTGCACCCACCTGATTTGCTAGTTGCTCCTGTGTCATTCCCATTTCCATTCGAGCAAATTTCATTTTCTGGTTCATTATGGTCCACCCTTAAAGTCATATATATATTACTTTTGTAATATATATATTACATTTTTCATGTAAATAATGCAACAGTTTGAGATGTCAAACTGTTGCATTACATTACCTTATCTTCCTTTGCTTAAGTAAGCCAATCAGCATTGGCAAGAATACCCCTATGAGGAGTATCGGGATAAACCACTTTCCAAATCCATTTATCCAGTCCATTGCGATAGAAATCGATTCTATCAAAATGGCGGACAAAACGATTAGACTGCTGTTTTTTAATTGGTTTAACATTTTTCTACTATTCAAGTAAAAGGCTTCTGCATTAGATTCATTAAGTCGTTTCGGATAATTATGTGCCTCAGGATGTTTTTCAAGTGCTTGCATCATGAGTAATAAAAATCCCCCAACTACTGGTAGGATGAGCAATTCCCATTTCTTCCCCCACCGGTCCACTTCTCCCAGAAAATTATAATGTGCCGGAACTTCTGAAGGCAGACTGCTCCACACAACTAAGAGGAGAATGATTGAACCAACATAAATTGATAATCCTATCATATCCCATACTCTCTCTGAGGTTGTTTTTTGAATCATTAACTTCGGTCTCGAATAACTCACTGATTTCACCTACCTGATAGTACTTAAGGAATCAATTTCTCCGCTAATGGCATGGACTGCATATTGACAGTCTAACTTTCCACATAGGACAAACTTACGCTGATTCGCATCAAAAACGTAGCGGGGATCCAGCTGCAAGTATGCTTTTAACTTCTTATAGGCTAATTCACGTGTGAGGATTTTACCGACAGTTTTTTCAAAATGTGCAAACATCCCTAACATTGCTTCATTATCCAAGTAATTCACAACGGTAAAATCATCTGGGTCTATAATAATTAGAAGTTTTCTTTGAAAGATAGTACCACTATCCTTATTCATTCTTAAAATAGCATGGATATAGCCCTTATCACGGTGGAGCGTTTTGACGACCCACATTCCACTATCATTCTTATATTCTACGCTTAGAAAATCCCTTATTAGATGGATAGATTTCTTTACCTGTTCCTCCGTGATTGGTTTGGAATCAGGTGAAGGCACTTGATGAAAAGCATCTTCCGGGTTAATGACTTCTTCCCAATTCAGCTCTCTTCTCTCCATCGATTTGCCATGTATCGGCTCTTCCCAGTACATAGTTTCTTCTACTGGTAAATAGGAATTGGCATCCATGTTCAGCTCAAAAGGGATGGTTGATGATACATCATTACGAATAAAAATTTCTTCTATCCCATAAACAGGAATTAGCTTCTCTTGTTCAAACGAAGGGTAATGTATTAATTTTAGCTGTTTCATTACAAGGTCTTCCATTTGTTCAATCGTTAGCGTATATTCCTCCCTTTCTATAACTTCTTCTGTAGGGGCTACGATATTACTTGTAAACATCGTCAATCTAGCTTGTTCATCAAATTGAACGGTGATATAGCCGGATGATAAAGGAATTCCGTCGATGCATTCACTGAATTGAAGATTCCCCTCATCCTCCTTATGTATTAAAAATTGTTTATGATATTGTAGGCCTGTTTCCTGTTCAACCCATTTTATAATGTCATCTGTGGAGTAATCTTGAAAGGATACACCATTGGCAAAGGTCTTCCCTTCCACAAAAATCACACTTGAATATTTTTTACTATCTATTTCCATTTCAATTGATGCTGTTCCCTCTGGATTATAGTCGCCATCATGATTTACTTCGTGATTTGGGAACCATTCCATTGATAACGAATAGATTGTTTCATGAAATAGATTTACTCTTCGGTATAGTTGATGCCTCTTTAAGAAATAACCATCTAAGCCAAACCTCGCTCTTGTATCGTTGATTAATGCTTCTATTCTTTTGTCCATATGATTTCTCCTCCCAAGGCAGTTTTCGTTTCATACTTGGTTAATTACGCAACAAACTAGAGGCACTCTCTATCATTAATACGGAAAAAGTCCCTTTAAAGTTTCACTTGGAGGAGTGGTTTTCTATTTATAACCCTTACCTCTTTTGAGTGTAAGGGTTTATATACATTACATTATTTACATCTCTCGACCTGCGGCACCAGGATTACTGTTAGCCATTTTGCGATTATTGGTACTAGGGTCATTGTTCGTAGTACGTCTTCCGCTTCCGAGATAAATTGGCTTAGCCCTTCTTTGATATTGGACCATCTTATCAAAATCACGTTCAATCATCAGGCTCTACCTCCTTTCTTTTATTAAAATCCCCTGAAGACCGAACAGTATTAATGTAAAAAAATAGCTTAATTAGTTGTACAAGCCTATCCAGATGAATAGAAATAAATAGATAGATTTAAGGAATAGGAGTGTTAACCTTGGGAGTATTTTTCAGTTACATTTTATTAGGGCTATCTCTGGCAGCACCTATAGGCCCTGTAAATGCTGCTCAACTAGATCGGGGAATTAAAGGCGGATTCCTCCCAGCTTGGTTTGTAGGGCTGGGAGCTGTTACAGCTGATGCTTTTTATATGGCTATTGTTTATCTAGGAATTATCCATGTACTTGAAGCACCGTTTATACAGACATTCCTTTGGTTATTTGGCGGATTTGTATTAATTTACACCGGGATAGAGAGCATGGTCAGTGCAAAGGAGATAAAATCCATTGACCAACGCCACAAAGAACCACTACAAAAGTCATTTTTTACGGGATTCATTATGTCGCTTACGAATCCGTTGTCCATCCTTTTCTGGCTAGGAATTTATGGTTCGGTACTAGCAAAAACCGCTCAGAATTACGGATATCAAGAGTTACTGCTTTATAGTGGTGCTATTTTTATTGGATTACTGACATGGGATGTCGTAATGGCAACACTATCAAGTAGTTTCCGGAAACTATTGAACCAGCGTGTGTTAACCTTTATTGCTTTTACTTCAGGATTAATCCTGGTATGCTTTGGACTATATTTTGGATGGCAAGGGATACTACGATTAATCCATTAAGCAGTTTGTTTTTCCTTTTTCCATCTCTTTCTTAGGATTAGGATAAATAAACCGATAACAGCTATAATACCTAGGCTAATAAAGAACCCTGGACGATTTGCTTTATCTAGTAATGTACCGCTTACTCCAACTAGCAAAAGTAAGATACCAATATAATATTTGATTCGTTCTTTACCTGTAACCTCGATTAGTTTGATGGCAGATAGTATAATGAACAACCAATTATATAGAAGCATCAAACCCGCACCTGTTGTTATATAAGTATATATTTTTTCTGGTAAAACCAAGGATAAAATTATGGAAACAGTTATTCCTAGTATCAGTAGAACTAAGGAAGGCAGCGGAACCGCAAGCTTTCCTTTTTTTGCAAACAAAGAAGGAGCATCCCCATCTTCCGCTAACGATACTAGGATAGTCGTAACTCCATAGAATGATCCCACCATCGTAGAGAAACCAGCAATAATTAAAGCGCCATTAAAAATATGTGGAATAAAACCTAAATTAAAGTCTTGAAGCGCTGTTAGAAAAGGACTTTTTTCCGTATTGATTCCATCCCACGGAACAAGTAATAAAGCTAGGATTAAAGCTATCGTATAGATTATGACTATCGTAAAAATCATTACTTTACCAGACTTCGGTGCTTCATTTGGATCCTTAAGCTGTGTTGCCATTAGCCCCATCACTTCAATTCCACCAAAAGCATAAAACGCAAATATAAGACATGTCCAAAATCCAATTACTCCTGTTGGAAAGACATCTCCTATCCTCTTCGGAACTTGAAGATTGTCGGCACCACCCACAATTCCAAACACAAAGGCAGCTGCTATAACGATAAACATTAATATCGCAGCCAGTTTCATGACAGCAAAGATATTCTCAATTTTGCTGAGCTTCTTTGTTCCTACAAGTAAAACAAATAGCCCTAATACCGCGTAAATGATTGCAGATATCCATAAAGGTAATTTCGGAAACCAAAACTGGTTGAAGATGGACAAAGCAGTTAGCTGACTACCCATAATTAATATTTCTACAAACCAATAAATCCAACCAATGCTAAATCCAGCCCAACGACCGTATGCCTGTTTGGCATAAGTGCGAAAAGCACCTTTTTCAGGCTGTTTGGCTGTCATCTTTGCTAACGCATCAAATACAATGTAGGTTGCAATACCTGCAAGAATCATCGCAAATACAATCGATGGACCACCTTGTTGAATTCCAACACTAGAGCCTAAAAAAAAGCCAGTTCCGATCGTACAACCGACACCAAATAAGGATAACTGCCACCATTTCATATTTTTATTATCTTGATTTGATTGAGCCATTGGGTATTCCTCCTGTTTATATGGACAGTATATAAAATCCCCAAATTGGTCTAAAAAAACCTTAAAAAGTAATGGCAGTTCCATCTAATCATAAAATAAAATACCACACTTAAATCAATAATAAGTCGTACTGTGAATATTCACAGTACGACTTATTGCGAGCTTTATAATAGGAGAACCTAAACGGAACATTTATCCTTGGTTGTTATGGTTATATATTAAGGGTGAAAGATTACTTTAACCGACTCTATCTCACGATTAACTATCTTTCTAAAGATATCTGGCCCTTCTTCTAATGTCGGTCGATGAGAGATCATTGGTGACGATACAATTTGTCCTGTACTCATGTAATGTATGGTAGAACTCCACTCTTTACCTGGAAACGGTGTAGAAACCGCATTCCATGAACCATAAACTGTTAATTCATTACGAACAATCTTTTCAAAGAAAAAGCGTTCAATATTAATATCTGCATACGGTATACCTAAAAATACCACTTCTCCACCTTTGCGCGGTAGAGCAAATATTTGCGAAGAGGTAATTGGAGACCCAGCAGACTCAATTGCAATGTCCACACCATGACCATTTGTATATTCCATTATTTCCTCATGAGCTAACTTGTCTAATGAGTTAATTACGACATCCGCACCAAGCTCTTTAGCAATTGCCAATTTATTATCATCAATATCAATTGCATAGACTTTTTTGGCACCAAATATTTTCGCCCATTGTACGGCGAGTAGGCCAATACTCCCCACACCCATAATGGCTACTTCAGCACCTGGTTGAATTTTTGTTCGATAAAATCCGTGTGCTACTACCGCTGATGGTTCTACCATTGCTGCGGTATCATAATCTACGTTATCAGGAAGTGGAATGACGTGAGTTGCTGGAAGCTTAGTATATTCAGCATATGCACCAGGACGATAAGCTCCAATAACTGACAACTTATCACAACGAGAAGGTTCACCTTTCTGACAATAAATACATTCTCCGCATATAAATGCTGGACAACCTGCAACTCGGTCACCAACTTTTACATTCGTTACCTTTCTTCCTACTTCGACAACCTCTCCTGCAAACTCATGACCAAATGTCATTCCTTCCACATATGGTCCAAGTTTTTTGTAACGAGACGTATCAGATCCACAAATGCCTACTGCCTTCACTCGAATAATGACTTCATTTTCGTTTTCAATGGCTGGTTTGGGAGTGGACTCTTCATATCGAAGGTCTTCAATACCATATAAATTTAATGCCTTCAAAACAAACACCCTTTCCCTTGCTGTGTTTAACTAGCTGACTTATTTCCAGTTTTTTTGCTACTAGTATAAATTTTATAAATTGCGATACCAATAACTATCGTGTTAAATATCAATTGATGTTCAAAATAATACGCACTAATAGCTCGAAAAGGTCCTAACATAAAATCTAATAGAGTTTCTACCATAATACTTCCCCCTCATTTCATAACAACCAACGTTATCCTATGCTTAGTAGGTAGATGTTGAGACACCACCATTAACAATTTCAATTGCACCACTTGCACCTATTCGGTTTGCACCAGCTTCAACAATTTTAATAGCGTCATCAAACGTTTTCACACCGCCTGCCGCTTTTACACCAATCTTAGTTCCGGCAACTGAACGTAGTAACCGAACATCTTCTACTGTTGCTCCACCACCATTAAATCCTGTAGCTGTTTTAACAAAGTCTGCTCCTGCAGCAATGATTAACTCCGTTGCTTTTACTTTTTCTTCATCTGTTAATAAAGCTGTTTCGATTATTACTTTTGTTGTTAACCCATTTGACGCTTCCACTACGGCAGCTATATCATCACGTACAATATTGTAATCCCCAGACTTAAGCGCGCCTAAGTTAATTAGCATATCGATTTCTGTAGCACCATTACGGATAGCTTCTTTTGTTTCTTCTACTTTCACATGGGTTGTTGCTCCACCCAATGAAAAACCTATCGGAACGCCTACTTTAATCTCATGTGGCGATAGTAGACTAGCTGCATAGGAGACATAATAAGGATTCACAAATACCGTTTTAAATCCATGCGTAATAGTCTCTTCACAAAAAACCTTAATGTCCTCGTTTGTAGCGGTAGGTTTTAACAATGTGTAATCTATTATGTTAATCAATTCTTGCTTGTTCATTATAACTGTCCTCCTTATCATAGTTCTCTATTATTCTACTGGGGTTAGTAATACCTTAATCGCTTCACCACTTTTAATAGATTGGTATGCCTCTTCCCATTGTGTAATATCAAATACATGAGTTACTAAGGCTTTAGCATTCACTTTCCCTTCGTTCATTAGGGCTAGAGAAGGCTCCCAGTCTGCAGGTTTTTGACTACGACTACCTACGACTCTAATTTCTTTTTGAATGATTTTTTCTAGGTCGAACATGATTTCAGGCTGAGCAAATAATCCAACTTGTGCATATTGACCTTTTTTCCGTAGAATATCTAGGCCTTGTTTTGCAGCAGGGACTGCTCCTGAACACTCGAGTACCACATCTGCTCCGTATCCATTTGTTAATCTATTAACAATTTCTTTTAAATCTTGCTCTTGTGTGTTGACTATATAGTCAATTCCAACTTCTAATGCTTTATCCAATCGCACTTTATCATTGGTTAGTCCAGTAATAATAACAGTAGCTCCATAGCTTTTTGCTACCTGTGCCGCTAAAAGGCCAATGGGACCAGGACCAATAACTACAACAACATCACCTTGATTAATTTCTGTTTTAGAAACCGCATGGTACGTACAAGCTAATGGTTCTGTCATTGCTGCAGATTGATAATCTACATTATCTGGCAGAAGATGTACACTTTCCTTCCGGGCAATTAAATATTTTGCAAATGCTCCGTCTTGCTGCGTACCTAGTCCTTTTCGGTGATTACAAAGGTTATAATCTAACGTATTACAGTATTCACATTCCCCACAAATGTAAAAAGTTGTCTCAGAAGTGACACGATCCCCTACTTTAAACTCGGTTACATTTTCACCAACTTCAACAACTTCCCCAGAAAATTCATGGCCTAACGTTACTGGGACAGCAACTTTATAATGACCTTCATATGTATGAATATCCGAGCCACAAATACCTGCATATTTTACTTCAATTTTCACTTGATCTGGACCAGGTGATGGTATCGGTTTCTCTTGTACTTCTAAATTACCATAGCCTAATTCCGTTTTTACTAGAGATTTCATGGATGTATTCCTCCTTATGCCGTACTACTACTATCAACAGATATTAGTGAGGAATCCCATTCCCCACTAATATTTAGCAAATTAATTAGTTGAACAAATCAAACACTCTCCAGATAATCCAGTTAACTAGGTTACCACCTTGGTCGATACTAGAAACCGACGCTGAACCTTCTGGTAAATTAATCTTTGCATCAACAGCCATTTGAGTAAATACAGGTGCAATATCAGTTGCCATATAAAGAGATAATGCAATCATGATTGTACCAACAATTACGGAGTGAATAATATTTCCTCTTGCAGCACCAACGATGAATGCGATTACAAACGGGATAGTAGCTAAGTCACCAAAAGGCAAGACATTGTTGCCCGGTAGGATTACAGCAATTAATACTGTAACTGGTGTTAAAATTAGTGCTGTTGCAATAACGGACGGGTGTCCTAAAAGTACAGCCGCATCAAGTCCGATTGTAATATCACTCTCACCAAACTTTTTGTTTAACCAATTACGTGCCGATTCTGATACAGGCATTAAACCTTCCATCAGAATTTTAACCATACGTGGCATTAAGATCATAACTGCAGCCATCGACATACCAATGTTGATAATTTTACCAACATCATATCCAGCAAGTGCACCAATTGCCGCACCTAAGATTAAACCAATTACCATAGAATCTCCGAATATACCAAATCGCTTTTGAATAGAATCTGAGTCTGCTTGCAATTTGTTGATCCCTGGTATCTTTTGAAGACCTTTTACTAAGAAGATAAATGGAGCATATGAAATAGTACTACCTGTCGCAACGGAAACACCTGGCATTTCGTAGAAGTCTCGAACCATCGGCGTAGTCCAGTCTGCAATCTTAAGACATACAATTTGGAAAAGTACAGCAGCAATTAAACCTTGAATGATGCTGCCAGAAATAGAGTAAATTACAGCAGCCATAAACGTGTAATGCCAGTAGTTCCAAATATCAACGTTCATAACCTTGGTTGTTTTTGTTAATAGCATGACAACGTTTACAACTAAACCTAAAGGTATAATAAACGCTGCCACAACAGATGCCCAAGCAATGGATGATGTTGCCGGCCAACCGACGTCAATTACGTTTAATTCCACCCCTAGACGATCTACCATGCCCTGCGCTGCAGGTCCTAGGTTGAGTGTCAATAAGTCAATAACTAAGAATATACCAACAAACGCAACCCCGATTGTTAAACCTGAACGAAATGCTTTACCAGGCTTTTGTCCAAAGAATAAGCCGAGTAAAAATATTGCTACTGGAAGGATAACAGTTGCCCCTAAGCCTAAAAATCCTTGTATAAAATCAACGAATGATTCCATCCTTTTCTTCCCCCTATTAAAGCAAATTAGTAGTCCTCATTGTCCTATTAGGCCAGGCGCAATTATATATTGCCTGACCTATAGACAATTTCCTAATTACTATTTTTTAATGCCTCTAAGATTTGCTTTTTAGTATCCTCTACACCAATACCAGTTAAGAAATTACGTGCATTGATAACTGGGAATGGATATTCAGTTTTTGTCATTGCAGTTGTTACTAAAAGATCTGCTGAATCTACATAGCTACCTACTTCTGCAATCTTAATTTGAATTAGATTCACATCGATATTATGTTCTTTTGCCATTTCTTCAATAGCACTATTTACAACAGTAGAAGTGGCAATGCCTGCTCCACAAGCTACTAATACGGTCTTTTTCGCCATTATCTTTCACCTCCTTCAAATGCCCTAAGGTCTAATTTTTCTTCTAGTAGATTTTTAATGTTTGACTTATTTGTTTCTTTAACTAATGCACTTAACGTTTGTTCATCTTGGAAAATTTTCATTAGTTTTTGTAACAGCGTTAATTGAGAATGTGCTTCATCCATCGCCAGCATGAAAATTAGTTGAACCGGTGTAGTTTCACTGTCATCCCCCATGATGACAAAATTTACTGGATGTTCAAGAACTGCAACACTAATAGTCGCTTGATTTACGTGTTCAACATCAGTATGTGGTATTGCAACAGAAACACCTGCAGTCGGTAATCCTGTAGCAAACTCACTCTCACGCTTTAGAATCGCTGAAATAAAACTTTCCTTTACTAGTCCTTTATCTACTAAATTCCTAGCAATGTTCTCCAATACAGTTTCTTTTGTTTCACCTTTTACATTTAATAGAATCACAGATTCATCAAATACTAAGTTCCCCATTGTTGTCACTCCGCTTCTTTTATTTCCCCAGTTGCGTTATTTATTTGTATATTTTTGGATTATTTCATATACAGTGTTAATGGAATCAGCATTTATCAAGCTAACCCGGTCTTTCTCAGATCCTACCATATTCATTAACTGCATTAATGCATGGATATGCTGCTGCTTATCTACTGCAGATATGGCAATAATCAAATGAATCTTATAATCATTGGTATACGATATACCATTCCTTATCCGAAGTAGACTCATCCCAACCTCATTAGCCCCATCCTCTGGTGCAGCATGTGGTATTGCCACGCCCGGTGCGATGACGATATACGAATCCTCTTTACAGTAACGAATCATAGCATCAATATATCGTTCTTCTATCTTCTCCAGTTCCAAGAGGGGCTTTGCACTTAATCTCACTGCTTCATCCCAAGAATCAATTGAATCAACTAATGTAATTGTTTCATGATGTATTAAATCTCCTAATTTCTTGTCATTTCCTGTAACATCCTGACTAACATAGTGCCCGCTTTCGTTTGGCTCAAGATATTTCTTCAACTCTTCCTTTAGTTGACTCCTATTATGAATAGAGGCATGTTTAGAAATAATTTCTAATAGACTATTTACATCTACATCTTCTTGTACAAAACCATGAACACCTAACATTACTTGTTTTCTAAGGCGGTACTTTTCTTCTTTACCAAGGAAAACCTTCGTTACAAATAACTTTTTGTCTGTTTCTAAATTGATTGGAGAAAAAACCACATCATATTCTAATGGGTATCTCAAGAATTGTCGTACTGACAAGTTATCCAGGAATACAAACTCTGGAAACAGTTCTCTTAATTCGTTAAAGAGTAATCTTGAGACCGATACACCTTGTGGACAAACTACAATTGCTTTTACTTTCTTATCAATACTCTCACCATGCTTGTTCATCCACCCGCCTATTAACATTGTGATGTAAGCCGTTTCATTATCTGGTATTTCCACTCCTATTAAATCCTGAAGTGGACCTATCGAACGTTTAACTAAGTGATGCAGCTCTTTGAATTCCTTACTTACTGTTCCTTGAAAGAGGATAGTATCTGTAAGATGATATTTAATTCTATAGTAAGCAGGCTTCATATGTTGCATGAGCTTATCTAGTAGTTGATTACGATCCTGAAGATAAATACAAGCACTTTTTTCAAAAAGTCTTAACATATTATCGATTGCCGGTAATAATTTCGGTATCACACTTTCTTCCATAAACTCTGTTGAAAAGACATTTGTTGTGAGTAAATGAAGCGTGATAAAAAGCCTTTCGGATAATGAAATATCCTTCATATCATATAGAAGCTCTTCTGTTGCTTTATATTCTTTTGTATTGGAAAGCTCCTTATATTCAATCGGAAAGGAGTTCAACTGATGTCCATTTTTAATTCTTCTTAATATAAGAAGGATGATAAATGGCATAGCTCGGATTCTCTCATCAGTGAATTCCAAGCTAAGTTGTTTTTCAACTTCTTCCACGCGCTTCTTAAATTCAGTAACATCGTTATCTTGAATACTAGCAATCTTTTTTAGTAGGTTATCACCGTTAGTCATTTGTAATATGTAAGTGGTCATATGCATAAGTAATTTACGAATATGAAACTCCTCACCCTTGAGTAAATAACCAAACTTTCTCGAATACTTAATAATTAAATCGTAATCTTCCACATATTTTTGTGCCTGCTTCAAATCATTTAAAATGGTGTTTTTACTAACAGCCAGTTCAAAAGTAAAATGATTTAAAGACAACTCCTCTTCTGAACTTAATAGCATCAGGATGATAAGATGAACCCGCTCTTCTTCTCGAAGAACTATTGCATCTGTATCATTTGCAGTTTGTTCATGGTTACCACTAAACTTTGTAAATATTGCTTGGTTTATAACAAAATGCCCTTGTCTAGTCCTCTCAATAACCGGAAAGCCGTTGCTTACCAGCCATTCATTTATCTTTTGAATGCTATAACCAAGTTGTCTACGGGTTAAATTAAATTCCTGTTGAAGATCTGTACTAGTGATACTAGGATTACTAGTTAATTCCTCTAATATATACTTGTGTCTATCACTTAGACTCATTGATATCTCCCCTTGACATCTATATTGTAACACCTATTATACACCATTTGTAATCGTTTTCATCACAATTAATTGAACAATCTATGTTCAATATTGTGATTTACATAATAAATCCTAATAATCACACATGTTGTTCACTTTTATGTACAATTTTACTTTTGTTTTGAATCGATTTTTATAGGAGAGGTTTGGAGTAAATCTCGATAAATTTTGAAAGTCATTTACAATGCAAAAAAACAGCCCCTATCCATCTAAACTGTACCCTGTGTAGTAGACACATTAAAAAAAGTCTGCTGCACAGGGTATTTTTATGTACAATAGATTAAAAACAGTGCGGGAGAGATAGTATGAGTAAAAAATTATTCACGGAAAAAGAGATCGAATTACTAGCTAAAAATCCATATGTAAAATCCGTAAGTCCCAAAGGTATTACCTATTCAGATGAGTTTAAGGAGCACTTTATAACTCAATATGAACAGGGGAAGTTTCCTAGAGAGATATTTGAAAACTGTGGGTTCGATACAGAGGTATTAGGTATTAGACGGATCGAGTCTTCTGGCAAAAGATGGCGAGAAGCATATCGTAAACACGGGATTCTAGGACTCCGTGACACAAGGTCAGGAAACTCAGGTAGACCAAGGGAAAGAGAGCTTTCCACTGAAGAAAAATATGCAAGATTAGAGGCCGAAAATAACCTGTTGAAAGCAGAGAATGAACTATTAAAAAAGATACGATTCGCCGAAAGGGGGATGAAGAAATAAAATTGTCGACTGACCAGAAATTCAACCTTATTCATTCCGTTATCGAAAAATACAATCTAACAGGGATGGTATCTCACCTCTGTAAAGCAGCTGGAGTGTCCCGTCAAGGTTACTATAACTACTTTTCAGCTAAACAAGTTCAGAGAAGGAAGGATCGGGAGAGAAAGGATGCATCCCTCAGAGACCTTGTTTTAAAAGCATACAATTTCAAAAACCGTAAGAAAGGTGCTCGCCAAATTAAGATGGTATTGGCAGGTCAGTTTGGTGTTGTCTTCAATCTCAAGCGAATCAGAAGAATCATGAAGAAGTACGGAATTGAGATTCCTTTTAGGAGAGCGAATCCTTATAAGCGCATTATTAAGGCTACGCAGGAGCACAAGGTCGTCCCGAACTTACTTAACAGGGAATTCAAACAAGGAATCCCACACAAGGTCCTTCTTACGGATATTACCTATCTATATTTTGGAAAGGAAAAAGGGCCTATTTATCAACCATTATTGACGCTTCCACCAATGAAGTCTTAGCTCATCAGGTCTCTGATCGAGTTACTCTTGATATCGCTACGGATACACTTAAGAATTTAAAGAAAAACAGGAGAATCAAAATGGCTAAAGGAGCCTATATACACTCTGATCAGGGAGGTCACTATACCAGCCCTGTTTATCAAAAGCTCGTGAAGAAATTCAGATTGGGACAATCCATGTCTAGGAGAGGGAACTGTTGGGACAACGCCCCACAGGAATCATTCTTTGGTCATTTTAAGGATCTGGCTGGTATAAAATCATGTGAAACCTTAGAAGAGCTTAAACAAGAAGTGAAAGCTGCTATCCACTACTACAATCACTACAGATATCAATGGAATATGAAAAAGATGACCCCTGTTCAATACAGAAATCATCTTCTTAAAGTAGCCTAGCTTTTTTTAAAATGTCCTTTACAAGGGGTACAGATTAATCTTGGGGCTGTTTTTTTATTACCTTGAGTATCGATATTTTATAGCTATACTATTTCCTTAATCTTCCTCTTTCAATAATCTAACCGCTTCATCAAATTCAGCATTAATCGCTGGATTTGGTTTATACGTTAAAAAGCTAACGATAACTGTTACAATTAAACTTAATATAAATCCAGGTACAATTTCATAAAGCATACCAGAGAGATTTTCATTAGTCCCCCAGATAACTACTGTAAGCGCACCTACTACCATCCCAGAGAACGCACCTATACCAGTGATCTTTCTCCAATATAGAGATAATAAAATGACAGGACCAAATGAGGCACCGAATCCCGCCCAAGCAAATCCAACTAAATCCAGAATCGTTTCATTTCTAGTCCATGCGAAGAATAATGCTGCTATCGAAACAACTAAAATCGACACCCTCCCCAAGAATACATATCTTGACTCAGTCGCATCCGTTTTTACTACTGCCTTATATAAGTCCTCAATTAATGCAGATGAGGTCACAATTAGCTGGGATGAAATCGTACTCATAATAGCTGCAAGAACCGCTGCAAGCATGATACCAGCAATAAACGGATGAAACACTACTTGACCGATAGCGATGAAGATTGCTTCCTCATCTACAAGTGTTGCTCCAGGGTTTTGTTGAAAGTATGCAACACCTATTAATGCAACTAGAATAGCACCAATTAGAGAAAGTATCATCCAACCAATGCCTATTCTTCTCGCCTGCTTTGTTTCTTTTACACTCTTAATCGCCATAAATCGAACAATAATATGTGGTTGGCCAAAATAGCCTAATCCCCAGGCAACTGATGAGATAATACCGGCTACAGTTGTACCTGCAAATAGGCTCAACAGTTCAGGATTAACAGCTTTTATGGAATCAGCTGTTTCATCAATTCCACCAGTTAAAAATACTGCAAACGTCGGAACTAGGATAAGTGCCAGGAACATGATCAAGCCTTGAACGAAGTCCGTATAACTAACTGCAAGAAAACCACCAAACAAGGTATATGCAATAACAACTGCAGATACAATTAATAACCCAGAATGATAACTTAATCCAAATGAACTTTCAAAGAACACACCACCAGCTACCATTCCAGAGGATACATAGAACGTAAAAATAATAGTATAATAATACCGGCCGCAATGCGAAGTACCTTCGAATTGTCCTTTAATCGATTATCCAGATAACTAGGAATTGTGATGGAGTCATTAGACACTTGCGTGTATGTCCGTAGACGTGGGG
Organism: Ornithinibacillus scapharcae TW25; assembly: GCF_000190475.1. Taxonomy (GTDB): domain Bacteria; phylum Bacillota; class Bacilli; order Bacillales; family Amphibacillaceae; genus Ornithinibacillus; species Ornithinibacillus scapharcae. The sequence continues at coordinate 140,888 of NZ_AEWH01000050.1, forward strand.
CAACAAACACCCAGTTTAAATAAGCCCCTATCGTTAACCCAATAGCAATCCAAGCCTCACCCAAACCGGAAACATAAATGGCTCCTGGGAGTCCCATCAATAGCCAGCCAGACATATCAGCCGCACCAGCACTAAGTGCAGTAACTGCGGGACCCAGCGATCTTCCCCCTAGCATATAATCATTCAGATTTTTTATTCTCCGATAGGCATACCAACCAATTGCCAGCATTCCTAGCATATAAATAATGATGGCAAGAAGCTGATAAAACTCTTCATTCGACATCCTTTCTCCTCCTTTTTCCTTATTTAATTTATTATAAAGAAAAGTCATGCTATTTGCACTACTTCTTCTCATAACTATGCAGAATACCTACTAATTAAAACAACCTTTTCATAAGAATCATGTTACTAGGCGAAAATATAAAAAAGAGAATGGGATGAACAAATGAATACATTCGTATATTTTTTTCTAGGATTTGGATATCTATTTCTTCTACTATGGAGTATTAGCCTAACTAGAAAGGAGAAACATCTCAAACTTTCTAATATTATCTTGTTAGTCATTATTGGACTTATCTATGATAACTTTATCATTGCTCTTGGAAGTTGTATTGGTGAGGGATCCTTACTAGAAAACCTTAGCTATCCTAGGTATTGGTTACATGCATTATTTACACCAACCCTCATTCTGTTTGCATGGTCTATTTGTATGGAGGCAGAGATTTCCTTGGCAAAGAAGACTTTTGTAAAAGTTATAGCATTTCTACTTACCTTGTGTTTAATAGGATATGAACTTTTTACATCCGTTATAGGAATTGAGCTTTCCGCCAATTGGGAAAATGGCTTATTAACATATGAAAGCAGCAGCCAATCGATGAATGGTGTTATGGTTATTGTTGTAACAACCGTTCTAGTAGGTGTCGGTTTTATTCTCTGGCGAAGGCTTCATTTTCCATGGTTATTTATCGGTACACTCCTGATGATATTTGGGAGTGGAATAGGTTTATGGATGAAAGACTTTCCTGTGATGAATATATTAGAATTTATTTTACTGTTTTCTCTTGTTTTAGCTAAGCGATTTACTAATGAGTAAAAAAACAAACACGTTTCTCAAGGAAACGTGTTTGTTTTAAGTATACAATCTAACAGTACTATTTTATCTCCAGTTCATATTCTTCATGTTCATGTAATCCCTCATCATTTTCAACATGAACCGTCATATGATAAGTACCTGCTTTTGTAAATGTATGATTAACGGTGTACTCTCCTGGATTAACCTCCACAGTACTTACCCATTCTGTTGTTTCATCATCACTTAAGATTTCGTAGCGAACTTGTGCACCTTCTAGTGGTTTTCCATCTAAATGTAGATGTACTGAAAGTTCTGTGTCCGAATTTACTTTTGTGCTCGCCGGTTCGATAAATTCCATTTTAAACCCTTCTGCATGATGTCCATGTTCATGGTCTTCCGAACCGTGTTCATGGCCCTCTGATTCATGTTCATGATCAGCAGCATCATGTTCCGTATTTACACCTTCACCAATAGTAATTGATTTCTTCGGCATCGTGTGCAATTCTCTAGCAGTTGTGTGAGCATACATTTCATATATACCATCTGCATCAAAGGAAACTTCAGCAGTGTAAGTACCATCCTCGTTATTATTAGCCTCAACTGTTATACTATCGTCTTCGTTTCCTTGCAACCAGTATTCGAATTCCACTTCATCTGCATCGACTACTTTCTCATCGCCATAAGTAACGGTTGCTTTTAATTCAACACTCTCTCCAACAGCAGCTTTTTCTGGAACGTCAAATACTACATCAAGGGTTTTTAGTTCTTCTTCTTTTTCTGACTTTTCGTTATCCTCTTCATTACCACAAGCAGCTAAAGCTACTAGAAGAAATAAAGACAACAACAATATATATGTAATCTTTTTCATTTCTTTTCCTCCAACTATTTAGGGTGAACTTTACCATGATTTTAACAGTGGGAGGTAGTAAATTCAATGAAATCCATGTGAAATATATGTGAATCTATTCAAATAGGATTAAATGTTCACGGAATATTCATATGGTGATCAGCAGCAGTTCTCGAGATAAAAATTATCCTTTCATGAAGTTTAAAAAGTCCTCAATCTTTTCCTCTTTTCTACTGGAAGTTACCATATAGACAGAACGTTTGGGAACTTCCGTTGTTGGGGTAAAAGACACTTTAGAAATTAAACCGTCTCTTTCATATTTATCCTTAATGCTTGCCAACATAAATCCGATGCCTTCACCTTTTAACAAAAGTCGCAGTGCAACTCCTACATCATCTACGCGGTACCGCATCGTCTCATGTTTTCCTACCTCCATCTCGAACCAGTCTGAGAATTCATTCCCCCAATTATAATGTATAAATGGGTTTGCGCGCAGATTTTTAGAATTAACCGAAGCTAACTCATTCACTAACCTCGGCTCTCCTACTAGGACTATTCTTTCCTCTCTAACTTTGTACACCTTAAAATAAGCCGATGTTGGTGGGGTATATACAAAACCAACGTCTATTAATCCGTATTGAATTTTCTCAACAATATCCTTGGAATGACCTGTAATTAACCGAAACGAAGTATTAGCATTAGTGGTTTGATAGGTATGGATTCGGTCTAATATCGGTGTCTCCCATAGTGAATTCATCCCTCCGATTACCAAATTATTGCTGAACTTCGATTGGATTCTAACCGTCTTTATCCCATCACTCATTATTTCTAGTGTTCGTATAGCATAAGGTAAAAAGGCTGTTCCTGCGTTGGTAATTTCCACATGACGCGTTTTCCTTGTAAATAGTTCCTCTCCAATTTCCTCTTCCAACAACTTTATTCTCGCTGTGATAGTCGATTGCACGACATTCATTTCTTCCGCTGTTCGAGTAAAGTTTTTACTACTAGCAAGAGATACAAAAGTTCTTAATTGTTCCAGGTCCATTAGTTCACCTACTATTAATTCATTTTATTGATTAAAACTATTAAAATAATTCGTTTTTATTATGAGTATTCCTCCATTACCATTCATTATAGGAGGGGTAAGATGACTAGGCAAACTTATATTCTTGCAATTCTAATTTTTCTACTTTCCACAGGTGGATATATGGCAATGCCCTTGTTTCCTTTGTTAACAGATATACACGATATAACCTTAACAATGGCGGGCACATTAACAGGTATTTATATATTTACACAAAAAGCAACTCCTGTTATTTTCGGACCTCTTGGAGACATCTATAGTCATAAAAAACTAGCTATCTCTGGAGAACTAATCAGAGGCATAGGTTTTATTGGAGTAGGAAGTGTTTCTGATTTCTTCATGCTAATCCTTTTTACTTCATTTGCCGGACTAGGTGGAGGGGTTGCAAGTTCATCCCTACAGTCACTAATGATGCATAGTACTAATCGTGATAAAAGAGCGAGAGTATCCTCATTAAGGTCATGCGCAACCAATGCTGGCTTACTTGCAGGACCAATCTTAGCTGGTCTCGTTATTTGGACTGGACACTTTAATTTTGTTTTTATTACTGCGGGGATTATGTATATACTTGGTGCGGTCTTATTAATGGTGTTCGTTTATTCATCGGTTACAGGATCACGTTTCAAAAAGTTAACATCCTTTCAATTTAAGGAGGTTCTTAACAATAGAGCATTTATGCGTTTATTAGTTTTCATGCTTTTGTTTCATATTGTTTTTGCACAATTATTTGTCACACTTCCAGAATACGCCAAACAATTGACAAATCATATTCAAACAGTGCTTCTATTAAATGGGATAACAGGTTTAGTGTTGCAATATCCAGTTGGAGTTTTAATCAGTAAATTCAACAGGGCAACCATTTTTATTTATATAGGTATGACACTGATATCCTTATCCTTTATTACTTTAGCAATGTGGAACAATAATTGGATTCTATATATAGCTGTTTTCATGTACGCAATCGGCAGTATATTCATCATTCCAATTATGGAAACATCTATAGCGAATCACTCTGATAAGTCGGGCAATATTGGCTTATATTTTGGGATAAGCAATTTATCTGACGGGGTAGGCAGGCCTATAGGAAGTATAATGGGCGGATGGCTTCTATTCACTTTTCAACCTTCAATAGTTTGGTTGATCTTTTCCATATTTTCCATCGTTATACTCATATATTTTTTCTGTTTTTTAAGAAATACCATTTAGGGAAATACTATGAGTCGATGAACAATGAAGGTGGGAGCATATGAGTATTATACTTCTTTTAGCGAGCATCGTAATTCCGATTATCATGTTTGTTATATCCAAAAAACGGAATAAAGTTAAACTTTTCTTTGACGGTGTTGCTTTAGTTTCTGCAATTACTTTTGGAAATATAGCTGCTACTTCTATCTATGAAATACTAAAGGATAAAACAGTGTTCATGACAAATATACACGGTATTTTTCTTAATCCGTTATTTCTTTTAACAGGATCCTACCTAGGGTTATACCTAATTTACCAACTTCCACACATAATCATCAAAAGATAATGGAATGTATAAAATTGTATTTTGAACAGAAAATATACTCAAATCTATAAAGAAGGTGATACAATCATGAGTACTTTAAAACGTATAGCTCTAGCTTTATTGATTATTGGTGGTATAAATTGGGGATTAGTTGGTTTGTTCCAATTTGATTTAGTTGCGCAGCTCTTTGGTGGTCAGGAATCAGGATTTTCACGTGTCGTTTATACCCTTGTCGGCTTAAGCAGTTTAGTTTGCATTCCAATGCTATTTGCTCGTATGGACGAAACGGAAAACACTACAAGTGATCAGACGGTTCGATCTAGAAATCTAAGCTACGGGACAGAATTTGCAGAAGAGAATGACGATTACAAAGTAAAAAACCGCGATGATGATACACTAAGGTAGTTGGACGTATGCCCTCGCTTCATAAAGGCGAGGGCTTTAATGATTGTTAAACGTTTTTATTCGGATTCTGCCCATAGCCTTTTTACTTCTACCATTTCACTACCATTAAATTGAATTCGATAAATATCCGGCTTAGACATTTGCAATAAAAAGTCCAGGTCATACCGTTGATCAAAGAACCTCATCATCAATGTCATAACAAGACCGTGAGTACCTAAGACTATGTGCTTCCCTTTATATTCGACTAATAGTTCGTTCAATACACTTATAGCTCTGCTTTGACAATCAACAATTGATTCGGCTCCCGGTAATGCATAGTCTGTATTAGAGAATGATTTATGAAGCAAAGGATATAATTCTTTATCTGGAATTCGATATTCTTCATTTGAGAAGATTCTTTCCTTTAGATTTTCATGTACTATCACTTCTTTTCCTACATGATTTGCTAAGTCCTGTATAGTAAGTACTGCACGCTTATATGGACTTGAAATTAATACTTCAATTCCCTCGTCTTTTAGAATCTGCGTTACCCGTTCCACATCCTTTTCACCTTTTTCAGTCAAACCCCTAGTTCTTTCCGTTCCGACTGTGTGTGGTGATTCAGCATGTCTAACCATATAAATGTATGTATTCATCCAAAACCCCCTTCAATCTGCATAATGGGACTGTTAAATCCACTTTCAACAACTTTCAGTGACCTTTAATAAGGACGTACTGTCAATATACTTACATAAGTGAAACCATAACAATATCCATGTTTTCTATGATAATATAAAGTTATCAGAAAAGTAAAAACTAAGGTACAAAGGGAGAAGGTCTTGGTCTTGGCTAAATTATTACCTTTTTTGAATATTATCGCTGTATTATTTTCTATTATTATGCAGTACTACATTACAAAAAATAATAATTGGAGTAATAGAAAGAAATATATCATAAGCATAGGAATGTTTCTGCTAATATTGATACTGAACATATTTATTCATATAATCCTTGGTTATCTTCCGGTTGCACCAGTAAGTGGGATAATATTCTTTGTTCTCATAAGTTGGGCTGTCATGGTTTCTCTTATTGCAGGTGTTTTACAGATTATTACTGCTGTAGTGGTTTGGTTGTATCAGAGGAGGACGGAGAAACAATGATTTTTTTGAAGCGACGATAATGCAAGAGATTTAATTGAAAAGAATAGAAAAAGGGAATCCTGTAGTGGAGCCCCTTTTTCTATTCTTTTCATCTTACAAGTTATTTGCCCTTCATATTCTTATTCTTACGGAAGAATAACTTTTCAAATGGAACTAACCCAACTGTACTCAAAGAGATCCCCATTAAATCTTTATGGAATGATGCTTTTTGGTACGTGGAATATAATGGGACAATAATGTCCTGATTAATTAAATCTTTTTCTAGCTGTTTTAGTAGATTAATCCGTTCTTCTTCATGTTTTACTCTCTTCGATTCATCGACCGTTATGTAAACTTCCTCTAAATTACATAGGTTTGAAAACACACTTCTTTCAGAGAGAAACAAATTATTTAAAGAAACCTCTAGGGAGTTCTCTGAAACAAATTCAGATAGAACGAGATCAGCTTGTTTCGACTTTTCAATGAAACTGGAATAAGGCACTTGGATTATATCTAGTTCTATATGATACTTAGCAAGTTCAGACTGTATCCATTTACTATCATCTACATTTGGTGTTAGTTCGTATGTCATTAGAATTAATGGCTCATCAAGTTCTAAGTAGCCTTGGTCATCTAGTGACCTGGTTTCATCATAATATTCTTGTCCAGTGAATGAGTTAGCCTTTTGAAATCTTGGATACCCTAATTCCTTCACCATCTGTTCCTTACTTAGAATAGAAGTTATCCTATTCCTCAATGAAATATTTGATTTAATATTCTCTTTATTCATATTCCACATGAGATACTTTACTGATAAATGATTACGTTGAAGATAATTATATTTACTATCACCATCATCTCTTATCGAAAATGGAATATAAAATAAAGGTTCTTGTAGTACGTTTTTAGCACGAAAATACTTTTCAATTGTTGGTAAAATAAAAATAGAAATCTCGTCAATGAATGCTCTTCCATTAAAATACAACGAATGTGCCCTTAAATTTAATAAGTTTTTATCCTGTTTTTTTACTAAATAAGGACCTGTTCCTATAGGCAATGCAGCAAACTCTTCTTTTGACTTTCCGCCATAATTTTCGGGGACTATTGAGCATTTAGGTGAAGATAATAACATAACCCAACCATACATTGGTTCCGAAAACTCAAATCTTATAGCATGTCTTCCAACACAATTAATGTTCTTTAAATGTCTGATTATCCATTTCGAAGGAGTATGACATAGCCTTTCAAAACTAAATTTTACATCTTTGGAAGTAAGCATTTTATTATCGTGAAAATAAATACCCTTCCTTAAATAAAATGTCCATTCCTTTCCATCATTGGCTTGTTCCCAATAATGTGCTAAACTGGGCAATATTTTCGCATTTCCCTTATCGTAAGTAACTAACGTATTAAATATTTGCTCTACCATATGTCTTTCCGATTGCCTTTCAACTGCAGAAGGATCTAAGGAATTAAAAGAGCGGAAATATGGAATCTTTAAGTGTTCATAATCTTGTTGTTCTTCATTTTCCATCGGTATAGTATGAGTTTTTAACCCAAATAGTTTGGTTAACAAGCTAGAATATACCTGTTCTCTCTCATGATATAACCCATTAGTTTCTAATAGTGATACTAACCTGATAATATCTTCTTGTTTAGGTGAGTCACTATCGAAGTAATCCAGCATTTCTTCCATTGTTTTTAAAAAGATTACTGTGGTTGAATTCCCTCTCCCTTCTCCCTTGTTTCTTTCTATCCACTTTTTATCTTCCATCCTATTTAATACATTCGTTACCGTTCTTTCAGAGCACTGCAATTCATTACTAATTTCTTTTCTAGTTAATTGGACCTTTTGAAAAGTTATACATCTTGAAAATGCAGTAAAAAGATGAAGATAGTATTCTAGTAGTTTCATAATCGAATAATCCCCCTGTAAAAGGTGAAAGTAAGATCTATTATTTTCACTTTTTGTTCTCCTTTAACTAACTATAATTATAACTACAGATTCTGTAAAATTTAGTATTCGGAATCAAGGAAATTAATGTTAGTTTTAGGGAGTTGGCCAAATGAATGGAACACAAAAAGGATATATTTACAATTTACTTTCGGTTTTCATGATGGCAGTGGGACCATTATTATCAAAATTTGGGTTATTAGAGATTTCCCCAGCTAAAGCAGCTGTTATTAACACGATTACTGTTATAGTAGCAAGTTATCTATTAGGCTTGCTACAACGCAAGAAGGTAGTATTTTATTTTGAAAAAGAAATAATATGGTTGGCTTTATTTAATTCCATTGGGGTTATCTTTTTATTTCTTAGCACGAATTTACTATCCCCCGTTGAGATAGGTTTTATTGGGAGATTTTATACTGTATTTGCAGTATTATTGTCTGTTTTAATCCTAAAAGAAAAATTAAGTAAAAACGAAGCCATTTTTATAACATTAGCTATCTTAGGGGCATTCTTGTTTGTAAATAAAGGAGGAGATTTTAATACGAATTGGTTAGGTAGTTTCTTTGCGATTTTATATACGTTCTTTTTCGCATTAACAAATATATTTATAAAGAAGACTATGTCTAAAGAAAGAAATTCAAATTCTATTTTATTCACAAACAATTGTATTACCCTAGTGTTCGTTCTACTGTACGCCACTTTTACAGAAGATTTTTTTAATCGTGATTACTCCTATACAGGAATAGGGTATATCGTGTTATCTTCCCTTTTCACTGGATTTCTCGGTACACTTCTCTTGTATAAAGCATTGGAGCATTTACGTTTCTCCATCGCTAATGTAACCAGAGCATTTAGTCCAATTCTACTTGCTCTTATTTCTTTCCCATTTTTTCCAATAGAGATAACGATTCAAAATACATTGGGAGCTATCGTATTAGTAGTATCCATTCTATTGTTATCATTAGGAAAAGGGACTGAAGACCAACCCCAAAAAGCCAACAGGAAGAGAGAGTAAATTACTTTTGGCGAGGCATGAAAAAGATCCGGTATCGGAAATATTAATTTCCGCCGAAAACCGGATCTGCATAGGTTAGTTTATGTTAAATTAGAAATGTTTATTTCTACTGATTCATGACATAAGGTAATAGATAGTCTTTCACATAATATATAGGTCTTGATGGATCATCTTTAATACTGCTTGTCATAACAACTACCAATTGATATCCAGGTGCAAGAATAATATATTGCCCTTCGAACCCTACCGCCAGTTCAATCCTGCCTATTGGATTGTCGAAATGTTTATTCCACCAGTGGTATGCGTATGAAGTACCATCATCAACTTTGACTATTGGACTTGTAGATTCTTCAACCCATTGCTGAGGCAAGATTTGTTTGGATTTAAATTTTCCTTTATTTACATATAGCGTTCCGATTTTTAACATATCGTCCGTTTTCATCGTTAATCCGAATCCGCCAATGGCTATATCTTGAGGATCACGGTTCCACTTATAATCTGTTATTCCTAGAGGTGTAAATAAATACTTTTTAGCGAGAGCTTCTGTATGTAAGCCGGTTGTCATTTGTAAGATTGCACTTAACAATTGTGAAGAACCACAACTGTAGACCATTTCCTTTCCGGGAGGATGATCCATGTCCTGCCGCAGGACAAAATTGACCCAATTCTTGCTTGGTATCATACTACTATTACCAGGCCAGTGCAGCCCCGAAGTCATTGTCAGCAGGTGCTTGACTGTAATCTTCTGTTTTTCATTATTGTTAGTAAGTTCCGGAAAGTAATTCATTATTGGTGTATTAACATTTTCGATATATCCTTTTTCTATTGCGATTCCAATCAGTGCCGATAAGACGACTTTTGTGACAGAATATATTTTATGTTGTTTTTCTTTCATTTTTTTGTTTCGAAAGTATTCAAATATAATAGTGTTATTCCTCTGTACAAGGACACTATCAATTTTGTCATTTTTTATGATCTTTTCAAAATCCGCTAAAGCTTCCATCTATCTTCCATAACACCCGAGTTTATTTCAGATTATTTCGGTAAGATAAAATTTACGGTATAATATGAATATATAGTCGATATTAAGGTTATATAAACTTTACTAACAGGGGGAGATTGCAATTAGGATTAAACGATTTATCTTTCTATCACTCATATCTGTTCTTTTATTATCTGCTTGTAGCAACAACAACGAATTATCGGGGAAAACTTTTGATATTATTGTGAAATCCTCACCTGTTAGTCCTGAAAAATATCACTCTATCATGTCATTAGAATTTTTAGAGGGAAAAGTAATCACTAATTCTATTGATGGCGAAGAAGGGACATATAAACTGAAAGATGACAAACTTATGATTCAGTGTGAAAATGAAAATGAGTCTTTAGAAATAGAATTCACACTAAATGAAAGTGAAAAAGAATTCAGCCAGTATTCTGCAGAAGTTAGTGACTCAAACTTACATATTGAAGACTCTAAGCAGGTAAGCAAATATAAAGGATTCTACGAAAAATTACCAAGTTCTCATGTTGAATTTATAGAAAATGAAAAAGGTTGAACAAAAAGTGGTATCCACCAATGTTTTGGTGAGTACCACTCTTTTTATGATGAACTTTAGCCTTTGTGACTAATAACAGAACACATGCCCATTTAAAATTGGATAAATATCCATGACAGGAAAATTAGAAGCGATTATGCCATTTATCAAATGCGAGATTTCCTCATATAACTAAATAGAAGGAACCTGCAACCACACAAAAGGGATCCCGAAGAATCCCCATGTTTTACCTCACGCTTTTTTCAAGTTTTTATTATTTAAAAAAGGCTATTTTGTACGTTTATATTGTTACTGTTAAATTTCTATTGTTGGGCTACAAACGCTTTTCCAACCAAGCTACACTTTCAATATGCATACTTTGCGGAAACATATCAACAGGCTGTACTTCCTTCGTTTCATACCCACCATCTTCAAGAATACGCAAGTCGCGAGCAAGTGTTGATGGATTACAGGAAACATATACAATACGTTTTGGTCCCATCTCAATCATGGCATTTAAAAGACCTTCATCACAGCCTTTACGTGGTGGGTCCACAACAATAACATCGGGTCTTAACCCATCTTCTTTCCATTTCGGCATAACTTCTTCTGCTGTTCCTACTTCAAATTCTACATTTGTCATCCCATTTAATTTCGCATTTACTTTAGCATCTGCAATTGCCTCTGGGACGATTTCAACTCCGTAGACCTTCTTTGCTTTTTGTGCCAGGAATAAAGAGATGGTTCCAATTCCACAATACGCATCAATAACGGTATCATTTTCATCAATCGCAGCATATTCCAAAGCTTTATCATATAAATGCTTGGTCTGAGTAGGATTTACTTGATAGAAAGATTTTGCTGAAATAGCAAAGCGAATTGGTCCAATGGAATCATAAATATATTCCTGTCCCCATAACACCTTTGTTTTCTTTCCAAGAATAACATTGGTTCTAGCAGGATTAATATTATGAATAATCGATTTAACATTAGGATAAGTCTCCGTTAGTTCGCGAATAAATTCTTTAGCATGTGGCAATTCATTCGTTCTAGTAATGAGCACAATCATGGTTTCCTTTGTTTCTCTGCCGGAACGAACCATAATATGGCGTAGAACACCTTTATGGCTTTTCTCATCATATGCTTCGATCCCTACTCGGTTAGCGATTCTGCGTACGGCTTCCACCATACGATCATTCAAGTCTTCTTGTACGACACACGTATCCATGTCTTCTATAATTTGATGACTACGCATTTGATAAAATCCAGTTATAAGCTCGCCATTCTTTTCACCAACAGGAATAGCAACCTTGTTGCGATAACGCCATGGATCTTCCATACCGATTGTCGGATGTACCGGAACATGGTCCAAATGAGCAATTTTGCGTAATACATTCTTAACTTGTTGTTGTTTCATAGACAGCTGTAAGTTATAGCTCATGTGCTGAATTTGGCAACCACCACATTTATAGAAAACGTCACAAGGTGGTTCAACACGTTCAGGGCTTGGATTTTTAACCTCTATTAATTTTCCAAAACCAAAGTTTTTATTCACTTTTATTACTTTAACTACTGCTTCTTCACCTGGCAATCCATAAGGAACAAATAATGGATAGCCGTCAATTTTGCCGACACCATTACCTTCATGGGTTAAATCTTCAAAACGAAGGGTAATCTTTTCATTCTTTTTTACTGGTGCAGATTGTTTTGGCATATATGTATCTTCCTTTTCGTACGATTTGCTGGGTACTATCTTATCATAACTAGATGGGAGAAAGCTAAAATTGTGCTGGGTGGGCGGTGATGCGGACACTCGCGCGGAGTTTATCTGTAGTCGCGCTAGAAACTTCTAAAGGCACGCGAGATTTGGCAATTCTTACAAGATATCTAATAAAGTTACGCGAAGATGTAGGAACTTGCGCGTACAAGAAGGAGTCGCGCGACTTTTATTTACCTCCCCGTGACTTTCTCTTACTCCCGCGGCACTTTTTACACGCTCGCGCGACTTTCTCTTAATACCGAGGCATTTTCTCTCATTCGCGCGACTTTCTGTCACTCTCGCGCGACTCTCTCACTCACTCTCGCGACTTTCTTCCACTCCCGTGGCATTTTCTACTCATTCGTGCGAATTCCTTCCACCCCGCGCACTTTCTTCTCACTCGCGCGACTTTCTTCCACTCCCGAGGCATTTTCTACTCATTCGTGCGAATTCCTTCCACTCCCGCGCCACTTTCTTCTCACTCGCGCGATTTCCGCCCAATCCCGCTCCACTCTCGCACTTGGAATCTCTCAACCACTCCATATAAACAAAAGAGACTACCCATTAATTAGTAGTCTCTCTATTTAAGTAGGATTCCGGAACAAAGAATTCAATATGTTGTTGGAGATTACGGAATTCACCTGGTAATAGACCACCATATTCCCCATCAATATTTAATTCCATCTTATCTTCTGGTGTTACTTTTATATGACTAGCTTTTGTATATATGACATGTTTATCATCTAGATGTGCGCCTCTTAGCGCTAAGCTAGCGATACGGATAAATTCAGCTAGATTAGCTTTGCGTAAGATGAGTAAGTCAAATAGCCCGTCATTCAGACAAGCATCTGGTGCAAGCTTTTCAAAGCCACCAACTGAATTTGTATTGGATATTAGAAATAGCATGATGTCTTCTTCAATTATATTCCCATCATACTCTATCTTTACCCTAGCTGGTTTTAACGATGGTAGCATTTCGATACCTTTAACATAATAGGCAAGTTGACCTAACATCGTCTTCAGCTTGCTTGGTACATCATAGGTTAATTCTGTCAGTTTTCCTCCACCAGCAATATTGATAAAGTATTGATCGTTTACTTTTCCGATATCCAGCAGCATGGATTGTCCCTCTATAATGACATCAACCGCTTTTTGGATACTATCTCGTGGAACGGATAACGCTCTTGCAAAGTCATTTGTAGTGCCGACTGGTATGATTCCTAGCTTTGGTCGATATTCCTGCTCAGCTAGTCCATTAATAACTTCATTAATGGTCCCGTCTCCACCAGCAGCCACAACAATATCGTATTTACGTTCAACAGCAATTCGAGCTGCTTGGACGGCATCTCCTTCTCCAGTAGTAGCATGTGCCGATGCCTCATATCCTGCCTTTTCTAACTTTTCTAGAACAGCTGGTAGTTCTTTTTTAAATGCTTCTCGGCCAGAAGTTGGATTATATATAATACGGGCTCTTTTCACCTGACATGTCCCCTCTCTCCAGTGATAGATTATGCATTATATGTGTTTATTAGTAGTTTAATTTGTGATTTGGATAATTTTACATGCATATCTATCATAGCCATATTTCTTAACTTTGAAAAGTTTTTTAGTTAGAAAAGCACTTCCTACAATTGTTTAAAATGGGAAGTATCAATGGTTTCCTGTCCATTACAAATTTTTATGTTCGATAAAAGCTTGCACATAAAAAAATGCCATAAGGGGGTTCCCCCCCTAAATGGCATCTTATCGTTTGTTCATTTCTTCAACTAAAATTTTATTAACCATTGGTGGATTTGCTTGTCCTTTTGTTGCTTTCATCACTTGTCCTACTAGGAAACCAAGTGCACGGTCTTTACCGTTTTTAAAGTCAATGATTGACTGTTCATTTTCATTCAGTATTCCTGTAATAATTTCTCGTAATTGGCCTTCATCCGAAATTTGAACAAGCCCTTGTGCTTTAACAATTTCTTCCGGATCTCCACCTTTTTCCACTAATTCTGCAAAGACTTTCTTGGCAATCTTAGAAGAAATGGTTCCATCTTCTATTAGCTTAATCATTTTACCCAATGATTCTGGTGTTAGAGCAAGCTCATGTAGTTCTTTATAATGCTTATTCATGTAACCGGAAACTTCACCCATTAACCAGTTGGAGGCTTGCTTAATATCCGCGCCATGCTTCACGGTATCCTCAAAGAAATCAGCCATTTCCTTGGAGTTTGTTAGGTTAGCTGCATCATATTCTGATAATCCAAGTTCATCCATATAGCGCTGCTTACGTGCGTCTGGTAACTCAGGAATTTCACTGCGAATGCGTTCCTTCCAGGCTTCATCAATATAAAGTGGAACTAGGTCTGGTTCAGGGAAGTAACGATAGTCATCCGAACCTTCTTTCACACGCATCAGAATAGTTTCTTTCGTTTTCTCATCAAAACGACGTGTTTCTTGTAGGATCTCTCCACCTGATAAAAGAACCTTCTCTTGACGTTTTTCTTCAAACTCTAGTCCCTTTTGAACAAAGGCAAAGGAGTTTAGGTTCTTCAATTCCGTTTTCGTTCCGAATTTATCTTGACCATATGGTCTTAACGAGATGTTGGCATCACAGCGTAGTGAACCTTCTTGCATCTTCACGTCAGAAACACCTGTATATTGAATGATTGTCTTTAGCTTTTCAAGATATGCATAAGCTTCCTCCGGAGTGCGCATATCAGGCTCCGAAACAATCTCAATTAATGGTGTTCCTTGGCGGTTAAAGTCTACATAAGAATACCCATCATCACCATGAGTCAGCTTCCCAGCATCCTCTTCTAAATGCACACGAGTAATACCGATTTTCTTCTTCTTGCCACCAACCTCAATTTCAATCCAGCCATGCTCACCAATTGGCTGGTCAAATTGTGAGATTTGGTATGCTTTTGGATTATCCGGATAGAAATAGTTTTTTCTATCAAATTTAGTATCCGTTGCGATTTCACAGTTTAAAGCCATGGCAGCTTTCATAGCAAAGTTTACTGCTTCTTCATTTAACACTGGAAGAACACCAGGATATCCTAAGTCAATAGGGTTTACATTCGTATTTGGATCTGCCCCAAATGCGTTCGGACTAGGACTAAATATTTTTGACTTTGTTTTCAGTTCAACGTGAACTTCTAGACCAATTATTGTTTCAAAATTCATTAATTTGCACCTCCGATTTGAGGTCGTTTCTTATGATGATCAGTAGCTTGTTCAAAAGCATGTGCTGTACGATATACTGTACGTTCATCAAAGTGTTTTCCAATGATTTGTAAACCAATTGGAAGTCCCTCAGCTGATAAACCGCATGGGATTGAAATTCCTGGTACACCTGCTAGGTTAACCGGGATCGTTAAAATATCGTTTGCATACATTGTTAATGGATCTTTAATCTTTTCTCCTACCTTAAATGCAGGTGTTGGAGTCGTAGGTCCAATTACAACATCATACTCTTCAAATATTTTATCGAAGTCATTTTTGATTAATGTACGAACCTTTTGAGCCTTCTTATAGTATGCATCATAGTAACCTGAGCTTAGTGCAAAGGTTCCAAGCATGATACGACGTTTAACCTCTTCCCCAAAGCCTTCGCTACGGGATTTCTTAAACATATCAATCATGTTCTCTGCATTTTCAGAGCGCACACCATACCTAACACCATCAAAACGAGCTAGGTTTGCTGAAGCCTCTGAAGATGAGATTAGATAGTATGTAGCAACTGCATACTTTGAATGTGGCAATGAAACTTCTTCCCATGTTGCTCCAAGTGATTCGTAGACTTTTAGTGCCTCTAGAACTGCTTCTTTTACCTCTGGGTTAACACCTTCAGCTAGATATTCTTTTGGTACGGCTATTTTTAATCCTTTAACATCCCCAGTAAGTGCTTCTGTATAAGAAGGAATATCCACATTTGCACTAGTGGAATCCATCTTGTCATGTCCAGCGATTACTTCCAATACTCTAGCATTATCTTCTACACTACGAGTTAATGGACCAAT
The DNA here is from genome assembly GCF_000190475.1 of Ornithinibacillus scapharcae TW25. GTDB lineage: Bacteria > Bacillota > Bacilli > Bacillales > Amphibacillaceae > Ornithinibacillus > Ornithinibacillus scapharcae. The sequence goes on from NZ_AEWH01000050.1 coordinate 157,200, forward strand.
TTGGTCTAAAGATGATGCAAATGCCACTAAACCGAAACGAGATACTAAACCATATGTTGGTTTTAGTCCAACCACTCCACAAAATGCGGCTGGTTGACGAATAGAACCACCAGTATCTGAACCAAGGGAGAAAAGAACCTCTCCAGCAGCTACTGCAGCTGCAGAACCACCACTTGATCCTCCTGGAACATAATCCGTATTCCACGGGTTACGTGTTGGAGTGAAGCTAGAGTTTTCATTTGATGAACCCATTGCAAATTCATCCATATTTAATTTCCCAATAGTAACTGCCTTTTCAGCATGTAACTTATCTACAACTGTCGCATCATATAATGGATCATCGAAGTTACGTAAAAACTGACTCGCACAAGTAGTACGCAAACCTTTCGTTACGATATTATCCTTGATCCCTGCAGGAATACCGAATAGCTTAGCAGTAGTATCTGTCTCTCCATCTAATTCTTTTGCTTTTGCTCGTGCACTTTCTTCATCTAGTGTTAAAAATGCATGTACCTTATCATCTACTTCATGAATTCGTTTATAAGAAGTATCAACAAGATCACTTACAGTAATTTCTTTATTATGTAATTTTGCTTCGATTTCTTTTATACTATGATCGAACAATGACATCTATTTCCCTCCTTATTCTTTAACAAAGTTTATTCTGACAGAATAGACGGCACTCGGAATTGCCCATCTTTTTGATCAGGAGCATTCTTTAATGCTTCTTCTCTTGTAATCCATTGTCTCGGCTCGTCCTTACGCATTATATTTTTCAAGTCTAATACGTGTGTAGTCGGTTCGATTCCATCTGTATCCACTTCATTTAGTTGTTCAGCAAATTGGATGATAGAACTTAGATTATCCGTGAACATTTCTGCTTCCTCTTCAGATATCTCTAAACGTGCTAAATTTGCTACGTGTTTCACTTGCTCTTTTGTAATTTCTGCCATCTCTTGCACCTCCATATATAGTCCATGTTTATTAAAAATTAGGGCTTCATAAAAATACATACACCGAAGATTGGTTATTTACCAGTCAACATATTTTGACTCTCTTTCTATATATAAAAAAAGCATTCACAATACTATTGATAATAGCAGAATATCCCTTCACTAGGCAACTTATCCAACATTTCCAAGCAAAAATAAAAATAAACAAAAAAAAGACCTGAAGCAGTTTCCACACTACTTCAGGCAAATCTATCATATAGTAATAGGGTAAAAAACATAGATTTACTGACAAGCTTAAGTAAATTGATTCAAATTAGAATAGATTGATAGGAGAAGTAAATGAAGCTCTTAATACGCTTGGTTCTGCTTCTCCATGTGCTAATTCAGTCGATTGATTGTCTTGCATGAATAAAAATCCTCCCATAAGAAGTGTTCCTAAAGCTACTGAAGCAAATAGTTTTTTCAAGTTTATCCCCCCTTTACAAATTAACAATTTCCTCATAGGTGAGGTTTGCTAGTTTATAATATTTAACAGAGTCCTTATATCTACCTACTTCTTCAAAATGCTTTGCTAGCATATTAGTAAATAGAATCAAATTTCCATGATCCTTATGCTTTTTCAAGTAGGGTATAAGGTTCTCTATTACTAATGTGGTAAACTGTTCATACTCATTATTAATTGCATATACATAGGAGTGAATGATATAGTAATATACCTCGTAAAAAACGTTGTTTTTCGCTAACTCCAAAATTTTCTTTGCTTTTTCAATTACTTCCAAAGCTTTCTCAAAATTGCCTGTTTTATAATATTCCTTTATAAGGTTTGTTATCGCTATTAATCTTTCATTTAAACCAACTGATTCATCATCTATAGCTCCAAGATAATGCTTAATTGCTTCTTTCGAGTCACCTATCGATGAATATAAATAACCTAAATTTTGATTGGTCAACTGTATAATAGTATTATTTTTATTCAATTCACCTAGATGTCTAGCTAGGTTATAATGTTTAATTGCCTTTTCATACATTTTTATTCTTCTATAAGAAATTCCTAAGAGAATATGACATTGAGCGCAACGAATAAAATTATACTCTCTTTGAAAAATATCAATAGCTTTATTGGAATACTCAATTACCTCTAATGTATTGAGCAATTTGCTGTGCGTAACAGCTATTGTATATTGAAGATCTGCAATCTCAGAATCCGATAAATGAATCTGACTGATTTTATCTTCTGCTAGCTTATACATATTCATTGCTTGATTATACTCATTATTCAATGTTGCATAATTACCTTTAAACTTGTACCAATAGAATAAGTGCAAATTATCAAATGTACCAGAAACCTCATTTAGACTATTAATTTGCTCTAATGCGTTATCATACTGTCCTAGAACAAGATAGTATCTTATCTTATGAATCTCGAACAACATCATACTATCAGAGCGAACTACTGATAATAATTCATTTAGCTCATTGTATTTCTCGATAATCATTTCTTTATCATTAACGACATAGAGCATATTAAACCACTGTTCACATTTTTCCTTAATCGTAATATCCTTCTCACTATTTAACTCAATTCCTAGTCGAGTACAAAGCATGCTTACTACTTCAGGACTTGCTTCGGTGCGAAGGTTTTCAATTTTTGACAAATAGCTCATAGAAACAATTCCATCTGCTAGTTCTTCTTGTGTCATTCCTTTCTTGACACGTTGCAATTTGATAAAGGAGCCAATTTCCATAAATTCCTTCCCTCCTAGTAAAAGTTGTTTCTATTTCTATTTGTTAACTATATGATAGCATATTTTTTGAATATTCATATTGGGAAAGTTGGGGGTAAAAAGTACTAATAAAGCCCAAAAAACTTTCCTACTTTCCTAAAATGAGGAAAGTAGGAAAGTTTTGTTCAAATTATAACCTTTATACTGTAAAATAATGTCGAAAATTGTAGTAAATCCTATTTAAACGAGACTGTTTTTTCCTAACTTTCTTCTGTTAGAAAAACACTTTCACATTTTCCTTATAAATGAGTAGGATTTCTTATAAGCGATCAGTATATGTTTCACCTAACAAATAAAAAACCTCTTTCAAATATGAAAGAGGTTTTTATATTTTTACAGGGCTTCTGACGTTGTCTTACCTTGCATATGTTGGATCAAATAATCTGGACCACCAGCTTTTGAATCTGTTCCGGACATGTTAAATCCACCAAATGGCTGGTATCCAACGATAGCACCAGTACAGCCACGATTGAAGTATAAGTTACCTACATGGAAGTCTCTTCTTGCTTGTTCTAAGTGCTCACGATTATTGGTGATAACTGCACCAGTTAAACCAAATTCCGTGTTGTTCGCAATCTCAATTGCTTCTGTGAAATCTTTTGCTTTCGTTAAACCAACAACTGGTCCAAAGATTTCTTCTTGCATAATTCTTGCTTTTGGATCAAGATCAGCAATTACAGTTGGATGAACAAACCAGCCTTTTGAATCATCACCAGTTCCTCCAACTAGTAAAGTTCCCTCTTCTTTACCAATTTCAATATATTTCATAATCTTATCATAAGATCCTTGGTCAATTACAGGTCCTACAAATTTGTTTTCAGTCGGATCACCAACGGTTAATTCCTTCGTTAATTCAACAACACGATCTTTTACCTGATCATAGACATCCTCATGAATAACTGCACGAGAACATGCAGAACACTTCTGTCCAGCAAAACCGAATGCGGATTTCACTATAGATTGTGCAGCTAACTCAAGGTCTGCTTCTTTATCCACTACGATAGTATCCTTACCACCCATTTCAAGGATGGTACGTTTTAACCAAAGTTGACCTGGATGAACTTTTGCTGCACGTTCAAAGATACGTAGTCCCACTTCACGAGATCCTGTGAAGCTAACAAAACGAGTACGTGGATGATCAACTAAATAGTCCCCAACCTCACTACCAGGTCCTGGAATGTAGTTCACAACACCAGCAGGCATTCCCGCTTCTTCTAATACTTCCATGAACTTATAAGCAATAACAGGTGTTGCACTTGCAGGCTTCAATAACACTGTATTACCTGTTACCATAGCTGCTACAGTCGTTCCTGCCATAATAGCAAATAAGAAGTTCCAAGGCGAAATGACCAGACCTACTCCCAGTGGAATATAGTCAAAGCGATTATGTTCAATTGGACGGCTATTTACTGGCATACCATCTTTAAGCTTCAACATTTGACGGCCATAGTACTCAAGGAAGTCAATTGCTTCTGCAGTATCAGCATCTGCTTCATTCCATGGTTTTCCGCCTTCTTTAATTAGAAGTGCAGAGAATTCATGTTTACGACGACGTACAATTGCTGCTGCACGGAATAGAATATCCGCACGCATTTTCGGATCAGAAGTTCTCCAGTAATTTTGGAATGTTTCATCTGCAACTTTCATTGCCTTTTCAGCAAGTTCTTTGTTCGCTTTTGATACATAACCAACAATCTCGCTTTTATTTGCAGGGTTAACAGAAACAATCTTATCTTCTGTTGTAATTCTCTCACCACCAATAATTAGTGGATATTCTTTACCAAGTTCTGCTTCTACCTTTTTAAGAGCATCTAACATAAGTTGTTTGTTTTCTTCTACTGAGAAATCAGTGAATGGCTCATGTTTGTATGGTACAACCATTAATAAAACCTCCCTATAATTAATATGTAATATACTGCGTATGGCTCCGCTTTCATTTCGTCTAAAATTTGTGAGTCCGTGTTACATGACGCTTTGGACTAGAAATCTTTAGACTAATAGTTTTTCGTATTAGAAAAACTCGCATTCGCTCGTTCTTTACGAATGTACTAGTTTTTTCTTATGCAGGCGAGAAAAATTTTAAACTTTCCTCTCTGCGAAAAAAAACGGAGCGGAATATATCTCCACTCCTTATTCTAACTTAATATAGAAAACTCTTCAAACAATCTATATAGATTAATCAAATAGATGTACTATTGGATTTTCTTCCCCTGCCTTACGATAAATATATCCTTCTAGTTGATGGCTGGAAGTGATGTTTATTTCAATATCGTAATTATTCGGGAACTTATCTTTTACTAATCCATACGTATATTGAGCAAAACCAATAATTTCTGCTTTTCCATTAAATTCAATTGGAACTTCAATGGTTAATTTTTGAAGCTCTTCATTCACGTAGAATCCTTCTCCAATATAACCCACATAGTTGGGGAAAAACTCTGCTATTTCCACACCAAATGTATTGACAATTTGAGCATCGTCAAAATATTTTTTCTCTGCTTCATTGGAAGGAAATAGAATATAATCTTCTTCAATCGTATCCCAATCATCAATGCTCATGTCACTATCTTTCACATAAGTCCTAGCAACAAAATTTCCTGGAACTGCAGATCCGCGCTTTTCCTCGCGATAGATAGCAAACATAATCGGTACCTTTTCTAGCCCTTCAATTTTGCGGATACGCTCTAATATCGTTTGGGCCATTTCCTGACCCTTTTCTAACATTTCTTTTTCAGAAATAGGTTCATAATAATAAGCGCCGCCAACTTCTGTTTGGAATCGATATTGAGATTTTAATGCTAATCCTATTGATACCCCTGCTAATTCAACCGAATTATCTTCATTTCTCTTGATATAATTCTGCTCTAAAATATGTGACAGGTAGCGTGGGTTTTTACGATAAACATCCTCGTCTGCTTCCTTTTCCACCTGTGGATTTAATTCGTCAATCCAGCTAAATATAGTTGTCTGGTCTAAATACTGACCTTCCTCAAAATATAGCTTCTTCGGATCAAAAAATTCTTTTGAATGACGCATCAATCCTTGTTCAAGTTCATCAATATCTAATCGATTATCACCAAGCTGATTCGTAGTTGCTCCTCTTGCTTTACTAGTTCGATAAGGCAAAATTACTCGATAATCTTCCTCAGATAATTTATATGTCGGTACAATAGATGGCTGACCTGTTGGTTCCTCCTCGTTTTGAACCAGTTCATCCTCACCTTCATCAAAACTAGGGGCACAGCTAGCAAGCATAAGGAGGATTATCAAAAGTAAGCCTATTCGTTTTTTCACAAAATTCCCTCCTAGCCCTCTAACATTTTTATAAATTCTTCTTCATTCCAAATCGTTATACCAAGCTCAACCGCTTTGTCATATTTCGAGCCAGCATCTTCCCCTGCAATAACGATATCGGTTTTCTTACTAACACTTCCAGTTACTTTTCCACCTAAGGATTCAATCTTTTCTTTTGCTTCTGGACGAGACATCTTCTCCATTTTACCAGTTAATACAACGGTTTTCCCCGCAAATGGGTTAGAATCAACAGCAACAGTTGCTCGCTTAGGTCCTTTATATTCCATGTTCAATTGTAGTTCTTTTAATTCTTTTATTAAGTCGGTAACTTTATCTTCTGCAAAATATTGAACAACAGAATCTGCCATCTTATCACCTATCTCATCAATTGCGATAAGTTCTTCATAAGTTGCTTTTTGTAATTTATCCATTGTTTCAAATTCAGTTGCAAGTGTTTTGGCCGCTTTTGCTCCGATAAAGCGGATTCCTAAACCAAACAGTAAACGCTCTAGCGAGTTCTCTCTAGATGATTCAATTGCACTTAAAAGATTATCGACTGATTTCTCTCCCATACGTTCTAGTTTTAATAATTCATCACGTTCTAGCCGATAGATATCTGCAATCGTATGAATGAGACCTTCACTAAATAGCTGATTGATTACTTTTTCACCAAGTCCCTCAATATTCATAGCGTTTCTCGAAACAAAATGAATTAACCCCTCTTGTAGCTGAGCTGGACAATTCGGATTAATACAGCGTAACGCAACCTCTTCTTCTAAACGCACTAGTTCACTACCACATGCAGGACATTCTTCTGGCATGTGGAATGGCTCCTCACTGCCGCTTCGTTGTTCAGTTAGGGAACGAACAACCTCTGGAATGATATCTCCAGCCTTTTTAATAACAACCATATCACCAATTCGAATATCTTTGGCACGGATTAAATCCTCATTATGCAAGGAAGCACGCTGAACAGTTGTTCCAGCCACCTTTACAGGCTCTAATATTGCTGTTGGAGTTACTACTCCAGTACGACCCACGCTTAATTCAATGTCCTTCAGTTTCGTTACAACCTCTTCTGCTGGGAATTTATACGCAATCGCCCATCGAGGACTTTTTACGGTGAAACCTAATTCTTCCTGCGTTTGTAAGTCATCTATCTTGATGACAATCCCGTCGATTTCATAAGGTAGGTTTGGACGTTCCTTTGTCCAATATTCAACATATTCGAGTACCTCTTCAATTGAGTTGCACTTTTTCCATTCTGGATTGGTACGAAATCCTAACTTTTTCAATTGAGTCAAACGCTCACTATGTGTCGGTACAGTATCAGCTTCCCATTCACCAATTCCGTATAAGAACACATCTAAATTTCGAGATGCTGCTATTCTAGGATCTAGTTGTCTTAAGGAGCCTGCTGCAGCATTTCTCGGATTAGCGAAAAGCTCTTCCCTATTTTCTTCACGTTGCTTATTTAAAGCAAGAAATGATTTATGTGGCATATACGCCTCTCCGCGCACTTCAATCTTACGTGTTTCCTGTATAGAAAGAGGTATACTTTTTATCGTTCGTAGATTACTCGTTATATCCTCTCCTGTTGTACCATCCCCTCTGGTAGCTCCACGGACAAACTTCCCATTTTCATAAGTAAGGGTAATGGCAAGTCCGTCTATTTTCAGTTCGCAGACAAAAGCCAAATCCTTATTGGTTCCTTGGCTCGCACGACGAGCAAAATCCCGAAGATCTTGCTCGTTAAATGCATTACCTAAGCTTAGCATTGGAATGCTATGCTGTATTTTTCGGAAGCCTTCTAACGGTTCTCCGCCAATACGTTGTGTTGGAGAGTCATTTGTAATAAGTTCTGGATATTGATTCTCTATTTTTTTTAATTCCTCTAGCTTCTGATCATATTCAGAATCCGGAACCGATGGATGATCCAAGACATAATATTCATGAGCATATTGATTTAATAATGCTTTTAAGGACTCTATTTTTTCTTGTGCTTGTGCTTTATCCATGCGGCAAGCACCTCCTATTGTTGTTTCGTTATTGGTGCAAACTTTGCAAGCAAACGTTTAATGCCTGTTGGAGCTGGAAAGGCAACATCTAGTTCCATTTTATCGCCTTCACCTTGTACCTTCACAACCGTCCCAACACCCCATTTTTTATGTTCTGCCTTATCTCCCGCTTTCCAAGTTTCATTTTCTGCACCTGTTGTAGATGATACATGTTGGGCACTACGACGTGGCTGGGGTTGTGACTTAGCTTGTAAAGGGACTCCTGTTGATGTAGAACGTGACGAATCTCCAAATGGACTTCTCTTAGGTTCCTTGCTACCAAAGTTGCTTCCAAATGAAGAGGAACCAAACATGGATGTTCTTGCTTGTTCAATGCCATCTATCAGTTCTTCTGGAATCTCATTAATAAATCGACTAATAGGATTCATGTTAGTTCTACCATACAGTGTACGCATCTTAGCATTGGTTAAATATAACTGTTTCTCCGCTCGAGTAATCCCAACATACGCAAGTCTTCTCTCTTCTTCCATTTCTTCCTCATCAAACATGGCACGACTATGCGGGAAAACATTCTCTTCCATTCCGATTAAGAATACTACTGGAAATTCTAGACCTTTTGCTGCGTGAAGAGTCATTAAAGTAACTTTTTCTTGATTGTCTGGATCTTCTTCATCCACACGATCAATATCCGCAATCAGTGCTAAATCAGTTAAGAAGGCAATCAACGATTTATCTTCACTTGCTTCTTCAAAATCTTTTGTTACTGTCATAAACTCTTCTAAGTTCTCTAAACGACTCTGCGCTTCAATGGAACGCTCATTTTTAAGCATTTCCTCGTATCCTGATCGCTCTAGCACTTGAGCAACCATATCGGTAGCTGTTAAAAATTCCTGTTGCTGATGTAATGTTTTTATTAAATTACCGAATTCGGCTAAAGCATTAGCTGCTTTTTAGTAACGCCTGTAAAATCAACCACTTCTACTGCTTGGTAAAAAGACATTCCATTCTCTGCAGCATACGCTCTCAAGCGGTCAATAGATGTCTTACCAATTCCTCGCTTCGGTTCATTGACGACACGCTCAAAGCTTAAATCATCATCTGGGTTCGTAATGAGACGAAGATATGCAATCATATCTTTAATTTCTTTTCGATCGTAGAATCGCATCCCACCAACCATTTGGTAAGCCATTCCTGATTTCATTAGTGTGTCCTCAACAGCACGTGACTGTGCGTTGGTACGGTATAAAATAGCTATATCACTTGGCGAGAATCCTTCTTCACGAACTAAATCACGAATTTTATCGGTAATATAAAGTGCCTCATCTTGCTCTGTTGCACCTTGATAATAGTTAATCTTCTGTCCATCGGGATTTTGCGTCCATAAGTTTTTCGGTTTACGACCTGGATTATTTGCAATAACTTTATTTGCCGCTTCTAAGATAGACTTTGTTGAACGATAATTCTGTTCGAGAAAAACCGTTCTTGCAGTAGGGTAGTCTTTTTCAAAAGATAGGATATTCGAAATATCCGCTCCACGCCAACGATAGATCGATTGATCTGAGTCCCCAACAACACAAAGATTTTGAAAACGATTCGCTAGTTGTTTTACTAGTATATATTGTGCGTGGTTTGTATCCTGATACTCATCCACATGAATATATTGGAATCTTCGTTGGTAATATTCCAATACCTCAGGTACACGTTTAAATAGGTGAATGGTTTGCATGATTAAATCATCAAAGTCCAGTGACTGATTTTTACGGAGAATCTTCTCGTAACCTTCGTATACTTTTGCAACTTGCCGATCATAGAAATTCCCAGCCTTGCTCGAGAATTCTTCTGGTGAAATCAATTCATTCTTAGCACTACTGATTTGTCCTTGCATCGCACGTGGTTCAAATTGCTTCGTATCGATATTTAAATCTTTTAGTACTTGTTTTACTACAGACAACTGGTCACCACTGTCTAAAATCGTGAAATTACGATTATATCCAATACGATCAATATCCCTCCTTAGGATACGAACACACATAGAGTGGAAAGTAGAAACCCACATATCCGCACCAGCTGGCCCCACTAGCTTACTAACACGATCCTTCATTTCGCGGGCAGCCTTATTCGTAAACGTGATGGCCAGTATACTTCGTGGTGAAACATCCTTCTCTTCCATTAAGTAAGCAATCCGATGTGTTAGCACACGAGTCTTACCACTACCTGCTCCAGCCATAATTAATAATGGCCCTTCTGTATGTTTAACAGCTTCCTGCTGTTCTTTGTTTAAACCTTCTATTAATTCATCGATTGTACGACTCATGTTACAAGCACCTTCCTTAGAATACTTCTGATACAGATAGTCACTATCTGTAGTCTTTAACAGCTTGAACTGTCTTTAACGCTTCCTTTAAATTGGTGTAGACACTATTACCAACCACAATTACATCGGCATGTTCCTTCATTTCTTTCGCCTGTTCAGCAGTTTCAATCCCACCACCATAGAAGAGTAATGTTTCTTGTAGCTCAGCTTTTACATGCTTGACCAGCTCGGGATTACCGTACTTCCCGCTATATTCCACATAAAAAATCGGGAGATGGAATACTTTTTCAGCCATATAAGCATAGGCCACAACATCTTCTTCCGATGGTAGCTTGCAATCTGTATGTTTAAAAGCTTTTGCCTCTTCATTTAAGATACAATATCCTTCGACAAAAATTTCGTCCCAATTCATAATGTCCTTATATTCTTTAATAGCTTCATGTTGAATATCCAACATCCACTTTTTTTGATTACTATTCATTACCATCGGGATATGGTAATAATCGAATCCTGGAGTAATTGCCTCCATATTTGAAATTTCCAGTACAACTGGAACAGTGTATCGACGTATGCTAGAGAGTAAATCCAAAACACCATCAAGTGTAACATCATCTGTTCCACCTACAATAATGGCATCTGTACCTGATTCACATACTAACTCTAAATCTTCATCTGAAATTTCCTTTGCAGGATCTAACTTAAATACATGCTTCCATTCTTTCATATTTGTATACAAAGGTCTAATCCTCCATCACTTGTTTTCCATTAGTTTATTATAGCAAAAAAAGAGGCGTGGATTTAGTGATATGACAAGAAAATTTAAAGTGTCTTTTTCTCGTAAAAAATAGAGCTCATTTTCTATCTATCTAGATAAAATGGGCTCTATTCTTACTATCCTTATTTCCCGTTCACTTTGCGAATGAAAACGACTTTTAAATAATTTCCCTCTGGATATTCCCGAATCGTACGGTAATCCTCGGGAAGTGAGAATTCTTCTAATAGCTGATATTTGTAACCCGTCTCGGCAAATGCTTGTTGGATGAAGCTTTTGAACTTTTTCATCCCAAATGCACTGCTATTTGTAGATGCTACGATAACCCCATTATCCTCTGTAATTGCAACAGTTTCTATCAGAAGCTTTTTATAGTCCTTCTCCGCACTAAATACTACCTTCTTCGACCTAGCAAAGCTTGGTGGATCAAGTACGACAAGGTCAAATTTTAACCCTTTTCTTCCAGCATATTTAAAATATTGGAAGACATCCTCCACAATGATATCCTGTGCTTCATAATCAATTGCGTTCAGACTAAACTGTTCGATTGTCTTTGGCTTACTGCGATTTGCTAAATCGACACTAGTAGTTTTCGTTGCTCCACCTAGAGCAGCAAATACGGAGAAAGCTCCTGTATAAGAGAATGTATTTAACATATTAGTGTCTTTAGCATACTTATCCCGTATAGTCTTCCTTACTTCCCTTTGATCCAGAAATACCCCAACCATTGCTCCTTCGTTGAGATAGACCGCAAATTGAACTCCATTTTCTTTTACAATAAGTGGAAATTCGCCACGTTCTCCTGTTACAAAGTCATCATCCTCGACATATTGCCCTTTGGCATCAAAGCGCTTTTTCTGATAGATTCCTTTATAGTCAACAGACTCCTGTAACGCCTCAAGGATCTCATTTCGGAATCGGTAAATCCCCTTACTATACCAGTTAATTAAGTAAAAATCAGCAAAGAAGTCAATGGTTAAACCGCCGATTCCATCCCCTTCTCCATTGAATATTCGGAACGCTGTTGTACTATCGTCAGCATAAAATTGTTCTCTTCTATTGATAGCCGCGATAATTTTATTTTTAAAGAACCTCTTATCGAAATTCTCTTGTTCATTCTTACTTAAAACCCAACCGTAACCTTTATTTTGTTTACCAAAGTATCCTTTCGCAATAAAGGTATTTTTTTCATCCACTAATCTTACAATTGTTCCTTCTTCTTTTAATTCTTTCACGTTTACTACAGCATCTGAGAGAATTAAAGGGAAACCACTTTTATATTTATTTACAAAGTTCGCTCTTACTTTTAGTCGTAACTCTTGCACTTTTTCCAATCCAATCATTAGGTATTTTTATTTAGGTTACTCTTGATTGTATCACATCATACTTAGGTCATACTTGGAATTATAAAAAGCCTGTATCTAATCTAGAAGTATACAGACTTTTCAACTCAACTTATGTAGATAATCACTTATCTTTTTTTGCCACCCTATCTAATACTAGCTTGTACCCCTCACTACCATAATCAATGCACCGTCTTACTCTAGATATAGTTGCGGTAGACGCTTTTGTCTCTTTCTCAATGGTTTTATACGTATAACCCTCGGTAAGCATTTTGGCCACTTGGAGTCTTTGGGAAAGGGATTGAATCTCACTCATCGTAGCAATATCATCGAAAAAGCGGTAGCACTCTTCACGATTTTTCAATGATAATATAGCGTCAAATAAATGATCTAATTCTTCCCCACGTAATTTATCAATTTGCATGATGTTACCTCCTAATCCCTACTCACCTGATATCATAACAGAATTTTCCATACCAGGGCTAGTTGGGACAACATTAATCCATGTTTTTCCTGGTACAAAGCCCACAACTTTACCATCTTTTACTGGAACAATCTGCCCAGAACGGTTTTCCCATTTCAGCTGTTGTACCTTTCCTTTCTGGATAAGATAAGCATCTCCACCCGTATAAAAGTCAATAGCACGCCGACCAACATCATCAATTACCTCGTGATGGGTCTCCACTATGAAAATATTATCTACTTGGACTGGTTCACCCGTTTCAAGCTCTACTGTCATTTCTCTATCATTATAACGGGTATATTTCTCGTTATCTATATCATACGTATATTCCACTATTTCCATTGGATTATCGGAATAGACGATTTCAATATGGCTAGCAGAACTACCTACAATTGTTTCCGCATCATCTTCTGTTAAAAATGACAAAGCGTTGTGTTCTGTGTTCATTTCGTAACCAAGATCGTTGGCTACATTCGTGACATTATCATATAACAGATAGGAATTATGTGGTGCAACTCGAAACGATTCTCGTTTAAATAATTTCCCATCATTATCATAGATAGCCCCATCTATATGGTCAATCCCGCGATTATCCAGCATCTCGTTTACAAAAGGAGCGGCCCCGTGGTAAACATATAATGCGCCATAACGGTTAGACAAATCAAAATAATATTCGCGAGCACTTCGAACTGGTCCGATCATCTCAGGATGTTCACTATGATAGATTGCTAAAAACCTTGTAATCATACCTTCCGCTAAAATCTCAAACACAAGATCTGCCTGTGATAATCCAGTTTGTGGCCGAGCACTTCCATGATTATTAATCATAACACCAATTGCCCGGTGATCTATGGAATCATTAGTCCCAATTCCAGTGAAGGGAAAGATATTTTCGAATAGTTCTTCAGGCTCTACGTTATCATTTTTTTCCTTATTTGCAACTTCTACATTTTCCTCAGGCTCTTCGTGTGGCTTTTGGACTTCCGTTTCGTCGTCACTGCAAGCAACTAATAGTATAGTTATGGCAAGAATGAATAATAGTCTTTTCATAGCCCCAACACCTTTTTCTACGATTTTTACTACCGTGCCTACGTCTTTTCTTTATGAGCGCATAGTTGCTGGAAAGAGGACTTCTCGTTTTTTGATATCCATAATCCCTTCCTGTGTGATACGAATATAAGGTAAGTGTGTGGATGATAAAAATAAAATACTATAGATAGGATCATTGTATGAATAACCAAACTCAAGCAGTTTATCTCTTAACTGCTTTTCCATTTCAATCAAATCATCCATTTTGCCAGCAAATAGTTTCCCACCTAGTAATAAGGGAAGTTCTGCCACTATTTCACCATCATGAACCAGGACAATCCCACCGCCTAATTCTTTTAGACGTTTCCATGCAAGTAACATATCTTGTTTGTTCTTCCCAATAAAAATTAAGTCTCCCGTTTGCGAGAAAGAACTTACTAAGCCGCCAAGATTCTTGGTAAACCCACAAAGTGTCGTATTAACTCTCCATTCTCCATCTTTATCCAATAGAAGTAAGAATGCGTCATTACGATTTTCAGGCAATTGTTCTACCGTGATATCGGTTTGGATTGGATATGGCTTTATAATAACGTCATTCACCATTTCTAAGCCTATCGGTATCGAGAACTGCAGGTCATTCATTCCCATCTCCCAATCAAACTTCATCGGCTCCAATTGATACTTTTCCCAGTTAATGTAAGCCGGTAATTCTTGTACTTCACCGTGCTTTACAATCCACTTTCCTTTTGCTAAAACACTATCTGGATGCGGATTATCTTTCGTATGTAATATATTAATATTAGCAATTCGCCCCGGTGCTATACATCCCAGCTGCTCCTCTAGTTGAAAGTGCTTTGCTACATTAAACGAAGCCATTCGATATGCATCCTCAATTGGAACACCTTTTTGAATTGCAATATCAATACAAACATTTATAAGACCATTTTCATAGAATGTCGGGGTTCCTCCATCTGTTGTCATCGTTAATTGATCAAAGTTCGTTAATCCCGCTTCAAGAATTTCTTCTAACAGTTGTGGTAAATCTGGTCGTATGGAAGAATAGCGCAATCCAACTTGATAACCAAGTTTTAATCGATTAATAACATCTTCCCCACTGATAGATTCATGATCAGCAGAAACACCGAGTAGTTTCATTTTGGTAAGCGTGTTCTCGGAAGCTCCCGGCAGATGCCCCTCTACTGGTTTCCCCTTTCGCTTCGTTTCTTGTATCCAATATAGTAATCTGTCATCACCCGACATTAGACTCGGCCAGCCGGTCAATTCCCCTCCTTGAACAACACTTGGATGGGATAACCAATCCAACATATCCTTTGTATTAAATAGCTTCTCTTCATTTAGTAATCCCGTTTGGGAATCATAACGGCTCCACCAATACATCGATATTGGCATTTTATCGAAATCAGCTATAATGGAAAACGCTTTCTTTTTATTTAATAGAAAAAGCCATGATAAATTATCATTCACTAGTGTAGTTGTTCCGAATTTTGCGGCATGTGTCGCTAAACTCTCAGGGTTATATAACTGGAACGGATGAGCATGTGGCTCCATATATCCTGGAACTACAAACTTTCCAGTACAATCGATAATTTCTGTTGATTGTTCCGGGAGCCTATCTCCAACGTAAACAATACGTTCATTATATATCCAAATATTTGCCTTTAGCCATTGCTTTATATACATATTTAAATAAGTTGCTTTCTTTAGTACGATGGTCGGTGCAATCTTTCCTTCTACTACTTTTACATGTTTTCGCAGCTCAAAATTTCTCCATTGACCTTTTTCTAGCATAAGACAACTCTCCATAGTTTATGTTTTTCTAATTGTACCACAATTCACGCTTTATTACTTTAAAGTTTTTGTAAAATAGAGTGAAGATTCTGTGACATTTTAATCAGAGGGCTGGAGAATTATTAGAATTAGAGTTAGGGGGAGAGGGGTATCAGTAATTTATGAACGCATTTTACGGGGATATCAGCGATTTGCCGTATATATCAGCGCATAATAATGGCGCCCTACTGAAGAGCGCCTAACTTCTGCCTACCAATATCCGTTCGATAAAATAAACCTTCTAATACTTCGTTCGGTGGTAAACTACTATATACTAAACTACTGGCTTCTCCGAGTGTATTACTTTTGGCTCCAACAACCAAAACTCGGCCACCATTCGATACGATTTTTTCTCCTTGCTTCGCCACACCAGCATATACAACAAAAGAGTCACCATCAAATTCAGGTACCACAACACCTGATTGATAAGTACTTGGATATCCTTCCGATGCTAGGACAACACCTAAGCATGATTGCTGTTCCCATTTCAGCTTAGGATTTTTCCCTTCTAGAACGTCCAGTATAACTTGTGCTAGGTCATTTCTTAATAATGGTAGAACAACCTGAGTTTCGGGATCACCAAATCTAGCATTAAACTCTATAACCTTAGGGCCATTTTCTGTCATGATTAAACCGGCATACAGAACACCTGTGAACGAACGGCCTTCTGCTACTAGTCCACTCGCTGCTTTTTGTAAGATTTCTTTTGTTGCATATTCTAATATTTCATTTGTAATATCTGGTACAGGTGCATATGCCCCCATTCCACCTGTGTTCGGACCTTCATCATTGTCAAATGCGCGTTTGTGATCTCTTGCTGGTAACATAGGATAGACATGTTCACCATGTACAAAAGCCATTAATGAAAATTCATCTCCAGCAAGAAATTCCTCAATTACAATCTTCCCGCCTGCTTCTGAAAACTCCTTAGAAACTAACATACTATCAATTGCCGCAAACGCTATACCCTTTGTCTCCGCAACAACAACACCCTTACCAGCAGCAAGCCCATCCGCCTTGATCACAATCGGCGTTCCAGTTTTTTCGATATATAGCTTTGCTTCAGTTGGATCTGTAAATGTTTGATAGTTAGCTGTAGGAATGTCATATTTCATCATGAAACTTTTAGCAAAACTTTTACTTCCTTCGATTAATGCCGCTTCCTTATTTGGTGCAAATATGCGTAGACCCTCAAATGTGAATTCATTGGCGATTCCATTTAATAGTGGATTTTCCGGACCTACTATCGTTAGATCGACTGATTCTTCCTTAGCAAACGCAATTAATCTCTCATTCTCTGTTTCTTGGATTGGAACAAGTGTTGCAATAGATTCCATACCTGCATTACCTGGAGCTACAAAGATTTTCTTCACCTGCTTACTCTCTGCAAGCTTCATCACAATACTATGCTCTCGGCCACCTTTACCTATCACTAAAACGTTCATCAAGAAACCTCCTTAATGTTTAAAATGGCGCATTCCTGTAAACACCATTGCAATTCCATGTCGATTACATACATCAATAGAATCTTGATCGCGTTTTGAACCACCTGGTTGAATAATTGCAGTTACTCCTGCCTTAATGGCTGCTTCTACCGTATCCGGCATTGGGAAAAATGCATCGGAAGCCATTACTGCACCTATTGCCTTTGATCCCGCTTGTTCGATTGCGATTCTAGCAGCACCCACCCGATTCATTTGCCCAGCACCAATACCAACTGTTTGATTATTTTTTGCCAACACAATAGCATTTGATTTCACATGTTTTACAGCTTTCCATGCAAATAAAAGCTGTTTTAGTTCTGCATCAGACGGAGATTTTTTCGTTACTACCTCTAAATCTTTTTCCTCTATAACGCCATCATCGTTACTTTGAATTAACATCCCGCCGTCAATTGTCGTAAGTCTGAATTTCTGCTGATTATTTCTGTTCATATCCATGGTTAAGAGGCGGATATTTTTCTTTGAGGTTAAAATGTCTAACGCCTTCTCTGAAAAGCTTGGCGCTATTACAATTTCAAGAAAAATTTCACTTAGTTTCTCGGCAGTTTGAGAATCAACTTCACGATTTAAAGCAATGATTCCACCAAAAATGGATACTGGATCTGCCTCAAAAGCTTCTTGAAATGCTTCTTCAATGGATGCTCCCATACCAATTCCACAAGGATTCATATGCTTTACTGCAACTGCTGTTGGTCCATCATACTCCGCTAAAATCTCAACTGCAGCATTAGCATCTTGGATATTATTAAAAGAAAGCTCCTTCCCATGCAACTGCTCCGCATTAGCAAGACTCATTCCATCTTGAATTGGATTTTTATAAAATGCAGCTATTTGGTGAGGATTTTCCCCATAGCGCAAGCTTTGTACTTTTTCATAGGTAACTGTGTAGGTTTCCGGAAATTCTTCAGCTGTTTGTGTAAGAAAATAACTTCCTATCATAGCATCATAATTTGCGGTATGACGAAAAACTTTAGCAGCAAACTTCTGTCTAACATCTAAATCGACTGTCCCTGTTTCTAGGCTTTGTAAGGTAAATTCATAATCGCTCGGGTCAACCACAACCAAAACATCCGCATAATTTTTAGCTGCAGAACGTAACATCGTTGGACCACCAATATCTATATTTTCGATGATTTCCTCTTTCGAAACTCCAGGTTTCTCCAAAGTTTGCTTGAATGGATAGAGGTTAACAACAACTAGATCAATTGGATGGATTTGATTAACCTCAAGCTGTTTTACGTGATCAGGATTGGAACGCTTAGCCAATAGTCCACCATGAACAAGAGGATGAAGGGTCTTCACCCGACCATCTAGTATTTCAGGAAAACCAGTTACTTGGTCAATTGGAATAGCAGGGATATCTGCGTCTTGCAAGGTTTTTAATGTCCCACCAGTTGAAATAATCTCAAAGTTAAGATTGACTAATCCTGCAGCAAACTCAACTATGTTACGTTTATCTGAAACACTGATTAATGCACGTTTTTTCATATCTTCACTCCTTAGGTATGTAGCAAATTGAATATTTTCGCGTGTCGCGCCGCGCGAGGGGAGGGCGAACTTGCGCAACACCCTGATAAACTTGCGACAGCTTGTGAAAATCTCGCGCGTGGGGTAGGATTGTCGCGAGTGTTGTTTCATTTCGCGCGCGAGTTTAGTCAGGTCGCGCAACTCCATCTCTTGTTGGCGTGACTTTTTCTAAAGTCGCGCAGCTTTCTTCTATTCTCGCGCGAACTTTATCGTGGGTCGCGCAACGGATTGAACTCGCGCGGGGCAGTACTTATCTTACGCCCATTTGGAGTACTTTCGCGAGGGGTATCGAAATGGACGCGCGGGGCACATCTATTCTATACGAGAGATAGCTGCGCTAGCGTGATTACCCTCTTCCCTCTCTCTACTTTATGAAAACTCGCGCACAATTCCTTCGAACTCGCTCTACTTGACTAGTTTCACGCGCGACTCTAGAAACTTGTTAGTCCCAGCCGTCTGTACCATCCACCTGTCAAACTTCCTCTAGCTCTACTAGTCCAACAACCATATTGATAACCTCTGGATACAATGCATGCTCAATTTCCTGTATTCTAGATTTCAGTGTTTCTTCTGTATCATTCGGAAATATTTCTACTTTCTTTTGTGCGATGATTGGACCTGTGTCCATCCCTTCGTCTACATAGTGTACCGTTACACCGGTAGTTTTACAGGCTGCACGTATTGCCTGGCCGATTGCATCCTTACCTGGAAAGTTTGGTAATAGCGAAGGGTGGATATTAATAATTCTTCCCTCGTAAGCCTCCAGTAAAGTTGGTCCGATTAGCCGCATATAACCCGCTAAAAATATCCATTCTACTTCTAATTCTCTTACGGTTATAAGAATATTAGACTCATATTCTTGTTTCGTATCATAGTCTCTCGGATTTAAAACAAACGTTTGTACACCATATTGATTAGCTTTATCGATTACAGTAGCACCTGGTTTATCACACACTAAAAGTACAATCTCACATGCCAGGTTCTCATCATTCATCATCGCTTCAAAGTTACTACCAGTTCCAGAAGCAAATACTGCAGCTTTTATTTTACGCATGACGGAAATGTACTCCTTCTTCATCAACTACATGGCCAATAATTTTGGGAGTATCACCGACTTCAGCCAATTCAACCAATGCAGAATCAACGTCTTCTTCAGAGACAATGATCATCATACCTATTCCCATATTATAAATGCCGCACATCTCCTCAAAAGACAGTTCTCCTATACCCTGTAAGAATGGAAAAATTTCTGGGATATCCCAACTTCCAATAGTCATTTCTACACCTAATCCTGTTGGAAGCATTCTAGGAATATTCTCATAGAATCCCCCACCCGTGATATGTGATATCCCTTTTATATCAATCTTCTTTATTAATCTAGAGATTGCTTTCGAATATATTTTCGTAGGCTCCATTAACCATTCACCAAGTGGCTTGGAGAGCCCTATTGGCGTAGAAGTGAGATTCATGCCGTTCACAAGCTTTCTTACTAATGAATAACCATTAGAATGGATGCCACTTGAAGGAAGGCCTATTACCATATCTCCTGCTTGAACAGATTCACCGGTGATAATTTTTGATTTTTCCGCTATGCCAACAACAAAACCGGCTAAGTCATATTCATTATCGGTATACATTCCTGGCATTTCTGCGGTTTCTCCTCCAATCAAAGCAGTACCAGCTCTTTGACAACCTTCCGCAATTCCTGATACAATTTGTTCCATTTTAGCCGGGTTATTTTTACCACATGCAATATAATCTAGGAAAAACAATGGCTCCGCGCCTTGTGCAACAATATCATTCACACACATAGCTACTAAATCGATTCCCACTGTATCATGTTTATCCAGTTCGAACGCTAACTTAAGCTTTGTTCCCACACCATCTGTGCCTGATACTAGCACTGGTTCCTCATACGAAAAAGATGTCAGATCAAATAATCCCGCAAAAGCGCCAACTCCACCAAGTACTTCTGGTCTAGTAGTTTTTTTAATATGCTTTTTCATTCGTTCGACCGCTTCATAGCCTGCTTCTACATCTACGCCTGCAGCTTTATATACCTTAGACAAAACGACACACTCCTCAACACTTCGTATAGGAAAACGTTAATTTCTCTTTACCTTTAATAGGATAGTTGCCTGTCATACAGGCCATGCAAACGCCTTGCTCGAATGTCTCTTTTGAAATAATCGCTTTCTCAAGCCCTGTACTCGATAGATATGCTAGACTATCCGCACCTATCAAATCGCATATTTCTTCTAACGTGTAATTCGCCGCGATTAATTCCTCCTTGGTAGACATATCAATTCCGTAGTAGCAAGGATTGGTAATGGCAGGAGAAGCAATTCTGACATGTACTTCCTTCGCCCCAGCTTCTTTCAGCATGTTAACAATTCGTTTACAAGTGGTTCCCCGCACAATTGAATCATCAATCATAATGACTCGCTTACCTTCCACAATTCCGCGAACAGGGGATAATTTCATTTTTACCCCTTGCTCCCGGAGTGATTGCGAGGGCTGAATGAACGTTCTACCAATATAGCGATTTTTAATTAATCCAATTTCATACGGAATCCCGCTATACTCGGCGTAACCGATTGCTGCAGATATACTCGAATCAGGTACACCAGTTACAACATCTGCTTGTACTGGCGCCTCCTTAGCAAGCTCTATCCCCATCCGCTTTCGTGAAGCATGCACATTCACATGGTTTAAGTCACTATCAGGACGTGAAAAATAAACATATTCCATTGCACATAATGCACGCTTTTCTTGTGGTGCAAATCGAATCGATTCCAGTCCGTTATTTGAGATTGTTATCAATTCCCCTGGTAAAACTTCTCGTTCATATGTCGCACCCACTATATCAAAAGCAGATGTCTCTGAGGCTACGACATATGCCGATCCCAGTCTACCGATAGATAATGGACGCAAGCCTTTTGGATCTAATGCAATATACATACTTTCCTCAGTTAAGATAACAAAGGCATACGCCCCGATTAATTGTTGGAGCGCATCCTTTAACCCCGATACTGTATCCATGCTCCCATTTTTCTTAAGTAAATGAGCTAGAACCTCTGTATCGGAAGAGGTTTGCATGATGCTGCCAGCCGCTTCAAGTTCTCCTCTAAGTTCATAAGCGTTCATGATATTACCATTATGAGCAAAAGCCATACTGCCAGTTTGTGAACGGAAAAGTAGTGGTTGAACATTATCAATCGTTCTTTCCCCTTGGGTTGCGTATCGAACATGACCGATAGCCGCATGCCCACTCAGCTTTGAAAAATCATACCTCTTGAAAACATCATTAACAAGTCCTTGCCCTTTATGAAGTTCTAACTCAAGACCGTTTGAGGTTACGACTCCAGCACCTTCTTGCCCACGATGCTGCAACGCATGAAGACCATAATAAGTTAATTCAGCAGCCTGTTCATGCCCCCATATCCCAAAGACACCGCACTCTTCATTTAAACCTCTTATTTCAGCAAGCATGGGATTGCCCCTCTCCAGAGTCGATGTAATTCTGATACATTCTCCGATAAAATAGTACCATCTTCATTCGAAATGCTTAACATACCATCCTCTGTTACCATTCCAATATTTATAGCATTTTCAACAATCTGCTCAAAATCCTGTTGATGCTCTTTTTTGACACTTACTAGAAAACGAGATTGTGTTTCACTAAAGAGTGCAACGGTTGCATTGCCTTGCAGCTGAATATTAGCACCTAGATTAGGCTTATTAAACAAACATTCCGCCACCGCTACACCTAAACCACCTTCAGCAAGGTCATGGGCAGAGACAACTAGACCACTTCGAATCGCTTTAAGAAGTTGTTGCTGACGGTCCCTCTCCATCTCCAGATTAATTTCAGGTGCTTTACCAGAGTAACTTCCTTCCAACACATTTTGGAGTTCACTGCCTCCAAATTCTGTTTTCGTTTCTCCAATAAGGTAAATTGCATCGCCAGCCTGTTGAAAATAGCTCGAAGTAATGTGGTCGATTGACTCGTGTAATCCAACCATTCCTACAATCGGTGTTGGAAAAATTGCTTTTCCCTTCGATTGGTTATACAACGACACATTCCCACTAATCACAGGAGTATCTAACATTTCACAAGCTTCACTCATGCCTTGCACACTTTTTTCCATTTGCCAGAATACCTCTGGATTTGTTGGATTACCAAAGTTCAATCCATCCGTTAGTCCAAGTGGACGGGCACCGGAACAGACAATATTTCTAGCTGCTTCAGCAACA
>NZ_AEWH01000049.1 GCF_000190475.1 Ornithinibacillus scapharcae TW25
TGTGTTTCATTCCGGTTGGCAATGATGATGCTGACCTTTGTTCCTGGCATAACGAGTCCTGTAGAACGTTCGATTCCAATCCAGGATTCTAGATGAGAACGTTCCAGGTCGTCCTGATATCCCCCAGCAAGTAAGACTCTGTCAGGTTTCAACTTAGCTTCTGCGATTCCTTGAAGTAGGAATAGTATCCCGGTAGGATCGGTAATCCATTTTTCCTCCTCTGTTGGCCATAGATAGAGGACTGCGTCCACCTTACCGACCGATGTCATAATATCTTTCAAACATGCGACATAACCGCTTTTATCTCCATAATGAACGGTGTAACGGTTTGTGGATTCCTTTTGATAGCTTTCTCCAAACCCGATGAAGTTTATCGTTATCTCAGGGTTCAGTTGTTTCAGATTCCTTTCGATGACCTGACGACGGTTTTCATCTGTCACTAATACAACAACACTATGAAGCTGTTTTTCTTCTAGTGTTAATGCAGATTCCTCCCATTTCTCTTCAAACGTCATCAATTCATACTGTTCCTTCGGTTCCGTTTTTGATTTAATAGGAGGAACCACTTCCTCAATATTCTGATTTTGATACTGAAGACCGGTTATAGCAGCCACTACATTTTCAGATTGATCATATAACACGATATCAAGCTCCAAGAGGCTATCCTGTTCGGTGTTTATCATGTTGATTACCCCAAATGTTGGTTGGCCCGCCTGTACTGGAATCTCTATTTTTTTCATAGAAAACAGTCTAATAGAACCTATATTATTAGTGAGATAAACATTTGCCGCTTCAAGGCAGGCTTCCAGTAAGCCGACATCTAACACTTCACGTTCTTTATATCCTTGATTCTCTTTTTCTATCCTATCTTTAAAACAAACTAGAAGACTTCTTTGTTCCGTATTAACTGTCCTTATCTCTTCCATATAGAAATCCAATCTTTTGCTGATATCATCCATAGATAAAGGAACAGGAAACTGGACAGCTAATTCATAGTGTGGTGCTTCTATACCCTTCGCTTCTACAGCCCTTATTTTCCCTTCACTACAAACTTCAGGCTCTTCTTCAGAGCTTTCCGCTTCTGCATAAATTTCCCACTCAAGACCACCATCACCATCTGGATATAAACCACTATGAACCAGTGTATTTTGGTCTATCATTACAGGTTCTAACCATTCAACGTCCTGAATCACGATGGTAAAACCTTCACTTGGGCTCATGGAACGTAGAGCCGCTACCCGAATCATTTCTAAATGTGCTAAATCTGGTAAATACGAATTATTCTCATTGGTAGAATGTAAGAAATCCTCTGTGCCGGTAAATACAGAACTAAAACGTTGCCCTCTAAGATCTGAGGTATTTTCATGAACGTATGGATGGATAGTGTCGGTTTTCAATACCTGTATCGGCGTTTTCCTCATCTCCGTTGGTACCCAATACTTTTCCTTTGTAAATGGATAAGTAGGAAGACTAACTTTTCTTAATCTATTCTTAAAGAGTGCTTCACACGAGATTTCATAACCAATACAGTAATATTCTGCTAATGCATAAAGAATCTCTTGATATTCAAAAAGGGAATTTTCCAATCTATGGCTCTTCTCTATCAACTCGCCTATCGACTGTGAGATA
Organism: Ornithinibacillus scapharcae TW25; assembly: GCF_000190475.1. Taxonomy (GTDB): domain Bacteria; phylum Bacillota; class Bacilli; order Bacillales; family Amphibacillaceae; genus Ornithinibacillus; species Ornithinibacillus scapharcae. Next base: position 1,630 of record NZ_AEWH01000049.1, read on the forward strand.
GCATTTTGTGGTACAAAATCTCTTGAGACGGTTGCCTTGAACAAATTCGGCACGCTTCCATTACTCATTGCTTGTCCAAGCACCGTAATAGCATCCTCCCTATCACTTACGACTACCGCACAGCGATGTCGAAAATGCTGTCTTCCCTCCATCAATGTATAACTAATATTTGCCAGGGCAGATGGTGCCATATCTATATTTCGCTCAAACATCCCTTTCAAATGATGGACTTTCTTCTGTAATGATTCTGGTGTTTTTGCTGATAGGGCAAGTAGATAGTATGGTTTTTCTACTTGGTTAGTTGACTGCTCCTCTTGAATTCCATCAACACCATAACTTTGCACTACAACATGCGCATTAGTTCCACTCATGCCGAAAGAACTTACTGCACTTAGTCGCTTCTTTCCATCTCTATCCTTCCATTCCCTATTTGCTCTATTCACATAAAATGGACTTTTTTCCCACTGAATATAATCGTTAAGCTGTCCACAGTTGATACTTGCAGGAATTGTTTCATGCTTTAATGACATTACTAGACTTATTAGGCTTACTAATCCTGAGGCTGCAAGTGTATGTCCAAAGTTTGGTTTGACGGATGTCAGAGCACAATAATTCTTCATTTCCGTATGACCTTTAAATGCCTCTGCGAGTGCATTTATTTCAACTGGATCCCCAAGCTTCGTCCCAGTTCCATGGGTAACAATATATTCCATATCTTGTGGATTAATCTGGAATCGATCATACACATCTTTTATAAGCTTGCTTTGAGAACTTCTGCTTGGAGCTGTTATACCATTTGTTTTCCCATCATAGTTGATGCCACTTCCCACAATTGATGCATAGATTGGATTACAATCCGCCTCAGCTTTTGAAAGTCTTTTTAAGACAACAACAGCAATAGCCTCGCCAGGAACCATCCCGTTTGCTCGTTTGTCAAAGGCATAACATGCACCATCTTCTGAAAGCATTCCAGCTTTATACATACCATTGTAACTTTCAGAAGTAACCATGATATTTGCACCTGCAACGATGGCAGTATCGCATTCTCCATTCCGTAAACTTAGACATGCTTGATGTAATGCTACTAAGCTAGAAGAACATGCTGTATTAATCGCCATATTCGGTCCATCTAGATTTAAGAAATAAGAAAGTCGAGCTGCGAGTATGGCATTATGGTTGGAAGTAATGCTTGACTCATTATCAACTAATTGCTTGTAATCTCCATCTTCAATGCCAACAAACATGCCAACCTTTTCATTTTCAAATGACTTTGCCCCGTATCCGGCATCCTCAAGTGCCTTCCATGTTTCTTCTAATAACAACCGTTGCCTAGGGTCCATTAATTCAGCATCACGTGGTGAGATTTCAAAGAAGAGAGGATCAAATTCATCGATACTGGACAATAACCCAGCTCTTTTACGAATTCCTTTTTCATTGCCTGTTTTATGAGTCCCCGTCCACTCTAAACGATCAAGTGGAATTTCTCGTACTGCTTCTTTACCTTCAAATAATATAGACCACAACTCCTCTACGTTTTCTGCCTCTGGAAATCTACCACTTAGTCCAATAATTGCTATTGGCTCTTTTTCCTGTGAACTTCTACTTACTTTACCTTCACGTTTACGTCTTATCTTTGTACTGTTATTATGAGTATTCAGCTTGTCACTTAAATGTTGAACCTTCTGTGGTTCAGGACGAACCTTCTCCTCATTCACATGATAAAAGTTCTCCATCTCTTTCGTGTATTCTTCTAGTAGGTATAGGCTTAGCCTATTAATGGTGGGATAACCATAAAACACATCAGGAGTAATTGTTAATTCATATCTATCGCTAATATTGATTGCAAATTCTGCTAGACTAATAGAATCGAACCCGAAATCTGCTAAATTCTCATCCGCATCCAGCTTCTCTTCAGGTATTTCAAGTGTTTGGCTAACGATGTTTTTTAATTCCCAAAGAACGCACTGCTCTACAGTCCATCCCTTCATGATGACTCTTCTACCTTTTCCTGTGGTATGTACTATTTCGCTGTTTTCAGAGCGCTCATTCAGTTGAACATTTGTTTGGACAGAGTCTATCTCGGACTCATTAGCCACCGTTAAAGCAATGTCATTACTATCACTTGTAGCTACTAATCCTTTTATAGCACTTACAACATGTCCATGTTCATCATAAAATGAAATATCCATTTCTAACGAATCTATTTCTGCATTTTCGATATGGTGTACTTGGAGGATTGCCCAAGTAATGTTATCTGTACCCGCATTAAATTCTGCCTCTCTCACGATAGATATATTTACTTTATTTAGTCTATTATCTTGACAAAAATGGATAGCTTGAAGACATGAATCGAGTATGGTTGGATCCAATACTACGGATTCTTTAAAGCCTTTCTGAATAGGTCCATGAGATTGGTTAAACTTAATTAATAATTCCCTATTTTCCACATTGGAAAGTCCATCTTTTATCCATAATCCTTCAACTAGACTATCAATAGTTAAATCACTTTTCATTTTTTTCATTTCCGGTGTATATAAACCTTTAGGATATTGCTCCTTTATTTTTTCTAGGTCAAGACTTTTAGTGATTGTTGTATCCTTTATCATCGCCTTGCCCTCACTACTCACAATATACCCTTCTTCGCCTTCACCATTTTCACTATATATTTCCCAGACAATCTCATCATTAGCTTGTTCATATAATGCAATATTTATCTGCTTTGATTTATCATTTATTGTCACAGGTTCGTTCCAATAAACATCTTTTAAGAGAATACTAGATTGTTGACCGTTCATATACAGGCTAGAAGCGACACGTGCCATTTCAATGTGGGCCGCATTTACTAAAACACTTTCTCCCTTTTCTTCATTTGCTTTCGTGAATATTTCTTTACCTGAGAACCATGAACTATATCGCTGACTACTAATATCTGAGGTGTTCTGATGAAGGAGTGGATGTATTGCCCCAGCCATTACAGTAGTATGAAGTAATTTTTCTGTATCAGGTAACCAATATTCCTCCCGTGTAAACGGATATGTAGGTAGGTTAACTTTACTTAGTCCTATATTACTTAGAAGGTCTTTACAAGAAACTTCATATCCCATGCAATAATATTCAGCCAAAGCATAAAGATTTTCTTTATACAATCTAGAATGTCCCTCAACCTCTAAACACTCCTGAATTAATTCCTCTATAGTCCTATTTATTACAGCACGAACAGTAAAGTCTTTTGGTACAGAACCATTAAAGATATTCGGTTCGTTTTCCGAGTCAGTCTGCCCACTGAACACCCGAATAGCTTCAGCTACATTCCTTACTACAACTGCAAATCTATAGGGAAAATGCTGCCTTCCTTCCATCAATGTATAGCTTATATTTGCCAGTTCCTCTGGTTGCATAGTTAGGTTTTCTTGAAAGAACACCTGCATGTCCTGTATTTTTTGTTGTAATGCTTCTGCTGTCTTTGCAGATAAGGCAAGAAGATAGTAGGGCTTTTCATTATGTTGAGTTGAAAGCTTATTTCCCTTCTCTTTTGGTGCATAACTTTGGACCACCACATGTGCATTCGTACCACTCATGCCAAAAGAGCTGACAGCACTTAGTCGTTGCTTTCCATCTCTATCTTTCCATTCCTGATTTGATCTGTTTACATAAAATGGGCTGTTCTCCCAATGAATATAATCATTTGGTTCTTCACAGTTGATACTAGCTGGAATCGTTTCATGTTTTAATGACATAACAAGACTAATAAGGCTTACTATTCCCGAAGCCGCTAAAGTATGTCCGATATTTGGCTTAACTGATGATAGAGCACAGTAACTGCTTTTCTCCGTAAAATCTTTAAATGCTTCTACTAGTGCATTGATTTCGATTGGATCTCCAAGCTTCGTCCCTGTGCCATGCGTAACGATATATTCCATATTCTGTGGGTTTATCTTAAATCGTTGATAGACTTCCTTCATAAGCTTACTTTGTGAACTTCCGCTTGGTGCGGTAATTCCATTGGTCTTTCCGTCATAGTTGATGCCACTTCCCATTATCGTAGCGTAGATAGGATTACAATCTGCTTCTGCTTTGGATTGTCTTTTTAAAACAACGACTCCAATAGCCTCACCAGGAACCATGCCATTTGCTCGTTTGTCAAAGGCGTAACACTTTCCATCTTCTGATAGCATTCCTGCTTTCTGCATACTATTGTAGCTATATGGAGTAATCATTAGATTCACCCCTGCAACAATGGCAGTGTCGCACTCACCACTCCGGAGGCTCTGGCATGCTTGGTGTACTGCTACAAGGCCAGAGGAACACGCAGTATTAATTGCCATATTAGGTCCGTCTAAATTTAAAATATAAGAGAGTCTTGCTGCAAGAACAGCATTATTATTAGAAGTAACTCCACTTTCGCTACTTTCCTTTGTCATAAACCTATAATCGCCGTCCTCGATTCCAACAAACATGCCAATTCTTTCATTTTCAAATGATTTAGATCCGTAGCCAGCATCCTCCAGCGCTTTCCAGGATTCTTGTAGCAATAATCGTTGCCTAGGATCCATATAATTCGCTTCACGTGGTGATATCCCAAAAAATAATGGGTCAAATTCTGCTATTCCCGGCAATACTCCAAATCTTTTGTTCTCCCCATCATCTTCCACCCATTCCAAACGCGACTGTGGTGCTTCTCGTATAACTTCTCTCCCCTCAGAAAGTAAAGTCCAAAGTTCGTCCACGCTTCGAGCTTCTGGAAATCTTCCACTTACTCCGATAATTGCTACCGGTTCATCAGTTTTTGTACTTGTAGATGTTCGATGATAATGATTACGTCTTATTTTTTTCTGTGTACTATTTATAGGATTCTCTAATTTTGAGGTATTTTCAGTTTTAGCAAACGAAACTTCCTCACCTTCTTGGTAGTACTTATTCATGTCTTCAATATAATTTTCCAGTAAATAACTACTTAATCTCTCAATCGTTGGATAACTGAAAAACAAATCCGGAGTTACATCAATCTCATATAGTTCACTTAATACGCTCGCGAATTCTCCAAGACTTATCGAATCAAAACCAAAGTCTGCAAGATTTTCTCCAACATTCAGTTTTTCTTTTGGTATTCTAAGAATCTGGCCAATACTATCCTTTATTTCCCAAATCAAACATTGTTCAATAGTCCAATCTTTCATTTGAGGTCGTCTGCCTTTACCAGGAGAAATGATAACTTTATTCTTTCTAGAAGGTTCCTTTATTACTGATACTGCCTTTGCTTCTAATCCTAGAAACTTGTATACCCTCTCCTTGATCCCCTTCATAACTAAATGTTGAATAG
>NZ_AEWH01000048.1 GCF_000190475.1 Ornithinibacillus scapharcae TW25
ACGTACACACTGTTCATTCCTTTTTTGGTATATGAAAGCTTACCTTAGTACCTTGATTAGGTTCACTTTGAATAATAAGTCCTTTTCCGTAAAGTTGTTTCAAGCGGGTATCAACGTTTCGAAGCCCTACACTCGTTCTCCCGTCTTTGTTTACATCGCTTAAGAGCTGGTTAGTCCTTTCCTCGGTCATTCCTATACCATTATCAGTTATAGAAATATCGATATAGGTTAATTCCTCTTTTAGCTGTATAGTAATAGTTCCTCCCTTAGGTAATTTTAGAATACCGTGTTTAACTGCATTTTCAACCAGGGGTTGAATAGATAGAGGAGGAAGAAATAAATCAGTATTACTATCGAGCTTCCATTCTATATTTAATCGATTCGCGAATCGCGTTTGTTCAATATATAAATAAGAACGAACTAAGGATAATTCACGCTCCAACGGGATTACGGGATCTGTGTTATGAAAGTCAATGCTTAATCGTAAGTATTGACTAAATTCGGAAAGAAGTTTTTGCATCTTTGCGATATCTATCTCACCTAGTGCTGCAATGGAATTCAGTGTATTAAATATAAAATGTGGCTGAATCTGCGAATGTAACCATGCCCCTTCCATGCGAATATGTTCTTCAATGGTGACTTTCAATGCTGTTAACGCTTGGACTCTAGCCTTTAATTCCATAGAATCAACTGGTTTTGTAACATAGTCATTTGCCCCAGATTGAAAACCTGCTAAGATATCCTCCGTCCGTGCTCGTGCTGTTAACAGAAGTACAGGAAGCTCGGAAATAGAAAACCTTTCACGAATCATTTGAGTTAACTCATATCCAGATATGTGTGGCATCATAACATCCGTAATGACAAGGTCATAAGCATCTTCTTCAAGCTTTTTAAGTGTCTCATGTGGATTCGTTATCCCTGTTATCGCATATTTACCGTCTCTGCCAAGAATGGAATGAAGGATATTTATATTAACAGGGTCATCATCAACAACTAGGATTTTTAGTTTTCCTTGAATATCCTCGTTATCTACATGCTTTAAATCCGTTATAGTTGTCGCTATTTCATTTTCCATTAGGATAGAAGGATGATTGTTGTGTTCTATACTGACATCCCCATCTTTACTTATAGGTAGTGTAAAGGTAAATATAGACCCTTTACCTGGGCTGGATTCAACCCAAATTTCGCCCTTATGCAATTCCACTAATTGCTTACAAATACTTAAACCTAACCCAAAACCACCACTAACCCTCTTATGATTCTCAGAAGTTTGCACATAGGGGTTGAAAATATCAATTAAATCATTTTTCTGAATACCAACTCCTGTATCCTCTATATGTATATAGGCTTTATCACGCTGGGTAGTAGCTCGTACCATTATATCCCCTTCATCTGTATATTTTATTGCATTATGAAGTAAATTGAAGATTATTTGGATGAGTCGAGTCTCGTCTGCTAATACATCAGGGAACCCATCCGGAATTTTCACGTGTAGTTGAATAGGCTTTCCCTCGATCATGAATTTAGCCATATCGGTCACTCCAGAAACAACTGATGGTAATGAAGTCTTTTGGATATTTAATGGTATTGTCTTTTCCTTCAATCTTGTTACATCCAGTAAGTCGTTTAACATAAAGGACATCCGTTTACCAACATTATTCAGGACTGAAAGTTGTTTCCGATGCTCGTCATGAACAGGTTTCGTTTTGTCCTCCAGGATTGTCTGAATAACATTTGTAATAGCATGTAATGGATTCCTAAGTTCATGCGAAGTATTAACTAAAAATTCGTCTTTTCGTTTATTCTCCAGACGTAGCTTTTTTGCTAATTGCTGTGCATCAGATGCAAAACGAGAAAAGCGTTTAAACCAAAAGGCTGCAAAACATAGTAAAGCAATAATTAAATCAAATGGATAATGCAGCGTTTCGATAGAAAAGTAATTATGGATGAGGGTCCAAATAATATTGACACCTATACTGAGACATCCAAGTAGCAAGAAAAGGCTCTCTCCCTTATGGATGGTTGCTTTTCGAAGTAATGATGTTGCAACAATTATCGAACAGATAAAAATGACATAAAATAGTACTTTTGTTGAAAGTAAGATGCTTCTAGGTGATGCAACTGAAATAAATAGAGCATATAGTATACAAAAAATTGTATAATACCTTAATAATAATTTGTTGGACTTTATAGGGAATAATTTATTAATTATTAATGGAATTAATAATCCTACCCCTACATAAGAAAGAAAGGTTATTCTCACTACCAAATCATATTCAACGGAGATCAACCTAAATAACAATTTATCATCCGAAGTTAACACGCTAATAATTGCGCATATGAGCATGATGGAAAAATATAACAACCCTTGTCTTGGTCTGAAATTCATAAAATACATGATAGCCGCATAAATGCTTTGCAAAAGTAATACACCACAAAGTAATAACTGTAAGCCGATTGATAGATTGGTTCGGTATTGGATGGAATCTAACGTTCCCAAATAAATTGGCTTCAGAATACCGCCACTGCTTCGATAACTGGTAGCGTGGATAATTAGCTCTATTTCATTACTGTCAGGCTTGAATGAGACAGTGTAGGGAACATTGCTTCCTATATAACTTTCTAATTCAGTGGCAGGCTGACCAGATTCCCCAACTAGTTCTCCATTTACATAAGTAGCTGTTGCATTATTATATTTTTGGTTGATTCGTAGTCCGAAGATTTCCTTAGTATTATTATCTATTAAAATACGTAATCTATAGGTACCGTAGTAGAAGGAGCTAGAGTCTTCATCTTGAAACTCTGTATTCCAGCTGTTTGGTACTGTTATATGCCCGGTAGATTTGCTTTGGAACTCTTCTGTTGTTGTGAAAAATTCGGATGGATAAAACTCCCATTCCCCATCAAGACGAAGAGATTTTTTATCATTGAATTCTATTCCACGTAAATCAAGTATGCCCTCCTTTGCAATTGGAGTATCTTCGTAGTTTATAGTGGTTAAGAAGTGCATCCAAGATAGACGAATGGCAGTTAGTACGCACAGGAAAATAAGTATAATGAATGCCCATTTATGTCGTTTCATAGTTTTTTTCACGGAAGCTATCAATCCCCAAAATTTCTATTTTTTTCTATCATATAATAGAAAGGATGGTAAGTCACTCGTAGGATTAGTGGTTTATATTTATTATTACATCTAATATTTATATGCCCCCAGTACGGGAGCAAATCTAGCATAAGTTTGAAATAAAAAATGGGTTAGGTATAATTATATTGTAGGTATTTTTCATACTTATGAGACATTTAATAGAAATGAATGTCTAAGATTAATAGTAATAGGAAGGTGGTTATAACGTGACTACATTAGTAGCTCATGAGAGGAACGATTCAACTCGGGCTGATTTGAAGAGGCTGAGAAGTAATGGGGAAATCCCTGCAGTAGTTTATGGAAGTGATATTAAAACAGTATCTATTTCGATTAATAATTCAGATTTACTGAAGGCATTAAGGAAAGGTGGCCGTAATGGTATTATCTCTTTAGAACTTAATGGGAAATCTAAGGATGTTTTGTTAAGAGATTACCAGAATGATAAGATCACTAGAGACATACTACATGCCGATTTTCTGCAAGTAAACAAGAACACAGAAATCGACACAAGAGTTAGCGTCGTGTTAAAAGGAACATCGAAGGGTGAAAAAGCTGGAGGAATAGTGAACCAAGTACTTCACGAATTAGATATAACAGCAAAAGCAGACGATATTCCAGATACTTTTGAAATTGATATCACGAAGTTCGAAATCGGCGATACGGTTAGTGTGGGAGATTTAAGAAAAGAATATAGCAACTGTACTATTCATCATGAGGATGAAGAGACAATCGTATTAATTGATTATGTAAAAACTGAAGTGAAAGAAGAGGAAGAAAGTGAAGTTGAAGCATCGGGTGTTTAATTCTTTACTCAAGGAATAAGTAGAACCGAAAAGAGTGTGCAAACTCTTAACATACAACACCCGAAAACCTCTACAATACCATGCGCCAACATGGTATATCAATATAACGTTTCTAGTATAAATAGTATGAATAACGAAGTCAATATAGAGGATGGGATTTTGAAGAGTTTTCAATTAAATGGTTTGATTTAATTTAAGAAAATGGTATTTGAATTTAGAAAAGTAAAGCAGCTTCATTGGTTAGGAGTGATTAACCAGTGAAGCTGTTTTTTATACATAAAGCTACCTATATCTAATCCAAAACCTTATACAGCAGACACTAACGATAACTAATATGATTCGATTCAAACTTTTTCCATTCAAGTATAAAAATACCGATAAATGGGAAACAGAAGGAGAGCGATATTCTTGAAACAGAGGGGACTATTTGGATGAGACGTCGGCTAGTTAAGCAGAATGAACAGGTGAATAATCAAGAGAAAAGTCAGCCATATAACCCTGCTAAATTAGATAGCAATTTAAAAGAAAATATCCTACAACTCAAGAAGCTATTGGATGAACCTAATGATCTAATTATTCGAGAGATAGCTGTAGGTGAAGATAAAGTCACAAGTGCCATTATATATATCGATGGATTAATTGATAAGCAGCTGGTTCAGTATAGCATCATCGAGAATTTACAGAAACTGTCTGTTAACTCGCAATTACCAAAGGAAAACATGGAGCTGTTCGATGGAATATATCAAACTTTCATTACCATTAGTTCCATTGAAAAAGGAGAAACACTTGAAGACATCGCAAATGCTATTCTTTCCGGCAAAACAGTATTTATCTTAGATGGTCAGGCAAAGGTAATGCTGATGGATACGAAAGGTGGCGAAAGTCGATCTGTTGAACAGCCAACAGCAGAAAACGTCGTACGTGGACCAAGAATAGGGTTTAATGAGAATTTAGGAACTAATATCGCTCTCCTTAGAAAAACAGTACAGAATTCCGACTTACGCTTAAAGACTTATCAACTTGGTAAGCAGAGTAAAAGAAGTCTTATCGTAGCATATGTGAATGGCATCATTAATCCTATTATTGTAAAAGAAGTAAATAGCAGGTTGGAAACTATTGATGTTTCCGATGTACCAGAGTCTGGGTTTGTTGAACAATGGATAGAAGATAGCTTCTTATCCCCCTTTCCGCAAATCGATAGTACGGAAAGAGTAGATAAGGCAGCAGCTGCACTTCTACAAGGTAAGGTAGTAATTTTATTAGATGGAACGCCACATGTTTTAGTTGCCCCTATGACACTGGGAGATATGTTAAAATCTCCAGAAGACTACTATGAACGGTGGTTAATAGGTACATTACTCCGGTTATTACGTTATGTTGCTGCATTTATCGCGATATTTCTACCAGGATTGTACATTGCTTTGGTAACCATCCATTCAGGGATGCTACCGACTGACTTAGCTTTATCGATTGCTGCATCAAGAGAGGGAGTGCCATTTCCCCCAGTTGTGGAAGCCTTTCTAATGGTTATTACAATGGAACTGTTACAAGAGGCAGGAATTCGATTGCCTAAACCGATTGGACAAACTATCGGCATTGTTGGTGGATTAGTAATAGGTGATGCAGCAGTATCAGCAGCGATTGTCAGTCCAATTATGGTCATTGTTATTGGATTAACAGCTATCGCCGCCTTTGCCAATCCTTCGTTTAGTACTGGGATAACATTCCGTATTTTACGTTTTGGGGTCATGATAGCTGCCTCCATATTTGGGTTATATGGAATTGTATTGGTTTACATTATGCTAAATATCCATGTAGTCAATTTGAAAAGTTTTGGTATTCCTTATTCGACTCCATTTACGCCAACTATGGTTGGGGATTGGAAAGATTTAATTTTACGTGCGCCAATAACAATGTTAACGAGAAGACCAAAGTTTTTAGACCCGGAGGATTCAAAGTCTGTTAATAAAGGGGTAAAAGATTCATGAAATCTTTTAAAAATGGCGATGAGAAAATTAGTGTTAATGAATTAATGATTGCCATCCCCTCTATGGTAATTGGTGTTGGTATACTCTCATTACCTAGAGTTATAGCTGTAGAAACAATCGGTTCAGATGGATGGATTGCTCTTGCAATAGCTGGAATAGCAACTGTTCTAATGGTTTGGTTAATGGCCAAATTAGCAGCAAGTTTTCCGCATCAGCCATTTTTCTCTTATGCTTCTCTTATCGTGTCAAAGCCTGTAGCTAAAGTTATGACGTTCATCTTTGCAATACTATTTATTGGTGTGGCAGCTTATGACATTCGAGTCCTTGGGCACACGTCACAGCAGTATTTATTTGATCATACACCGGTAGAGGTTGTAAGCCTATCGTTTTTGCTTGTTGTTGTATATGCAGTTGCAGGGTCACGGGCAGGATTGTTTCGATTGAATATGCTGTTTTTACCGTTGATTATTTTTATATTACTATTTGTACTGGTAGTTAATTTGAAATGGATTGATGTTTCAAACTTATTACCAGTGTTTAAGACAGATATTAAAGGATATTTAAAAGCGGTTCACACTAGTTCGTTATCTTATATCGGTATAAGTATTGTCCTATTTTATATGGCTTTTGTTGACCGCCCCCATAAAGCACCTAAAGCAGCAATGATAGGTATGTCTATTCCAATCATATTGTATATATTAGGTTACTTGTTTTGCATAATGGTTTTTGGACATGCTGCGACTTCTCATTTACTTTTCCCAACCATTGATTTAGCGAAGAGGGTAGAGTTACCGGGAGCTATCTTAGAAAGAATAGAAGCTGTCTTCTTTGTCGTTTGGACAATGGGTGTTTTTACCACGACCGTAATGGCATTTGATATTGCCATTTTAGCATTACGATCTGTTTTTAAGCGAATTAAGAAAATGACACTAGTACTATTTTTAAGCCCAACCATGTACTATCTATCCATGGTTCCTAACGATAGCAGTCAAATTACAATATTTGGTGACATACTCGGCAACATTACCGTTATTTTTTCCTTTACAACCACGATAGTATTAATTGTAATCGCTAAGATAAGAGGAGTAGGAAGTAATGACAAAAAGACTAAGTAGGGTCATGGGCAGTTTTCTTGTCCTAATTTTACTATCGAGTTGCTGGGATGCGGTAAATATTGAGGAACGTGGTTTTATTATTGGGATGGCGATCGATTTATCAGAAGACGGTAAGAAGGATGGAGAATATCAGTTAACACTTACGAATCAATTTGCTGTTCCACCAGGATTAGGTACTCCTAGTCAAGGTGGGAGTGGAGGGGATAAAGGGTTTATGAACATCTCCTCAAGCGGTACTAGCTTGTACGCAATTGCCCAGGATCTGGCTAATCAAACCAATAAGATGCCATTCTTTGAGCATCTGAAAGTTGTCATTGTATCAGAAGAGGTAGCAGCAATTCCTGAACTTTTTGCTAATGTAATGGATGTATTCATCCGGAACAGAGATACAAGAAGAGGAATTAAAGTGATTATTGCGAAGGGTAAAGCAATGGATATCTTAAATATCCAACCTGAGAACGAGCAGGTTCCTGCACGGTATATCAATAAAATTCTTGAGAATAGTCTTTCAAAAACTGGTGAGATGAAGCCAGTAAAGGTCGGCGATATTCATGAGTTTTTACTTCTAAGAAATAGCTTTGTATTATCGGAGGTGTCGTCTGATGGTACGAAGCTTCATTTTGAAGGAGGGTCCGTATACAAAGGGAGTGATAATAAGGTAATAGGGAGTTTAAATAAACAGGATATGCTAGGGTATGAGCTGATAACCGGTCAGGCTGTACAAGGGCCAATTGTTTTTACATATAAAGATAAGTTAACCGCCTATTCAATTAGGGAAGCAAATAGCAAGGTTAAGATAAAAGTGACAGATCCAGAAAATATCGATATCCATGTAACCATTAAATTAGAAGGAGAGATACAGGAAACCTTTGGAAAAGTGATTATTCAAGATAAAGGGGTCATACAAGCATTAGAAAAGGAGATTTCGAATAAAGTAACAGAAATTGCTAACCAATCTATCGAAAAAGCCCAACAAGAAATAGGGGCAGATATCTTTAATTTTTCCGAAAACCTACATAGACACCATTATAAGATATGGAAAAAGATAAATCAGGACTGGGATCATGGTGAAAATTACTTTTCAAAAAGCAATATCAACGTGACGGTAAAAACAGAGGTCCGCTCAGATGGTGTAGTGGATGAGTCTAAAAATAAAACCATCGAGGAGTGAGAATTTTTGTGGGATTTTTTATTAGGTTTTTTACCTGAGAAATTAGTGTTTTTTTGTTCACTGCTAGCATTCGCAGTTCCGTTTTCCGTTTATAAAATAAATCAGTTACTTCATAAGCATGGTGATCCACCTTGGAAGAAGGATAGTAATGCTGAGGGTTGATAGATTCGATATGGAGACCTCACAAAAGTTGATAAACTTTTGGGAGGTCTTTATTTATTTTACATATAGATATATCGATTTATTCATCTTTTGCCCACTTTAGATAAGGACTTGGCAATTTGTTCTTTTTAAATAATATTCCTCATCCTTAGTCCTGGGACAAGGGGCCTGTCCCCGTGTCCCGATTAACATGTAGAGGCACCGTGTTAAATCGCGAGAGTTTTTCTAATATTATAATTTAATTATTATGCTGTAGCCAAAAAATTGACTTAGATTCAAATGAAATATGTATGATGATTAAATGAAATAAAGTAATATATCGGATAAACCAATTACTATTTAGATTTTCCTATAAGCAATAGGTCTAGTATCCAAGTTTATACTTTTTCTCTGATGCATTGTCAAGAATTTTTACATCATTATTAGGTTCCTGAGAGTGAGTAAATCTTTCATTTTTACATGTAATTTGTAGAAGTATGCTTATTAAATTTTCACTTAACCAAGCAATAGCATAGAGTTTCTTTTAATTGAAAAATTCTATTTATGACAAAAACAAATATAGACAGAATTAAAAGTATGAATTAACATTTCCGATAAACTACTGAAGATTAATACCATATAAGTTAAAAACTATTCATCTTTTGACAACTTCTTTAGTGTGTACGT
>NZ_AEWH01000047.1 GCF_000190475.1 Ornithinibacillus scapharcae TW25
GCAAAATCATTTATTCGCTTTTTTTGCGACAACTATTATATCTTATCACAAAAACTTGATTATGTCAACAAGTTTTTTCATCAAGCATTTAACTCAATTAGATAACCATGTATCAGAGACATAAAATAATATATCACGCCCTTAAGATTATGTCAACTAGAAATATTGTTTATTTATTTAGTCGTCAATTATGTCTCCACGAGACAGCAAAATTTATATTACGCTCCTTCTATTCATTAGTCAACGATTTTTTTAATTTAATTTTATAGCACAGAATAAAATGGATCATTAATAATACTCGCTATACTGAATAGCATTAAATAGATTACATACGATATGATTACACCATTAGAAAAAGAGGAGATAATATGAAGAAGTTTGCCGTTACTTTTTTATTCCTATTTTTAATAGGGCATACGGATGATTACACCATATTCGCAAAAGAAAAATCTGATTCTGAGCTAAAAATAATTAAAACATATGAAGAAGATATAACTGGTAATGGCCTGAAAGAAATAATAGAACTGAAAGGGATATTATTCTCCCCTGATTCCAATTATTATCGAGATATTAAGGCGATTATTACTTCTTCAGAAAATCAAACTTGGGAAATACCCTATATGGGGGGCTATGATCCAACGCTTAAATTCATTGATTTAAACCATGACAAAGTCAATGATATCTTCTTTCAAAGCGCAACCGGAGGAAGTGGCGGTCTATATCAATTCCACTTACATACCTTAGTTAAGAATAAACTCTCGGAAATACCTTTACCTGAACAGCCATTTGTTAAAGGTAAGTTTCTTGATAACTTTAAAATAGAAGTTACTATCTCACCCGATATAGAAAAAAAGATTGTAGAAGTGAGTAAACGTAGGGCTGATTATATTAGACTCGGGATTTATAGTCAGGATGGTAAACTACTCAAAGACACTTCTGTTATGGTTGATCCGATAGCTTTTTTAGAACCAGTATTCATTAGTAAAAGCAAAGGATATGGACTTAAAAGTTATCAACAAGTAAGCGGAGCTTATCATGCAGACCGATTAGGTACCGTTGAATCCTTGTGGTATTATGATCGAGATAAATGGATTCTGTTACAAACAAAATGGATGCCAAGTAACTAAAATAAGGCTCTCTCCATATTTTATGAGAGAGCCTATCCCTATTAATTTGCAACAATATTAACTAGCTTGCCAGGCACGACTACTACTTTTCGTACTGTTTTCCCTTCAATCCATTCTTGGATATTTTGGTCTTCTAATGCGATTTTTTCTAGTTCATCTTTAGAGATATCTCTTGCTACCATCACTTTAGAACGTACTTTACCCATTACCTGAATAGCAACTTCCACTTCGTCTTCTACTAACTTCGATTCATCGTATGCTGGCCATTTTTCATAACTAATTGTTTCTGTGTGTCCGAGACGGCTCCACAATTCCTCCGCAATATGTGGCGCCACTGGAGATAGAAGTTTTACAAAACCTTCGACATATTCTTTTGAAATCTTTTCTGCTTTATAGCCTTCATTAATAAAGACCATCATTTGAGAGATTCCTGTATTGAAATGAAGGTTTTCAAAGTCCACCGTTACTTTTTCACCGTTTCATGATATACCTTTTCCAGTTCTTGAACAGTAGTATCAACTATTTTACTAGATAGACTTCCATCTTCGTTTATAAACAGACGCCAAATCCGATCTAAGAATCGTCTTGCACCATCTAAACCATTTGTTGACCAAGCAACAGAAGCGTCTAGTGGTCCCATAAACATTTCATATAGACGTAGTGTATCTGCACCATGAGAATGAATAATATCATCAGGATTGACGACATTCCCTTTTGATTTACTCATTTTTTCGTTGCCTTCTCCAAGAATCATTCCTTGGTTATATAACTTCATAAATGGCTCTTTTGTTGGTACTACACCGATATCATACAAGAATTTGTGCCAGAAACGAGCATAAAGCAAATGTAGTACAGCATGCTCCTGACCACCAATATATATATCAATTGGTAGCCATTTTTCAAGAAGCTCTGGATCTGCTATCTTTTCCGTATTGTTAGGGTCAATATAACGCAAGAAGTACCAACTGCTACCTGCCCATTGTGGCATCGTATTGGTTTCTCGACGTCCTTTCATTCCTGTTACTGGGTCCACTACATGAACCCATTCACTATTTGCTAATGGTGACTCTCCAGTTCCTGATGGTTTGATCTCTGTCATAACGGGTAGTTCAAGAGGTAAATCCTTTTCAGGAACTGTTGTCATTGTTCCGTCTTCCCAATGAATAATTGGAATCGGCTCACCCCAATAACGTTGTCTAGAGAATAACCAGTCACGCAAACGGTACGTAACTTTTTCGTACCTACTCCCTTCTCTTCCAGCCAAGCAATCATTTTTGTAATAGCTTCTTCTTTATTTAGCCCATTTAAGAAATCTGAATTAACGTGTTCACCATCACCTGTGTACGCTTCTTTTGTTACATCCCCACCAGCGACGACTTCGATAATTGGCAGATTGAATGTAGTCGCAAATTCGTAATCTCGCTCATCATGAGCAGGAACTGCCATAATAGCGCCTGTACCATAAGACATTAGAACGTAATCTGCAATCCAAATCGGCATTTTCTCCTGTGTCACTGGATTAATTGCATAAGCACCACTGAACACACCTGTCTTATCCTTCGCAAGGTCAGTTCTCTCAAGATCAGACTTCGTTTGGATTTCATTAATATAGTTTTGTACCGCCTCTTTTTGTTCTGGAGTAGTGATCTTTTCTACAAATGGGTGTTCAGGTGCTAATACAGCGTATGTTGCACCAAACAATGTATCTGGCCGTGTAGTAAATACTGTAAATGTTTCGCTATGCCCATCAATATTAAAAGTTACTTCTGCACCTTCTGATCGACCTATCCAGTTTCGTTGCATATCTTTAATGCTCTCAGGCCAATCCACCTCTTCTAAATCATCCAGAAGTCTGTCTGCATACGCAGTGATCTTCAATACCCATTGCCTCATAGGCTTACGAATTACTGGGTGCCCACCACGTTCACTCTTACCGTCAATAACCTCTTCATTAGCGAGGACAGTACCAAGAGCAGGACACCAGTTAACAGCCACTTCATCTATATATGCAAGTCCCTTTTCGTAAAGCTTTGTAAAAATCCACTGCGTCCACTTATAGTAATTAGGGTCGGTGGTATTAATCTCTCGGTCCCAATCATATGAGAAGCCAAGCTCTTGAATCTGTCTCTTAAAGGTATTGATATTTTGTTGTGTAAATTCTGCTGGGCTATTTCCAGTATCTAGTGCATACTGTTCAGCAGGAAGGCCAAATGCATCCCATCCAATTGGATGAAGTACCTCATACCCCTGCATCCGCTTCATCCTCGATAGGATATCCGTTGCGGTGTAACCCTCAGGATGCCCCACGTGTAACCCTGCTCCAGATGGATACGGGAACATATCCAGTGCATAGAACTTTTCCTTATCAGAAGATGTATCCGTCTTGAAAGTTTTGTTCTCTAACCAATGCTTTTGCCACTTCTTCTCGATTTCATGATGATTAAAACTCATCTTTTATCCTCCTTAAATAGTAAATAAAAAAAGCCTCTCATCCCAAAAAAGGGACGAGAAGCTGTATTTCCCGCGGTACCACCCAAATTAACGAATCATTTTCGTTCACTTTGTATCCTTAACGCGGATTCACGACAGGAACTACTTCGTTTCACTCCTGTAGCATTGAAGGCGAGTTCGTAATCTTTCAGGGACAATTCACACCAACCATTGTCTCTCTTGACCTGATTAATCTTACTACTACTCCTTCGCATCGCTTTTGAATATTTAAATTGAATTCTAATGAATACTGCTAGTTTTGTCAAGATATTCATTTTTTATAACATATGATACCAGAAACTAGTATGTACATGACATTTGATTTCCGTTTCCCATTCTTCCATGCTATCCTAACTATAGATTGATTTAGGGTAAGGAGATCAACCATGAAAAGTATATTAAATTATTCCCATCATTTATTAGAAGAAGTTATTTTTTCTGGAGAAACAGTAATTGATGCAACATGCGGAAATGGAAATGACACATTGTTTTTAAGTAAACTAGTTGGTGAAACTGGAGAAGTAATTGCATTCGATATCCAAGAGCAAGCGATTGATAATACAGACCAACTTCTAATAGAACATAATTGTTCGAATGTTTCGCTCGTATTAGATAGCCATGCTAACATCAAGAATTATTTATCAAAAGATCTAGAAGGTAAGATCGGTGGTGCCATTTTTAATTTAGGTTATTTACCGAAGAGTGACAAAACCATAATCACAAAGGGGGAGTCTACCATAGAAGCTATTGATACGATTCTCCAATTTCTAAAAGAAAATGGCCGTATCATTCTCGTTGTCTACTATGGTCACGAAGGTGGCGAGTTAGAAAAGAACACTATTTTAAAACATGTTATCTCATTAGATCAAAAGAAATATAGTGTGCTACAGTATGGTTTTATAAACCAAAAAATAATCCACCATTTATTATTGCCATACACAAAAAGTAATTAAGGGGGAATTTATGTGATTCATCATTACTATAATATTACACCTACTATCCATCCTACCGCATTTGTTGCTAAAGATGCTGTGATTATAGGGGATGTCATAATAGGTGAAGAGTCAAGCATTTGGTTTAAGACTGTTATTCGTGGAGATGTTGCCCCAACTAGAATAGGTAATCGTGTTAGCATACAAGACTTATCTATGCTCCATCAAAGCCCTAATCATACACTTATCGTGGAGGATGATGTAACAGTAGGGCATCAAGTCACTCTCCATTCTGCAGTTATTAGGAAAAATGCGTTAATTGGTATGGGCTCTATTATCTTAGATGGAGCTGAAATAGGAGAAAATGCTTTTATAGGTGCGGGGAGCCTCGTTCCACCTGGCAAGAAAATTCCACCGCACACATTAGCAATGGGGAGACCTGCAAAAGTTGTCCGCGAACTAACCGAGGATGACTATAAAGAAATGGAACGTGTACGAAATTCTTATGTAGAAAAGGGGCAGTACTATAAGAATCATACAGATCTAGGTTTAACGTTTTAATATTCATATATAAAAAATGGACCATCTTTATCAGATAGGTCCACTTTTTTAGCTGTTTAGTTTGTTGCCGCTACTAAGTCATTGATTTTATCTGTTTTTTCCCATGGGAAATCAACATCTGTTCTACCAAAATGACCATATGCTGCAGTATCTTTGTAAATAGGGCGTTGTAAATCCAACATCCGGATTATTCCTGCTGGGCGCAAATCAAAAGTATCTCGCACCGCTTTAACAAGCTTTTCCTCACTAACAATACCTGTACCAAAGGTATTGATAGAAATGGAAACTGGTTCTGCTACGCCTATCGCATAGGCAAGTTGCACTTCACAGGAATCAGCTAACTTAGCTGCAACAATATTTTTCGCTACATAACGAGCAGCATATGCAGCTGAACGGTCTACCTTAGTTGGATCCTTTCCACTAAATGCCCCGCCTCCATGGCGCGCATATCCACCGTACGTATCTACAATAATCTTTCTACCAGTAAGTCCAGCATCACCTTGTGGTCCACCAATTACAAATCGACCAGTTGGATTAATGAAATATTTAGTACTTTCATCTAGTAATTCTGAAGGAACAACTGGTTTAATTACATACTCCATCAGATCTTTTTCAATTTGTTCTAATGTAGCACTTTGAGAATGCTGCGTAGAAATAACGATGGTGTCTACTCGAATTGGACGGTCATCTTCATCATACTCTACGGTTACCTGTGTCTTTCCATCTGGACGTAGGTATGCAAGCGTATCGTCTTTACGAACATCACTTAAACGTTTGGAAAGCTTATGTGCTAATGAGATTGGGAGTGGCATTAGTTCTTCTGTTTCATTACAAGCATAACCAAACATTAGACCTTGGTCCCCCGCACCTATCGCAGCGATTTCCCCTTCCGTCATCTTTCCTTGTCGTGCTTCTAGAGCTTGATTAACCCCCTCAGCGATGTCAGGTGATTGTTCATCAATAGCTGTTAAGACGGCACAAGTATCTGCATCAAAACCATATTTTGCACGGGTGTATCCAATATCCTTTACTGTCTGCCTAACGACTGCAGGAATATCGACATAGGTAGAGGTTGTAATTTCTCCTGCTACTAAAACTAATCCTGTAGTTACAGTAGTTTCGCAAGCAACTCGGGCTACTGGGTCATTTTTTAAAATTTCATCTAAGATTGCGTCTGAAATCTGGTCACAGATTTTATCGGGATGTCCCTCTGTTACAGACTCAGATGTAAATAATCGACGATTTTTAGCCATATGGCTAAATCCTCCTCTATAAACATGGTACGGAACTCTATTTCATCAGTATAATATGCAAACCAACAAAAAAAGCCTTTCCTACTCTGTATTTGAGGAAAGGGTTATTCAGCCTTTCACTCTTATTGTTCAAGGTATTTTCCTTGCATCAGGTTAGCACCTTTTCACTTACGTGAGGTTGCTGGGCTTCATCGGGTCTGTCCCTCCGCCGACTCTGAATAAGAGAGTATCCGCTCTATTGTAGGTTAACCGAATCAAATGTCCTATGTCAACCGTAATTTACTGTCACAGAATATAAAAAATATAATACAATAAAAAATAATAAATAGTATGGACTATTAATCATAATGTGTTATACTATTAATTAATTTCAAGAATTAATGTATGAATAGGAATCTATCTTCAATTAAATTCTTAAAAAGGAAGGTAATTTTAATGAATACAGTAATAAAAACTTCTCTATTGGAAGAACTCTTATCTCAAAACAATGTATTGAAAAACTTATCCGTCGCGACATTAGTTGAAAAAGTACTTTCACGTAATGAAGGAGTCTTATCCAATACAGGCGCTGTGCTTGCAACTACCGGCAAATACACAGGTCGTTCACCAGAAGATAAATTTATTGTAAGGGATTCCATATCCGAAAGTAAAGTAGATTGGGGTCATGTTAATCAACCAATCGAGGAAGAAGTTTTTGAAAGATTATATACGAAAGTAATCCAACATCTGAAAGAAAAAGATGAAGTTTACGTATTCAATGGTTTTGCAGGTGCTGATCAAAACTACCAACTTCCTATTCAAGTTATTAACGAATTTGCATGGCATAATCTATTTGCGAAGCAATTGTTCATTCGCCCTACTGAAGAACAATTAACTACTCATGAACCATCATTTACGGTTATCTCTGCTCCAACCTTTAAAGCAGACCCTGATAGAGATGGGACAAACTCGGAGGCATTTATTCTTGTATCCTTTGAGCATAAAATTATTCTCATTGGTGGTACAGAATATGCAGGAGAAATTAAAAAATCTATTTTCTCGATTATGAATTTTCTACTACCTGAACAAAACATTCTATCGATGCACTGCTCAGCTAATGTCGGGAATGAAGGAGATGTTGCTTTATTCTTTGGTCTATCTGGTACTGGGAAAACAACCCTATCAGCAGATCCTTATCGTAGACTAATCGGGGATGATGAGCATGCTTGGAGCTCTAGCGGTGTATTTAATATTGAAGGTGGTTGTTATGCAAAATGTATCAACCTCTCAGAGGAAAAAGAACCGCAAATATACAACGCCATTAAATTTGGTTCTGTTTTAGAAAATGTCATATTAGATGATTACACTCGTAAGCCGGATTACGATAATACTACGTTAACGGAAAACACGCGCGCTGCGTACCCATTAGAGCATATTGATAATATTATTAGCCCGAGTATTGCCGGACATCCGAACACGATTATTTTCCTAACAGCAGACGCGTCTGGTACATTACCTCCTATTAGCAAGTTATCGAAGGAACAAGCTATGTACCATTTCCTAAGTGGATATACTAGTAAACTCGCTGGTACAGAACGCGGAGTCACGGAACCACAAGCTACTTTCTCAGCTTGCTTTGGTGCACCATTTCTTCCATTACCACCTGCTACTTACGCATCGATGCTTGGTGAAAAAATTGACCAATATAACACAAATGTGTTTTTAATCAATACCGGCTGGACTGGGGGTTCCTATGGAGTAGGAAGTCGAATAAAGCTCTCCTACACTAGAGCTATGGTACATGCAGCACTAGAAGGAGAATTAAATAACGTAGAAACGATTAAAGATGAGATCTTTGGTTTAGATATTCCTGCACATGTTGCCGGTGTTCCAGATGATGTGCTAATTCCGAAAAACACATGGGAGGACCAAAAATCTTACGAGGAACAAGCTACAGCTCTTGCTAAAAAATTTCATGATAACTTCAGAAAATTTTCGGATGTGAGTGCAGAAATAGCTGCTGCTGGTCCACTATTTAAATAATGTCTAATGAAACTCCTACGTGTCTCAGTTGATTGATAATGAATAGGTTTCATTTTATTTTGTCCTCATCCCAAGAGGGTTTTTATAGATGTAATAGTTGTAGTAACCGGCTATTATTCTTTCAAAACCGACCATTCAAGGTCGGTTTTTTTCTTTTGCGCCATTTTTCTATATAGGCATTCACACATCTTTTTCACTACGCATAAACTGTGTTGATTAGAAAACTTACCAAGAATTAAGGTATTAATTCTAATAAATAAACGATACATCCTACTAATTTCTACACCATTTGGAACTAACAAATACCGAACCAACGCTAAACAGGAATGATGATTAAATTCCTGTCTATTAAAAATTCATCAGGTTGAAAGGGTCGAAAAGAATGAGAAGGTTTAAGATTTTTGCTTTGGTTTCCTGTATTGGGCTTTTATTTCTTTCTGCATGTAATTCTAGCAGTGAAAATACAACCATTAAATTAGGAGAAGTTACCAGATCTCTGTTCTACACACCACAATATGTAGCAATTGAAAAAGGATTTTTTGAAGAGGAAGGTTTGGATGTAGAGCTCCAAACTACCTGGGGTGGCGACAAAACGATGACTGCGCTTTTATCTGATGGGATTGACGTTGCTTTAGTAGGTTCCGAGACTTCCATTTATGTTTATGCTCAAGATTCAAAGGATTTTGCCGTTAATTTTGCACAGTTAACACAGACTGATGGAACCTTTCTTGTTGCAAAAGAAGAACATCCTGATTTTACATGGGAAGACTTAAAGGACTCCAACTTCTTAGGTCAACGTAAAGGCGGTATGCCCCAAATGGTTGGGGAATATGTTTTAAAGCAACATGAGATTGATCCTCATAACGATCTTTCTCTACATCAAAATATAGAATTTGCGAATATTCCTGGTGCTTTCCTGTCTGGTGACTACGAATATGTTCAACTATTTGAGCCTACAGCGAGTGTGTTTGAAAAAGAAGGCAATGGCCATGTTATAGCATCTTTCGGGGAAGAGTCAGGCCATGTCCCATATACTGTATTTATGGCAAAACAAAGCTATATACAAGACAACAAGGAAAATATTGAGAAATTCACAAAAGCAATCTATAAAGCACAGCAATGGGTAGATGAAACAGATTCCACTGAAATCGCAGAAACGATAGCAAAATACTTTGAAGATATCGATATTGATATTCTCACTTCATCAATCGAGCGTTATAAGAGTCAGGGTTCCTTTGCGACAGATCCAATATTAGATGAAGAAGAGTGGAACAATTTGACCACTATCATGCAAGAAGCAGGTGAGCTACCTGAAGGCGAAATTTCTTATGATGAATTGGTAAATACAGAGATAGCAGAGGACGTCATCAATAAGTAAGGAGGGAAAATATGTCCTTTCTAACCTTAGAAAATGTGACACATCATTATTTTACTAAAAATAATTACACGAAAGCACTGGAGGATATATCATTCTCTATTAAAGAGGGAGAGTTTGTCTCTTTACTCGGACCAAGTGGATGCGGTAAGTCAACCATCTTGTCTATTGTATCAGGAATTATGAAGCATACTTCAGGTAAAGTATTACTGGAAAATAAACCAATCACGGAATCCGAACTAGCCATTGGCTATATGCTTCAACAAGACTACCTTTTCCCTTGGAAGACCATTCTGGATAATGTACTTCTAGGACCTATCATCCAGGATAATGTGGATAGTGATCGGATTAATAAGGCTAAAGAACTTCTCCAAGAAGTTGGACTAAAAGATGTGGAAGATAAGTATCCTTCTGCTCTATCAGGTGGGATGCGTCAAAGAGTTGCATTAGTTCGTACCCTTATCACAGACCCTAAGATTCTTTTATTAGATGAACCCTTTTCCGCACTTGATTACCAAACAAAGCTTAAATTAGAAGACTTAGTATTCAAGTTGCTACATGCCTATCAAAAGACAGCAATTTTAGTTACCCATGATATCGGAGAGGCGATCGCAATGAGTGATCGAATCATACTCATGAGTGCAAATCCAGGCTCTATCGCAAAAATATTTGAGGTACCAATTGAATTGCGTAATGAGATGCCATTTCTTGCTCGGAGACATCCGAAATACCAATCTCTTTTTGATAAAGTATGGGAGGAGTTAAATAAAAATGAACCACAAACGGTTTAACACCTCCTATGGAAAGGAGATATTGTAATGCCTATAAAAGAAGATAGCCACATATTCGAGAAGCACCAACAAAGGTTAAAAAGAGAAAAAAGAGTTGTAATGGGATGGCAAGTTTTTATCTTAGTTGGTTTCTTTGGATTATGGGAACTTGCTAGTAGAGAAAACTGGATTGACCCTCTACTATTTAGTTCCCCATCCAAAGTATACAATCTCTTAATCCAGAAATTCTCGGATGGATCCATGATTTCCCATACGTTTGTAACACTATTTGAGACATTATTAGGGTTTATTATCGGAACATTACTCGGTATTGTTCTTGCATCTTTACTTTGGTCGTCATCAAGGTTTTCGAAAATAGCAGATCCTTACCTGGTTATTCTAAATGCAATGCCTAAAGTAGCACTGGGGCCAATTATTATTGTTGCTTTAGGACCCGGATATATTTCTATCATCGCAATGGGGGCTATCATATCCGTTATTATAACCACTATTGTTGTTTACACCGGATTTCGTGAGGTTGACCCAAACTATGAAAAAGTTCTACTCAGCTTTGGGGCCACTAGATGGCAATGTTTTAAATCTGCAGTATTTCCAGCCAATCTACCAGTTATGATATCCACACTTAAGGTTAATGTAGGATTATCTTGGGTCGGAGTCATTGTCGGAGAATTTCTAGTATCCAAAGAAGGTTTAGGATACCTGATTGTATACGGATTCCAGGTGTTTGATTTCTCATTAGTGATGTCTGCATTAATCCTAATAGCCATATTTGCCGCCATTATGTATAAGGTCGTGGAAAGATTAGAAAAATGGTTAATTAAACATACGACTTAATTTATTAGAGCAAGGAAAACCCTTGCTCTTTACATGTTATAGAAATCATTTACTATCCTCAGAAGTCTTTCTATGTCTTCTGTAGATGCTTTATCCGATAATCTTGCAGCTGCAATAATCGGCGCCCACTCGAAAATTTCTTCTTTTAGTAAGCCACTTTTTTCACAATAAATAGCTACATATTGTTCTGCTAATTCAATAGAATGCTGCGAATATAACAGATATGTTCGAAAAACATCAGCATGTTTATCCCCACTACTTGCATCTACCCAATCAATAACCGTACTTCCCTCTTTACCCATAATTATATTAAACGGATGAAAGTCCCCATGACAGAGCTTCGTTCTGAGAGGCATCTGTTCTAAATGTTTCATAAGTATACGCTTATGGGATGGCTGCAAAATAGGTGCGCCTTCAATTTTACTTTCTAATCGGTCTTTCATATTCTCCAATGAAGTTGTTTCAATCGAATGGATCTGCATATGAATGTCCACTGCGATGTTTAGATAATACTCGGCATTATCAATATCTTCCAAGAGTAATTCGCCAAGTGTCCTTCCCTTTATGTATTCCATAATAATTACAGCTTTATTTTCGATAGTCGTTACGTCTAATACCCTTGGTACAGTTAATCCATTATCAAAAGCGATTATCTGTTTTTTCGCTTCATAGGTAGCTTCTGCTACCGTAAAACGATCATGAAATACCTTTTGAATCTGATTTCCCACGAGATAGATATTTGCTGTATTTCCTTTCCCTATTAACGTATCAGGATTCACATTTCTCCTCCTATCTATTCTTTATTATGATCTAACAGGAGAAATCAGTTGTATGTGACTATCATCTCCGATTGGATAAATCAGAATTGGCTTTAAAGAACCATGGAAGCTTAACGTCACTTCTTCCCTATCAATCACTTGTAATGCCTCCATGAGATAATTAGCATCCAACGTAACCGTTAATTCTTCCAATCCTGAAATACTTTTACATTCTTGAGTTTCTTCAAGTTGTCCCGCTAAAGAAGAACCAGATAAAATCTTAATTTTTGATTTCCCTTCTATTTGTAACGTAATATTGTTATTTCGAGATTCATTCGTAAAAATACTCGCTCTTTCAACACCCTTTAACAATAGATGTCTATCCACAATTATCGTAGTACTTGTTTCCTGGGACAGTAGGCTAGACACATCAGGGTATTTTCCATCTATCAACTTCGAGTATAACGTGAGCGAATCTGTTTTAAATACCACCGAATTATTCGTAAAAAAGATCTCCATTACGCCCTTCTGATTCCCTGCTAATCTTCCTACTTCTACAAGTGCCTTTCTTGGAATCACATAGGAACCCGTTAACTCCGTATTGATTATATGCTTTTTAAGCGAGAGCCTTTGTGAATTTGTCGCAATGCAAGTAAGATAATCTTTTAGAAAATGGAAATGAACTCCTGTTAGTACAGGTTTTGTTTCTGCTTTTGAGGTGGCAAATACTGTATAGCGAATTAATTCCATTATTACTTGGCTAGGTATACGTAGTCTTTCCCCTTCAAGATAAAGAGTTGGTTTTGGATATTCCTCAGGGTCCATATTACTTAATTTCGTGATGATTTCACCTGATTGAACGATTACGGATTGATTATTATCCACTTTCATGTAGATATTGCCTGGTAGCTTTTTAATTAACTCTCCAAGTAGTTTTCCCGAAACCAAAGCAGAGCCAGTTTGATAGACTTTTAACGCGCTCGACATCGGAATTACCTTTTCTATTGTAATATCGGAATTCCCCCCGATTATAATTAATTGTTCTGCTTCTGCAATGATTTTAATTCCCGATAATATGGGACTAGAACTGTTAGAAGAGACCACTCTACTCACTTCGATTATTGCTTTTTGCAGAATGTCATTACTAATTTTAAATTCCACTTATGTATCCTCACTTTTCATTTTAGTCGCAATTAGAATATCATCCTTTTCTGCAACTAGTATTATTATTACTATCATTTAGCTGTTGAATTGCTTCACAATTAGTAAAATTATAACAAAGAATGCATGTAAAGTAGAATATTTTTCAAAAAATAACACCCCAATTTGAGGTGTTTAAAATTAATATTATCGATTTAATCTTTGAAGACAATTTGTTAATATATCATCTTTCATAATAAAGCTATACTTTTTATTGCGCTTAACATCTTTAGGAATATCGTCAATTAATACAGGCCCATATGTTTCATAATATGTTTCTTGCTCTTCCAATCTGTCGATTTCAGCAAAGTAAACATTCTTTATTACATGACCCGCTTTTCCAGCTACGTGGTATTGGGCAATATAACGGATAGTTTTTATAGTACCACCAGTCTCTTCCATTACCTCTCGATGTGCAGCCTCTTCCGCACTTTCCCCTTCTTCTACCTTACCTCCAGGAAATTCTAAGCCGCGATCCTTGTGTTTGGTCAACAACCATTTATCTTGGTAACGGCAGATTACCCATACGTGTTTTGGCTCTTTTGAAAAGGGATGATCATCGAATGAAAGTTGAATCTCATTTTTGTAAAAATCTAGAAATGTGAACATATGTCAGCTACCTTTTACTAATCATCAGTGATGTGTTATTTTTGTGATTTTCCATCCCGGCGTTGCATAAGTTAATTCTAAATCAATCCGGTAGGCACCATATAAGTCAGATTGATTTTCTTGCTTCACCAGAATCTTATTCTCTTCTAATTGTAACACATCATAGTCATTCTGTTTATCAAACCATGGCGGTGTTTCCGTTGGAATAATATATAGTGCCCCATTTTGCTCATAATAATAAGTGTCAACATATGGTTTGACAACCTCTTCTGTTGTAATATGATAAAATGCTTGTAGTAAAGATGCTTTATCCTCATACGCTTTCACTTGATAATCTTCATCTGTTTCCTGAACGAGGATATTCATAAATTCATCGGTCAGATTAACAATTTCATCTTGAGAAATTAATTGGTGCATTTCCTGAATCGGCATTCCTTGTTCCATTGGACGATCTGAATTTGCAAAAGATGGTACGACTAAGATAGCGCATATTCCAAGTATAATAAGGATAAAGATAAGTCTCATCAATCTATTTCCCCCTAATAGATTCTACTCTTTATTATTACCTCTCATCTACTACCACTAAACCTCTATAGACTCCCAACGCCAAAATATATATCTTCTTGCAGAAAAAAGGAATAAGATATTCTATCCTATTCCCATACTCTCTTATATATGATTATCTCCCAAAATACCAATACTCTCAATATGATTTTTTGTCGTTTCATCGCCTAATTCATACAACATTCGATATACATCGACCATCTCACTATCATAATGATCATTTGGCCTATCATGATGATAAGGCATAATAGGGACGTGTGCTCTCCAAAAACTATCATTTGCAGAACCGTCCATATTTCTAAATCTTGCTCGTAGCATCGTTACTTCATCATCCGTTGCATAGATTGTAAAACTGTCGTTATTTTGATATTTAATTTGTGAAATTTCTCCACTACCTATTTCTACATAATATTTCTTCTTCTCCATACATACACCTCCTATGATTAATTTGTCTTAAAATAGGAAAAGCATGTATGCAGAAGTATTCTATCCATCCATTAGATCGAGCAAATTGGCCCTGACCAGTTTATTGGAAGCATTTCTAGGTAAACTATCTACAAAATATATTTCTTTTGGAAGTTTATACTTTGCTAATTTGTCCTTTGCATATGTGAGGATATCCTCTTTTTTGACTTGTTTATGATGAGGTACTATAAAGGCAACTGGAACTTGTCCCCAATAATCATCTTTCTTACCTGTAACTCCAATTTCCTTAACTCCTTCAAAACCAGATAATACACTTTCAATCTCAGAAGGATAAATATTCTCTCCCCCTGAGATAATTAAATCTTTACGACGATCAACAACATATAAGAACCCTTCATCATCTACATAACCTAAATCTCCAGTTAGTAACCATCCATCATGAAAACTATTTTCGTTTGCTTTTGTATGATTATAGTATCCCTTTGTCACCATCGGTCCTTTTACTAGGATTTCTCCGATTTGATTTGGTTCACTTTGTTGAATTTTCACTTGAGCTGGGAATAACGCTTTCCCTGCAGAGCCAACTTTATGTAGAGCATCTCTCGGGCTAAGCGTTACGATTTGAGATGAGGTCTCCGTCATTCCAAATGATTGAAATACAGGGACATTTTTAGAATTCGCTTTTTCCAATAATGGTACTGGTGCTGGTCCCCCACCAAGGAGCATGCAACGGAAATGTTCTGGAAAACTATTTTCCCCTAATGAGTCTAACAATCGTTGAACCATAACTGTCACAACTGATGCTATCGTAACTCCGCGGTTGACTATTGCATCCAATACAATTTGCTCATTAAATTTCTCTACTACATAAACAGGCATCCCATAAATGACACTTTTAACAAATATGGAAAGTCCACCTACGTGGAAATATGGTAGCACAGCTAGCCATTTATCCCTGTCTGATATTCCTAAATTTAATGCTGACCCAATAGCACTCCACCAATGGTTTCCATACGTATGGATGACTCCTTTTGGAAATCCTGTTGTTCCAGAAGTATATATTATCGTAAACGGATCGTCTAAATTTAGCTCAGATACTAGCTGGATATTTTTTTCATGTTCTGCTTCAACGTCTTTGAAGCTTTTCTTAATATCTGCAAGAAGGGCTTTCGTCTGTTCTGATAGCTGTTCATGATAGATAATAGCCTTAACATCTGCATCACTTATTTGATAGTTTAATTCTTCTGATGTCAATCTCGTATTAAGTAAAACTGCAACAGCCCCAAGATAGCTTAATGCATGAATAGCAATAATCATTTGCACATTATTATTGGACAAAATCGCAATGTGTTCCCCTTTATTAATACCGACTGCTGCTAGTTTTTTTGCAAAGGTTTGACTTTCTTCCTTCAATTGTTGAAACGTAATCATTGTTCCATCCACTTGCTCCATGGCAGGCTGGTCGGGCGAAAGAAATGCTTGCTTAGACAACCAATGCGGGATGACTTCTCCCATACTAACACCTCATTTGAAAGAAAAACCTCTGCTATTCGCAAAGGTTTTTTCATGTTTTCTGTTTGTTTTTTGATGAACTTTATCAGGATTTTCGTGTATCTTCACCTTATAAATGGAGTTGATACGCGGTATCATTACTCATACTCCATATAAAATCAAGGGAAACGTGGGAATTGATCAAAGTCTGGTTTTCTTTTCTCCTTGAATGCGTCTCTTCCTTCTTTTGCTTCATCAGTTGTGTAGTAAAGTAGAGTAGCATCTCCACCCATTTGCTGTAATCCTGCTAAGCCGTCTGTAGCCGCATTGAAGGAAGCTTTTAAGAATCGTAGGGCTGTTGGTGATTTCTCTAAAATTTCCTCACACCACTGTAATGTCTCTTCTTCCAACTTCTCTAAAGGTACTACTTTGTTAACCAGACCCATTTCATACGCTTCTTCAGCACCATATTGGCGGCATAGGTACCAAATTTCACGAGCACGCTTTTGTCCAACCATCTCAGCTAGTAAACCTGCACCATAACCGGCATCAAAGCTACCAACTTTTGGACCAGTTTGACCGAACTTCGCATTATCAGCAGCGATGGTTAAATCACATACAACGTGAAGAACATGTCCCCCTCCAATTGCATATCCAGCTACCATTGCAATGACTGGTTTTGGAATTGTACGGATTAAACGTTGTAAATCAAGAACATTTAAACGAGGAATATGGTCAGATCCTACATACCCTCCATGTCCACGAACTGACTGGTCTCCTCCAGAACAGAATGCTAAATCTCCAGCACCTGTTAGAATGATTACTCCAACAGAAGAATCGTCACGCGCATCAGCGAACGCATCGATCATCTCATTTACCGTTAAAGGTGTAAATGCATTGCGTTTTTCTGGACGGTTAATGGTAACTTTAGCAACACCATTATATTTCTCATAAATAATTTCTTCATAGTCACGGACTTTTTCCCATTTTACAGTCATGTTACTCCTCCTAAATTCATTATGTATTTTGGAACGGTATTAACAAATTATTTTGTAGATAAAAAGTTACTTTCTATCTACAAAAATAAACATCTCTATTATTTTACCAAAAAACTCCGGTTGTTCCACATGAATTGCATGACCTGCTTGTTTAACAATCGTTAATTGGCTTTGTGGTAAGGCTTCGTGCATTCTTTTATTAATAGAAACAAATTTAGAATCTAGTTCTCCAGCGATTAATAACACAGGTTTATTAAACAGGGAAAGTTTTGGCCACCAACTAGGTTGACTACCTGTCCCCATCGAGCGGAGGGACATCGCTAATCCTTCTACATTCTGCGAGAGTCGCTCCTTCCGAATCTCGTTCTGAGTTTCAAGTGACAAATTCTTTTGGCTTTCAAATAATGGTATACTTTCCCAAAAATCAATGAATGATTCTAAACCTTCTCGTTCGAGCTTTTGTGCTAATTTTTCATCATTCGTTCTTCTGCTATGGCGATCTTCTTCTAAGTCTAGTCCTGCAGAAGCACTTTCCAACACTAGCGACTTTACCATATCAGGGTAAAGCATGGAAAATGATAGAGCTGTTCTACCACCCATAGAGTAGCCAATCATGTGACAAGAATCGATACCTATCTCTACTAACAAGGTCCGTATATCAGTACAGCATTGTTCCATCGAAATGGGTGAATGAGAAACAGTTTTTCCATGGCCAGGCAAGTCAATCACAATAATTTGAAAGCTTGATCGGAAGGTTTGTATAATATGGTTCCATGTTTGGGTACTTCCTGTAAATCCATGAAGCAATACTAGGGCTTCCCCTTCCCCATGTACTTCATAC
Organism: Ornithinibacillus scapharcae TW25; assembly: GCF_000190475.1. GTDB lineage: Bacteria > Bacillota > Bacilli > Bacillales > Amphibacillaceae > Ornithinibacillus > Ornithinibacillus scapharcae. The sequence goes on from NZ_AEWH01000047.1 coordinate 18,273, forward strand.
CAGTAACTTGAATCACGAATTAACTTTTTCAATCAATCACCGTCTTCAGAATCTCTTCTTCGATATTCTGCCATAATGCTCGATGCCATAGAAGATTTTCTTTCCTATCCGTCTTCACTTCCACCACGGACAATCCTTGCTCCTTATAACTTGCTAGCAGTGCCTCTTTAAGCTCATTCGAACTTTTCGGGTTATAATAGCTTCCTTGATACATTTCAATAGCCTTTTCAAATTCAATGTGTAATGGAGTACCGAACAACGCTTCAAAATGTTTCTCATTTGCAGATTGCGGTAAAAAGGAGAATATTCCACCACCATTATTATTCACAACTAAAATAGTTATGTTCAGGTTGTAATGTTTCGCAGCCAACAACCCATTCATATCATGGTAAAAGGATAAATCACCTAATAACAGCGTTACAGGCTTTCCGGATGCTGCTGCTCCAACTCCACTGGATACCATACCATCAATTCCATTTGCTCCACGGTTCGCTAATATAGTTAGGTCTTTTTCTCCAGTCATATAAAACGTATCCACATCCCGAATGGCCATGCTATTCCCTACATATAGACTACTATGGTCAGGTATTACCTCCATCAACTGCTTCACAGCCTCACCCTCTGTTAGTTCTTCGTCAGAAGCCGTTAATAAATGACTTTTAGCAATTTCATTTAATCTCTTCCATTGCTGTAACCATTCTGTTTCTTCCATTTGGAAATGATTATTTGCTTCTACTAAACCGGAACAGAAGGCTATAGGGTCTGTAAAAATAAACTCAGATGAATTACCGACCGGTTCACGGTAACCAGTTTCCTCTTCAATAACAAATTGCGTAATGTCTGGATTCTCTTTCACATAAAAAAGGAAAGCTTTTGATACAGGCATTGCTCCGAAACGAATGATGTAATCTGGCTTTAATGATTGACGTATTTTCCCACCTCTGAGAAATGCATCATAACCCTCGATAATATTCTTGGTAGAGTGAGGACCCGATCTAAGCTGTGAAAGCGGATCTGCCAAGATAGGGATTCCATAGCTTTCCCCAAATAAGGCTACAGCTTCCGCTAAATCTGAATCTACTTGCGGACCACAAACGATGACTCCCTTTTTGGTAGAAGTTAATCTATCTGCAAGATGCTTCACAAATTCCTCTGAGAGCTTCTTTTTCCCTTGATGCCATATCGTATACGGTTCCCGTATTGGTTCACCCCAGACGTTTTTTAAAGAAAAGTCTGGGACCAGCGGCTCGCGAAACGGAAAATTCAGATGGATTGGACCCGGATTACCTGATATTGCTTGATGTATCGCACGAGCTGCTCTTGTCCGAGCATATTTCAGCATTTCATCAGTAGCTTCTGGTAATGCCATTTCATGAAAATCTTTGACATAACCTCCAAAAAGCTTTAATTGGTCAATTGCCTGAGGAGCTCCAACATCCCGCAGTTCATGGGGACGATCTGCTGTTAACGCTATTAGTGGTACTCTACTTTGATGGGCCTCAACAATTGCTGGAAAGTAATTAGCTGCAGCCGTTCCAGATGAGCAGACAAGTGCAACAGGACGCTTGGTTTGTTTTGCTAAACCAAGGCCAAAAAAAGCAGCAGAACGTTCATCTAGTACCACCCACTCTTTTATATCTGGATGCTCAGCAAACGTCATCGCTAGCGGAGTAGAGCGGGAACCAGGAGAGATGACAACATCTGTTAATCCACTTTTTGATAATTCATCTACAAAGTTTGCTACGTACCTTGTTAGATTTTCGATATGTTCCATGACGGTTATCCTCCTAGGACAGTCAACATTGGTAAAAATTTAATACTTGTCTCCACAAATTCTGCTTCCGGATCTGAATCTTTTACAACGCCACATCCGGCAAATAAGGAAGCCTTGTTCCCTTGAATCAGCCCAGACCGAATGGCTACAGCAAACTCCCCGTTGTGATTGCTATCAATCCAACCGAACGGCGCACCATACCACCCACGATCTAAATGTTCATATTCACGAATAAACGATAATGCTTCTTCTCTTGGTTCCCCACCTAGGGCAGGAGTTGGGTGGAGTTTTTTTACGACATCAAAGATGGTATAACCCTCTTTAAGTAACCCACGTACAGGTGTATATAAATGCTGCAAGTTCCGTAACTTATAAAGGATTGGTTTATCAGGTATTTGCAAGTCATCACAAAATTCCTCTATCGATTGTTTTATCATCTGGACAACGAAATCATGCTCTTCCAAATTTTTCTTATCATGTAGTAACTGATAACCAATTTTTTCATCTTCTATTTCACTCTGTCCTCTTGGTGCAGTACCTGCTAAACAAGTAGAGAGAAGTTGATTATTTTCTACCTTTACAAGTCTCTCGGGACTTGCCCCTATAAAACAATCACCTTCTTGCTCATAGGCAAAGATATAGCTTGTCGGTTGGGTTTCTAGTAAACCTTGTAATATATCAGTAAGTTGAACCCTTTCTTCGAAATCCAAACGCAACTCACGTGCCAAGACTATTTTTTCAGCCTGTCCATTTGCCATCGTTTCCGTTGCTAGTTTCACCGTGTTTTTCCACTTAATAGGTTGAATTTCTTGCTGACGAAGTATTGTTGGGATATTTTCCTCCTTCTCATTCGGTGATAATAATTCCCTTTCTATTTCCATCAATTCTTCATAAATGGATGCTACCCTGTCATTTCCGTTCACATAGACATTCGAAGTTAGATAGGAATCACCTTGTCTTACCGTTAATAAAAACTTTGGTATACGTAACTCACTCGAAGAGAAATGGTCCCATAAAGGCGTCTTTGGCTTACGTGGATCAAAGTCCATGCCACCAATTGCAATAACCCCTGTACCAGGTACAGAAAAAGGGTTGATTGTAATAGCTTCCTGTAATAAAGTGTTCCATTGTTCTTGGAGTTCTCGCATATCGGCCTTGTCTTGATTGATGGAATAGGCATTCCCGATCCCTACTACAGCAAAGTTATCAATAGTGCTCATCCAAAAAGTACGATTCATATGTAGAGAATATCCCGCTTCAAAAAAATGAAGAGGATTAATGGATTCTATTCTTTTCGTAAAACTAATAAGTTTTGATTCAGAGGGCTTTAAGCTTTGAAGAACTTTCCTTAAAGTTGTTTCAAATGTCTCCTCTTTAACCTCTATCATTTGATTTTCCTCCGTTAGTACATAATAGTCCAACTCTTATTCTAGTCCCTTTTGGATAGTTTCTCAAGAAATCAAGTATCTAAACTAGGATCATATTGTTACTATTTAACAATTATTTTATCCGTTTTTTCATATATCTTCCTAGTTGGGGCCTCTAGTTCGTTGACACACCAACACATTTTGCCTAAACTTAATATGATATTGATAATAAGGGGATAAAATATGGTAACAACAACAGATAAAGATCATATAAAAAAAGCCTTAAATGAACGTGATGGCTTTCAAGTATGGTGGCGTTTACTTCGACCACATACACTCACTGCATCGTTCGTTCCTGTCTTTGTCGGGAGTATGTATGCGTTAAATGTTAATGATACGAAATTTAACATACTCGTATTTCTAGCAATGTTAATTGCATCTATGTTGATACAATCTGCTACCAATATGTTCAATGAGTACTATGATTATGTTAGAGGACTCGATTCGGAGGAATCTGTTGGCATTGGTGGCACAATTGTCCGTGATGGTATTCATCCTAAAACTGTTCTACGATTAGCACTTATTTTCTATGCTATTGCTTTAGTATTAGGTATCTATATCTGCATGGTTTCTAGCTGGTGGATTGCTGTAATTGGGTTAGTTTGTATGTTATTCGGTTATTTATATACAGGTGGACCACTGCCTATTTCTACTACTCCATTCGGCGAACTATTTTCAGGTTTCTTAATGGGTACTGTTATAATAGGAATTAGTTATTATGTCCAAACAGGAACAATCAATAGCTTAGTTATCTTTGTATCCATTCCTGTAGCGATTTTAATTGGCTGTATTATGTTATCCAATAATATACGAGACTTAGATGGCGATGAAAAAGGCGGAAGAAAAACACTAGCAATTCTACTTGGAAGAAAGAATGCTGTTCGTTTCCTAGGAATTTTATTCTTTATTGCCTTTTACTACACCGTATACCTCTGTATTATCGGAATTCTACCATTATGGTCCTTCATTACTTTAATCGCAGTAATACCTGCAATAAAAGTAGTAAAAGGGTTTAAGGGCAAAACAAAACCATTAGAAATGATGCCTGCAATGGTACTAACCGGAAAAACAAATACTATTTATGGATTTTTATTAGGTATTTCCTTACTCATTCATTATTTCATCTAAGAACAACAGATTGAACCAATTATTACTAAAGGGGAGAGTATAGATGGAATTAAGTAATACATTAATGGAGTCCCTCGGAATAGAGACGGTATCCCTTGATAAGGATTTAGTAGTCATGACCATGCCTGTTGATAAAAGAACACATCAGCCACTTGGGTATTTACATGGCGGGGCAAGTGTAGCACTTGCGGAATCAGCAGCCAGCATTGGTGCTTGCCTCCATGTTGATTTGGATAAATTTCATGTCTTTGGAATTGAAATTAACGCGAATCATGTAAAAAGCAAACGAGATGGTGTGGTTACGGCAAAGGCAAAGCCTGTCCATATCGGAAGATCATTTATGGTATGGGAAGTTAATATTGTTGATGAAGATGAAAATCTAATCTGTGTATCGAGATGCACTGTCGGTGTTGTACCCTAAAAAAG
>NZ_AEWH01000046.1 GCF_000190475.1 Ornithinibacillus scapharcae TW25
AGTTGCTTCTATAAAAATCTAAAGGTTGAAAAACGTTATCTAATATTTCTACCTTTACTAATTCTTCTTCTTCAAGTCGATTTCCTTCGAAATCTACCCATACAGTAGTAAACAAAAGTATACAGACTTTTCACTATCATCTACTGTTGGTTTAAGAAAAGTTTCCGGTTTCGACATAGAAGAATCATATAACTCTCCAATATACTTATCCGTATATCCTGATAATGGCGATAACTCCGTTGATAACCTAAGCATATTACCATTAACTTGTTCTCCTATAAAGTTAACAGTTACACTTTGTACATCATATATATCATTTACATCAGCCTTCAAGATAAACTTTTCACCCGAATAAAAGTATTCGTTTGGATGTCCTAATTGTCTATGATACTCTTTCCACTTTTCAGTATGATCAACCATAGGGTCAAATGTAAAAGAATAGTATTCAATATCAACAATATAGTACGTCCCACCCTTATATACTGTACCAGCATAATCTTGCTGCCATACCCTAGTATCAACAGGTGGTTTAGTAACGGTACCACTCCAATATCCAGTGTGCTCTGTTCTCTGAGTATAAGTAGATCCTGCAGTCGTTTCATCACAGCTCCCGTAGATTGCCGAAGGAGGAGGGTCTGAACGGTGTGTAGTATAACCACTTCTGTACAACCAACCAGAATATACACCGTCATCATACCAGATAGGCGCTCTTTGGTCAGTTCCAGCATCACCAGTTTTAGACCATCCATAATAACCATTACCATGTTCAAAGCACGCCCAATAACTTTCTCCCCATCCTGGTTTACTATCTGTAGCTTGTTTGCTGTGAGAAGGAATATATTCTCCACTTATTACATAACTTCCCCCTACTGCATAAAGATTCCCCGTATATTTGTCTCTCGAGTAATAGATAGTCGATGGAAAACTACTACTACTCCCTGTCCTAGAGTCGGTTACATATTGACTATATTGATAAGGATTCCAGGTACCATTATCAGCAATAATAGTCATCTTATCCCCGTTCATAGAGTATTCAATTGTACCATTGTTTACAGTTACACTCTTTACACCATAAAAGAAGGGTAGCTTTATAGTTCTGACTTGCCTTGTAGTATCACTTTCCATGTGCTCTGTTCTATGCTCTAATTTAATTGGAGCAGCTTCTGTAACATCAGAATCACTTATTATAAAAAATAAAGAAGCACTGACTATAGCGATAGTCTTTAACACTAAGTTTTTCACCTATCTACCCCCTCATTTAAACCGATTTGTTGTTTGAGGTCCCATAATAGTATCTCAGATGTCTCGTTATTTTCATGAAAAGGTTTGAGCTCTTCAATGGTAGCAAAATATACAGGATTATACTTAATTTCGCCACTGATTATATTTTTAACTTTTAACAAACCGCTAAATACTAACTCCGAAATATTTTGCCCAGTTTCTTCATAAAGCTCTCTTATCGCACAATCCTTTGGTGATTCATTCTTTTCCCTTTTTCCTGCTGGTATTTCCCATTGTTTTCTCCATTTGTTATAGCATAAGAGGTATTTGTCATTACATTTTATTAGTGCATAAGAGCCAGCCAAACGGTGGTAATCATATATTTCAGTTTCTTTAACATCTAGATAATCAACGAATTCAAAGCCATTATTTTTGGTGATGAGCAATTTGGTCCCCCCTTTAATGAGCCCTAGTAATTCAACTTTTCTACCCCTTCTAAACATAAACATAATATTACAAAAAACAAAAAGACTCTAAGCATAAGAAAAAGGCGACGCCGAATGGAACAACTTGTTTAACATTTGAACACGTTTATTTAAGTACATGGGGAACCGACTGTTATCCAAAGTTCTTATGAAACCACCAAACAATAAGAATCATACTCACTATTCCCCAAGCAACAGTACTCACTATCCACCAAATTATGGATTTGGCTTTTGTAAAACTTTCCTTGTCTTCCATATTTGCTGTTATAAAAGCCAGCTTACTCTCCATACCTTTTTTCATAGAAATGAGAACAACAAATCCGATTATTATGAAACCAATCGCTATCCAGAGTAATAAGTCCACCTTTTATACCTCCCTTTTTTCGAATTATTTTCTTTCAATCCTTTATAATTCATTTAAACTAGCCCGTTAGCATAATAACTCTATCTAAATACTAACATAATATTCCAATAATAAATGAAGTATTTAAATCATAATAAAAAGGCTCCTTTTGGATTTTAGCCCCTGATAATTTTGCCTTTTTTAAAATCTCATCCACTTCTTCTATTGAATTTTCCTCTTTCATCAAAAGTAGAATCTGGGTTATACGCAATTTCCCAAATATTATTTTCAGGGCCAGCAAAAGACGCAGAACGAAAACCCTCATTAGTATCCTATTTTTCCACCAATGCTCCTTACCACTTCAATTGTTTCAATAACCTGACTCGGGTTATCATTTATTGCAAATTAAGCTGCACCGTTACTACAATCTCGTTTAAAGGGGAGTAAAAAAAAGGCATCGTAGTTAGTTAACACCCAAGATGCCTTATTACTGTCTGTAGGTATTGAATTTCCTGATAAATAAGTACCAAAAAGGTAATCAACAGAAGTAAGGAATTTCGAGTTATTTTTGAAGTTTTATTTAGAAGTTTTATTTAATAGATTCGTTAACTGTCACCATTACTCCACCCATATTGTCACCTGAAATCACATATTCTAACAAATAAGTATCGTTATATAACAATCCGTATCCCTTTACCAATTCATTATGTGTAAAAAGATTGACGACATCTGATTTAATACCTGCTTGGCGAACAGGATATTCACTATTAACTAAAAGCAGATTTCCTTGAAAGATTTGTTCCTCTGTAATCGTTATTTCTTGGATATTATCAGTCATACTATCCTCTACTTTATCATTTTCATATTCTTGTACTTCCACGCCTGGTAAATCTACGATTGATTCAAAAAAAGAGTCATTATTTATGAAAACAATACACATACACACTAGAAATAAATTTAAAAATCCCCACTTTTTCATTTTTTAACTTCCTCCTAATTCTTCCTTGCTTAAAAGATTAGCTAAAACTTTTTAAAAAAGAGTGGGGTAAATTTTAAATTTTTCTTAAATCAAGTAATTGAAGTTATTCTCTTCCTTATTACGTTAATGTTTCGCTTTCCTTTGGTAATCGGACTTCAAAAACAGTCTGTGTTACACTACTTTGAACAGTAATTGAACCGCTGTGTTGCTCCACAATATTCTTCGCAATGAACAAGCCAAGACCAGTGCTGTTTTTGTTTTGAGTTCTTGCTTTGTCTCCAGTATAGAGCATATCAAAGACATGCGGGAGGTCCTCTGGAAGAATGTAATCTCCGTAATTCACAACTTGAACAACAACTTCCCCCGCTAGTTTAATAACATTTCTTCGCAATCTCTTAACCTATCATCAATTTCATCATTAAATTCTAAACTAACTTACAATTAACGAAGGATTAACATACCAATTCGCAATGCATGTAGCCGTCAATCTATTATTAAATGTATAATGTCCTATGTTTATTGACACTGTTTATTCATATACATTACTGTTTTAACTAAAAAAATGTAGTGCTAAACACAAAGTGATATAGCACTACATTAATTATTTTTTAAATTTCCAATGTGGACTGGTCTATCTAAATCTATGACCTTTATTTTGCTATCGGTTATAAAAAAATGTTCCCTCCTCTGACAACCACATTCTGTCAATACGTCCAATTCTTTAAAAACTCAGCCGCCCTCTCTTTACCGCTCTTCATTAGTTTCTTTTTTACCTCATCATCGATCATAAGGTCTGTTGTTCCTACATCTTGAACTGGGATGAAAATGATATTTGCCTTCTCACTTTTAGCAATGTATCTCGCGTCATGAGCCTGTTTCATAGTAGAGAATAACGCGTGTAGCATATCAAGGGCATTTTTTATTTGCTTTGGATTGTTTTGTTGAGGGGAATCACTTAGCTTTACTCCAAGTATTGGCCTTGTGCGCTTATTGGTTTCACTTTCAAAGACCCAAATTGGAAAATTGCTCAACAGCCCTCCATCTACTATCACACTTTTCACCCTGCCTTTCCCTGTTATTTTCTTTGGTACAAAGAAATAAGGAAAACCAGCGCTCATCCGAACAGCCCGAGCAATTGGGAAATCAACAGGATTAATCCCATAAACTCCTTCTAAATCATCTGGTAAAACGACTAGTTTTCCCAGTGTTAAATCACTAATTACTACTTTTAAATAACCTACCGGCAGATCTCCAAACGTATAAATATTTCGTTCGGCAAGTTGATTATAAATCCACCTTTCAAATTTATCCCCCTTATAAATCCCCATCTGAAAATACAAAAGTAACCACCTGCTAACGGGGATATACTTGGTTATACTAGGTGGATCTAAAAATTGTTTTAGCTCGAGATCATTTAGTAGATTTTTTATTTCTTTATAGTGGTAACCTGCCGATAGTAAAGCAGCAATAATCGCTCCAGCAGATGTCCCTGCAACACGCTCGAAATGAAGATTCCGTTCTTCAATACTTTCTAAAGCTCCGACAAAAGCAAAAGCCTTTACACCGCCCCCAGAGAAAACACCGTCTATTTTCATAAACAATCCCCTTATCGCTTTTTTATTAAATGTAAGCAATAAGGGGGAAGGTTAGAACGTTAATTAGTATTTCGTTTCTGAACTTCTCTAAGTTCTGAAACTCTCTTCTCATCTTCTTTAAAATATCTCACTAAGTCACCTAATCTATCGATTGAATTCCAGCTTAAATGGTGTTCAATTCCTTCAACATCATTGTATATATTATCTTTTTCGACACCAATTATCTCCAAGAAGTCCTCTAATAACTCATGGCGAAATACCAATCGTTCACCAACTTCTTTTCCTTTTTCAGTCAAGATAAAACCTCTATATTTTTCGTAAATTAGATATTCACCTTTATCTAATTTCTGTACCATTTTTGTTACAGATGATGGATGGACCTCTAATGATTCTGCTATGTCAGAAACACGGGCATAGCCCTTTGTCTCAATTAAGTTATAAATAATTTCAATATAATCTTCCATACTTGGTGTCGGCATCCTGTTCTCCTCGTTTCACAAGAATATTTTTTTATCTAAGGCAAAACTGTTTCTATATAAAGGATACAGGAAATACCAATCGGAAACAAGCCTTTACGTTATATCTATAATTCTCCAAAGACCACGAACCGCCCAAAACAGAATTCGGAATGGAAGAATGATTAGTTCGGGTATCCAAAATAGAACGTCCATTAAAAAATCGCCAAACGTATAACGATCACCATGACGATGTTTTCTTGTCTTTTCTTTTTTTCTCTTCCACCATTCTGTCATTTAACATCTCTCCTAGTTATTCATATGTAGTTTTCATACGAAATAAGGCAATGTTTTGTTTCATTTATGGGTAATTCTTCACAAAAATGAGTTAACCCGATTCATATCCGTAACCAAATAAGGATTTTCTTTTCTCATTTTTTCTACTAAAATAGCAGCCTGACTTCGGTCCTCCTTAAGTGCATCTAACTCCTTTTCCGTGATTCCAACCAATTGAAGGAAATCAACTCTACCGTGAACCGTGTCAATACCTTCAGCTTCTGTATCTTGAACTACCAATAAAGCAGTTATTTTTGATGCAGAACCAATTTTAATAGGAGTTCCATTTCCACCAATAATTTGTAACGGTTCAAAAAATCTTTTCTGGGTATATGTATAACGAGCAAGGTTGGCAAATATATCTAGCGCCCACATACAATTTTCACTTGAATCTTCCTTAAACTTTATTGTTAATTCATATCCCCAACCGCTCCACTCTCCGCCAAAAGATTCCTCATTTGTGTATAATTATGTAAGACCATATGAGAGTATATGTTTATATCCATTTTGTAATTGATACATACTATATCCCTCTAAATATTGATCACCACCAAAGACAGATCTGGCATGTATATTCGTCCCGAATTGTTCAGGTCTGTGATTGGGATATAACGCTTCAAACACACTATCTATAGCATCCCACCCTGGTGCTCAATCTTCCTCTTCATTTGCTCGTTTTTTGTATTCATCTAGATTCATTTCATGTTCCCCTCTTTTCGGAAATGCTAAGTTATCTCAATACAAATCTTCTGTTACCAACATTACTCTGCAATTTAAATTTTGCTGGTGTTCTAACGTATCGCTCAAGGAGCTCATAGGCTTTACTATCCGTTAGATAATCGGAAATTAGATTCTATTTCTTCAGAATAAGTTTCTTATGTATCTTAATAGGGTAAGTGTTTATAGATATTCATGATTTATACCACTTCGGTTTAATACGTTCGAAGTTATCGTGGTCCTCTAAAATAATCTCAATTCTCTCTAAAGCATCCTCGAATGAGGCTGGATCATGCATTGTCGTCCAAACTATCGTGGAAAAGATATTCATTGCAGCGTATAAGGAATACACTTTCCAAAAATAGTCATCCGGCTGACCTGAAAAATATCCCTCTATTTGTCCGATACAATAAGGTATGCTAATTCTCCTACTAAATAATGCTAGATTGTAAAAGTCATGATACGGATCACCGTAATCGTGTCCATTAAAATCAATTATTCCTTTAAATCTATCACCCGAGAGGATAATATGTTCTAAATGAAAATCATCATGTAATAACGTATTCGTTCTATCACCTAATAACTCCATATTCTCTTCAATAAAGCTGATAATCCTTTTATCCTGTTCATGTCTGAAATGACCATTCTTATACTCATTGAGGTAATAGTTAAACTTCTTTCTCTGGCTCTCTTTCCAAATAGGTATATGTAAAGGGGCTTCTATTTGATGAATTTTATATAGTTCTTTTCCAGCTTGGATGCCAATTTGATGTTGTATGTTACTAGAACAGTTATTAAATGCTTCAACTGCTGGAGTTCCTTCCATAAATTCGATTACCATATAACAAATGTTATCTCTTTCTATATTTCCAAATAGAATTGGTCTTTGTGATTGAATCTCCCTCTCTTCTAACTCCTGTAGTAACTTATATTCCGCTTCCCTTTTTTGATAATATGTATAGTCTGAAATACGTAATAGATATTTGTTTCTCCCCTCCAAAACTATGTATTTATCATCAGGTGAATAACCCTTTTTCACTTTCTCCACACTTGTAAAACCATTGAAGAAGGATATGTTATCTATTACATTTTTAATGTTGTACCGCATGCTCTTCCCACCTGTAACTTTCAATTATTTTAACTAGGGCACTTTAAACGAAAATTAATGCTTCTTTACAAATAGCTTACCTTTGTACTCGTTGACCGCCAACTCGTACTCTTCACCATTCTTTAAATGAATCGTCTTCGTCTCCCCTTGGTACCGTTCATCAATGTGTACAAAGACATAATCCTCTAGTTCAACAGAAACTACTCCACCCGGTTCTCCTTCTCTCATTTCTATTAGACTATAACTAGCTGATGAGTAATTAAATATTGCAATAGCTGGGTTTCCAATCAATTTTCAATGCAAATGCCGTTAACTCACCATCTATCCATTCATCTATCTTAACTATTACTGATGTTTCTTTATCTAACGTTAAGGGTTCGCCGTACTGATATTGTACAACTCGCCAAAGCTCCTGTTGAGTTGGATATTCATGATCTGACCAATACCCAGTTTGTGACACTCGCTCTTTTTTATCTACATTTAATGTTACACCCATGTTCGGGTTCTCTATATCATTCACCTGAAACTGGCCTACCGTATATCCTTCTACATAATGTTTTGGTAGAACAGTAAATTCCTTATCTGGGTACCTATCTTCCAAGTACTCCGTTACTATTTCGTATCGCTCAGCATGGATATTCACTTGTGAAGTAAAAAAGTATACATAATATCCCACATAACAAAGAACGACTAACGTCATCAATGTAATCATCCATTTTTTTCGTTTTCTAAGAATAAAGCCAATAACTATTAAAACGAGCAGTAATATTAATCCAATAATAAGAAAATATATTAACTCACTAGGACTCATGTCATTATCCTCCTGATCTCCAAGATTTGAATCAAGAATGACAAATAAGACACTTACAAGAAAAGTAATGCTATCGCTTCTATTTCTATAGGATCAATTAGAAGTATTATAAAAATTTACTGCTTAATCCTAAATAAACTAGACCAGAAATCACAATAAATCCAATTAATAATATAGCCTTATTCCTGTTAGACCAGTTTTTCACCCAACCCCATCTCTTACTGTCTCGGTCTAACCAATAGACATCAATAATTACTGTTAAAATAATGAGTATCAAAACTAATATAGGACCCATGAGTACATTCAGTCTCCTTTTCATCCACTAATATTCCTGTTTTAATTCATTAATAACTGATGAACGAATTGTAGGTAAAGTGAGAATTAATGACTGTTGTAAAGCGTTGGCGTTTTCCCCGGGTGATTAACTTAACCAAGTCGAGTAATTCCTTATCGGTCATCACTTACCTCCATAATTCTATGGTATTATTTAAAGAGGCTATAAATTACAAACCCTATTATCAAGACAAGAATAAGTATTCCAAACAATCTCCACCCTAAGCCACCGATTAAATCCGGTAACCCCCCACCGTGAACACTGCCAGTAGGATTCTGTTTCCATTCTTCCTGTCTCATCTTCTCTCTTCTTACTTCAGGAGTTTCTCTTTCTTTATCCATCTTTTTTGAGCCTCCTTTTTACATTTTTTAATAAACCATACAGAACGCTTTGTATCATATTTGCTATCTCAATACTAACATAATATTCCAAAAACATAATCAATAAACAGAAGAAAAATTATTCCTAGAAAAAAGACAAAAAAGGAAGCGCAACCTCGATGTGGTTTAACGCCTCCTTGTAGTAATCTTAGTTGAAGTTTTTGTAAAGATTACCCATTTCTATTGCTCCAACAGCTGCTTCATAGCCTTTATTTCCAGCTTTAGTTCCTGCACGTTCTATAGCTTGTTCGATTGACTCTGTTGTAAGTACACCAAAAATAATAGGGATTCCGCTTTGAAGTCCTATAGTAGCGACACCTTTCGCTACTTCACTACTCACATACTCAAAATGCGGTGTAGCACCTCGTATTACAGTTCCCAGTGTAATAATAGCGTCAAAGCCACCTTTGTCCGCTAATTTCTTAGCTGCAAGAGGAATCTCAAATACCCCTGGTACCCATACGACGGTTAGATCATTCTCATTGACACCATGTCTCTTAAGGGCATCTTCGGCTCCACTCAGTAATTTGCTTGTGATAAAATCATTAAATCTCGAAACTACAATTCCAATTTTTAGACCACTTCCAACTAAGTATCCTTCAAGTTCTTTTTTCATAATATTATTCCACTCCTTTATTTTTATCTCCAACTATTTATTTTGTTTTAAACCCGATAGTTCACCCCCTGAAAATCAGAAGGTAGATTGAATCCCACTTTTTTCTGATGATGTCTCATGCTTTAGGCGATACTCTTGCAAATCTTTAATGGTTATCATTTTTAAATCAAATTCACTTGCTACTTTTTTTAAGTCGTCGACACGTGCCATTGTGCCATCATCATTCATGACTTCACAAATCACACCTACTTCTTTTGATTTTGCTAATCTAGCTAAATCAATAGCAGCTTCCGTATGACCAGCACGCCTCAATACTCCACCTTCCTTCGACACAAGAGGAAAAATATGTCCAGGTCGTCTGAAATCACTTGGATGAGCTTCTTCATCTAATAATTTTTGCACTGTCAATGCCCTCTCATATGCACTAATACCTGTTGTTGTTTCAATATGATCAATACTAACGGTAAAAGCTGTCTGGTGACTTTCTGTGTTGACTTCTACCATTGGTATGAGGTCAAGTCTGTCTGCAAATGACTCGGAAATTGGAACACAAATGAGCCCTCTGCCCTCTTTAGCCATAAAGTTGATCATTTCGGGGGTTGCAAACTCACCAAGCCCCACAAAGTCTCCTTCATTTTCACGGTCTTCATCATCACAAACAATAATAACCTTTCCAGCTTTTAAATCTTCTAATGCAGCCTCTATTTTATGGAACATAATATGAACACTCCTTCCTAATGAATCAAATAAAATTCTCCCCTATTTACATAAATCCGTTATCTTTGAGTAAATCAATTGAAATACTATCTTTGACTTTGGAATGGTCATTCCTTTCAAAATAAGAATGTACATATTTGCCAATCATATCGAATTCGATATTAACTTTTTCCCCAACCTTTTTCATGCCTAGAATACTTTCCTTTGCGGTATGAGGGATGATGGACACCGTCAGTTGATTATCGGTTGTCCCAAATATAGTTAAAGAGGTGCCATCAATTGCAATAGAGCCTTTATACAGAGAAAAACGACTGAACTTGCTTGGATATTGAATGTCAATATATATGGCATTTTCTTTTAATTCTCTTTTGACAATTTGACCAATTGTATCAACATGGCCACTAATTAAGTGACCTCCGAACCGTCCATTGGGACTCATTGCTCTTTCTAAATTAACAAGTGAACCTTGTTGCAGGTTAGATAGCGAAGTACTGTGAAAGGTTTCGGGCATTACATCCATTAAAAATGAATCATGATTATGATCTGTTACGGTTAAGCAAACACCATTCACGGCGATACTATCACCTAGATTTATGTCCTCTAAGACTTTCTTTGACTTTATATCTAGTGCGAGTGTGTTTCCTTGGGTTTTTATCCGTTGAATGGTACCTAATTCCTCAATGATTCCAGTAAACATTCTTCCCTTTCATCCCCTTTAAGAGATTTCGTTTAATATTAATATGTGGACCTAGTTCTATCTTTAATAACAATTTTTGAACTATATTTTTAGACAATGAATTTACTTTTTTCGATGTCTAATAAATTCGAATGGGATTTCTTCCACCTCGGGGTCTATTGGTGGTTAAAAGAGGGTTAACTTTATACTGTTTGATTACTTGCATTCCAATATGCTTGCGAGAAAATTGAAATAGATCTTGTCGTGACTTTGGAGATATCAACCATTATCATCTCCTAATTTTGCTGATATTTATACTTGTGAAATTGTAATGCTAGCTGTAATTGTAACGAATGGAGTTTTAGTTTGAATAAAATAAACAACTATCTTTCATTGATTCGATTTTCTACAACTACTTGTTTGTTCCCTCCAATTAGCTGTCTCTGACAACACTGTACTTACACTCTGAACCTGCTAGAGCGACAGTAGTGAAAACTTAATGAATGAACAAGGTTCATTTATCCTTTATTATTCTTTCCCCCTTTTCTAATAACCTCTCCATTTAAACAAAAATCTCCCTTACCTATTTTGGCAAGGGAGAAAAAAAGCATAGCAAAAAACCGTCAAAAACAGCATTTTGAACAATTTTTTTCCTTCTCCCATCCAGACTATTACTGTCGGCTTTGGAATCTCACCAAATCCACCGTTTTCATATTTCTATGAACCCGGGTCACGGACTTAGAGGCATGCCTCATCACCGCCGGTTGGGAATTACACCCGACCCCGAAGGAAATCCTATTGAATTAAAAAAATAATAACAAAACAAAACCATATATACAAGGATTTCGTTTTAGTGATTAATGAAACTTTCCTTAGTAGGAATTCCCCCATGTCCTTTTAAAAGGGGAATTACTGGAGTTTTAAACAAGGGAAATTCACACGAATATTATAGGGCTACCATTAGAATCCCAGCCAAAAAAAGAAAAAAACTTGTGAAGATTGTTCTTTATAAAACCCTAATATCTTCCAAACTTTCTCCAAGTATATAATGCGAAAACCATATCAAATTTTGCTTCATAATAGCCACGTTCATTCCTGGCTGGTCTGGACTATATGTCATTCCTTTAAAAATAACAAATTCTGTATCAACTTGCCTATCTTTTAGCCCTTTATATAGCTCATATGAATTGGTAATTGGAACTCTTGCATCTACTTCGCCATGTTGAATTAAAGTGGGAGTACAGGCTGATTTAATATAGGTCATTGGTGATGCTTCTGAATATATTTCGGGATTGTCCCATGGATTACTACCGAAATAAGTCCTAATAATATTTGGTATATCTGTATAGACATAATGGTTTCTCCAATTCGTAATTCCGCCACCTACTGATATAGCTTTAAATCTAGTACTGTATGTAGAACAAAAAGACTGATATGTTTCCACCATTGCTCCACCCCATAACTCCAATTCTATCGTTATCTGCAATCCCCATGTCAACTAGTTTATCCACTCCAGAAATGATATCATCGTAGTAGGCAATACCTAGTTTTTTATAGTTTGCTTTTAAGAACTCATTACCATAGCCAGAGCTTCCTCTGTAGTTCGGCTCTAAAACGATAAAGCCTTTTTCGATAAACTGTTCAATTGGATATTTCTCATTAAAACAATCTGAAAATATCGGATAAGAAGCCCAGGCCGGACCACCATGGACTACCACCAGTAATGGATATTTCTTATTTTCGTCAAATTCTACTGGGGTTGATAAAATCCCCTCAATTTCTAGCCCATCACTACTATGCCATGAAATTACACTCCTGTTACTTTTCTTCTTTCCTTTGAAAAAGCTATTTTCGTTTGTGATTTTTCTATCGTCAAAATAGATTTCAAAGGTTTCATTTGTTTTAGCTTTATTATAAGAAATATGTTTTCCATCTCTTGTTATCGAAGCATCCATTACAAAGGTATCCTCTAGTTCACTTAATATCTCTATATTACCGTCCAAAGACAATAGGCCAATAAGATAATTCGTTTTATTTTGCCATCTAATTAATATTCCTTTAGATGTCCACCTTAGAGGAGTAACCGTACTATCAAAATCCGTTAAAGGTTGTATGATCTTTTGATTTTGTAAATCATATATTTCTATTGTGCCGTCTTGTATATGGGTCTCATAGTAATCCCTCTCCTTAATACTTGCTATGTAACATAACCTGTTCCCTTCAGGAGAAAAGCAAACACTTTCTCCTAACCATTTATCTATATTCAGCTTTTTTAGCTCTCCTGATATCATATCGTGAATGTATAAATCTGCCTTCATGAGATCTTCCATGTTCGGACTCGGCGTAGCGATAAATACAACCTTTTCCCCATTATTTGAAATGTCAAATTCATGTATATGAAATTCCTCAGCATCCGTTAGTTGAGAGACAATAGTCTTTTTGAATCCAATTTTATCGTATTGCCGCGTGTTTTCTAATTCTATGTAAAATAAGCAATTATTACGGTATTCCCTATCTACTAGTTGGTAGTCCCCATAAAATTTCTTGCGTTTCTTAATCGCGTCAGATTCTTTTAATTGGGAAACATAATAAAAACCCTCACCCTTAGGATCCCATTTGAAGTGACTTATTCCTTCTTCTTCATCTGTAATTTGAACCCCAACATCTCTATCTATCGACCTAACAAAGATTTGATTCTTCTGATTCTCCCCGATACCAACTGGACTGAGGTAAGCGATATTTCTGCAATCTGGAGACCATTTTGGATGAGTACTATCGATATAATTTGTTGTTAAAGGGTAACACTGCTCCTTTTCTTTTTCATATATCCAAATTTGATTGTTATACGTATTGTTCTTCCAGTTAGCCGTTTTTTTAACGAATGCAATTCTTTTACCATCTTCACTTATATTTGTAGCGGATAGACTTGGTAAAGATATAATCTCTTCTATACTTAGATAAGTATTTTCATTCATAATCTTAATAAGCCCCTTCTATTGGTATGTCATATCTGTCCGACTCGAAGGTATTTCATATTAATTCACAACTATCAGAAATATAAAAAATAACCCCTTACGGACGACTATACCGAAGAGGTTATTTTTAATCAATCATTTTTACTGATCATACTTATTCAGTTAAACTAGGAAACTCTACACTATGTCAGTTTACCATTATTACAGACCACACTTAAGTTGTGCTCCACAACTTGTACAAGTATTACATCCACCAATATCTTCTACACTACCTTCACGACAAACAGGACAAGTATCGCCAACCTCTGAACCAATGGTTACATCCGTTGATTTCAGTTCTTGGATTGTATCCATTAGGACAACTTTTCTTGGTTGCTCTTGTTCTTCAAATAGTTCTGTTTGCTCGAAAGTATTTTCTTCTGCTTTTAGTGTAAGAACCTGTGAATCACGACTTCCATCTACATAAACTGTACCACCTTTTGCACCACCACGATACAATCTGCGATAGACACTCTCTACTTGATCTACTGTATACCCTTTCGGAGCATTAACCGTTTTAGAAATAGAGCTATCTACCCAACGTTGAATAACACATTGTGTATCAGCATGTGCTTCTGGTGATAATTCCATAGCAGTTACAAACCAATTTGGTAGATTGTTTGAATCTGTTTCTGGATGTGTGTCCATATATTCTTGAACAATATCTGCTTTTACTTCAATAAATTTACCTAGTCTTCCACTTCTAAAATACGAGAAGGAGAAGTAAGGTTCTAAACCTGTGGACACGCCAACCATGGTTCCTGTAGATCCAGTTGGTGCAACAGTTAATAAATGTGAATTTCGAATGCCATACTTCAGAATGTCTTCACGAATATCTGCTGGCATTTTCTTCATATAACCAGTATTAATAAATGCTTCACGTAACTTCATCGTATCTTCTTCTGTTTCGCCGATTAAGAATGGGAAGCTACCTTTTTCTTTTGCTAGTTCAATAGATTCTCTATAAGCAGTAGTTGCGATTGTTTCGAAAATCTTATCAACTAACTCGTTACCTTCTTTAGATCCATATTCTGTTTCACAGTAAATAAGTAGGTCATGAAGTCCCATTACTCCTAGCCCTACACGACGTTCCCCTAAGGCTTGCTTCTTGTTTTCTTCTAAGAAATACGGTGTTGCATCAATTACATTATCTTGCATACGCACACCGGTTTGAACAGTTTGTTTTAATTTATCAAAATCAACGGTTTTCGTTTCTTTATTTGCCATTTCACCAAGATTAACTGCTGCTAAATTGCAGACAGAAAATGGTGCAAGAGGTTGTTCCCCACAAGGATTTGTAGCAACCACCTGTTGACCATAAGCCTTCGCATTAGTCATGTCATTTGCATTATCGATAAAGAAGATTCCAGGCTCTGCCGAATACGTAGCACAAATATTAATTAAATTCCACAGCTCTTTCGCCTTGATGCGACGATATACGCGGACACCATAGCCCATTTCTTCCCACTGACGGACATCACCAACTTCATGCCATTTTTCGTTATAAGCCTTCATTTCTTCTTCATTATAATTCTCGACATCAGGGAATTTAAGTTCGTACCAAGTATCGTTTTCTACCGCTTCCATGAATTCTTTTGTAATACAAACAGAGATATTTGCCCCCGTTAGGAATTCGGAATTATGAACAGAGTATGTTCCACCAGTTCGTAGTTTTTCCTCTGCTTCTCTAATGACTTGATTCGTAAATCCCCCTTGGCCAGGTATCGTTTTATAGTTTAGTATTCCTTGATAGAGATCAGCTTCCGTTTCTGTTAATGGAGTAAACTTAAGCTTTTCTTGTGCCAATTTTTTAATTTGTTCATCCTCTGTATTCTCGATTAGATAACGTAGAATTCTTGGGTTTTGCATTTTAGAAATAATAAATTCTATGATATCGGGATGATTGTCTACGAGCATTATCATTTGTGCTCCACGTCTTGAGCCACCTTGCTCAACCAAATGAGTCAATTTAGCAATATCATCTAACCATGAAACCGAACCAGATGATTTTCCATTTACACCTCTAGCAAGTGCATTACGAGGACGTAATGTGGAGCCATTCGTACCAACTCCTCCACCCCTACTCATAATTTCCATTACTTGCTTACGATGCTCTGAAATACCTTCGCGCGAATCTTTTACGTATGGCATTACATAACAATTAAAATAAGTAACTTCCGTATCAGAACCTGCACCATACAAAACTCGTCCAGCGGGAATGAAATTCAAGTTCGCCAATTCCTGATAGAATCTCTCAAACGACTTTTTACGTAATTCTTCAGTAGGCTCCACACTCGCTAGACCTGTTGCATTACGCTTCGCAATTTGTTCGTAAAATACTTCTAGTGGCTTATCAATGCTATCTAATCCGCGTTTGACAATACCTGTTTCTGCCTCTTCACCTTCTAGTACAGAAACATAATCAGGTTCTACTTGTACGAATGCCTCATTAGTTAATTTGTCGATAGATTTGATAAACCCAAGTCCTCTGGCAGGGAATTTTGGATCAGCTTTTACCGTCAAGACAACAAAATCGCCTTCTTTTAATGTCTTTTTCTCTGTATCCTTAAAGGAATAACGGTCTAGCATGACGAGTCTAGACACACCCTTATGTAATAATTTCATATCAGGTGTAATTGGGTGTACTTGAGGAAATTGATTAATGTCTTCATTAAGCATTTCCACATTAATATTTGTTCTCGATTCGACAACCGTTGACATTTTATCTCTCCTTTTGACATAAATACAAATTCTATTATTCTAGAATTTCATTAGTAATAACATACCACATCCGGATAATAGATTACAACATATTGAATATATATATTTAAATAACACAATATATAGTAGCAGATGCACATGGAATCATTTTTGTCAACGAACAATAATAAGAATAAAATAAAGAAAATGAAAGATAATAAGTGAAAAATAATCGTTTCTAAGGAAAAATAAACAAATACTAAAATTGCCTAAATATATTCTAGTATGGTATATAAAATCTCCTCAACACGATTCGACAAGAACTCGTTGAAGTTGTCCACATATTACATGGAGAAATACTTTGAAAAATAGATAGTTTCATCCTATAATAAGATAGAACTATGTGAATGACGGGGGATTAATTAGATGAAATATCTATTATTAGCACTAATTATCATTATTGTACTATCAGTGTTTCGCTATTTTAGACAGCGAACTTACTTAAAAACACTAACAGAGGACCAATTCCGTGAAGGATACCGTAAAGCACAATTAATTGATGTGAGAGAACCTCAAGAATTTAAGAATGGTCATATTCTAGGTGCTAGAAATATTCCGGTTACTCAAATGAAACAACGATTAATTGAAATTCGTAAAGATAAACCAGTATATCTTTATTGTGCAAGTGGTGCCCGTTCTCAGCGTGCTGCACAGTTGCTAAAAAAACAAGGCTATGAAGATATCAATCAGCTAAAAGGTGGATTTAAAAAATGGACTGGTAAGGTTAAAAAAGGTTAATATATCTTTTCTGACCAAAGACATACAATAAAAACGCTTGGACAAGGTGAGACCCATGAATGTTAGCTTAATCAATGTAACTTTCAAGAGTTAATTCCTAAACCAAGCGTTTTTTCGCCTTTCTGTTAGCCTTTTTACTATGAAACATTCCCTATCTATATTATTGTCCAATTAGTCTGCATAAAATGCTATAGTCTGGATAATCTACGCCTATTAATATTTATGAGGTGATAGGAATGTTTAACATGATGGAACAAGAAGATTTGGAAACAATTAGAGAACTAATTAAGGACATAGACACTGCCATGTTGACTACCGTAACAGAAGAAGGGCTTGTTTCTCGTCCAATGAAAACTCAAGAAGTAGAGTTTGATGGTGATTTGTGGTTTTTCACCAAAAAGGATACTAGTAAATATGAAGAAATTTTACATGATCAAGATGTTAATGTGGCGTATGTTGGTAAATCGTATGTTTCTATTCGTGGAAGAACTGAAATCGTTGAGGATTTAAATAAGAAAAAGGAGTTATGGAGCAAAGCTTATGAGAAGATCATGCAAACTTCTTATGATGATCCTAACGTTGTTTTAATTAAGGTCAAAGTGGAAGCAGCCGAATATTGGGATACAGGTAATCTTACAAAAAAAGTCGCCTATCTTTATAAACGGATGACAGGACAAGATTCAAAATCGACAGATGTTAATGAGACGGTAGAATTTAATAATTAAAAAATGGGTTGTCTAGTTACAGGACAACCCATTTTTTTAAACACTGGTTAGCGTGAGACCTTTGGAGGTTGACATACGTCACACATCCGTTGGTTATTATTTTTAAACTTCTTAAATGTTTTTTCGAAGTTGTTGCCACATGCACACTTAAATAACAGCTTCTGAGAATAACCATGATATTCTGTCGTTAGCAATTTACTTTCCGAATTGGTCTCAACAAATTTTTTTATTTCACCGATCGTCCATCGTTTATTCATTCACATACACCTCCATGTGGTATCCATTGCGGAGGCTATTCTAGGCATCCGTCCATTTATAAGAAAAAGTAGTAATATCATAGCAACTCATTATAACATAACCTAGCCCATAATTATAGAACTGTTAATATCACATTGTATGAGGTTTCCAAGTTGTCAGCTTATCAATCTCCTGTTTATTTACCCATTCCAAAAATTCGTGGGTATCTTGAGATAAGCGTCTCCAATATAAGACCAATTCCCTAACAGGTTTAATTCTTTTAGTATATCACTCGCTACCTTTGTTCAAATACCTACACGTTGTAATATATCCATTAGTTTAGTAATACCTTTCTATAAAGATTTACCTCATATTGTTAATTGACAGTAGTTACAGAATAATAAGCTACTAGACCTATCACTGCTAAGATTTGTATGATAATTCCTAATGAGCTACAAATTAAACCCGAAGTCACTAGACCCCTTCCATCTTCATTCGTTTGTTTAATCTCCATTGCTGCTTTTCTTGATACGATAACCCCGATAATACCGGGGATTAAACCGAATATTGGTATTAAAATGGAGAGAATTCCGATAGTTAAAGAGATTACAGATTTAGTATTGGTGTTAGTTTTTTCAACCAAATATACCCCCTCCTCTTTTCAATCTGTTCCTTTTCCTAAATAAACATCCCGTTCAGCAATATAATATTTTAAGTTAACAATAATCATTAGCTATGTTTCCAATCTCTTTTTAATAAGGAAAAGGAATAATGATCATAATATGAACCCCTAAATAAATGCTTATCTCTATATACTCCTTCATTTACAAATCCAAGCTTTTCTAATAGTTTTATAGAATTATCGTTTTCTAAAGCAACATAAGCGTTAATTCTATTTAAATTCATATGTTTAAATCCACTTTCAATTGCACGAATTAACGCTTCTTTCATGTACCCTTGTCCCCAATATTCGTGCCATAGATCATAGCCTATTTCTGCAATATTATTCATTCTGTCCCAATTATCATAGCCACACGTTCCAATTGGTTCTTGCTTTGCACCTTTTTTAATGATTACCCAACGGTTGTATCCCTTCTCTTCTGGATTTTTATTCCACTTCACAAAATTTATTGCATCATTTCTATTTGTAAATAATTCTTCATCATATAAAAACTCACATACTCTTTCATCACTAAAATGCTTATAAATAAAATCAACATCCTCATCATTTACATTTCGCAATAATAACCTATCTGTTTCTATATTCGGGAACTTTTTCTGTTTACTCATTAGACGACTCCTTAACAATTTATAATCTTCCCTATTAACCTATGAACCTCTTTCTAAATATAGTCATTGAATCATCTTTTTAGGTTGATTTGCAACATATAATCTAAGGTGTTTTCTATTATTTCAATACTTTATAATTAGAATGGTATTTAGAATAAAATTGAAAGAAGAATGGAGATATCATAAAGACCACAGTACTTAATAAAAAATAAATTATTAAAAACAAGGATAGAGATAAAATATCGGAAGTATCTAGATGATTAAGTACAATATAACCGCTAATAAATGCCGTAATAAATAGTAATACTGAATTTATTATTTTTGATTCAAGATTTAAACTATGTTCCGTATCGCATTTTCTACATTTCACTGTGTTGCTATATCTTAAAGACTTCCATACTGTTTTATAAATTTCTATCCACTTAAACCTTGTATGACACTTCTCGCACTTTTGCATATTAATTACCTCCTAACACATATTTCCATCCCTAATTTTTCTCTGATCCTTGCTAGTATGTGTACCCTTTTTACAACGCTTCTATTAATAATCATAACATATTTTGTAATTATCGGAATAATATATACATTAAATCGTAAGGCGTTTTATCTAATAGCTATATTCCAATAAACACAAAAAAAGTCATAGGTTATTCATACCTATGACGCTTCCATTTATGACTTACAAAAACGTAGTTTGGTTTTCTAGCTACTATCGTTTCATTCATTCGTTTAACGATGGTGTGATGTGAAGTCTGAGGGGAATCCCATTGCCTATATGTATTATCTTTGTAAAAGCATATCGACGTGGGGGATATTATCTTCTAAATATATTTCGGATATGGCTTGAAATCCAAAGTAACCATAGAATTTTCTCAAATAATCTTGGGCTTGAATTTTAACAGTTGTTTCTTTCAATTCATTTTGTATAATATCCAGCCCTCTTTGTAGAAGTTCTTCCGCAATACCTTGTCCCCTGTATTCTTTCTTTACAAAGACTCTTCCAATAGAAGTTTCTGGATAAGTAATACCTGCAGGAACAATTCTTAAATATGCAATGATTTGTCCATTATCTTCTTTAAAAAGATGATAAGAATAAGGATCTTTACCATCAACTTCTAAATAAGGACAATTTTGTTCAACTACAAAAACTAAAGTTCTTTCTTTTAAAAGATTATATAGTTCCTTATTTGTTAACTCATCAAATTTTTTAGTTTCCAACTCATAAAATTCACCTCTTATTTCCTGTTGCAAATGCTTTTTGAAGGAGATGCAAAAGGGTCCCCATTTCTAAAAGTCCATCTAATGTAACCATTAATCACACAAAAATTAACTAAGACAAAAATATAACCTAAACTACCTCTATATCTTAAGTACAATCTTTAATGAACAAAAGGGATGCTAGCATCCCTAGATAAATACTAAATCCCTCTTCGTCATTTTAGTCATAATTTCACGATTGTTCTTCCACGTGCTTGGCCCTTAAGTAGAGTAGGTAACACTTCTGGAAGTTGCTGAAGTGATATTTCTTGTTGAACAAAACCTTCTATGTTTGCTGTTTTGAAATCTGTAGCTAATCTGTTCCACACTTCCAATCGTACTTCCATTGGACAATAGACAGAATCGATTCCCAGTAAGTTTACCCCTCGTAAAATAAAAGGAAATACTGTTGTTGGAAGATTTATTCCTGCAGTTAAACCACTGACAGCAACAGAGCCGCCGTATTGAATTTGACTTAATAAGGATGCAAGTGGTTCGCCACCAACTGGATCTACAGCAGCAGCCCATTTCTGTTTACCTAACGCTTTGATTTTGCCATCATATACTTCATTGCGTGAAATAATGGAAGTTGCTCCGAGATTCTTTAAATACTCCTGTTCCGAGTCTTTACCTGTACTCGCTTCAACTACATACCCAAGACTTGAGAGAATAGAGACAGCAAAGCTACCAACACCACCAGTAGCACCGGTGACAAGCAGCCTTCCCTTTTCAGGGGAAACACCATTTTCTTCAAGTCGTAAAACTGATAATGCTGCAGTAAAACCAGCTGTTCCAATTATCATTGCTTCTTTTAAGGTAAGACCTTTTGGAAGAGGGACAACCCATTTTGCAGGAATACGAGCATACTCACTATACCCCCCAAAATGGGAAACACCAATCTCATAGCTAGTAGCTATAACTTCGTCACCTTCTTGAAATCGAGGATTCTTAGACGATACAACGACCCCCGCTAAATCGATACCAGGTACCAATGGATAAGTCTTGACAATGTTTCCATTAGGAATTGTAGCGAGACTATCTTTATAATTGATACCCGAATATTGGACGTGAATCAATACTTCTCCCTCTGGTAAATCCTCAATCGCTAACTTTTGAAGTTTTACAGAAAATTGGTCTTTGTGTTTATTTACAACTAGTGCATCAAATGGCTGTATCATTGTTATTACTCCTTATTTGAATAAGACATTTTAATTTTAATTTTAATATATCAATCTTTTCATGTCAGCAGTTACATTAGTAAGATAACTTCTAGTCATGTTAAAATAATGCCACCCTGTTGCAAAACTCCTTAATTCACATCTATCTTATCAAACAGGTACAGAGCAGGCCCTCATTATGATTGATACGATCAAATGGTTTGGTACAGTATCAGTAGCGTTCTATTAAGGTTCATCTAAGGTGTATTGTCTTCATTTCATACTGAAGAATATCTATTGCTTCTTCTATCATTTCTTTATTATTCCTTTTTAGCCCTTCTAATAATAGTACAACGTTATCAGCTGTAAGGAAAAAAGACAGCTTTTCAAACTTATGTTGAACATTTTCTTCCTTTCTCAGTCCCATCACTATTTTAGCAAATGCTTCTCCACACTCTTCTAATAAGTACAAGTATTCATAGTCAGGGTCGCCAATCTTTATGTCACCAAAATCGATGACTCCTGTTAACTCTTGCCTCTTTTGATCAAATAATAAATGGTCCATCGATAAATCAGCATGAAGGAGCTTAGGTGAATACTTAAAATTGTTTTTATTTTCCAGGTACATTTCAAATCGATAAGAAATATATGTTTGCAAATCTTGATTAACTTCTGGAAAGGCTTTTTCTTTCACCTCATAAAAAGTCTCTAAGTAAGATTGATAGAAATTCTTTACTGGGATATCTAAGTTTTTTGCATGGGCAACACTGAATGAACTGATTTGATCCATAAATTCAGCAATTTGATGGGCGATTTTGTTCTTTGTTTCTGGCGGTAGTGAGCAAAATAGTTGTTCATTCATGGGCTCTCCAGGTAATAATCTGTATCCGACAAAAGGAAAACCGTTATCTTGTTTCCCCAAAAAAATAAATTCCGGTATGTTTAGAGAAATATGCTTTTTTAAGCTCGGTAACGCTTTTATTTCTATTTCTGTATCGATGGCTCCAGCTTTTTCCTTAGGAAATCGAAATACGACCTCATGATTGATCAGATAGGCACGACTCATCCAGCCCTCACCAAGTTTTATAATATGATTAACTTTCATGTTATTAAAATTACTATTAATCATTTTCTTAACCCAATCAAATTCAGTATATTTGATCATATTCAGTCTCCTTTAATAGTTAGGGAGTTCCACTTACCATACTAACATAATATTCCAATAACACTATTTTATTTTCCCAAATTAATCGGAGCATTTTAATATTCACCTTTATTAACCAATGAAAACACGTTGAATATGGAGATGTTGAAGTATCAGGTTATAGTTAGTATGGTTCTTTCTGCAAGAAAAGCAGAAATAAAACAGCCCCTGAAATTCTCCAATCATGGTAGAACTTCAGAGGCTGTGATGGAATCACTTTCTTCGTGTTAAAATGTTGATGAGACCCTCATCAGATTTAACTAACGAAACTATCTAGAAATTTACTCGCTTCACCATTAAATTTCCACATTACTCCAAACTGATCAACTAGCATTCCAAAACTCGTTGACCATGGCGTGGAAGCTATCGGCATGATTACAGTACCACCTTCTGATAGACCTTCAAATAATCGTTTATTCACTTCTTGATCAGCGTCAATAATACTGATTATGACGTTAGTCCCTTGTTTGTTTTGGCCTAACCCTGCTTGCATAAAAGGTGGGACATCAGAAATCATGATTATATTACCTAAAAACTCAATTCGAGATTCCATTATCATGTTTTGTTCTTCTTCTGTAAATGGGGCATTTGGATTTTGACCAAAAGCACCGAATCTCACCATTTTAACATTAGTTGCTTGTAATGCCTTTTCATAAAAAACTAATGCTTCCTCTGCTCTTCCGTCAAATTGTAGATAAGATATTGCTTTCATTAGTTAATTCCTCCTTTTCATATTTGAAGTATAATAGGACATAGACGACAACCGTGTGTCGTATATGGGAGGGAAATATGAAAAAAATTGAACGACTTATCTCAATAGTAATGATTTTGTTACAAAAAGAAGTTGTTTCGGCATCTGAGTTTAGTCGACTTTTTAATGTAACTAGACGAACTATCCAACGTGATATGGAAACATTAAGTTATGCAAACATCCCTATTTATGCGGAATATGGCGCTGAAGGCGGATATGCGCTAATGGAAGAGTATAAATTTGATAAGCGATTATTAACTCACAAGGATATTGAAAATATTCTCGTAGCTTTAGGTGGTTTTGAACAACTGATTACGAATCATGAGGTTCAAACCACTATTCAAAAAATCAAAGGAATGAGCATTGCGGATATTTCCCCAAAACTTGATTTAACTTTTTATAATTGGGTAGGAAGAAGTCAAATTAAGGAAGATCTTCTATTGATTAAGCAAGCAATTGAAAAGCATTGGTTACTAAAGTTTGAGTATGTAGACCAATTAGGAAACATAACTTATAGGGTCGTTGAACCATATAAGCTACATTTAAGCGAAATGCATTGGTATCTATATGGTTATAGTTTAGAACGGGAAGACTATCGAACGTTTAAATTGACTAGGATAACAAATATCCAAAAAGACGGTTTTTATGTTCCAAGATCCGATAAGATAATGGTAGAAAAAAAACAACATAATGAACAACAACGATTAGTTAAAGTACAGTTATTGATAGATGTTGCTGTAAGAGATCAATTTATTGAGAGATACGGAAAAAAATCCGTTTCAAAAATGAATACAAAAGAATACTATGCGACAATTGAATTGCCTGATAATCAATTCTCCTACCAATTTTTAGCTGGATTCGGTAATAAAGTTAAGATTTTGAAGCCAGAAACTTTTATTACAAAATATTTAAATTTTCTAGAGGAAACAGTAAAGCTATACAAATAGAATTGTCAACGAACAGAAAACGTCATAGGTAGCTCCTATGACGTTTTCTTTTTAAGACTTATAATAACGAAGTATTGGCTTTCTAGCTGCTGTTGTTTCATCCATCCGTTTAACAATTGTATGGTGAGGTGCTTCTTGAACAATCTCTGGATTGTTTTCCGCTTCCTCAGCAATTTGTAGCATCGTATCAATGAAACCATCCAATGTTTCTTTCGATTCTGTTTCAGTCGGCTCGATCATCAGTGCCTCTTCCACATTCAATGGGAAGTAAATGGTTGGTGGATGATAATCAAAATCAAGCAGTCGTTTCGCAATATCAAGTGTTCTTACTCCTAATTTCTTCTGTCTTCTACCAGAAAGAACGAACTCATGCTTACAATGTTGTGTATATGGTAGGTCATATGCTTTCTCTAGCTTACGCATCATATAGTTAGCATTAAGTACCGCATATTCACTTACCTTCTTAAGACCTTCCCCACCCATCGTACGAATATACGTATAGGCACGTAGATTAATACCGAAGTTACCGTAATAAGGTTTAACTCGACCGATTGACTGTGGACGGTCATATTCAAAGTTATAGAAATCATTCTCTTTTACGATTACTGGTTTCGGTAAATATGGCTCTAATTCCGCGGATACCCCTACTGGACCAGAACCAGGTCCGCCACCACCGTGTGGGCCTGTGAATGTTTTATGCAAGTTTAAATGAACCACATCAAATCCCATATCTCCTGGACGAGCATATCCCATAATGGCATTTAAATTCGCACCGTCATAGTACAACTTACCACCTGCATTATGGACAATCTCGGCCATTTCCAAGATTTCGGTTTCGAATAATCCTAGTGTATTTGGGTTAGTTAGCATTAGTGCAGCTGTATCTTCCCCAACAACGCGTCTTAGATCTTCTAAATCTACTAATCCATTTTCATTGGATTTAACCGTTACCGCTTCAAAACCAGCAACTGTCGCGGATGCAGGGTTAGTACCATGAGCAGAGTCAGGAACAATGACCTTTGTTCGGTGGAAATCCCCGTTGGCTTCATGAAATGCACGAATCATCATCAGTCCTGTCCATTCACCATGAGCACCTGCAGCAGATTGCAAGGACACTCCAGCCATACCAGTAATTTCCTTTAGGGCTTCTTGCAGATCAAACATCATTTCAAGTGCACCTTGGACCGTTTTTGGATCCTGATATGGATGGATATGACTAAATCCATCCAAACGTGCAACATCTTCATTAATTTTAGGATTATATTTCATGGTACAAGAACCTAGAGGATAGAAACCTGAATCGACACCATAGTTTCGATTCGATAGGCCTGTATAATGACGGATAATATCTAGTTCACTAACCTCAGGTAACTCTGGAGCTTCTTGTCTTACATATGTCTCGGTTAGTTCTGCTTCCAAATCGATTTCTGGCACATCAATTTCTGGTAAATTAAAGCTAACTCTTCCTTCTTTACTACGTTCAAAAATCAATGGAAAATCTTGATTACTCATGGATATCCCCCAATTCTTTTACAAAAGCATCAATTTCCTCTTTTGTACGAATTTCTGTAACAGCAACTAACATATGACCTTCTAGTTCTGGATAATAGGTTGCTAGGTCATAACCACCGATGAAACCTTTTTCTAGTAACTTATCATTTGCTGCTTTAACCGGTACTGGTAACTTAACAACAAATTCATTAAAGAATGAGCTATTAGATATAACTTCAAATCCAGCTTCAACAAACTTTTGTTTCGCATAGCGAGCTTTCTGCATATTTAGTTCAGCCATTTTCTTCAATCCGTGTTTCCCAATGGAACTCATTGCTACGGAACTTGCTAGAGCATTTAGTGCTTGGTTGGAGCATATATTTGATGTAGCTTTATCTCTTCGAATATGCTGTTCTCTTGCCTGTAAAGTTAATACAAAGCCACGGATTCCATTTTCATCCGTTGTTTGACCAACTAAACGGCCTGGTATTTTTCGCATTAATTTTTCCGTAGTAGCAAAATACCCACAATGTGGTCCTCCAAATTGTGCTGGAATCCCAAATACCTGTGTATCCCCTACAACGATATCTGCTCCAAACTTTCCAGGAGGAGTTAAATATCCTAAGGAAAGTGGATTACTGGATACGATAAACATTGTTTTAGCTTGTTGATCTAATATCTCCCTAATCTCAGCTAGCGGCTCGATTTGACCGAAAAAGTTTGGATACTGAATTACAACACTTGCTGTATCTTCATCCAATTCACTAGCCAGCTGCTCTAAATCCGTTCTCCCGTTTACATGATCAATGTAAATAATTTCGAGATTTGGTCCTCTACCATAAGTTTCAATAACGGCCTGAGACTCAGGGTGAATCGCTTTAGAAACTAATACCTTTTTCTTTCTAGTATGGCCAGCACTTAAATTCACAGCCTCTGCAAGTGATGTACCGCCATCATACATTGAAGAGTTAGCGACAGGCATACCCGTTAGTTCGGAAATCATCGTTTGGAATTCAAATATCGCCTGTAGCTCACCCTGTGAGATTTCAGGCTGATATGGTGTATAAGCAGTATAGAATTCGGAACGTGAAATAACATGATCGACTACAGATGGGATAAAGTGATCATAAACTCCCGCACCTAAAAATGACGTATATTCTTTTACGTTGTAGTTTTTGTTTGCCATTTGCACTAATTCTTTTTTCAAATCATGCTCACTTTTTGGTTGTTTTAAGGATAGAGGTTGCTTCAAACGTACTTTCTCTGGAATATCCGAAAATAATTCATCTGTTGAGTTTACACCAATCGTATCAAGCATTTCTTGTTTATCTTGTTCAGTCATTGGTAAATAACGAAAATCCATTATATTCCCTCCCCGATTAATTCTGTTTTAAAAATGTTCTAGGTACTACTTTCGCACGCAGTCTGCGTTTCCTAACTTGTACTTCTAACTCTGTTCCTTCAATGGCAAATTCTGATTTAATTAATGCTAGACCAATATTTTTTTGTAGAGAAGGTGATTGTGTACCTGAAGTCACAACACCAATCTCTTCATCACAATGGAAAATTTCATAACCATGTCGAGGTATACCTTTATCAATCATTTCAATGCCAACAATTTTTCTTGCCGTACCATTCTCAACTTGTTTCTGTAATACTTCTTTTCCAATAAAATCAGCATCTTTTTTAACCTTTACCGCAAACCCTAGTCCCGCTTCTATGGGTGTAATCGTCGCGGATAGTTCTTGACCGTATAAAGGAAGATTTGCTTCAAAGCGTAAAGTATCCCTAGCTCCAAGCCCTACTGGGAGTATTCCAATATCTCTTCCTTTTTCAAGAATTAAGTTCCAAAGTGCTGGTCCTTGTTCATGATCAATATATATTTCAAATCCATCTTCGCCTGTGTATCCAGTACGGGAAACAATTGCCGGTGTTGGAATACCGGTGAAGTAAACTTCTGTTTCGAATCTAAAAAACTTAATGCTACCTAGCTCCGTTGTCGTTAGCGTCTGAAGTATTTCTTCCGCCAGAGGACCTTGCAAGGCTAATTGTGCATATTTAGAGGAAACATTTTCTATGTTCACCTCATTGGAAGAATAATGGTTGTTTTTTACCATCCATTCATAGTCCTTCTCCGTGTTAGCTGCATTCACCACAACTAAGTACTCATTATCTTTAATCATATAAATCAGAAAGTCATCAACCGTACCGCCATCCTCATAACACATAAAAGCATATTGTGCTTTGTTTGGTACTAGTTTAGAAACATCATTTGTCGTTAGATATTGTAAGTAATCCAAGCTTTTTGGACCTGTGACCATTATTTCTCCCATGTGGGAAACATCAAATAAACCTGCTTTTGTTCTTGTTGCCTCATGTTCTTCTTTGATGCTTGAAAATTGGACTGGTAAATCCCAGCCACCAAAATCAATTGTCTTCGCCCCATACTTTTCATATTCGGGATAGATTGGGGTTCTTTTCAGCTCACTCACAATTTCCACTCCCTTTTTAATTTTCAAATTATTAACCATATAATTCTTACCTCATTTAGTAGAGAATCCCTTTACCTCAAAATAAAAATAGAGGCAGAATTATTTGGAAGATGATTAGTCTTCTAATAATTCTGCCCCTGTCCTTTAACCAGAAAGTTTAGCATCTCCCTATACAGATGCGTGCTTCGTGGGTGGCTCACATTGGTAAACACTCTCCAGAGGTGCGTCCTACAAAGGTTCTTTTGCCTGAGAGATTCGCATTTTGCTTGCTCCTTCGGCGTTACGTATCGCTAGTGCGACTCGTAATCTCTCCCCTTGTACTCAATCGCTTTCATGAAATTTTGAATTTATGGTTATACTATGTATCAAAACTCTTTTTGAAGAATAATTCGCTTACATTATATCACACTACTAGTAAAATGTATCCTTTATATTTGTCCTATTATGAAACTATTGATAAAGGAAGTATTCAATGAAAAACATCGATATCACCCATGACACAAGCTTTATTGAATCACTTGAAGAAAAATTAGACCAGGATGGTCCTTTTTCGTCTTGGGATTTGTTTAAAATGGCATATGATTCAGAGCTAACAACTATCACACAGGATTTTCATGGTTTGCGAGCGTTAGAGTTTTTACCACACATGAATTTTCTTCCACATCAAATCGAAACTGCGAGACAAGCTATCGAGGATATGAATGGACGCGCTATTCTAGCAGATGAGGTTGGGTTAGGAAAAACAATTGAAGCTGGATTAATTATGAAAGAATACATGATAAGGGGACTCGCAAAAAAAATACTAATTCTAGTTCCAGCTTCTTTAGTTAATCAGTGGGTAAAAGAATTAAATGAAAAATTCTATATCCCAGCGGCTTCTTTTCGAAAAAGTTATCCGTGGGATCAATACGATATCATTGTTACGTCGATTGATACTGCTAAACGTTCACCACACCGAGAAGAAATATTAAATATTCATTATGATCTAATTCTAATCGATGAAGCACATAAAATTAAAAACCATAAAACAAAAAACTATGCTTTTGTTCGCGCATTAAAGAAGAAATATTGTTTATTGTTAACCGCTACCCCAGTTCAGAATCAGTTAATCGAGATTTTTAATTTAGTCTCTATTTTAAAACCGGGACATCTTGGTAATTACGAATCCTTTTTAGAAAAATATGGGCGCGACCGTAAAAAGATCAATCAAGATGTTTACTTAAAACATCTTGTACAAAAGGTAATGGTTCGAAACACGAGGAAGGACACGAAGCTTGATACGACTAAACGTCATATTGAAACCATTTGGGTTGACTTTACCCCAGAAGAATATGAGGTTTACAACGAATTAGATAAGACATTCCAACCATTTTCATCCTTTTCAAAAATCACCTTTCTGCGGGAATTATGTTCTTCCCGAGAAGCATGTTATCTGTCACTAAAAAAATTTGTAAATGATGAAGAGCATCATGGTAGAGAAGCATTACAACCGATTATTGATAAGATTGGCCAACTTCCCCATCACGCAAAAGCCCAGAAGGTTGTAGACCTAGTCAAGCAAATCGGTGACGAAAAAATCATCATTTTCACGGAATACCGAGCATCTCAACTGTACCTACAATGGTATTTACAACAACATGGTATAACCTCAGTACCCTTCCGTGGAGGTTTTAAACGTGGTAAAAAAGATTGGATGAAGCAACTTTTCCAGGATAAAGCACAAGTACTCATCGCTACAGAAGCTGGCGGTGAAGGGATTAATCTACAGTTCTGCCATTATATGATCAACTATGATCTTCCTTGGAATCCAATGAGATTAGAACAGCGAATAGGAAGAATTCATCGTTATGGTCAAGAAAATGATGTATATATTTATAATTTCGCTATTCGCAATACCCTTGAAGAGCATATTATGAAACTTCTCTATGAAAAAATTGCCCTTTTTGAAAAAGTTATCGGCCATTTAGATGACATTTTGGCAGAATTAAACATTGAAAGCTTTGAGAACGAAGTAAAATCTATTATGAATGAATCCTCCTCAACAGGAGAAGTAAAAATTAAATTAGATAATTTAGCTGCAATCATACACAACGCGAATCAAAATACAGCACAAGAGGAGCCTCGATATGGTAACTAATTTAAATTCTTTTCTAGAGAACTATTTCACCGCTCATCATTGTGACATCATTTCCAATCAAAATGGCGTTCTACAAGTACAGTTAAATGAAAAAATGGACAGAGCCTTAATGAATCGCCCTTTTTATTGGCATTATATGAAACAAATGGGTAGAGAGGGAGATCCAATGCAGCTCTCTCTCATTACCAATCCAAACGCACAAGTAGATAAAGGGGAAAAGATCCATTTTGGTAGTCCTAGACTTCAACAAATTCTAAAACATCTAAGAGAGAATGAACGATTTACAAGGTTATTCCAGGTCGTCAATACCGATCAAAATACAGCTCTTCACCCATGGCTTGTCATTAATATTAAAATAAGCTATATCGGGAAGCATAAAAAAGATGAGGTCTTTTCGATTGGATTAAATTTAATAAATGGCATGATGAAAACAGAAATGATGGATTTGCTTAAGAATATAGAACTTCAAATGCAAATTTCTGATTTTTGTTATACGATAACCCCAATTATCAAGCCACAAAGTGGCTATAAGCGAATTCTGTCCGTTATCGACCAGTATATACAGGATTTAGACCATCAATGGGCAAAGGAATCCCTAGAGGAGCTTCAAAATGAAATCAATTTATTGAAGCATTTCTATGAAGGTTACCAAGATAATGATTTGGATCAAATGGAGAAAGAATTACAAGATCTAATTGAACGATATCAGCCAAAAATTCAGTTAACCGTTATTAATGGTGGGCTGTTCTATTTAAATAATTAAAATAGCAGGTTCGCGAAGGAAACCTGCTATTGTGCTCTCCTGAAGATGGATTTAATGGCATATGGTAAAACACCAAACCACTTGTTCCCTAAAACAGGATATTGTTTTTCTGCCTTTTGGTTTAATTTGCGTTGTTTCCGCTCTTCTTTCGGCAGGTCTATATACGAGACAACTTGTTGCGTCATAAATTTCACATAATCATTCCCTTTAATTCCCATCACCTCTTTGTTTGTAGGATTACCATTATCATTCACCTCTTAAAATTCCTTTATACCTTACGAAGGATAATATTTCATTGGTGATGGAATCAACGGAAAGTCCGTCACAATGAACCGTCAAATCTGCACACGATTCATATAAAGCTTGACGTTTACGATATAATCTTGTGTTTCGTTCTTCATCTTTCCAAAGAGGTCTGGATTTGTCCTGCTCTAATCTATTGGTAATAACGTCAAGAGATGTTTTTAAATAAATGATTACTCCATTGTCTTGCATAAATTGAATATTCTCTTCACGCTCAACAATTCCACCGCCAGTTGAAACGATAAGCTTATTTTCTATCATATGCAGAGTTTCACTCTCATAATTTCGAAATGCACTTTCTCCTTCTTCTGCAAAGATGGAAGGGATTGTTTTTCCTCGTAATTCTTCTATTAATTTGTCTGTATCTATATAACTAGTCTGTAATGTTTTACTAAGTTTTACGGCCGTAGTTGTTTTTCCACTTCCCATAAATCCTATTAAAAATATATGCTTCATTAATTTCAACAACCTTTAAAAATATTTGGTAAGAAAAGAAGGAATTAGTATTTATCTGTCGAATATACTAAAAGACAATAGAATAAGGAGGTCATATTTCATTGAGCGCAACAGAATCACTTTCTCTAAGAATTCTTAGCAAAGCAGTTCAACGTAATGCCACAGATATACACTTCTATCCCCTCGAAACCAAGACCGACATTTACTTTCGAATCCATGGTAAACGATTATTATTTGATTCTATTACCACTTCACAGTACGATTTAATTTTAACTTATTATAAGTTTACATCAGGTATGGACATTGGTGAAATTAGAAAACCTCAAAATGGTACGATACCCTTTCACAAAAACTCCCATCATTTCTCCTTAAGACTTTCAACACTACCAGTAAATCATTCCGAAAGCCTAGCCATCCGAATACTTCCGCAAGATCAAGCACTCACACTGGATCAACTTTTCCTTTTCCAAAATCAGTTAATAACACTCAAAAAGTGGATGAAACATAAATCTGGATTGATTCTTCTATCCGGACCGACCGGAAGTGGGAAAACGACAACATTATATGCCTTATTAGAAGAATTTATAAAAGAAGAGTCCTATCAGACAATAACATTAGAGGATCCAATTGAAAAGAACATTCAAGATATCCTTCAGGTTCAAGTAAATGAAAAAGCAGGTATAACCTACCAATCAGGATTAAAGGCAGCACTTAGACACGACCCTGACATTATC
This sequence comes from Ornithinibacillus scapharcae TW25, assembly GCF_000190475.1. Classification (GTDB taxonomy): domain Bacteria; phylum Bacillota; class Bacilli; order Bacillales; family Amphibacillaceae; genus Ornithinibacillus; species Ornithinibacillus scapharcae. The sequence goes on from NZ_AEWH01000046.1 coordinate 33,230, forward strand.
ATGGTTGGTGAGATTCGTGATCGGCATACAGCTCAATTCGCTTTTGAGGCTTCCTTAACAGGGCATCTAGTTTTAAGCACGATTCATGCAAAGCATGCCGCTGGAACAATCCACAGACTGTTTGAAATGGGATTAAGTGCTACAGAATTAAACCAATCTTTAATTGGCGTGGCATCCATAGAACTTCTTCCGATTGTCACGAACAATGATAATAAAAGAAGAGCAGCCATCCTAGAAATCTTAGATGGTCGTATACTAGAAGCAGTTATAAATCAACAACACTCATCCATCACAAATAAACAATCTTTTCATTATTTAAGGAGGAAAGCATATTGTTATGGCTTTATTTCAAAGGCTACGTATGAAAATCTGGAATAAGCAATTAAAACCTTCTTTACAGCTTACACTTTTAAAGCGGTTAGCTCGAGCGTTATCGAATGGCTATACCTTATTATCTGCATTAGAAACGCTAAAATGGGATAATCAGTTACGGCCAATTGCCATTGATGCGATTAACCTATTGAAGAATGGTCACCCAATTGACCATGTATTTGAAAAGCTACAATTTCACCCTATCATTTCCACTTACCTCTATTTTGCGAAGGAATATGGTGACTTAGAAGAAAGCATATTGAAATGTGTGGACATATATGAAAAACGAATAGAATACACGAAAAAATTCACCCAAGTCATTCGATACCCAATCATTTTGATTAGTATTTTTTCTATACTGTTCTTCTTTATTCAGTATTCCGTACTTCCTAACCTCCTCAACCTCCTTCAGCAAAGTAACCAGGATACTCCATTTCTCACTGCCGCACTAACATTAACTACCACCATCTACTACACATTTATAGTCCTTGTGTCTTGCTTACTAATTATGAGGTGGATATGGATTGTTTCCAGAAATAAAATACCTATCGAGAGCCAATTATACTTCATTAAGTTAATACCTTTTTACCGGGATTATATAAGACTTAATACATCATTTTTATTCTCAACCCATGTGAGCTCTCTATTAAAAACAGGATTATCCATCAAAGATGTACTTGCTATATTAGCCCGGCAACATAAACTCCCCATCTTAACCCATTATGCCAACATTTTAACAGATGGTCTTACAAAAGGTTTTCCCCTTCACAGTTTAATGGATCAACTAGGCTTAATTAATCCACAACTTGCCTCTATATTCCAAAAAAACATTGATGCAGAAACGTTGGAGAAAGATCTGAGCATTTATGCTAGTTATTTAACAGATGAAATGAATCAAAATGTCCAAAAGGCTATTACTTACATCCAACCTATTTTTTTCACCGGATTAGGTTTTGTTATCATCCTAATCTATATGTCATTGATGCTTCCGATGTATCAATTTATCGAAACGCTATAAAGGAGAATACGTATGTTCAAAAATCAAAAAGGATTTACCTTAATTGAAATGTTAATTGTATTGATGATTGTTTCCATCTTGATGATTCTTATTATTCCCAATTTAGGAAGTAAGAGTAAGGATGTTCAAAACAAAGGATGCGAAGCCCTAGTATCAGTTGTTCAAACTCAGGTCGATGCTTATTACTTAGAGTATTATGAGTACCCTTCCAGTCTTCAAGTATTAGTAAAGGAAAATTACATCCGTGAAAACCAAATGAAGTGCTCTGATGCAAAACTTGAATATCGGGATGGTAAAGTCTATGCACCAAAAGCAAAAGCAAACTAAACAGTATGGTTTTACGCTAATCGAATTATTAGCTGTATTATCTATCGTTGCGATTATCCTAACCATTACAATTCCAACAGCAATTGGACTACTCGAAAAGAAGACAGAAGAAAAAGTATTACAACAGTTTCAGTATGATATCTTATTTTTACAAAATGAATCTATCGGACAGGAAAGGTATTTACGGATGTTTTTTTCTGATGGCACCTATCAAATAATTGATAACCAAAAACAACTTTTGGAGAGAAAGTTACCAGACGGGTGGGAGATTAAACAGCGTACACTAGATAATATCTCTTTTAACCAAAACGGGACAATTCGTAAGGCTGGTACTTTGCAAATCAGATCCCCAAAAAATCAGTATAATATTATCTTTCCACTTGGAAAGGGACGTGGATACATTGTCAAACAATAAAGGGTTTACTATTACAGAAGTGCTAGTGGCTCTATTGGTTCTAATGGTAGTCGCAATGATGCTACTCCCACTTTCATCTTTCATCACAAAAGAAAGAGAAGCGCTAAGTCATAAAAGAAATATTACGTATCAATTACACGATGACTTATATGAAGTTATTCAGAATCATTCGTCCCCAAAAGCCAGTCAAATAACATATAAATCAGTAAAGGTAACATTTGAGTTTATTATGCTGGATCAATCGATAGTAAAAGGATGTGCAACATGGAATAGCATTGTGAACCGAAAGGAAGAGGTGTGCTTATATGGGGTTCAGAAGTGAAAGAGGTTTTACATTTTTCACCCTACTATTAATCATCACGGTGTTAATTATATGTATACCTATATATGGTGTAATTATTCGAGCAATCCCAGATAAATCATATGATCAGGAAATTTCCATTCAACAGTTTTTCCATTTTCTACAACAAGAGTGTAATAAATCTACCACTGTTTATTCTGAAAAACATCAGATTCTGATGATATCCCCCGGTGGCGAAAGAGTCTCCTTCGAACAATACGGTAATCTCATCAGACGACAAGTAAATAAATTAGGCCATGAAATTTATCTAAGGGATATTAAAAATTGGAGCATCATACCAGTTACAAATGGACTACGTATCCAGATAACTTCGATAAAAGGAGAACAATATGAAAAAACGATCCAATATCAATCATCATGAAAAAGGATTAGTGTTACCTTCCGTACTGTTCTTAACAACGTTTGTGTTATTATATTTCACAAACAACCTCCTAGCATACAATCACGATATAAGAATAACTCAAAACCTCATCGAACAAGTAAAAGCTCAGACGATATTTCAAATGAGTTATACGCAGTATGTAGAGAATTATCTTCAGGGTGTAACACCTGTTACAGATTATGTTTATCCCGATGGAAAAGCGGATATAAAACTAGTGGATACTGGAGATATCCCGTTACTACATTTCGCTATTCAGACTAATAATGATTTTCACTATTTTGTCACAAAGCATTTTGACCTTCCTCTCGATTCACATAAATCCAGCGTTAACGAGAATACTATTCTAGATGACTAAACCCAATCATCCGAAGTAAATATGATGTTTGATTTACATTATTCGAATACTTGTATATAATAACATTGATGACGTCAGCGAAAAGGAGGGGAAATGATGGATCGAATGTTTCGTGTCCTTGCCTTTTGGACTGGGATTTTTACAGTAATGTTCTATGTTGGAGATATGTTTAACACTGCATTACTATTCCTAGTTCAAACGGTATTTTTCCTTACAGTAAGTTATTTGAAACTATCTGAGCGTATGTATATGTACTTGTTCGGAGCTTATTGTACTGTTTTCTTTATAGGTTTTACTTGGTATTCAGAATTTATTTTAGTGCCTGGATTCGGTCACTAAAAGCAAAAAACCCTGCTTACATACATGATTTATCGCAGGGTTTTTTTGTTGACTAATTTTCCCTAACAAACGGATTATGAAGTTTTTCAACCCCAATGGTCGTTTGAGGTCCATGGCCGGGATAAACAATAAGCTCGTTTGGAAGCTTGTATAGCTTATTTCTTATAGAATCCTGAAGGACATGATAATCTCCACCAGTTAAATCTGTCCTACCAATCCCCTGATTAAATAGGACATCACCACTAATAATTAAATTATCATCGCGGAATAAAAAACTAATGCTACCAGGTGAATGACCTGGGGTATACATAACCTCGAAATCGAATGTTCCAATTGAAGAGTGACCGTGCTCTAATAAATAATCTGGTCGAGTTGTGGATATACCATTTCCAATAAAAAGCTCCGATCCATTTAATGTTGGACTTTCTAGCCAGTCTTGTTCTGCTTCATGCATATAAACTGGTATTGCATAGTGGTTACGCAAATGATCCACTGCACCAATGTGATCAAAATGTGCATGTGTTAGAAGGATAGCGAGGGGCTCAAGCTCTTGTTTTGTTAACCAGTCGACTAACTTCTCCCCTTCTGCGCCAGGATCAATGATTAAAGCTTCCTTATCGTGATAAACGATATAACAATTTGTACCTAATGGACCTAATGAAAAGCTTTTTAATATCACGTTATTACCTCCTATATTTTCATTAATTAAAGAAATTAGAAACATTAAGTGATTTCCTCGACAAAAGGCATATTTTATACTAGAATAAATGTGTCAGTATGATACATATTAATATAAATGATTTGATTAGACAAACAATGATGAATTGCATGAATGTAAGGAGGTTAATCGAAACATGGTATCACCACATATTGTATTAGGAATTCTATTTTTAATTGTTGCGATTGTATCGGTTGTATCTGTCATCAGACAATTAAAGTTTAGAAATTATCTTGCACTAGCATTCTCTGTACTATCAGTACTTGCATTTGGATTCTTCTCCATTAGTACGATTATTTCTGTTTTAAAAGATTCATTATAAAAATGAACGAAAAAGCTGCCTCGAGGGGCAGCTTTTTTAATATTTTTCTTTATTAAATTTTATGAATCGAAATAAATCTCCGTAAATAATATCATCGGAGTAGCTCAATTCTTTTTTAACTGTTTCACTCATCTCCATACAAGAAGTAGATGTTTCTTCATCTAATACCTCTCCATTAGTAAAGTCATAACAACTATCATTTGTGTAAATATAGTCTTTCGTAATAAAATCACCATTCCGTAAAGCGATATACTCTTTTCGATCATCATTAAATAAATCATTTCCGAAGTATATATCATCCGCTTCAATACCTAGTAAACTAAGAACAGTTGGTTTAATATCTATTTGACCTGAAATAGTTGATTTTACCGTTCCCTCACCGTGACCAGGAATGTGAATAAACAAAGGAACCCTCTGCAATTGAACATGGTCATATGGTGTAATCTCTTCTTTATCCAAATACATACTCATTGCCTTGTTGTGGTTAGAGCTGATACCATAGTGATCACCCATGATAATAATGATGGAATCATCATAAATTCCTTCTTCCTTTAAAAGTGTAAAGAAATCTTCAATGGATTCATCCATATACCTTACAGTCGGGAAGTAATTATTAAGCGTGTTTGAGTTTGAATCATAACGATCAATCGACATATCCATTTCGTCTAATTCAAACGGAAAGTGATTCGTTAAAGTAATAAATTTTGCATAAAAAGGTTCTTCAAGCGTTTCTAGATATTTCATCGATTGTTCAAAGAATGGCTTATCTTTCAGTCCCCAACCAATACTATTACCATCTGTAACTTCATAAGCCTCTTGATCATAGAAATAATCGAATCCTAAGCTTGGATACATTTGATCACGATTATAAAAACTATCATTGTTTGCGTGTAGCACAGTCGAGTAGTACCCTTCTTCTCCTAGTATTTCCGGGAGTGCGTGATAATCATTTTGACCATGTGTATAGAAAACTGCTCCTCTTGGTAAAGGATATAAAGAGTTTTCCACTAAGAATTCAGAATCGGAAGTTTTACCTTGTTCCGTCTGATGATAAAAATTCTCAAAGTAATACGTATCTTCATCCTCCACCAAACTGTTCAAAAATGGCGTTATTTCTTGCCCATTAACCGTATTGTTAATGACAAAGCTTTGTAATGATTCGGCGGAGATAAAAATTACATTCTTCCCTTCCGCAACTCCAAAAAGCTCCGAATGGCCATCTTGGTCAATTACAGTATCAACATATTCTTTTATTGCTGGCAGCTCACTACCGTCAGCAAAGACATGTTGTGTTTTTACTTTGGAATGAAGAAACGCATCATACACATGATAGTTAAATAATCCGATATATTTAACTAAATACTCTCGATCAAATGCACGAGTAAATAACTGTGGCCTTTCCATCTCTGCCAAGAAGAAATTACCTACCATTAATGCTAAAGAGAGTGCTAAAGCGCAAACCTTTCCACTTCTAGGATAATTCGTTACAACTCTATCCTGGTATTTTTTACTTAAATACCAAATAAAAATGACATCAGCAAACAGGAATACATCATAGAATTTTACAAGGGATAAAATACTGGATCCTAAATCGCCAGCATTATCACCTTGCATTAATTGTGGAATGGTTATAAAGTCTGAAAAGGATCGATAGAATACTAGATTCGCATAAATAATTAGCGTCCCTATTAACGCCATATAGCGAAGGTACTTCATTTGTCTTACTGGCTTCTTAATCCAAACACTTATGGCAAAAATAAGAAAAGCAGAGACAAATGGATTGATAAAGAGAATAAACTCCTGCATCGAATTTTCTAATTCCAGACTAAATAAAAAACGATAAACAATATAGGTTTTCAGCCCAAATAATAATGTAACAGTTACATATAAAGGAAGCCTAATTCCTCTACCTTTCATAACAAATCCTCCTAAAAATACTACTACTTTACTCTATGCTTTCGTTTGTCGGCTGTAACGGCACAACCATAATACAGAATAAACATACTATTCTATAAGACGTTTTAAAACACAAAAAGGTTTCAAAAATATGACAACACTTAGGAGAAAATTAGATTTATTGATTGAAAGATATTTTAACTAGATAAGCAGCACCAACGATTCCAGCATCATTTCCTAATTCTGCAATTCTGAGTTCACAAGCTTCACTAGTACGTGGCAGTGCATACTTTGTAAAATAATTTTTAATTGGTTGTAATATAGCATCTCCAGCTTTTGAGACACCTCCACCAATTAGTATTTTGGATGGATTTAGTGTTACTGCAAGATTGGATAATACAAAGCCGATCACATCCGCAGTATGGTTTACAATTTCGATACTATCTACATCCCCTGTAGCTGCTAGTTCAAAAACATCCTTTGATGTAATGGTTTGGTTCACCTGATACACTTCAGCTAGTGGACTAGTAGGCTTTTCATGGATTACATTCATTGCTTGACGAGCAATACCAGTTGCAGAAGCAATCGTTTCTAGACATCCTTTTCTACCGCAGTTACATGTATAACCGTTAGGATCAACAGTAATATGACCGATTTCTCCAGCGGTTCCATTATCACCATTTAAAATTTTCCCAGACGCAATAATACCGCCACCTACACCAGTTCCTAATGTGACAGCGATAACATCTTTTGCTTGACCACCTGCACCAAGCCAATTTTCCCCTAATACAGCAATGTTAGCATCATTTTCAACATAAACTGGTAAACCCGATAAGCTGGACATATACTCTGTTAACTTAAAATCTTTCCATCCAATGTTAACAGCTTCAAATACATACCCATTTTCACTGTCAATAAAACCAGGTGCTCCGATTCCTATGCCGAGAACTGTCTCTAAATTTATATCTTGCTCCTCTAAACGGCTTACAACAGATGACCAGATATCATCTATAACATCTGTACCTTGCTCTGATCTCTTAGTTGGGATTTCCCACTTCTCAATAATTTGTCCACTGTTCTGTAAAAGACCAATTTTAACAGTAGTACCTCCTATATCTACTCCGACAATTACATTTTTATTCATCATTTTTCACCTTTTTCAACTTGTAGTCTGTTCATTTCATGTCGTAGGATTAGTACAGAAAGCTTATACTTTTCTGCATCCAATATACCTGCGTTATAAAGTTCCTTTATCTCATTTAACATAAGTTCCATGTCGGCTATACGATCACCGGTATAAATGAACGTGCCGAAACTTTTTAATATCTGTTGTACATCATATACTGAATTCATCATATCACCAACTAATATTATATACCAAATTTTATCAAAAGATATATTGTTTTATATGGTTAATCAACTATTCGCATAATGCAAGAAGCTAAAAAAAAACCAAACCTTTTATCGGTCTGGATCTTGTGGATGTAAAACACTTGGACGTTCTCGTTTCAGTGGTATTGGTGTTCGAATAAATACATCTCGAAACGCTCGGAAGGAAAATGGTAATACTGGCCAAAAATACGGTATTTCAAATGACTTCATCCTTACTGTATACAGAATCCATAAGAGTGTCCCAACCATATAGCCAATTACACCAAATGAAGCTGTAGCGAGTAAAAGGAATAATCGTACGATCCGATTAGCTAGACTTAATTCATAACTCGGTGTTGCATAGGTACCAATCGCTGCAACAGCTAAATATAAAATAACCTCATATGAAAATAGCCCTACTTCTATTGCTACCTGTCCAATTAAAATAGCAGCCACTAAGCCAATGGCCGTTGCGAGTGAGGTCGGGGTGTGAATGGCAGCCATTCTTAACATATCAAGACCTATTTCTGCAATGACAAATTGCAATAAAATAGGAATGGTTCCCATTTCATTTGGACCAATAAATTTTAGACCTTCTGGTAATAAATCTGGATTTGTAGAAAACAAATAGTATAGTGGCAAAATAAAGATGGATGCCCAAACCGCTATGAAACGAACCATCCGAAGATAAGCTCCAATAAGAGGCTTTTGTCGATATTCTTCAGCATGTTGTAAATGGTGCCAATAAGTTGTTGGAGTAATGATGACACTTGGAGAGCCATCAATAAATATTAGCACATGTCCCTCATATAAATGCGAAGCAGCTGTATCAGGTCTTTCTGTATACCGAACAGTTGGAAATGGATTCCAATGTCTTCCACTAATATACTCTTCTACTGTTTTTTCTGCCATCGGTAGCCCATCAGTATCAATTTTTTGCAAGTTACTTTTCAAGTTTTCTACTCGTTTCATATCTGCAATATCTTCCAGATAACAAATGCAAATATCGGTCAATGATCGCCTGCCAATTTGCATATATTCCATTCTTAATGAACGATCGCGAACTCTTCTTCTCGTTAAAGCAGTATTAAAGACGATAGTTTCAACATAACCATCTCTTGAGCCTCGAACAACCCTTTCTAAGTCTGGTTCACCGGGTGACCGAACCGGGTATGTACGAGCATCAATAATAATGACTTTGTTAACTCCTTCGACAAGTAATGCAGTCGGACCACCCAATACAGTATCAGCAGCCTGATTTAAATCGGCCACTTGGTCTAGTTCAACATAAGGTAAATAGGTTTTGATTAATTTACTTAATGGGTCTGGTTCCAAATCTTCGGGTTCAAGCTTAGCTAAAAGTTTCATCAATAAATGCATTATATCGTCTTTTACAAAGCCATCAATGAAAAACATTGACATCTTTCTACCAGCATACTCTAAATCTAAATTTACAATGTCAAAACTTTTATCTACTTGTAGCCTATCTTGCAAATAACGATTGTTCTGCTCATAAGAAGTAAATAACGGTTGCTTTTCTCTTTCCATAATACCTCCAGATAGTGCATATTACTTATTCTAGTTTTTGCTAGGTCTACATTTCTATTCATAATCTTCTTCTATTGCACATACATATGAATAACTATTAACTCTAGTAAGGGTGAATAAAATGAAAAAGTTAATCATTCTATCTTTTGTGTTCGTTGTTATTTTAGGCGTCTTTTTCACCTTGAATTTAAAGGTTGCACCTACTATCACATATTTTCCAATTGACTATGGGACAAGCTTTAAATCTGCTAGTACAGACCTGACTTCTACTTTAAATCAAACAGACTACAAGATTACCTGGGAGGTTCTGTCGGAATCAGAAGTTCCAATGTATTTAAGACAGGATATTTCTTTGTTATTCGGTGATGGTGAATTAAAAGGAATGAGGAGCCAGTGGAGAGAAAATACGGATTTGATTCGTTATTCAGAAGAAATAACGGACAATCACAACCAAAAGTGGGAAGCAATCACATTTCATTATGGAGAGATTCATTCAGGAGATGATATAAATAGTATACAGCAAATGACAGCTAATAAGTTGTACGTGTTCCATGATGGAGCATCTTTTCAATCCTTTCAAGATGCAGTCGGAAATAAACAATCCGAATATCAGGCAAGTAAAGATGCTAAAGTAATGAAGAAACTATTGGAACATTGGCAAGACCTCATCACCCATTTTCATATCAACATTAATGAATATCATAGTATCCCGTTAACAGATCTAGCCAATTATCAACAGAAACCATTTCCTACAATAAACCAAGAAAAACCGATCGTATTATTGGACAATTATGGGAAGGGCTCTATAAAAACTACTTATTACCTTATATAGACTCAGAGATAAAATTGATCAGTTATACACCATTAATCTTGCTCTCTAAAGATGGAAAAGAATTAATCGTACTTTTTGAAATGAACGGTAAAAAAGAAAAACTAATCCAAAAAATAGGTGATTAACTCCAAAGTTAATCACCTATTTCTCCCGTAATATTTTGGTACAATTCTTTAATTTGCTTGTTTGAAGGACTCGTCTCAAACGCTATTCGAATCATTTCTTCTGCCCTCTCATCGCCAATCTCTTGATAGAGAAGGGCTAGATTATAATAAGACTCTGGTAGCTCTGATGGATCATCCATTATCTTGATGGACTTTTCCAAGTCTGTAATTGCTTCATTTATCTGTTCTAACTTAATATAAGCATAGGAACGTTGAAACAGCAATAATGACTCATACTCCCCAGGGTTTTCTAACCCCTTCGTTGCACTATCAATTACTTCTTCATATCTTTCTTCCTGTATTAAGGTTTCAATATTCATCAAATGATAGGTCGGATTTGTTTGATTGTTCGTTACACCAAACATTAGTACAGAGTAAATGGCAATAGCGTATATGATAAATGCTAGTGCTTGTATTCCAAGCTTCCTTTTCTTCGGAAAATGTACAATTCCTGCTGCGATAAAACCGGCAACTAAGCCGCCCATATGAGCAGTCACATCTAGTTGTGGCAGGACAAAACCTAGCACAATATTAATTCCCAAAAGCATTAGGATATCCTTACCAATAGTCCGGAAGAATATTTTCTTATGGAACAGTCCAAAATAAATAAACGCTCCAAACAATCCATATAAAGCTCCTGATGCACCAGCCGATAAATTGGTAACAAAGGCAAAACTAGCAACACTACCTGCGATACCAGCCAACATATAGATGAAAAAGAAACGAAGCGAACCATATATTTTTTCAGCTAACGATCCGAAATAATATAAAAAGAGCATGTTCGAGATAAAATGGAATAATCCTATATGTAAAAACATAGAAGTGACAACTCGCCACCACTCTCCGTCTAGTATTAGTGGATTAAATTTCGCTCCATATTCGATTAATGTTTCATTAGATTCACTACCACCATTAAACTCTAATAGAAGGTATAAAATTGCATTTATCGCTATTAACAAATAAGTTACGATTGGTTTTCCATTCGAGAATAGTCCTTCCTCTCTCTTCTTCTTCTCTTGGATTTTTTGATATAGCTCTACTTTATATCGATGAATCTCTTTCTCTAATTCTTCATCAAATTGTGATGGAATGTTCTCCTCCAATACAATGCCGATATTTTCCTCGAGACGATTCTGTTCCGAATCCCATTCCTCACCTGATAAATAGTATACATTCATCTTGATCGGATTCTTCTCTTGGACAATCATCGGTTTTTTTAAGATTTCCCAACTATCGACTGGCGAATGTGGAGAAATATACACATTATGTACCTCGACATGTTTACCTTGTAACAATTTTTTCATTGCTTTCGTTTTTTGAAATACGATAGCAACATCCTTTTTTAAGTGATTTTTCCAATCAAACCCAATCGTTGAGATTCGTACAATTCTAGAAGTTTTATCGACTACCTTCTCTAACCAAATTTCCTGAACATTATTATTCATATATAGTACATCGAAGCCATGGTTCATGGCTAATTGATGTGCAATAGTATACATGGTAAGCTGGGATTTATTCTCCATAAACTTCCCTCCCCTCATTTATCATACCAGAAATAATCATCAATTGCTTTTTCCATATTCAATAATAATTTTTAATTTCTATGGTGGTTTTATAATAAGGTCTTGAAACAAAAAAAGAAGCTGCCAAAACAGCTATCTTTTAATCGATAAAACATAAAATAGTGGATTAATTTGTCGAACTAGTTTCCTGTTTAAAGATACTAGGCAGAATTTTGTTTCGAATGGAAGGCATATTCATGGAAATGGATACTGCCATTCTTCGTAAAAAACTAACAGCCAATATGGCATTCATTAGTTTATAGCGCCATTTGTAAATCATGGATATCCCTGCAACAATAGTGGTAATGATAACTAGAGCTCTCATCTAAAAACACCCTTTCCAAAGGCTTGGTACTAATAGTGTTTCAAGTCAGAGGTAAAATATGCGGGATAACATTATTTTACAATTCCAGCTTCCGTAATTAACTGTTTAACTGGAATATCATGAGATTCAATGGGGATATCATCCATTAACTGTAGACGGCTTAACAACGAAAGTGTATGACCGTTATAAGTTGACAAAAATCGATCATAGTAACCCCCGCCAAATCCAATCCTGTATCCTTTTTTATTAAAAACAACACCTGGGACAATAACAAGTTCAATCTGTTCACTCAAAACTAGATTCGCATCTAAAGGCTTTGGTTCCAATAAATTATAATAAACTGTTTCTAATTCACTAAAATGATGCAATCGGTAGAATAGGAGCTTCTTTTCTCCCGGAATACACTTAGGGACTACTATTTCTTTTCCCTGCTTCCATCCCTCTTCTATGATTGCCCTAGTATCCCATTCCATTCCTCTCGAGATTGTAATACCAATACGAGTGGAATTCTTCCATGCTTCCGATTCAAATAGATGCTGGTACAATTGTAGTTCAATTATACGTTTATCTTCATCAGAAAGATCTTGTAGTGATTTTATTATACTGTCTCGGATCTCTTTCTTCCCCACTTCTTACACTCCTATTTACTTATATAGATGTAGAATCGTCCGTATCAATTAGTTATTTGAACGCTTATGTCATAATGTTTTTACTCATTTGGCACATTATTCGCCCTTTCCTTTTTTAAGGTAAAATATGCATCAAAAATCTTACTAGTAATTTGATGATTATTACTAGTCATGTCCTCGTCTAGTCTTGGTATGACAACAGAAACAGCAATTTCCGGATTATCATACGGTGCGTATGAAACCATTGTTAAATTGATGGTACCATGATCACTCTCAGCTGTTCCAGTCTTACCTGCAATTTTATATTCATTACCTCGAAAATAATTAAATGCAGTTCCACCTGGTTCTTGGAACACTTGTCTAAACCCCTCTTGAACCCTTTGTATATACGTTTCATCCATTACAATTTTATTTAATATCTTAGTATTGATACTTCTATAAACTGTTCCTAAATCCTCACCCATAGAGGGATTACGAACTTCTTTTAAGAAGTGTGGCTGAACACGATTTCCTCCATTAGCTATAGTGGATATATATTGAGCAAGCTGCATAACAGTATAAGTATCGTACTGACCAATTGCAAAGTCCATTAATAATCCGCCATCCTGTAATGCACCTGTTAAACCAGGAGATTCATTTGGAAAATCAACTCCCGTTTTAGTACCTAATCCAAATTGTTTAAAGTAATTACGCATTTCTTGAAAAGCTTGAGGATTAAAACTTATCTTCTTACCAGGATAATAATTGTACTCGCCTCCCATTTTCATCGCAATATAAAACATATAAACGTTAGAGGATCGCCTCAAAGCATCCAAATCATTAACCCAGCCTAAATCTGTCCATGATCCCTTAATCGGTGTACCTTTAATATGTATTGGTTCATCATACACACGATTACCAGGTGAAATAATACCGGAATGATATCCTGCAAGAACGGTTGCCCCTTTTACTATGGAACCGGGATTGTTTTGATCATAGATTGTTTTAAAAGCAGAATCATATATCTTATCTTGGTTTTCATCAACGAAGCTTTGACCAGATACAGCTAATAATTCACCAGTATGCGGGTCAATCACAACTGCTAAGGCGTCACGCAGTAGTTTATTTCTACCGCCAGCCGTGGCTTCTCTCAGTTCTTCTCGTAAAATTTCATCCACCATTTCTTGAAATTCCATATCAACTGTCAGGATTAAATCCTTTCCGCTTTCCCCTGGAACAACAACTTCCGATTCAAGAATAACGAAATTACTATCCATTGTATAGCTAACTTGCTCTTTTCTTCCTCTTAGCAGTTCTTCATATTGTAATTCAAGACCATTTTCACCTACACGATCATTACGGCTATAGCCCTTCGCTAAATAATAATCAATATTTTCAGCTGGTACCCCTTCTTTTTCTGTTGTTATATTCCCAACCATTCTTTTAAATGTATCTCCATATGGATATTCTCTCACCCAATCGGTTGTTGCATTAATTCCTGGTAGTTCAGCAATATTTTCTGCAACCATTGCATATTCTTCCGTGGTTACATTCTCATTTTTTACAATCTGTGGAGATAAAGCATATGCACGATCTAGTTCTTTTTTTATAAGGAGGATTTCGATATCTTTTTCTGATAAGTTATCAAATTCCTCTTCCGTAATTCGCTCTAAAATCTCTTTATATTGCACTTCAGGTTTTAACTCTACCGCTTCCTTATCAGTTAACTTGTCCTGTGCAGCTTTTTCATTTAATAAATACCAGTATTCCTTCTTATCTCGTGTAGTTATACGGCCAATTTGGTTTTTACGTTCCTCTTCATCAGGATGAAAGATATCAATATATTGTGAAAGCTTCTCTGCTACTATCAGCCTATCCTTTGCCTGTACTCCTTTTGGTGGCGTATATGTTATAGCATACATAGGCTTATTTTTTACTAATTGTATTATAATGACGGTCATAAATTTCTCCTCGAGGTACTGGTATTTTTGTTAAGTCTTGTGTTGTTTTATCAATCTCACCTTGAAAACTTTCTCCGTTGAGAATCTGGACGACCCCTAACTGTACGATTAAAGCAGCAAACAAGATAAATATAACAATAAACAATAAATTCAAACGAAAGAAAATCTGATTTTTTTTCGTCTTGACTTTCTTCATCCCCATCCCCCAATAGATTCAAATTACGATTACACTTACATTACAGAGCCATTATATTCCAATAAACAGATAAATTCAAATTGTAATATTATTTAAATCTAATGGTTCGTGCGTTAACACATCAATATCGCAAGAAATACCGATTAACAGATTGTAAGTATCCTTAACAAATAAAAAAGCTTGCCCTCCATCATTGGAAGAGCAAGCTTTGATTCGTGAAAAATTAATTATTTAGTTTCACGGTGTAAAGTGTGTTTTTAAGACGTGGACAATATTTCATAAGCTCAATACGCTCAGGATTTGTACGCTTATTTTTGTAGTAATATAGTTACGATCTCCTGTTTCAGTACAAGCTAAAGTGATGTTTACGCGCATGTTTTTCCCTCCAAACCTTATAATGACTTACATTAATCACATGTATTAGTTCTTTTCAGACTTATTAATAATAGCAGATGTTTGCCAATCAATCAAGTGTATGGAAAAAATTTATGGTTCCTTCTTGTCGAAATGTGTGATATAACTAGTAATGTAAATGAAATGGAGGTAAATGGAATGGGAATACTTATTTCTGGAATAACCATTGTGGCAATTGCAATTGCTCTATTTGTTCTTTCGTTCTTCATTCGTGACCGCTTTGAGAAAATCGAAGGTGAACTAGAACAATTGTCAATCTCTACAATGCAGGAAAGCTATCAATTAAAGAAAAAGATTAAAGTTCTAGAGGAAGAATTACTGACAGAGGACTTTCAAGAAACAGATTACTATTAATCTTATAAAGTTAGGTGAAAAAAATGAAACAAACGTTACGCGGATTTGCTGTTGGTCTTTTTACAGCTGCAGCAATCATGTTAGTAGTCGAATACTTTTCCAATGGTTCGGAAGAAAGCTTATCAGACATGCCGATAGAAGATGTTGTTAGTCAAATGGCGGATCAGGGCTACCGTGTCCTTACAGAGAAGGAATATATTTCGTTATCCATGACGGGTGAAGCTCCTAAAGAGAAAACGGAAGTAGCCTCTGAATCAAATCAAAAAACTGAAAAGGATACAGATAAAGATACCAAACAAGATACTACAAAGAAGTCTGAAGAAGATTCTTCTAACTCTGCTACAGATAAAAAAGCAAAAGAAGATAGTACTAAAAAAGAAGAAGTTAAGTCCTACACGTTAACAATCAAATCAGGCATGCCATCTTCTGAAATTAGCAATGCACTTGAGGCGAATGGAATTATAAATAATTCCGATGAGTTTATTGCTTATTTAGAAGATGAAGGGTATGCAGTACGGATCCAACTCGGTGATTTTAAGCTAACAAGTGATATGAGTCATTATGAAATCGCTGAAGCATTAACAAAATAAAAGGAAGAGGATTGGTGGGTAGTAACCCATATCTCCTCTTCCTTTTTTATTGCTTAATCATTTAAATCCACAATCTCGCCTTTTACTAAAAATAGGATACTCTCCCCAATATTCGTTATATGGTCCGCAAACCGTTCAATATAGCGAGCACTAAATGCAATTTGCATGACATACTGAATATCCTCTGAGTTTGAGGCAGTTTTACCCAACATATCAGTTACAACTTGTTTATAAAGTTTGTCTACCTTATCATCCATTTCTGCTAATTTATGAGCTACGGTAATATCCTCATTTTGAAATGCACTTATTGCTGTTTCCAACATAATTAATGAAGTATCCCGCATAGCTTTCAATTCTACTGGTAAACCTGTATGATAATTCTCCCCTAGTCGAAGAGTAGATTTTGCTATATTCTTAGCATTATCTCCCATTCGTTCTATATCCGTAACAACGCGTAGTGCAATGATTAACCGGCGCAAATCCGTAGCAACTGGTTGTTGTTTTGCAATGAGAAGAATCACCTTATCGTTTATCCTTGCCTCTTCTTTATCAATTAATTTGTCATCACTTACAATCTGTTGTGCTAATTCTATATCTTGATTAAATAACGCTTCTAATGAATCACTTAATGCTTTTTTCGTACGATTTGCTAATTGTATAATATCCTGATTTAGTTCTTCCATTTCGGAATGAAATTGCTCACGACTTGGCATTTTAACGCACTCCCTATCTGAATATACCATAATCATAACTTACCTATATGAAGCTCATATTAAGGGGTTGTAAACGGATTGTAAAAATTGTATGCATAAAACCCTAAGTCCGCTATCGTGTGGACCTAGGGTTTTGATCAATCTATTCGTTTGCAGTTTGTTCGATATTATTATCAGAATCCTGATTAGTTTGCTCGCCACTAGTCTCTTATTTCTCCTTTAAAGAGAAATAAGTCTCAAATATTCTTTTGGTAATATTATGGTTAATTGGAGATGTTGTCGTCTCATCCAAGTTCGGAACAATTACAGAAATTGCAATCTCCGGATTATCATATGGTGCATATGCAACCATCGTTAGATTAACCGTTTTATAGTGGTTACCATTTTTATATAAATCGTTCTGGGCAGTTCCCGTTTTACCTGCAGCATTAAAATCAGTACCTCTAAAATAACTATAAGCTGTTCCACCTGGCTCTTGAAATACTTGTCGGAATCCCTCTTGTACACGTTTGATAAGATTTTCATCCATAACAATCTTATTCAGAACATTGGTATTCATAGTTCTGTAGACAGAACCAAGAGTTTCCGCTTCAAGCGTCGGATTACGAACTTCTTTTAGGAAATGTGGCTGTACACGATATCCCCCATTGGCGATAGTAGAAACGTATTGGGCAAGCTGCATCGCTGTATAGGTATCATACTGCCCGATAGCAAAGTCCATTAGTAGCCCACCATCTTTTAATGAACCAACTAATCCGTTTTCTTCGTATGGAAAGTCAACTCCAGTTTCTACACCTAAGCCAAACTGTCTGAAATAATTACGCATATCTTCAAATGCTTGTGGGTTAAAGCGGATTTTCTTACCTTCATAATAGTTATACTCGCCACCCATCATCATCGCTATATGGAACATATAAACGTTTGATGATCTTCTCAGCGCATCCAAGTCATTTACTAAACCTAAGTCTTTCCAGGATCCCTTTGTAGGTGTTCCCTTAACCTTGATGGGACGGTCATATTCCGTGTGACCTGGAGATATGACACCAGATTCATACCCAGCAAGAACGGTAGCACCTTTTACAGTAGAACCAGGTCTGTGTGATGCATACAATGCGTTATAGGAAGAATCCGATAGTTTATTCTGGTTTTCATCGAATCTTTGCCCCGATACAGCTAATAACTCCCCTGTATTCGGGTCCATCACAACTGCAATCGCTTCTCGTAAATGACGATTTTTTCCACCTTTTGTAGCCTCTTTTAACTCAGACTGTAGGATCTCATCTACCTTCTTTTGAAACTCCATATCAATGGTTAGAATTAAGTCTTTCCCACTTTCTCCAGGAACAACAACTTTTGAGTCAAGAATGACACCACTTTTATCCATTGTGTATTGAACCTGCTCTTTTCTCCCTCTTAGTAGATCTTCATATTGAGCTTCTAGACCATTTTCTCCTACTCGGTCATTACGGTTATATCCTTTTGCTAAATAAAAATCAACCCGCTCTGCCGGAATACCTTCTTTCTCTGTTGTCACATTACCTATTAAGTTTTTAAATGTTCCTTCGAAAGGATATTCTCTAATCCAATCGGTTGTCGCGTTAATTCCCGGGAGCACAGCTAGATGTTCTGCAACCCTAGCATATTCTTCTGGTGTGACATTTTTACTCTTAACGATTTGTGGGGTTAAGGCATAAGCACGGTCTAGTTCTTTTTTAATCAATATAATTTCTTCATCCTGCTCCGTAATATTGTTATATTCGGCTTTTGTGATTCTCTCTAATATGGTTTTATACTGGTCAGCTGGTTCCAATTCCGCAGTTTCTGTTGCCGATAACTTATCTAATGCTTCTTCTTCATTTAACAGATACCAATATTCTTTTTATCACGTTCTGTAATACTCTTCTTTTGTTTTTCTCTTTGCTCTGAATCAGGATCAAACATATCTATATACTCAGATAGCAACTGCGCTACCTCAAGTCTATCCTTTGGTTGTACTCCTTTAGGTGGTGTATAGGTAATAGCATACATCGGTTTGTTTTTTGCAATGACTTGATGATTTCTATCATATATTTCACCACGAGGTACTGGTAATTTTGTAGTATCCTGTGTTGTACGTTCAATCTCTTCCTGAAAATCTTCCCCATTTAATATTTGCACAACCCCTAATTGAAGGATCAATACAGCAAATAATAAAAATACTACAAAAAATAATATATTTAATCGAAAGGGAAGCTGAGCTCTTTTCTTTTTATTCTTCTTCATTTCTCTCCCCCACTTGCTTTTTGTTTTTTCTCTAATTACTTATTATAACATCAAATAGCGATGTATTTAACGATTTTTTTCGTCGGTTACTTGATCTTTTATCATTACCGCATTTTTATTAGAACCTGTTAGATAAATATTACGTACAGATAGATAGACCCCTAAATGCATTGCACCGAACACAACTAGTAATATTGGAATGATACGCTCTGCATCAAATATGGAAATACTAATAATAAAGAAAAGTATCGAAATTACTCTTCCAATATTGGAGTATAATTCTCTTACAACAATATACTCAATTCTTAATTCACCAGCCTTCCACGCCTTACCAATCACATCAAAAGTCATGGAGATATATGGTACATTAATGATAGGGTAAGCAATCCCGATAAGTATTCCGTAAACGACCAAAGTTAAATAACTAGCATGAGCTAAAATAATAAATAGAGATAGGTATAACAATAAGCTACCAATTAGTATTGCCTTTTTCCGCTTAGACGGTTTGATAAATTTGGTGGCTAAAAAGTAGAACACAAAAGAAAAACCAGAGAAGTATAGATTGAACATACCTAGAGAAAGTTCACTCTGCGTTACAATATAAACCCATATCGTTATCACAAATAAAAATATCCCTTCCCGTAATCCCTGAAAAAGATGAGCATTCAGTATTCGATGCCAGTTCTTATTATTTTTCCTTTCTTCCACTACTCGTTTAAATAAATATACTCCTTCAGCGGGTCTCCTCTTTAGAAAAAAACTACAAACAACTGCTGAAATGAATAAAATAAACGAAACCGTAAAAATGGTGGTATATCCGATATTGGCATCCATTTTAGAAATAATTAATCCTGCAAAAAATGGACCTATCATTCCACCAAATGATTGTAAAACACCTAGAAATCCGTTAAAGAAGTCTCTTGTTTCTGGTTCTGTTATTTCAAAAGTTAATACATTAAATGCTAACCAGTAAAAACCGTAACCAATCCCTAATAAACTTCCTAATAGGATATTAAAATAAGCGGATTTATCCCCAATCATGAGAACAGTTAAAAAAAATAGCGATAAAAATGTTACACCTAGCCTCAATACGATTACCCGGTCAACTTTTTTCGCGATTTTCCCCGCAACTATAAATGTGATAGCTTGCAAAATGAATATTGCTAAGTTATAGGTTGCTATAGTATAGTAATTACCATCTGCCTGTTTCCAAAGATAAATATTAACAAAAGTGTTGGATAGATAGATACCTAAAGAGTACAGACCTCCAATTACTAGTAATAAAATAAGACTTCGATTTATTTGTGTTTTTCCGAGTACAAATTCTAAGGTTTTATGCATGATGAATTGCCCCTTTTCTCCTTCTTTAGTGTGAACAATTCAAATGCAGATATGCAAAAAGAAAAAAAGGATATTACGTAGAGAATTTTCTCTAACGTAATATCCTTTTTTTACAAGAATTATTTTGCTTCGTTATAGTTTTTTGTAACCTCTTCCCAATTAACAACATTCCAGAATGCTGAAACATAGTCTGGGCGTCTGTTTTGGTAATTTAAGTAGTAAGCATGCTCCCAAACGTCTAATCCAAGTAAAGGTGTTTTACCTTCCATTAAAGGAGAATCTTGGTTTGGAGTACTTGTCACTTCTAATTCACCATTATTCACAACAAGCCAAGCCCAACCTGAACCAAAACGACCTTTCGCTGCATTTTCAAATTCCTCTTTAAATTTAGCAAAACTACCAAATTTAGCATTGATTTTATCAGCTAATTCCCCTGTTGGCTCTCCTCCGCCGTTTGGAGAAAGAACTTTCCAGAATAGACTGTGGTTAGCATGGCCACCACCATTATTCCGTACAGCTGTACGGATATTCTCAGGAACATTGTTAAGGTTACTTACTAAATCTTCAAGAGATTTGCCTTGAAGGTCTGCACTGCCCTCTAATGCTGCATTTAAGTTTGTGACATAAGTATTATGATGCTTTGTATGATGGATGTTCATTGTTTCTTTGTCAATATGTGGTTCTAATGCATCATATGCATAAGGTAATTCAGGTAATTCAAATTTTGCCATAACGAATTCCTCCTTCAAATTATATAAGGATATAATACCCTTTATTTGAAAGGTTATCACGCGTTACCATATCTTGCAAATTTTTTGCTTATCACTCCGTAACAATTCTACATGAAGTCCTAAAAAACAAAAAAACAAGCTCAAATAGCTTGTACAAAATGGTGGCTTGGGACGGAATCGAACCGCCGACACATGGATTTTCAGTCCATTGCTCTACCGACTGAGCTACCAAGCCATAAGATATATTGTTTGAATAAAATGGAGGAGGTAGAGGGATTCGAACCCCCGCGCGGTTTGACCCGCCTGTCGGTTTTCAAGACCGATCCCTTCAGCCAGACTTGGGTATACCTCCGAGTTTTTATGGTGGACCCTGCAGGACTCGAACCTGCGACCGATCGGTTATGAGCCGATAGCTCTAACCAACTGAGCTAAGGGTCCTAAATTATGATGGGGCGATCGGTGGGAATCGAACCCACGAGTGCCGGAGCCACAATCCGGTGCGTTAACCCCTTCGCCACGACCGCCATGATGCTATAAAGATAAAATGTAAATGGTAGCGGCGGAGGGGATCGAACCCACGACCTCACGGGTATGAACCGTACGCTCTCGCCAGCTGAGCTACGCCGCCATTTGTATTGGCTCCACAGGTAGGATTCGAACCTACGACCGATCGGTTAACAGCCGATAGCTCTACCACTGAGCTACTGTGGAATAATAAAACAGATAAGGAATCTAGTATATTTTATCTCACCTATCTATTAAGTGGCACGAGATATAATATATCATAATGTGATTTTCATGTCAACCAAAAACTTTACTAGTTATTTTATGTATCTTTGAAAACGACAATATTTACTTTATCATCATTATCATAAAAAATCAACAAAAATATATATTTTTTTTAAAATCCATGATATAAAGTCTATTCTTCCCCTAAAACTAGGAGAAAATAAAAGAAACACCGCATAAATGCGGTGTTTTCGATAAAAAATTATTTATCCTCTAAAATAGCCTCAGCGATGTTTACTGCGTGGTCACCTATGCGCTCTAGGTTAGAAATAATATCGACGAATACGATACCAGCAGAAACACTACATTCACCCTCATTCATACGAATAATGTGTTTCTTACGATAAGATCGTTCCATCTTGTCAATCTCATCTTCTTTTTGCATAACAGCAAGTGCCTCTTCACGATTTCCTGTTTCAAGTGCTTTAACAGCTTGTTTAACAGTCGACATCGTCAAGTCAAACATATTATTTAAATCTTCTTGTGCCTTATCGGTAATGACTACTTTATTCGAGATCTTGTAATCGATCAATTCGACAATATTTTCAAAGTGATCTCCGATTCTTTCTATGTCTCGAACAGTATCCATTAGCATCGTATGCTTTTCACTTTCAAACTCCGATAGTGAACCACCGGATATATGGATTAGATAGTCCGTTATACTACGGTCTAAACTATTTAATGCACCTTCAATTTGCATTGCCATATCTGCATGCTTTGTTTGGTTCGTAGTTAAGTATGAATTTGTTTCTTCCAGGCCTTGATGTGCATATTCACCCATACGAATGATTTCAGCCTTCGCTTGATCTAAAGCTAATGCTGAAGATTGCTGAATAAAGATAGGATCTAAATGCTGTGGCTTGTATTCAATAGTTGTATCTTTTCCAGGTACCAATTTAGTTACTAGCCAAGCTAATGCTCCAATGAATGGGAATTGAATAATTGTATTAAATATATTGAAGCTTCCGTGTGCAAACGCAATAGTCATTTCTTCATTTAACGAAAGTTGATCTTGTAATAGTTGAACAAATTTTGTGAAAAATGGCAGCAAGAACAAAAATATTGTTGTCCCCACTAAGTTAAATGTAACATGTACAGCTGCCGCACGTCTTGCTGCAACAGATGCACCCAATGCAGCTAATACAGCTGTAATGGTTGTACCAATGTTATCACCAAATAAGACAGGTAGAGCGGCTTGTAAATTAATTGCCCCTTCTGCATACAATCCTTGTAAGATTCCAATTGTTGCACTAGAACTTTGAACAATGACAGTAAATAACGTACCAACCACTACACCTAATATGGAATGATCACTCATATTTAGTGTTAATTCTTGAAACGCTTCTAGTGTACGTAATGGCTTCATTCCACTACTCATTAATTCTAATCCAAAGAATAATGCACCAAAGCCAAATACTGCTTGTCCCACCGCTGTGACCTTCTGATGTTTAAAGAAGAATATCAGGAAGGCTCCAACTGCTAAAATTGGTAATGCATAAGCACCTAGATCAATACCAATAATGAATGCCGTGACAGTAGTACCAATATTCGCACCCATGATAACACCAATAGCTTGTCTAAGTGTCATAAAACCTGCATTTACTAGACCTACCGTTAGGACAGTAGTACCGGAACTACTTTGAATTAATACAGTCACGATAATACCAGCAAGTACACCTAAAAATGGATTACTTGTGAATCTGTCTAATATATCCCTTAAACGATCGCCCGCTGATTTTTGTAGTCCATCACCCATAAATTTAATACCTAATAGAAAAATACCTAAACCACCGATGAATTCAAAAATCAGTTTTTGAACATCTATTTCCAATGGATCTTCACCCCTAAATATTATTTGTATTAGCACACCTTAACCATTATTGTAGAATATTTCTAGTTTGTAAAGTAATTATTAAATTCTTTACATAAAATTTACAATCATACAGACACGAATGTAATGATATTTATAATAGACTTATTGTGTGTCAAAATAAAAAAAATAACCCTACGTACGCGTTAGGGTTATTTTGGTTCTACAAGTATTTTGGTTCCATCTACTTGGGTTATTGTAATTTCGGTTCCTTTAGGTATCCACTGTCCATTAGAAACAGCACTATAATCTCTTGTGCCAACACGAATCGTCCCTACCGGACGCATGTCATTTAGCGTAATACCTTCTTGATTTAGCAATGCACGGTATTCATCATTTAATGAATTATAGCCTGCCTCACTAGTTAATTGATCTTTTAGCGTAATTTTATTCCACATTTCTCTTCTCTTAAATACCTTAAGAAACAATAAAGACAATCCTCCACCAAGTAATACGCCTAGTACGGCATATAGACCTGCGGCAATGTTTGGAGCCGGTAAGGCAACTGCAGCCAACATACTAGCTGCACCAATGGTTGCCAGTGTTCCATCATTTAGTACTTTACCATCGATTATAATTAAAAGGATTCCAATAAAATATATCGCAAGCATAAGTATAAGGGAGTTTGTTTCTAAATATACTGTGAAATAAACGGTAATAAATCCAATACCTAATAAAGCAAATATACCTCGCATATTAACTAGGACTTCACCTAGTAAAAATAACGTACCTAATCCTGTAATGACTAATGCAATCCATTCTTGAGAAAATATTTCCATTCTTACTCTTCTCCCTCTCGCTAGTTTCTTACTTTATATACGTATGATTGTAAAAAATGGTTTCATATTAAGGAGTATACCATGAAAAAAATAATTATCTCTATTCTCATTGTATTACTCATGGTGAGTATCTATAAAGACTTAACAGCAGGCACTAATTTCTCAAACATTAACCAAAAAGAAAACAAGCAACCATTCCATTCTAATATTTCTCAACAATTTAGTCCGATAAAAGTTAAAATAGAACAAGGAGATACATTAATTACCATCATAGAGCGACTAAATCCCAGTTTAAATGAGTTAAATATGGATCAAATTGTTGAAGATTTTCGTTATCTAAATCCTACTGTAGATCCTAACCAACTGCAAATAAACCGCTTCTATTTCTTCCCACAGTACTAAAAAAGGATTCAATCAAAAAAGAGGCTAGGTCCCTACCTAGCCTCTATGGTTAAACAAACGGTAATATAAATAGTGTAATTATGATTGAAGCTGCTCCGGCAACAATTGCAATATTACCAAGTGTATTAGCATGGCGATTTCGAGCGATAAATCCAACGATAATCCCCGCACCTCCTAAAAGGATTGGTGCCCAGAAGAAAGATGCAATAGATAATGCTAAAGCAATCCACCCAACTGAGGTATTTGCTTTTTCTGCATCATCATCAATCGTTACACTTCTTCTATAATCATCTGCAGTTAATTCTGCTGCAGTTTCTTCATCACCACGACTACTAAATATGCCATCCGTATGTCTCGAGGTATAGTAGTCCTCTTCACCATGCTTGGGAGCATTTTCAACGTCATTTGTACGATTCTTATCGTCCATAATTGACCTCCTTCTATAAATGATGAGGTGCAACTATAGTTTATGTCGTTCTTGAAAAACTATAATGTTACATTTTACCATTAGGATGTTGACCTATTTTTTCCTATGATAATAAAAACAAGTTGATATTCTGAACTCTTACGCATATAGTGAAAACGAAAAGGAGTTGTTCTATATGTCATTATTCATTAAACAAATCATTTTGAATAAAATGAGACAAATCACACCAGAAGATGTGTATTCGAATGCAAATCAATATGGTTTTACTATAACGAAAAATCAGGCTGTGGAAATATCTAATTACGTTAGAAAGAATCGAGTAAATCCGTTTAATAAGAGGGATCGGGAAAAGATGTTATACGACTTGAGTCAAATAACAGACCAAGAAACCGCAATGAAGGCCAATCAATTATTTAATGAACTGATTAAATCATATGGCCTAGAGCATTTATTAGAATAAAAAACCTCAGCTGGCACTGAGGTTTTTTTAGGTTATTGGTTGATAATTAAATCTTGGAGATCTGGTTTAAAGGTTCCATTTTTAATCATTTCAATTTCAAATCTATATGGAGGTTTTTTGTCCTTTTTATCCAATCCAACATAAGGAGTTTCCAATATTTTAGGTAATTCCGTTAATTGTGGGTGATGGATGATATAGTGCAGGGCATCAAATCCTATATGACCAAATCCAATGTTTTCGTGACGATCTTTGTGAGCACCACGTTCATTTTTGGAATCATTCACATGGACAACTTTTATGCGTTCAACACCAATTATCTTATCAAACTCATTCAATACACCATCAAAATCATTGACAATATCATATCCTGCATCGTGAACATGGCATGTATCGAAACATACAGATAGCTTTTCATTTCGTGTTACACCTTCGATAATTTGAGCAATTTCTTCAAATGTTCTTCCAATCTCCGAGCCCTTACCGGCCATCGTTTCTAAAGCAATTTGTACCTGTTGTTCTCTCTCTAACACTTCATTTAGACCTTCGATAATTTTCTTGATCCCATCTTCTGGACCAGCACCAACATGTGCGCCTGGATGAAGTACGATTTGTTTTGCACCTATTGCTTCCGTTCTTTCAATTTCTTTCCTTAAGAAATTTACTCCGAGTTCAAACGTTTCCGGCTTGGTTGTATTACCGATATTGATGATATAAGGAGCATGAACTACAATATCCGTAATCCCATTCGCCTTCATATGGTCCAAACCCGCTTCAATATTCAATTCTTCGATAGGTTTTCTTCTTGTATTTTGTGGTGCACCTGTATAAATCATAAACGTATTCGCACCATATGAAACGGCTTCTTCACTCGAAGCCAGTAACATCTTCTTACCACTCATTGATACATGAGAGCCAATTTTTAACATCATTTCTTCCCCCGTTTATTTCTTTTTCGTTTTCTTCACTAGTCTTCTTTTAATGGATTCTTGTTGCCTTTTCATTTTCTTTTTATACCCTGGTTTTACCTTCTTAGGTTTCCGTACTTGTTTCCATGCTTCTTTTTCAAAAGTGGTAGTAGTTTTTGTTCGAAGATTACGCTCATTCCAAGCTTTTGCATCCTTCCACTCACCGTTCTTTACATCATAGAAAACAAATTCAAGGCCTTTTTGTTCTAGCTTTTCAATTAATTTGAGATCATCATCTTGGTATAGACTGATGGCAGTCCCTTCCATTCCAGCTCTTGCCGTTCTACCAACACGATGAATATAAAACTCTTCTTCCTTAGGAAGTTGTGCATTAATAACATGACTTACACCTTTAATATCAATTCCACGTGATGCCAAATCAGTAGCAACAATATATTGATATTTTAGGCTTTGAATCTCTTTCAGTATTCTCTTTCTTTCTCTTGGTGCTAGTCCACCATGAATAATCCCCACATTTAATCCCTTATCTAACAATCCCTCATGGAGCTTGTCCGCATTTTCCTTCCCATTCGTAAATATTATTGCTAAGTAAGGATTTATCGCCTGAGAGATTTGTTGAATAATCTCCACTTCGTCCCGATGCTTTACGGCGATTAGACGGTGCTCCATCGTTTCCGGTGATAATTCACTCGCAATTTTAACATGTATAGGATTCTCCAAATACTTTTTAAAGAAATGCTCTAAACGCTGAGGAATAGTGGCAGAAAAGACCATAAGTTGTATATCTCGCTTAGAACGAACTAATAATTGATCGACATCATTAATAAATCCTAGATCAAGCATTAGATCTGCTTCATCTATGACAAAGGAGTTGGCACTATAAATCGATAGCGCTTCTTCTTTCACAATATCCAATATACGCCCTGGTGTTCCCACGATGATATGTGGGGGTTCCTTTAATTTATCCATCATTTTTTGTTTATCAGTTCCACCTACTAAGAGCTTTGCTTTCCATTCATTTTCTTTACCAGCTAGTTTAATTATTTTTTTCACTTCATCATAAAGCTGTGTTGCCAGTTCTCTTGTCGGTGCAGTGATAACACATTGTACCTCATTTATATCTTCATTCAGTTGATTAAAGATGGGTAAAAGAAATGAATGAGTCTTACCGGAACCTGTATGGGATTGACCAATAACACTTTTCCCTTTATGTACATGGGGAATGACCTTCGATTGTATTTCAGTGGGTTGCTTGAACCCCAACTTTTCAATAACATCTATCATTACAGGTTTAAACGAAAATTCTTTAAATGATTTATTCATGTGATTTCTCCTTTTGTGTCAAATTACCGGGTAATTATCTCTTACACGTTATGCTTGTAAGAGGCAGTAGAATATAAAACCCTTCAGAATATAAGAATTTCTGTGGGGAGGAGCCAAACCCCACATTTGAAGTTTGACTTTCTAGTATAAACTTATAAATATTGAAACGGATCGGTGTTCGTTTCTGATTCGATCACTTCTATCTCAAAAGAGAGATTCGCTAGGTTATCTTCTAAATACTCTTTGGTTCCTGATTTCATAATTTGTTCTATATAATGTCCAGCATCGATAACTGGTATCCCCATTTCGATAGCATCCTGTGCAAAGTGAAAACTGACATCACCAGTAATGTAAACATCAGCTTTTTGAATAAGCGCAGATTGTATATATTTTTCCCCACTACCACCTACTACAGCTATACGTTTCACTTTCTTGTCTAGATTACCTGAAACCCTAACATGTTCTATTTTAAAAGCTTCCTTTACATACTGTACAAAAGACTTTAGTGACATGGGTTGCTCTAGTGTACCAATACGTCCCAATCCATATTGATTACCTTTATTTTGTAAGGGAATGATGTCATAAGCAACTTCCTCATAGGGATGAGCATTGATGACTCCACTAACTACATTTTGTAAGATTGACTCTTGAACAATCGTTTCTACCTTAATCTCGTTAACATGCTCCACTGTATGAACTTCTCCAATAAAGGGTTTCGCCCCTTCTAATGGCAAGAATGTCCCAGTCCCTTTTGTTTGGAAGGTACAATGACTATAATTACCAAGATGACCAGCTCCATGTTTTGCTAAGGCATTTGTTATAGCTTGAATATGTGACTCAGGTACAAAAACAGCAAGCTTGTACAATTTTTCATCCTGAAAATCTACTAGGCTTTTTCGGTTATTCAAAGATAATAAATCTGCTAACATATCATTGACACCACCACTTGCAATGTCAAGATTAGTATGTGCAGCATAAACCGTGATATCATGTTGGATTAACTTTTGGATAATCTTGCCTCGGAAATGATCTGTATTAATTTGTTTCAAAGGCCTAAACAGTAATGGATGATGTGCAATAATTAAATCTACATCTTTCTTGATTGCCTCATCGGTGACGGCTTCCGTTACATCTAGTGTAACCATAATTTTTTTAACTGGATTATTATGGGAACCAACCTGTAGCCCCACATTATCCCAGTCATAGGCTAATGATTTTGGAGCCCACGCTTCCATGATTCTAAAGATATCCGAGTTATGAATCTTTTGAGCCATTAGAGAGTACCTCCTCTATCCATTCCAATTGCCTAGTAAAACTAGCAATTTTTTCTTCATGCTGAACTTTTGCTTTTCTCATCTGATTTATTACTCTTTCTAACTTTTCCCTTTCGGATTTCCACTTCTGATAAAATATTGTATCACGATTTTCCAATAAAATCGGACCAAAGAGTAATTCTTGCTCGGTTAACTTAACCAAGTCATTTACTTTGCGTCCAACAATTATTTCGTAAATATGGCCATTTTCCTCTAGTATTACTTCATTAGTAATTTCGTAGAAGTTATCTATAAACCAACTCCGTACATTACTCTCATCAACATTCGGCTGCGCTATAATTAATTCGGCATGTTGGAGTTTATCTTTGCCACTTTCTAATATCGAACGGATTAGAGAACCTCCCATACCGGCAATAACAACCTGGTTTACCTCATCTTGTCGTAACACAGCTAAACCATCACCGAGTCTAACATCAATTACGTTGTTTAACTCATATTTCGTCACAGTTTCTAGTGCACTATTGTATGGACCTTCATTAACTTCACCGGCTATTGCACGTGCCGTTTGGTCCCTTTTACAAACGTAACATGGTAAATATGCATGGTCCGATCCTATATCAGCAAAAGTTGCTCCTAAAGGTAGATATGATGCAACTTGTAGTAAACGTTTTGACAGTTTTATGTCCTCTGTCATAAGGTACCTCCATAAAATTAATAGTATTGAAAGGACAGCTTCCTGATTTTCTTATAAAGCAACTACTTCCGCTCTATACTTAGCACAGTGCTCTTGTCCTTCTTTTGTATAGAAATCTTCCATCTTTACAAAAGAAAGCTTTCTGTATTATAGCAGAAAGCTTCCCCCTTTGATTATTTATTTTTTCTCACTTAACCATTTTGAAATGATTTCAATTTCTTCCGATTTAAGTGTTCCGGATTGAGGTGGCATTTGCCCCTTACCATTCGTAATAATTTCCTTGATTTCATCTACTGATAATTCTGCACCTACTGCTGATAACGCAGGCCCCATTCCACCAGAAAGATCTGCACCATGACAAGCAACACAGCTTGCTTCATAGATTTCTTCTGGATTTTCCATAATTGCTTCTTCCTGCCCTGATTCGTCACCGCCAGCAATTTCTTTCCT
Organism: Ornithinibacillus scapharcae TW25; assembly: GCF_000190475.1. Taxonomy (GTDB): domain Bacteria; phylum Bacillota; class Bacilli; order Bacillales; family Amphibacillaceae; genus Ornithinibacillus; species Ornithinibacillus scapharcae. The sequence goes on from NZ_AEWH01000046.1 coordinate 64,101, forward strand.
TTGATCATTACCTACAAATGCAATAACAATTACTGCTAGTATCCCAACAATTGCAATAAGAGCGTAAGGGATTAATGGGTTTCGTTTCATTTGTATTTCCTCCTTATGTATCCCCGGAATATGAGATTATTCCACATAGCTATATCTATTCTATATTAAAAATGCTTTAGTTAAAAGGAAAAAGATGTGAAAAGTTTAAGAATAATAATATTGCTAGTGCTAAAATGCTAGATATCATTAAATAACGATATCTAAATTTACGGCTTAATAGATACCAACCAATAAAATTTAACATAAATGCGAATACATTTAAATATTGATTTAACCGCAACTGATTACTAGTAAAATCTGTTAATATTAACACCAGTGCCAACGTTACAATAATTGGAATATGTACATAGGGATGGTTTCTTTTCCGTAAATAGTGTACTACCCAAATTGCATACCCAATAAAAAGAACTTGGATACTAAGTTGCAAAATAGAATTAAATTGAGTAAAATAAACTACAAGAAATGAAAACGGTACCATGAGTACTAATAAGATTAACTGTAAGTAGAATAAAAAGTTATATCTACTTTTCACTGGTGTATCGACGGATTCATCTTCACCTTGTGTATACAATGCCAATAAAAAATCGCAATGAACTTCTGGTAGTAATTTGTGTTCTTTCCAGTACTTAATCTCTTTTACGATAGTAGAAATACGTTCATCTGCCAATCTATTCACCCCAATGCAGATATAAGCATAAAAAGAAAGGGAAGTCATTGACCATATCCTGACCAATGACCTACCTATTTTAATCCAAGAAGTCTTTTAACCGTTTACTGCGACTAGGGTGTCTAAGCTTACGAAGTGCTTTCGCTTCAATTTGACGGATTCTCTCTCTAGTAACGCCAAACACTTTACCTACTTCTTCAAGAGTGCGAGTACGACCATCATCAAGACCAAAACGTAATCTTAGAACATTTTCTTCTCGATCTGTTAATGTGTCTAATACATCTTCTAACTGCTCTTTTAATAGTTCATATGCTGCATGGTCTGATGGAGAAATTGCTTCTTGATCTTCGATGAAGTCTCCTAAGTGAGAATCATCTTCTTCACCTATCGGTGTTTCTAGAGAAACTGGTTCTTGAGCAATCTTCAAAATCTCGCGAACCTTATCAGGCGTTAAATCCATTTCCTCACCAATCTCTTCTGGTGTTGGTTCGCGTCCTAAATCTTGTAATAATTGTCGTTGTACACGGATTAATTTATTGATGGTCTCAACCATGTGCACTGGTATACGAATTGTTCTTGCTTGGTCTGCAATGGCACGTGTAATGGCTTGTCGAATCCACCAAGTAGCATAAGTACTAAATTTAAAGCCTTTTCGATAATCGAACTTTTCAACTGCTTTAATAAGACCCATATTACCTTCCTGAATAAGGTCAAGAAATAGCATTCCTCTACCTACATATCTTTTGGCGATACTAACAACTAATCGCAAGTTTGCTTCTGCAAGTCTTTTCTTAGCTTCTTCATCGCCTTGCTCTATACGAGTAGCTAATTCAATCTCCTCGGTAGCTGATAATAAATCCACACGACCAATTTCCTTAAGGTACATTCTCACAGGGTCATTAATCTTAATACCTAGAGGAACACTTAGATCATTAATGTCAAATTCCTCTTCTTTTTCAATTTCTTTCATTTTAGGGTCATCATCTGATTCTCCTAATACGTCAATTCCTTGATCTGCTAAATGCTCATAAAATTCATCCATTTGATCGGGTTCAATAACGAAATTGGATAAGCGGTCAGCTATTTCTTCATAGGCAAGTACGCCTCTCTTCTTACCAATCTCAACAAGCTGTTCTTTCGCTTGTTCTAATGTTAACTCAGGCTCATTCTCTTTTGTTTGTGAAGGTTTCTTGTCAGCCATGAGTCCCCCTCCTTCCATACTACTTAAATCAATTTAAGTGTTTAACTTGTCGTTGTAATTCTAAAATTTCCACTGCTATTTGAGCAGCTTTAATTGGATCATTTTGTTGTTCGGCCAAACGCTGTTCGGCCTTTAGTTGTTTTATATTTACCCCAGTACTACTTTCAGCTCGAATAATATTAAGATAGTCATTAATTTCCTTATCACTAATATCTGTCTGAGTCGGAATAAGTGCTAATTGTATGAGTGTCTGTCTTACAGATTCATCTGTGATACGATCCATAAATATACTAACATCTTCCGGATTTCCTTCTTCATAATACGCATATAAGTAGGTAGCTATAATTTTATGTGCATCTATATTAAATGAAGCGCCCAATTCATCTTGGACCTTTTCCGCAATTGCACGATTTTGAAGCATATAAGCTAACAAAGTTCTTTCGGCATTATGGAAAGCTGGTAACAATTTACTACTTGACTTTTGTACCTTCTTAGTATATCTGTCTTTTTCTCTCTTATCCTTTTCGCTACCTGATTTTTCTCGGAATTGCTTAATCTCCTCTAAAAGAGAATCAACTGAAATGGAAAATTCATTACTAATTTCTTTTACATAAAATTCTCTTTCCACAGAACTTTCCAATTTAGCAATCTCTTTCAGCACTTCTTCTACATATTGGAGGCGATCACTCTCCAGGCTGAGGTTAAAATCCTTTCGTAGGTATCGCATATAGAAACTGAGAAAGGTTTGACTTGCTCCAATAACCTCTCGTTTAAATGCTTCTCCTCCAAATTCCTTAATATAACTATCTGGATCTAGTTTGTCTGTGATATAAGCTATCTTCACTTGACAGCCTACTTGCTGTAACAACCTTGAGGCTTTATAAGTTGCCTCTACTCCAGCATTGTCCCCGTCATAGCAAAGAATTACCGTATCAACATATCGTTTTAACAACTTTGCCTGATTCTCCGTTAAAGCTGTCCCCATCGTAGCAACTACATTTTCAATACCACTTTGGTATGCCGATATGACATCCATGTAGCCTTCAAAAAGAATAACTTCATTTAACTTTCGAATATGCTTTCTAGCTAAATCGAAGTTATAAAGAATCTTTCCCTTTTGAAATAAATCGGTTTCTGGGCTATTTAAGTATTTCGGTTCTTGGCCCTCCATTGCTCTTCCAGCAAAAGCTACTGTTTTACCGAGATGATTGCGAATAGGGAAAATCACTCTACCTCTGAACCGGTCTGTTACGAGATCGCTATCTTGATTTCGAATAAGCAATCCGTACTTAACAAGTAATTGATTATGAAAACCTTTCTTTTCCAGGAAAGTCGCTGTAAAATCTTTCGTATTAGGAGCATAGCCAAGTTGGAAAGCATCTATTGCTTCATCACTTACCCCTCTTCCTTGAAGGTAATCCAGCCCTTCTTTACCGTCCTTCGTAAATCGAATGAGATGGTGATACAACTTTGTAAGCCATTCATGCGCAGATAGAACTTGTTGGCTCTCCTTGGATAGTGATGACTCTTCCTTTAGAGAATTACTTGGCAAATCAATACCCGCTCGATCCGCAAGATGTTTAATTGCCTCAAAGAACGTGAAACTCTCCATTTCCATGAGGAATGTTACTACATTTCCACCTTTATGACATCCAAAACAGTGAAATATCTGTTTTTCTTGAGTTACAGAAAAGGATGGTGTCTTTTCTCCATGGAAGGGACATAGTCCAACGTAATTTCTTCCTTGCTTCTTTAATTGAACATATTCCCCAACTACATCCACAATATCATTGGAATTTCGGATTTGTTCGATAACTTCATTTGGTATTTGGTTTACCATACATAATCACCATTTTTACAGTACATAATAATAATTCGATATTCCCCCAATAAAATCCTTCATATTTCGACAAGTTTTTTTACGAAAGTCGAAAAAAATTCCTTCTATCATGTAAAATCTTAGAAGGATATAGAAGTAATCATAATTAAGAATCATTCTGCAAAAACAATTAATCCTTATAAGTTCGACTAACCAATGTCAAGACATGAATGATTAGTCTAATAATACTATTCTACAAAAAATCCCAGATTCCTTCTTAAAAATGAATGTTTTATTTTTCAGAATATCCAATATACTAATCCTATACTATTCTATACAATATCTTCTATTTTTACACAAAAAAAATATTATAATACATTTTCTAGAAAAATACTAATAAAGTGATACTACCATATGCCAAAAATGCTCGGCGGCGTTACAGGAAGATTTATTGCCAGTTATTTGCAAAAGTTAAACAATTAACTTTATGCTACTTATTAATCAAATATCACTATTAATACCGTTATAAAGGAGCATAACTCCCAGTTATGCTCCTTTATCCCTGTTTATTCTTTTATTAATCGAAGAATATGATTGGCTGTTTCTTCAACCGCTTTATTGGACACATCCACTACTCTACAACCAATTCTATCCACAATTTTATCAAAATAATCCAATTCCTGGTGAATTCGTTTGATATTTGCATAGGTTGCCTGACCACCGAGACCTAGTGCTTTCAATCTTTCTTTACGAATATCATTTAATTTCTCTGGCATTATCCTCAAACCTATACATTTTGACGGATCCACCATAAACAATTCTTCAGGTGGCTCAACCTCTGGAACGATAGGTATATTAGCTACTTTTAATCGCTTATGCGCCAAAAACTGTGAAAGTGGAGTTTTCGAGGTTCTGGATACACCTATTAAAATTATATCAGCTCTTGCAATTCCTCTAGGGTCTCTTCCGTCATCATACTTAACCGCAAACTCAATTGCTTCAACCTTTTTAAAGTAATCTTCATCTAGTTTATGCACTAAACCTGGTTCCTGGCGAGGTTTCTTATGGAAAAATCTTTCCATAGATTGTAGCATCGGTCCCATAATATCGATTGCTTCAAGGTTTAACTCCAATGCCTTCTTATTCAAGTAATCCCTCATGACGGGATCAACTAGAGTAAATCCAATTATGCCATTATCATCCTTGGCACGATACAATGCATCATCAATTGTTTTCTCATCTTCAACATATGGTATACGTTGGATTTCATAATTCTGTGTAAACTGGCTTAATCCAGCTTTTATAACTAGTTCTGCAGTTTCCCCAACAGAATCCGACAAAATAAAAACCGATCTTCTCATCGTCATACGCACTTTCCCCCTATGTAGCTAGATATGATTTTCAGTGATAAGCTCTACAAATACCTTTGTAATAGTCGTTTTCGTTACACGACCAATTACCTCCAACCCTTTATCCGTATCTTTAACCACTGGTAATCCGTCGATTTGTTTGTTAATTAAATGCTTGGCAACATCTATTAACGAATCTTCTCTTCTACAAACTGTCACATTAGGCATTCTTGTCATAATAATATGAACTGGAAGTGCATTTAAATCCTGTTTTCCAATTGCTGCGCGTAATAAATCCTTTCGAGAAACGACACCTGTTAAGCACGAATTTTCATCAATAATGAATAGTGTTCCCACATCCTCCAAAAACATCGTAGAAATAGCATCGTATACCGATGAACCTTCTTGTACAACAATTGGAATAGATTGGTATTCATGAACCTTATATTTTTAATTTTCTCAGTTAATAATTCTGACCCTGTTTTACCAGTATAAAAATAACCGACACGTGGTCTAGCATCTAAGAATCCAGCCATTGTCAATATAGCCAAGTCCGGTCGCAAAGTCGCCCGAGTAAGATTCAATTGGTCAGCAATATGCTCACCTGTAATTGGACCATTATTCTTTACAATCTCTATTATTTTTTCTTGTCGATTGGATAATTCCACATTTTTCACCACCCAACGGTTTAAAAAGAGACATACTATTCTATAAGATTATATCTTAATTTAACTGTTTTAGGGAAATAGTATATCAATTTCCTTAGAAAAACTAACACATCCTTTCAATCTGTGTGAATGTGTTAGTTTTTCTGATGCAAGTGAGAAAGTTTTGTTTCTTTCCTACTAGCTTAAAAATGCTGTTTCCATTCGATTGCATTTAAATCAGCGAAGCTATGAAGTAATAGTGCAATTCGATTTAATAGTGCTAGTCTGTTCCTCTTTAATTGTTCATTATCAGCCATTACCATATTGTGTTCAAAGAACAGATGGATTGGATCAGCTAAAGACTCTAGTTGTATAAACGCAGAACTGAAATCTCCTTCTCCTAAACTCTTCATGTAGTTGTTATACACACTTTCATACGAGGAGAATAACTTTCTCTCCGTTTCTGTTTCAAAGTAGTCAGAATTTACTTCTACCTCATCTGTTTTTTCAGCCAGATTTAAAACTCTAACTAGTGCTTCCTGAATTGGTTTGAAGGAAGAGTCATTGCGTTTATCAGAAAGAATGGATGCTTTTTTCATCATATCTGACATAATTCCGATTTGTTTCGATGTAATAGCTAGTATAATATCTTGTTCAATTCCTTGTTCTTTAAGAACAAATGCAACTCTTTGTTGGACAAATTGATGCAATTCAGCTTCAATATTTTCTGAATTAAAGCCATCAAGCTGCAATGATTGATAGAGTTTGAGCGCGATTTCAAATAAATCTTGGACAGAAATTTTCCATTCCCTATCATTCATGATACGTAGTATTCCAGTTGCTTGTCTGCGAAGACCATAAGGATCTTGTGAGCCTGTAGGTTTTAATCCTACACCGATACAACCAACTATCGTATCCAATTTGTCAGCAACACTAACAATAGCTCCAACTAATGATTCAGGAAGCTCCCCTCCTGCACTTGTTGGCATATAGTGCTCACGAATTGCGGTTGCAACTGACTCTTCTTCCCCAAAAATGCGTGCATATTTCTCACCCATGATGCCCTGCAACTCGGTAAATTCATTCACCATGTTGGTCATGAGATCAAATTTGCTTATCATCGCAGCACGTTCAGCATTCTTCACCGTTACGTCGTCAAACTCTAACGTTTCTGAGATATTATGAACTAATTTAATCACTCGATCCACTTTGTCCCCGATGGTGCCTAATTTCTCCTGGAAGACTACATTTTTCAATCTTGCCGTATAGAATTCAATGGAGTTCTTTTGGTCCTCTTCAAAGAAGAATTGTGCATCAGACAATCTCGCTCTTAGAACCTTCTCATTTCCTCTTACGACCGTTTCAATGGCATTAGAATCTCCGTTTCTTACTCCAACAAAATGTGGAAGTAATGTGCCTGATTTATTTAATACTGGAAAATAGCGTTGGTGCTCCTTCATGGAAGTTATCAATACTTCGTCTGGCAATTCTAAGAATTCTTGTTCGAATGAGCCGATAAACACCGTCGGATATTCTACTAAATTTCGTACTTCATCCAATAAGTCTTGGTCAATTGGTACTTGAAACTTTCTTTCTGCTTCTAACTTTTTAATACCATCGACAATCATTCTCTCTCTTTTTTGTGTATCAACAATAACAAAATTTTCTTCCATCATTTTTTCATATTCTAATGGATTTTGAATGTTTACTTCACTTCCTAAAAAGCGATGACCATACGTTCTATTACCTGATTTTACACCAGCTATTTCAAAAGGAATTACTTGATCCTCATATAGTGCAACTAACCAACGAATTGGTCTCGCATAACGAAGAGTCTTTTCCCCCCAGCGCATATTTTTACCAAATTGTAATGACTCAATAATTTCTTTAAACTCCGGTAAGAGGCTAACGGTTGGTTTTCCTTCGATAACTTTATTGACAAAGACATAGGTTGTTCCTTTAACTTCCTTCGTATAAATATCATCTACGTTCTTCCCTTGACCCTTTGTAAAGCCAACTGCTGCTTTTGTCCAGCCCCCTTCACTATCTATTGCTATGTGAATTGCTGGGCCTTTTGCTTCTTCTTCAATAGTAGCTTGTGCCTCATCAATATCATGGATAAGAACAGCCAATCTTCTTGGAGAAGAAAATGTTTCAATTTTTGTATAAGAGATTCTTAATTCGTCTAACCAAGTTTTTGTTTTTTCACCTAATTGATTTAAAGCATCATCAATAAATCTAGCAGGAAGTTCCTCTAAACCAATTTCAAAAAGTACATTCTTTGCCATTATTTATCCTCCTTCTGAAGCATCGGGAATCCTAACCGTTCTCGTTCTTCCACATAAGCTTTTGCTATATTTCTAGCTAGATTTCGGATTCTTGAGATATATCCCGTACGTTCTGTTACAGAAATGACCCCTCTTGCATCTAATAGGTTAAAGGTATGGGAGCATTTTAAGACATAGTCATAGGCAGGGAATATTAGCCCTTTTTCCATCGTCTTTTGTGCTTCTTGTTCATACGTTGTAAATAATTGGAATAACATATCCACATTAGATTCTTCAAATGTATATTTAGAATGTTCATATTCTGGTTGTTTAAAAATGTCTTTGTAAGTGAACCCCTCTGTCCACTCTAAATCAAATACATTTTCTTTATCCTGAATATAAGAAGCTAATCGTTCAATACCATAGGTTAATTCCACTGTAACAGGATTTGCTTCTAGGCCACCAATCTGTTGAAAGTATGTAAATTGAGTAATTTCCATACCATCTAACCAAACTTCCCAACCAAGTCCAGCGGCACCTAAAGTAGGATTTTCCCAATTGTCTTCTACAAATCGAATGTCATGTTCCAAAGGGTTAATACCTAACGCCTTCAAAGAATCCAAATAAAGCTCTTGGATGTTATCTGGTGATGGCTTTATGATCACCTGAAACTGATGGTGCTGATATAGACGATTTGGATTTTCCCCATATCTACCATCAGCTGGTCTACGAGAAGGTTCTACATATGCAACCCTCCATGGTTCTGGACCTAAACTACGTAATAATGTCATTGGCGACATTGTACCTGCACCTTTTTCAACATCGTAAGCTTGCATCAGAATGCAGTTTTGCTCTGACCAGTATTTCTGCAGTGTTAAAATCATATTTTGGATATTCATTAACTTAACCTCCGTTACTTTTTATAGGTTTTGACTTAATCATGGAAAAGAACCAAAATTCAAAAACCCGTCCCTATGTCTATAAATCGCTTATAGACATAGGGACGGGTTTTAATCCGCGGTTCCACCCTATTTGCTTTACTAATTAGTAAAGCCACTTTATAAAAGTTTGCTCCAGAGCGCCATTCCTAACTGACTCAATGTCCAGCTCTCACCTGCCTGAACTCGCTTTTATTGAAATCAGAGAGTACTATTCTCTTTCATAGCATTTTCTTCACTTTGAAATATGTATCATATTACTTTATTTGAACAGTATTTGTCAACTTTTAAAGAGTCCTTACCATACGATTAACAGGATTGAAAAGCAGTTAAGAAAACGTAATCGTAACCCATTATTTAAACTTATCCAATTGATTTAGAAATCTTTTGGATTTTAAAAAATATCCGCCATAACGTTCATAATAATGATCTAATAAACCTCTAAGTAAGGTACGGTTCTCCTCTTTCACCGAAACATTGCCTAATCGCTCCATTCCAACCGTAGAGAATAGAAATAATAGCTTGACGACCGAATTGGTAATGTGGATTGCATCAGGGTCTAAATGTCGACATTTTGAACATAAAAGTCCCCCTTCTACAATGGAGAAGACGAATGGACTAGTTTTACTACTACAATTCGAACATCTATCAACCGTCGGTGCAAAACCACCAGCCTGGTAAAGCTTCATTTCATACATCATCATTGGAATATCAATATCATCATGTTCACTAATCCATTCTAATGTTTGGAAAAATTCTGTATAGATTTCACCGAATGGTACTTGGTCATCTAATAACTTTTCTGTTAACTCTGTTAAATATGCCGCATAAGCTGTTTTAATGATATCCTCTCTTATTGTTCGAAAGGAATTAATAATTTCTCCTTGCTGAATCGTACTTAACCCTTTATTCAAGTAAACAAAAAATTGCCCATAAATGAATGGCTGCGTAACAGCAGCCATTCTACTTTTAGGTTTTTTTGCTCCGCGCGCAATAGCAGAGAATTTGCCAATCTTGTGGCTAAAGATAGTAACAATTTTATGTGTTTCACCATAGTCCGTTGTTTTTATGATGACACCATCTATTTTTTCGAGCATACATATTCCCCTTTTTCAACTGCATGCTACAAATTGGAATCCACCGGCAAGTTTTCCAGATTATTTGTAGAACTTTGGTTTGGTTCGGTTTCCTGTGGCTCACTTTCTAACTCTTTCATTAATAAATAGGTTTCAATATTTCCTGTTTGACTAAATAATTTCCATACTAAGTCGATCACAAGAAAACACACCTTTCTTTATAACTTTTCTGGGAAGTAACCCTTTCTATAAGTTAGAACATGATATTCTAAATCTGGATCCATAAAGTGCTTTAATGCTAACCTATGTTCCGGATATTATTATGGTTTCCACTAAAGCTGAAACAATTAGTTAAAAAATTTACCAACTTAATATTCATCATTACGGAATCCATATTCATACAGTTGACTTTGCTTATTTCTCCAGTCTTTTTGTACTTTTACCCAAAGTTCTAAATAGACTTTTGAACCTAATAACGATTCAATATCTTTTCTCGCATCCTTACCAATGTTTTTTAACATGCTTCCTTGTTTACCAATCAATATACCTTTTTGAGATTTTCTCTCGGTAACAATAACCGCTTGGATAAATATCGCATTTGATTCCCGTTTTTCAATATTTTCAATCACAACAGCGATTGAATGTGGTATCTCTTCTCTTGTTAAATGCAATACTTTTTCTCTTATTAACTCACTAATGATAAATCGCTCAGGATGATCGGTTACCTGATCAGCAGGATAAAATTGTGGACCTTCAGGTAAATGTTCTTTCAAAACATCTAGTAATCGATTCACATTATTTCCTTGAAGAGCAGAGATAGGGATAATCTCTTCAAAATCATACTTATCCTTATAGAATTCTATTAATGGTAATAGCTTGTCTGGGTGAACTAAGTCTATTTTATTTACCACTAAAAAGACTGGGCTCTTTACTCTTTCAAGACGATCGATAATGAATTGGTCTCCACGACCATATCCTTCATCTGCGTTAATCATAAATAAAACAGCATCTACTTCATTTAACGTGTTTTCGGCAATTTTAACCATAAAATCACCTAAACGGTGCTTCGGTTTATGTATCCCTGGTGTATCTATAAAAATAAACTGTGCATCATTCTGAGTCAACACACCTTGAATTTTATTCCGAGTTGTTTGGGGTTTGTCACTCATAATTGCAATTTTTTGTCCGATTACTTTATTCATAAATGTTGATTTACCAACATTAGGTCTACCAATGATTGCTATAAAACCTGATTTGTAATTAGTGTCCATGTAGGTCCTCCAAGAAGTTTTTTCCATTATTCTTTCTAGTTTGGTCTATTATACTACAAAATCTTTCTTGTTTCATGTTATCGACAAAAGCTTTAAAAAGATTATTTCCTTCGATAAATATCTATAAAAAAACTCGAATCCACTCGTTTTATAAAGTTCGTTCTTCTTATATTCCCCTTTTCTGCACTTGTTAAAAATAAAATTAAGGATGTATGATGGGCCAAATCTCCTCCCTTCATACATCCTTACCCTTCAGATTAATTTAGGTATAAAAATGATTAGACCAACCACCACCGCACTTACCGCTGCTACAAAAACCCCCGCAGCAGCGATATCCTTAATCTTTTTTGCAGTAGGATGAATCTCAGGTTTCAGATAATTAATAATCTCTTCTATTGCGGTGTTTAAAATTTCAGCAGATAGTACTAAACCAATAACAATAACTATTGCTAACCACTCCATAGCTGAAATATGCATATAGAGGCCAAATCCTACCACAATCAGCGTGACTAAAAGATGCACGCGAAAGTTCTTCTCTGATTTAAATACCTCTCTCAGCCCATTGAAAGCATATCGAAAACCTATCTCTTTTTTCTTACCTTCCAAGTTTAAATTCCCCTAGTATTTCTTCTTGTTTGGTAAACATTATCTTTTCGTCTTCTTCCGTCATATGATCATACCCTAGTAGATGTAAAAATCCATGAACTGCTAGGAAACCAAGCTCTCTTTCAAAAGAGTGGTTATATTCCTCAGCTTGTTCTTTAGCCTTTTCAACGGAAATGATAATATCTCCTAAAGCTACTGGAATTTCTTGTCCAATAATTGTTACCTCGCCTTCTACAGTCTCCTCAAGGGCAAAGGAAATCACATCAGTTGGTTTGTCTAAATGACGGTAATCTCTATTTATTTGTTGGATTTCTTCGTTCGTTACAAATGTCACCGAGACCTCTGCAGATTCTTTAACCTTCTCTTTTTGTGCAGTTAATTCTAATAAACCCTTAATTAATCCAAAATGTTCTTCTGGAACGGTTTCTGTATTATCATGAAAATCTATTTCCACTATTTTTCCTCCTTTGTAGGATATTGGATTCTTGAGTGAAAGATGCCTTTCAGTGCCTCACAAATCGTACGATGGATTATTTTCACTTCCTTGATGGTTAACGGACACTCATCTAACTGGCCATCCATTAAACGGTCATTCACGATATTAGATACGATTTCATCAATCTTCTCTTCTGTAGGCTCTTTTAGAGAACGAACAGCCGCTTCAACCGAATCACAAATAGAAATGATTGCTGCTTCCTTTGTTTGTGGTTTCGGACCTGGATATCTAAAATCTTCTTCCCTTACATTTTTATTAGTTTCTTTCTCTTTAAAATAAAAATACTTTAATAATGTTGTACCGTGATGCTGCATTGCAATATCAATGATCTCCTTAGGCATACGGTGTTTTTTCAACAATTCTGCACCGTCATATGGATGTCTAATAATTATTTCTGCGCTTTGCTCCGGCGAGATTACATCATGTGGATTTTTAATCGACAATTGGTTTTCAATAAAATAATGTGGTCTTACCGTTTTTCCAATGTCATGATAATATGCTGCTACACGTGCTAACAATCCATTTGCCCCAATGGCATCACAGGCGGTCTCACTTAGGTTTGCTACCATAATAGAGTGATGGTATGTTCCAGGCGCCTCCGTTAAGATTTTCTTTAACAATGGCTGATTAGGACTGGACAATTGTAATAGTTTAATATCGGATAATATTCCAAGTCCAGATTCAAAAAATGGTAGTAACCCTATGGTTAATACAGTTGATAAAAATGCAGATGCAATTCCATAACTAGAAAGAAGAAATACATCGCCTAATGAATACTTTTCAAAGGACAAGAATACAAATAAAAGTATAGCCATAATATTGACGATGGACATGCCTACCCCAGATCGCACGATGGCTAAACGATCCTTCACATTCATTAAGAATACGATAGCAGCAAATTGTGAGAACAAGAAATAAACAAGTGCTTCCTCATTCATGGTACCAGGTATTTGTCCGTTGAAGATAATTCCTCCAAGAAGTGCATATAAAATGCTTAATACAATTGCCAATCTCTCATTGATGAACTGCTTAACTAGTAATACCCCAGTTGCGACTGGAACGATAAAAAACAATTGATTTACTTGCGTTGTAAATAAGCTCACTACTTTCATAATTGAAACAACTAGTAGGCTAATCAGTAGGATGGATGCGATTTTCCCTCTATCTAGTCGTCGCTGATTATCTATTCGATTCATTTCATATCCAATAATGCAAGCTATTAAGGTAATTAATAGTCCTAATCCGATTACTGGAAAGACATTACGGTCTTTATTTAATAAGCCTACTAATTGTAACTTTTCATAGATTTCATTTGTAATTGTTTCACCTTCACGAACAATAATCTCACCCGCACTAATCATCACCGGCTCAACGGTGCTAGCTGCTTGTTTTTTAGCTTCGGCAGTCTTCTCCGAATCATAGAATGAATTTTCAACAATAGCAAACTCCGTTAACTCTTCCAGTGCCTCTATTAGTTTTTGCTCTAATGTCGAATAGCGAATATTCTCTTTTACACTTTCTACAGCACTATTAATATTGTCTGTTCTGACTCCTGCTTGATATGTATCTTGTAGATAAGAGACTAAGGTTTCTTCCCCCTTTTCTCTTTCCTCCTTCGGCACATCAATTAATCGTAAAAAAACACTATCATCCAATTTTTCCGTAATATTATTCGATAATAGTTCTTTTAATCTATGAACTTTTTCACGATTATTTAATTGTGTAGGTGCCTCTTTTGAATCCTTAGCTAATTTAATTTCAGATTCTAATTTATCAATTGCATTAAAAATTTCCTCTATATAACTAATTTGTTCCTCTGCTATATCGGAAGAAATATCAAAACGATCCTCCACTGCCAGTGCGGCTTCACGTGTTTTTCGTTCAGTCTCTAGTTGGTTTTCAATCGTGATAGGTGAACGTATTGTTTCCTTTGCATTCGTTAATGGCTCTATATCGTAAGTCTCTGTAAACACATTATTCAAAGTTAATATGAAGAAAGTTAAAGCAAGTGTGACAACGGGTATAAAAATACGAAACCACTTTGATCTAATTTTCAATACATATTCTACTAATCTTCTAATAGAGTTCATCATATCACCTCTTTTTCCTGAACATATGAAATGCTTGTATAGATAATAATTCTGATAAATAAATAAGACCCAAAGTACGGGTCTCATGCTTACTCAAATGTAGCTGCTTTTTCATAAGCGTTGATGATTTTTTGTACTAATGGATGTCTTACTACATCCGTTTGGGTTAGGTAAATAAATGAGATTCCTTTTATGTTCGTGAAAAGTTTGTCTGCTACTTGTAAGCCAGATTTCACACCTTTTGGTAAATCAATCTGGGTCATATCACCTGTAATAACCATCTTCGAGCCGAACCCCAGTCTAGTTAAAAACATCTTCATTTGCTCTGGGGTTGTATTCTGCGCCTCGTCTAATATGACAAATGCATCATCAAGTGTTCTACCACGCATGTATGCTAATGGAGCAATTTCAATGGTTTCTCTTTCAATTAATCTTAATGTATGTTCTGCTCCCAAAACATCATTTAGCGCATCATATAATGGTCTTAAGTATGGATCTACCTTTTCCTTTAAATCACCTGGCAAGAACCCAAGACTTTCTCCAGCCTCTACAGCAGGTCTAGTTAGGATAATTCGTTTAACATGACCATTTTTAAGGGCTTGCACTGCCATCACAACAGCAAGATATGTTTTCCCTGTTCCAGCAGGACCTATTCCAAAAACTAAATCATTTTCTTTTATTGCTTGGATATAGCTCTTCTGACCTAATGTTTTAATTCGGATTGATTTCCCTTTTACATTTTTTGCAATGACATCCTCAAACAACGTTTCGAACTGATCTATTTTCCCTTCCTTTGCCAGTTCAATTGCATATACGATATCACGTTCTGCAATCGTAATTCCTTTTCTAACTACTTGAAGCAGGGTCAAAAGAACATCCTGTACAATTGCTATATCACCATCAGTACCCGAGACACTAATTTTTTCACCTCTAGTAATGATAGAGACGTTCAACTTTTCTTCGATATGTTTTAAATATCTGTCGTTATTTCCAAAAAGCTCAAGGGCTTCTTCTGGATTAGTAAGTTCAATATCAATTGCATTTAAATTTTCGGGCATTTTCAATCTCCTTGATTTATTGGTTGTGCTTTTGCTATATTTTCTTCAACTGTAATATATAGGTATAGTTTAACTTTACCATTCTCTATTGATTCATGCAAAACTTTTTCAGATGTAATTTTCGCATCTGGTCCTAGTTGCAATTGTAGTTCCTCTTTTGCTTGTTTTATTCCATCCTTAATGGCTTCTTCTCTTGATCTTTCCAATTCATGGTACTGTTTCTCACTTAGAGTTGATTCGATAATTTTTATTGGTAACGTCCATTTAAAAAAGTTTAATGATGTTTCCTTATTGTCCTGATGAATCGCTTTATACTCCGGAGATGCGAAACCCCAAATAGGAAGTTTAAAATTATTGATCCCAATATAATACCGCTTCTCTTGATTTCCCGTGAGAAGTTCATAATTTTTCTTGAGTGGAATGGTTACATCAACCTCGTACCAAGTACTTGCAACTATTTCGCCATCTGCAGCTACAAGAATCGGATTCGGTTTCTCTTTTTCGTCCTCTTGTTTATTCGTATCACCTTGTTCATTAGTGTTCTCATTTAGAGTCCCAGAGACTAGTAGTTGTCCTGGTTTTACAAAATCATTGACCATCACTTTCGGTACACCCTTGGACACATACATTTTCTTGATGACACCCTTTTTGGTTGCAACAAGGTTTCGTGGACCGCTGACCTCATCCTTCTTCACAACTATCTTCTCTACACCTTCTAATTGATAGGTTGTCCCTTTTTGGTGTACACCAACCCAAAGTAATTCTGGTATATCATCAATCAATTTTTGTTGAATTTTTCCTGGTGCGTCGATCGTAAAAAGAAATGCACCCGGATGAATTCCGTATTCATTTAGTTGAGTGGCGATTTTTTCTTCAATTTCCTTCGGTAGCTCACCAGTAATTTCAATCTTCCATATGACATTAGACATAAATAATATCAATAAAACACTCATAATGAAGGATAGTACAAATTCTTTTCGCCTTAAAAATCGACTAAACAAAAATGGATATCCTCTTCGTTTATCAAACGATATCTTATAATCTCCCTCACGTCTAAGTTGCTTTACTTGAGGGATATCGGTTAATTTAATGTTTCCACTACAGGAGCTCTTTCCTTCACGCCTAACATTCCATACCGAAATACCATTGTTAACACATTGTTGAAAAAACAACTCCGGCATACGTCCTTTGACGATGATTGTTACATAACCTTTAATATATGACCCTTGTATCTGTTTCATTTCATCCTCCCAGTTCCCCTTAATTATCCTGGAATAAATCTTACATCTGTTACCTTTCCTTCCAGCAATATTTCTTCTGGTAACATCATTTTCAAAACGAATGAAGAACCTTTTATCTGGATGTAACCCTTCGTTGTTTTAAGTCTTAATTCAGTATCTGTAAATACAGCAAGCCCTTTGTGATTTTCAATATATACATGCAATTGACCAATAATTGTAATTCTTGGTAGTTCCATCACAACATCAGAAGGCAGTGAAAGATATTTTACTAGCCATGGTCGTAATCGTTGTTGTATTTTTTTCACAAAAAGTGCCCCCTCTCACATTCATATTTATGAAATAATGGAACAGATAAGAACTAAAAAACCCAAAAGCATCGTATTGATACTTTTGGGTTTTAATGATTATCTTATATTCCTTTTTCTTCTATCAGAAATAACAGTGTTGTATGGTTTTCTAGCTCTTGGTTGCCCTAGAACTTCAGACATAATAACACCTTGAACTAATCCTTTACGATTGAGTCCGCTTTTTACTTCCTTGCGAAACTTAATCTGATTTTCATTGAGTTTGCTGGTGGAATGATTTTTTATCTCATCCTTAATAGCACTTCCCAAAGATAAATCATCTTGATTAATATCATCTATTTGTGTAATTGTTGTCTGAGTATTAAGCCTACTAGCTAGTTCCTCTAATTGCTGTTTCTGCTGATCCTCTACATATACGTTTTCAGGAGTGGTTTGATAAACCGTTTGTTTTGGCTTCTGCGTCTCTCCTGAAGGGGCCTGGCTAGGTATTGTAGCTGGTCTTGGTACAGGTGGCCTATTGGGTGATTGCTTTTCTTTTTGATTCGAATTCTCTCCTGACATTGCCTTTATTATTCCAAAAACAATAAAAGCTAGTATCGGTAGAAATTCTATTAACCCTTCCACGGAAGTCCCCCCTTCATTATTCGGCCGATAGTTTATTACTTATCTTCATCATTATTTTCTTTTGAAAGTTTACCAATAGAATCGCGCATGTCTGTATCCGCATTGATATTTTCATAATTTAGATAGTCCATAACACCTAATTTACCTGAGCGTAAAGCCTCTGCAAGTGCTAATGGTACATCAGCTTCCGCTTCCACAACCTTCGCACGCATCTCTTGAACACGGGCAACCATTTCTTGTTCTTGTGCAACAGCCATTGCACGACGTTCTTCTGCTTTCGCTTGGGCAATTTTCTTATCAGCTTCTGCTTGGTCTGTTTGAAGAATCGCACCAATGTTTTTACCGATATCAACATCAGCGATATCAATCGACAGAATTTCAAACGCTGTACCTGCATCTAATCCTTTAGCGAGAACAGTATGGGAAATCATATCTGGGTTTTCTAATACTTTCGCATGTGTTTCAGAGCTACCGATTGTACTTACGACACCTTCACCGACACGAGCAATAATTGTCTCCTCACCGGCACCCCCAACTAAGCGGTCGATGTTCGCACGTACTGTAATTCTCGCTTTCGCTTTAACTTCAATGCCATCCATTGCGATACCTGCAATAAATGGTGTTTCAATTACCTCTGGGTTAACACTCATTTGTACTGCTTCTAACACATCACGACCAGCTAGGTCAATTGCAGCAGCACGCTCAAATGATAATTCGATATTTGCACGATGTGCAGCGATTAATGCATTGACAACTCTATCAACATTACCACCTGCTAAGTAATGGCTTTCCAATTGATTCGTTTTTACATCGAGTCCAGCTTTGTGTGCTTTAATCAATGGATTAATTACACGACTAGGTACTACTCGACGTAAGCGCATCCCAACTAGTTGTAAAATACCAACTCTTACACCAGCTGCAAGCGCACTAATCCATAGTGTTACAGGTATGAATGTAAATAGGATTGCAACAGCAATCAGGATTACTGCGATTAATATCACAGGCATAATAATTTGTTCATTCATCAATAAATCCTCCTAAATAATTTATATATTATAGGTTTTAAAAAACCTTATAATTCTCTTACCACTACACGAACTCCCTCAACTTTTACAACTTTCAGTTTCGTATTCACTTGGATAAAGCTACCTTCTGTTACAACATCCACTCGTTCATTATCAATTAATGCAACTCCAGATGGTCTTAAACCAGTAACAGCTACACCTTCTTTACCTATCAAATCAAGGCGATTCTCCTTCGAAACATAACCAAGTTCCGTTGTGGTACGCTCTTTTAAGATGACATGTCGGAAGATCCCTTTATCAAGTCCTATTCTTCTAAATAAAATAACTGCAACTATAATCGCGACAATAAAGGCAATGGAAACACTCATCATCATATCACCAACATTTGCCCCAGACATAAATAAGGAAGCTATGATGGCTCCAATACCTATCAATCCCAGTATTCCACCTGGCAAGAATAATTCCGCAATAAGTAATGCGATACCTATTAATAAGATAATAATAGCTTCCATCCCTGCTAATCCCGCTACTACATGACCATAGAAGAATAGAATCAATGAAATGAGTCCGATACTTCCAGGTACTCCAAATCCAGGTGAATAGAGCTCAACAACCAATCCTAATCCCGCCAAAGAAAGTAGGATAGATACAACAATAGGATTTGTAATAAATCTAGCAATATTCTCTGCGAGAGTCGGCTCATTTTGAATAATTGTCGCATTGGAAAGCCCCAATTCATATAAAAGCTCCGTACGATCGGAAACTATCCCCTCTGAATACCCTACCTTTACAGCTTCCTGAGGAGTTAAGGTCAAAAACTTCCCTTTAGGTGCCTCTAAATCAGGTAGATCGACATCTTTATCTGCCATCGCCGCAGCATAGATTGGGTCTCTTCCACCAGACTCTGCTGCACTCGTCATCGCTTTAAGCCAAGCAGATTGTGCTTTCTTGTCAGCTTCTGTTCCATCCGAATTGATAACACCACTGGCACCCATCGTAGCTCGTGGAGTCATGTAAATAGAGTCCGTATGTAAGGCGATATACGACCCTGCTGATAACGCTTGACTAATAATAAATGAAGTGGTTGGTACTTCCAGACTAGCAATGATAGTTCCAATATTATCAGCTGCTTCTACACTTCCACCAGGTGTATTGATTTCAAATATAATATGGTCTGCTCCATCTTCTATAGCTTCCTTAGTAGTTCTTGAAAGAAAAGCCTCTAATCCTCGTTCGATATCATCTTCAATCGGGATAATATATACTCTTTTTCCTCCACCTTGATTATCGGCATGGATTACACTATTCGTGTTTAGCGGAAAAATGGATAGGATGAAAGCAATAAATATAGTAAAATAAACAGCCAAACGTTTACCTGGCAACCAGTCCACCTCCTTTTTGTACAGTTATAATACGATTCAATTAAGACTAAGGTTTCAAAAAAATTTATAAGGACGTGTAGATATACCTAAATAGTATCATAGGAATGGGAATGAATGATAGGAATAAGTGGGGAAATTGGAAATTTCGTGGGACTACATACTTCTAGAGAGGGAATGTCATTTCAGTTGGATAATTCCACTTTTTTCAAAGGAAACAACAATAAAAAACCCTTGCAAGAGAGCAAGGGTTTTGTTCATTGGGTATAAATTAATTCAAGAATTCTTGAACTAGTTTATTAATTGCAGCACCGTCAGCCTTTCCTTTAACCTTAGGCATAACTGCACTCATTACTTTACCCATATCTTTCTTTGAAGATGCACCAGTTTCTCGAATCGTTTCTTGAACTATTGCCGCTAGCTCTTCATCAGAAAGCTGCGCAGGCATATATTCTTGAATAATTTTGATTTCCATTTCAAGTTTTTCAACAAGATCTTCGCGTCCAGCTGATTTAAATTCTTGGAGGGAATCTTTTCTTTGTTTCAGTTCTCTTGATAAAATAGTCAAATCTTCGTCTTCTAACAAATCACTTTTACCAAGTTTAATCGATTCATTCTGAATAGAAGCTTTCAACATGCGAATAACACTAAGTCTTTCTTTGTCTTTATTCTTCATTGCCTGCTTCATATCATCATTTAAACGTGTGAGTAAAGACATTATCGAGCACCTTCTTTAGTATTTACGCTTTCTAGCAGCTTCAGATTTCTTTTTACGCTTAACGCTAGGTTTTTCATAGTGTTCACGCTTGCGATATTCTTGTAGTGTCCCACTTTTTGCAACACTACGTTTAAAGCGACGAAGAGCATCCTCAAGAGACTCGTTTTTACGAACGCGAGTTGTATTTGACATGCTAATTTCCCTCCCTCCGAAGCAAAAAAACAGATTCTAAAGGCATATGTATGTCACATGCCTTTTGTAATTATAATATATTGCACCACATCGGTCAACTGATAATTTTTATTAGCCCGTTTTTAAGAAGACTAGCTAATTAATAATCAGAAGTACCTTGGTTCCCTTGAACAATAGCAACACCCGAGCTAGCACCAATTCTAGTTGCTCCAGCTTCAATCATTGCTTTAGCACCTGCTAAATCACGAACCCCACCAGAAGCCTTTACTCCCATATCAGGTCCTACTGTTTTACGCATTAAAGCAACATCTTCAATAGTTGCACCACCGCCAGAGAAGCCTGTAGAAGTCTTTACAAAGTCAGCTCCTGCCTCTTGCGCTAGTTTACTTGCTCGAACTTTTTCATCATCAGATAGTAACGATGTTTCAATGATAACCTTTGTTAACGCCTTTCCTTTAGCAGCATCTACAACCGCTAGGATATCTTGTTTAACAAATTCATCATTTCCCGCCTTAAGTTCCCCAATGTTAATGACCATATCAACTTCAGTAGCCCCATCAGAAATTGCTTGCTTTGTTTCAAATATTTTTGTCTCCGTTGATGTTGCTCCTAGTGGGAATCCAATAACCGTACATACTTTAACATTCGTATCTTTTAACTGTTCATAGCATAACGAAACCCAATGTGGGTTAACACAAACAGATGCAAATTCAAACTCTTTTGCCTCTGCTACTATTTCTAAGATGCTTTCTTTTGTTGTATCCGGCTTTAGTAATGTGTGATCAATATATTTTGCTAAATTTTCTACCATTAACAAAACTCCCTTTTTAGTTGTACGTACCTCTTAGGTATCATAGCATTTTATTGGTGAAAAAGCTAACTATAATGTAGTGTAGACATTGCTTCTTTGAAAAATGCCCAGTCAGTATGACTAGGCATTTAATTTAATTTTACCGTGAGAAGCGAAATCCATGATTCGTACAAATGTACCTTTATTATATGGGTATCCAGATTTTGTGATTTTTACTCTTACTATTTTTCCAATCATATCTGGAGTTCCTTCAAATTTAACTTTCAAATAATTATCGGTATATCCAACTAACATATTTGGATTTTCATCTTCCGGTGAACGTTCTTCTGGGATGACTTCAAGTACTTCATTTTCATAACGTGAAGCATAAATTTTAGCTAATTCTTCTGATAAGTCAATCATGCGCTGAACTCGTTCATTTTTGACTTCTTCATCCACTTGGTCTTCCATTCTTGCTGCAGGAGTACCAGTTCTACGGGAGAATGGGAAAACATGCAACTCTGAGTAGCCAACTTTTTTGATGAAGCGATAAGTTTCCATGAATTCATCTTCAGTCTCACCAGGAAATCCTACAATTACATCAGAGGTGATGGCTAGATCAGGCAATGCTCTTTTAATTTTTTCTACTTTTTGATAGTAGAAATCAGTAGAATATTTTCTTCTCATTCGTTTAAGTACTGAATCTGATCCAGATTGTAACGGAATATGTAAGTGACGCACTATTTTTTCCGACTGATCAAGGACTTCAATTACTTCATCTGTAATTTGACTTGCTTCAATCGACGAAATACGAATTCTCTCTAGTCCATTCACTTTTGTTTCGAGGTCACGTAGTAGCATGGCAAAGTTATAATCATTTAAATCCTCACCATACCCAGCTGTGTGTATACCTGTAAGAACAATCTCTTTATAACCCGCATCGACTAATTTTTGCGCTTGACTTAAAACACTTTCCGGGTCACGAGAGCGTAGTAATCCCCTTGACCAAGGAATTATACAAAAAGTACAGAAATTGTTACAACCCTCTTGGATTTTTAATGAAGCACGAGTTCTATCCGTAAACTCTGGTACATCCATTTCTTCGAACACACGGTTTTTCATGATATTGGACACACCATTAATCGGCTCTTTCGTCTTCTTATGCTCTTCAATATATTGAATCATGTTTTTACGGTCTTGGGTACCGACAACTATATCCACTCCAGGGATTTCTAATATTTCTCCTGGTGAAGTTTGCGCATAACAACCTGTAACACAAACAATTGCATCTGGATTTTTCCGTACAGCACGTCTAATAATCTGTCTACTTTTTTTATCTCCAGAATTCGTAACTGTACAAGTGTTAATAACATAAACATCAGAGTTATGATCAAAGTCTACACGATCATATCCTTGATCCATAAACATACGCCATATTCCTTCTGTTTCATAATGGTTCACTTTACATCCTAATGTATGAAATGCTACTGTTGGCATGATTGCCCCTCCAATTCCTCCATATGATACGATATACTCGCAAGTCCGTATAGAGCAGCCGTTTCGGTCCTTAGAATTCTAGGACCAAATCGCACCGGGATAAAGTGGTGCTTCTTTAAGGTGATGACCTCCTGTGGGGAAAATCCACCCTCAGGGCCTACACAAATCAACACCCTATCTCCCATATTAAGCTTACTTACTACGGTTGCAAACGATTGAAATTCATTCGTTTTCGCCTCTTCTTCATAAGCAAAGATTTTCACCTGATACGATTCACTTTCAACCAATAATTCTTGTAAATCCATAGCAGGTTTAATCTCCGGTAAATGATTACGATGCGATTGCTCACTTGCTTCCTTCACAATCTTTGCAAAGCGAGTAATTTTTTTTTCTGCTTTCTTGACATCCCATTTCACAACAGACCGCTCTGCCTGAAAAGGGATAAACCCTGAAGCACCTAGCTCCGTTCCTTTTTGAAGGACTAGATCCATTTTGTCTCCTTTAGGGAGACCTTGTGCAATTGTAACATAAACAGGTAGTTCGGATTCTTTTTCAATCCATTCCTCCACCTCGGCTATAACCATACTATCCTTTATATCAATTATCCTACAGATGGCTCCTTTAGAGCTTTTCGGATTACATATGATTCTATCATCTTGTTGCATACGCATTACTCTAATAATATGGTGTGCATCGTCACCTGTAATGGTCACTCGATTATTCTTCCATTGATCATCTGGAATAAAGTATCTCTGCATGAATTAGCACCTACTTTTTAAGAGCTATTATAGAAACCCAATCCTCTAGTTCATTAATTTCTATAATTTCAAAACCTTGATTTTCCAGCTTTTCTATTACCATTTGTTTTTTTGTTTGGATAATTCCAGAAGTGATAAAATATCCACCTTCCACAAGGTTTGTCCATGCATCATCGATAAATCGTACAATTATCTCTGCTAAGATGTTGGAAACAACAATATCTGCTTTTATCGATACGTTCGACATGAGATTATTTTGTTTCACCTTAACAGCATCCTGGACTTTATTCACTTTTATGTTTAACTCGGTGCTCTTAACCGCTACTTCATCTAAATCATATGCATAAATATCCTTTGCTCCAAGAAGTGCAGATGCAATACTAAGTACACCTGAACCACATCCAACATCAATAACTGTTTCATTACCCTTTATATACTTTTCTAAAGCTTGTAGAGTTAACACAGTAGTTGGATGAGTACCAGTTCCAAATGCCATACCTGGATCTAACTCTATCACAATTTCATTAGATGATTTTTGTGTATAGTCTTCCCATGTAGGGGTTATTGTAATCTTTTCGGATACTTTAACAGGTTTATAATATTTTTTCCAAGCAGTCGCCCAATCTTCCTCATTGACTTCACTTAAGGTAACTTGATTTGGACCTAGATCAATATCAAACGTGATAAGATTATTGATGGACTGCTTAATTTCTTCAACCGTTTCTCCTAAAAAACTATTAAAAGGAAGATAGGCCTTGATATATACGCCTTCTTCAGGATAGTCATTTTCGTTTAGTTCATATATTTCGCCAAATACATTCTCCCGATCAATGGTTAAATCAACAGGGTCTTCAATAACAACTCCACTAGCACCATTTTCATGTAAAATATTCGAAATTGGTTCGATCGCTTCATTTGTTGTATGGATACATATTTCTGACCATTTCAAACGAATCTCACTCTTTTCCTAATTGTATTGATGTACTTCAATCTAATTGAAACACATTATGTAAATGGGGATAGAATTAATCCCCTTTAAAAGCTCTTTTAAACCGTTGGAAAAGTGAATCATCTTGTTCTTCTATCGAGTTATTTCCAGCTATTTCATTGAACTCTCGTAATAGGTCCTTCTGACGTTCTGATAATTTAGTCGGTGTGACTACTCGTACTTTGATATGTTGGTCACCTTGACCATATCCTCTTACATTTGGTGCTCCTTTTCCTTTTAAACGGAATGTTTTACCTGTTTGTGTACCAGCAGGTATTTTTAGTTTCACTTTCCCATGAACGGTTGGCACCTCTACCTCATCACCAAGTGCAGCCTGGGTAAATGTTAAAGGTAACTCACAGAAAATATTGTCTCCTTCACGCATGAAAAAGTCATGTTTTCTTACTTGTATCACAACATACAAGTCACCAGCTGGTCCTCCGTTTTTACCTGGCTCCCCTTTACCAGCTACACGGATTTGTTGCCCTTCATCAATACCGGCAGGAATGTTAATATGAATTTTTTTATTCTTTTTCACCGTACCTTTTCCAGTACAAGTAGTACACTTCTCCGCAATAATCTTTCCAGTACCACTACAATGATGACATGCTCTTCGATTCACAACTCTACCAAAAGGTGTGTTTTGCTCTGTGTTTAATTGTCCACTACCATTACAATGGGAACAAGTAGTTGGTTTTGTACCAGGCTTTGCACCTGAACCATGACACGTTTGACACTCTTCTTCTTTTGGTATAACAATGTCTGTTTCCTTACCAAAGATAGCCTCTTCAAAGTCTAGTACCATTGTATATTGTAAATCTGCTCCTTGTTGTGGCGCATTCGGATCTCTTCTTCTACCACCGCCACCAAAGAACATGTCAAATATATCACCAAACCCACCAAAGTCTTGAGCACCACTGAAGCCACCAAAACCTTGACCACCATTCATCCCTGCATGCCCAAATTGATCGTACTGAGCACGTTTTTGATCATTTGATAGTGTTTCATAAGCTTCCTTCACTTCTTTAAACTTTTCAGCAGCATCTGGCTCTTTATTTACATCAGGATGGTATTGTCGAGCTAGCTTCCGATATGATTTTTTTATTTCTTCTTTAGATGCACTTTTTTCGACACCTAAGACTTCGTAATAATCTCGTTTTGACACTGTGTATCACTCTCCCGAATCACTTTCACATAAAGTAAATCATAACATTAATAACATTCTACTGGCAAATGGTTATAGCCCAAATTCATGAGCTTTTTCTTTAATTCAAGGTTCCTATTCAACGTAAAAAACTCACAACCGATTGCATTTTGCGAATGAGCTAGTTTTTCTTATGCAGGTGAGAAAGAATTTTATACTTTCTTATCTGCCAAAAAAGTCAAAGCCAAGGAGGTCCTGACTTTGACTTTTATTAGAACTCTATTCACTTATTTCTTATCTTCGTCGTCTACTTCTTGATAATCTGCATCCACAACATCATCAGCTGTGTTATTACCGTCTTGTTCTTGAGCCTGTTGATTTTCTTGAGCCATTTGCTCATATAGTTTTACAGATAATTGTTGAACTTGTTCTTGTAATGCATCTTTTTTCACTTTGATTTGCTCGATGTCATTACCTTCTAACGCCTTTTTCAACTCATCTTTAGCAGTTTCTGCTTTCTGTTTTTCATCATCAGAAACCTTTTCTGCCAAATCTTTCAGAGTCTTTTCTGTTGTGAAAATTAGTTGATCTGCTTCATTACGTAAATCTACTTCTTCACGACGTTTCTTATCAGCATCCGCATTTTCCTCCGCTTCTCGAACCATGCGTTCTACTTCTTCATCAGAAAGACCTGAAGATGATTTAATTGTGATGGATTGTTCTTTATTAGTGCCCATGTCTTTCGCACGAACATTAACAATTCCGTTTGCATCAATATCAAAGGAAACTTCAATTTGTGGAATTCCTCTTGGTGCTGGCGGGATATCCGTTAATTGGAATCTTCCAAGTGTTTTATTATCAGCAGCCATTTCACGTTCCCCTTGTAAAACATGGATATCTACAGCTGTTTGGTTATCAGCAGCAGTTGAGAAAACTTGAGAATGGCTAGTAGGAATAGTCGTATTTCGTTCGATTAATTTCGTAAATACGCCACCCATTGTTTCAATACCTAGTGAAAGTGGTGTTACGTCAAGTAATACAACATCTTTGACATCCCCTTGAAGAACTCCACCTTGAATAGCAGCACCAAGTGCAACTACTTCATCAGGGTTTACACCTTTTGATGGTTCTTTACCCGTTTCACGTTTAATAGCTTCTTGAACTGCAGGAATACGAGTAGATCCTCCTACTAAGATAACTTTATCAATATCACTAGCAGTTAGATCAGCATCACGTAATGCTTTACGTGTAGGAATCATGGTACGTTCTACTAAATCTGCAGATAACTCTTCAAATTTAGCTCGTGTTAGATTCATTTCTAAGTGTAATGGTCCCGCTTCTCCAGCTGTAATAAACGGTAAGGAAATTTGCGTTTGTGTTACACCCGAAAGGTCTTTTTTCGCTTTTTCAGCAGCATCTTTCAGACGTTGCATTGCCATTTTATCTAAGGATAAATCAATGCCATTTTCCTTCTTAAATTCTTGAACTAAGTAATCGATGATAACTTCATCAAAGTCATCCCCACCAAGACGATTGTCCCCAGCAGTTGCAATAACCTCAAAAGTACCGTCCCCAATATCAAGGATAGATACGTCAAATGTTCCTCCACCAAGGTCATATACAAGGATTGTTTGATCTTGTTCAGCTTTTTCGATACCGTATGCTAACGCCGCAGCGGTTGGTTCATTAATAATACGTTCTACTTCCAAACCTGCAATACGACCCGCATCTTTTGTTGCTTGACGTTCAGCATCATTAAAGTAAGCAGGTACTGTAATAACAGCTTTATCAACTTTTTCTCCGATATAATCCTCAGCATATGATTTTAAGTGTTGTAGAATAATTGCAGAGATTTCTTGTGGTGTATAATCTTTACCTTCTGCCTCTACTTTATAATCTGTTCCCATATGACGTTTAACAGATAGAATTGTATTCGGGTTCGTAATTGCTTGGCGCTTCGCCACTTCCCCTACTTGTCTTTCTCCATTTTTAAATGCGACAGCTGATGGAGTGGTACGGTTTCCTTCTGGATTCGGAATTACAACCGCTTCCCCACCTTCCATAACTGCAACACATGAATTCGTTGTTCCTAAATCGATTCCGATAATTTTACCCATATAAAATTTCCTCCTTGATTCATAGCTACTTATTTATTCACTTTAACCATTGCTGGTCGGATAACTCTATCTTTTATGACATATCCTTTTTGCAATTCTTCTAACACAATATTAGATTCAGCTGTTTCATCCTCAACCTGCATTACAGCTTGATGTAGATTTGGGTCGAATTCTTTCCCAACTGCCTCTATTGGTTCTATACCCTGTGATTTCATTGCATCAATAAGCTGTCTGTACACCATTGAAATTCCATCTAAAATACTTTTATTAGTATCTGTGACTTCAACTTGTAATGCACGTTCAAAGTTATCAATTGCAGGTAAAAGTTCTGTTGCTAAATCTTGTGCTTTATAAACACGATCTGCTTCTCTCTCCTTTACGGAGCGTTTTTTATAATTATCAAACTCTGCCTGTGTTCTAAGAAGTCGTTGATACAATTCCTCTTTTTCTGCTTGAAGGCTGTTCATTTCTTCCGTTAGTTTTTCTATTTCTTTTGGTGCAGAAGAAAGTTCATCTTGATCTTCTGTTTCTGAAGTAGCATCCATTTCCTGTTCTTGCTCCTCGACTGTTTCAACTGATTCTGTTACATCTTTCTCTTCCATTCCAAGCACCTCCAACTTCTATCCGTTGTTTTTATACCATAAATACAACGCATCTGTCATTTCATTTGATAATGCATTCAACAACGTAATTACTTTTCGATATTCCATTCTGGTAGGTCCAATTAAAGCTATAGTACCCATTTTTTCACTACCAAATTGATAGGATGCAGTAATCAAACTAAAATCCTTTATTTCTTCAATTTTATTCTCATTTCCTATTGTTACTTTAATACCATGTTGTGAAGTTTTTAATAAATTCACCACTTGGTCCTCGTTTTCCATCATTTGATAGAAGGAGCGAATCTTATTAACATCCGTAAACTCAGGCTGATTTAAGAGATTGGTCTTGCCTCCAAAGTAGAGTTTAACAGGTTGCTCTTGAAAGAAAGCTGATTGAAGATAATTAAAAGACTTTTCAAAATCCTGCACATATTTTCTCATTAATGATACAACCTCTGTCGTCAATAACTCTGGCAGTCTTGCAAGTGAGACACCTTTTAATCGCTCATTTAAAATATTGACTATTTTCTCTAGATCGGACGGGCTTATTTCAGCCGGTATCGTAAATGAGCGGTGTTCGACATGACCTGTATCAGTCACTAAAATCGCAACAGCAGAGTGATCGGTTAGTGTTACAATTTGTAGTTGCTTTACTTTCGTTTCAAAAACTTCTGGACCTAAGATGATGGATGTATAATTTGTTAAATCCGACAACACCTCAGCCGACTTTTGTACAAGCTTCTCAAATTCAATAAACTCCCCATGGATAAGGTCTTTCATAATATTGAGATTCCTATTATCAATTGTCGGGCCTATCACATGGTCTACATAGTAACGGTATCCCTTTTCAGAAGGAACACGTCCTGAAGAGGAATGAGTTTTCACTAAATACCCCATTTCTTCCAGGTCCGCCATTACATTTCGTATTGTGGCCGCACTAAAGTTTATCTCATCTTTCTTTGATATAGCTCGTGATCCAACCGGGTGAGCAGACTCAATGAAATCATCAATAATAACTTGCAATATCAAAAGTTGTCTGTCTGTTAACATTAATGATCACCCCTGTTAGCACTCTCGAATGTCGAGTGCTAATTATACTAATAAATTATCAAATCCTTATTTTTTTGTCAATGCTATTGCCTCTAAATCCTCATCTTCTAACAAAAAGTACTCAAATACGTCATTACCGAACAGAACCCCATGTTCCGATAGATGTAACGTTTCTTTGTCTTCTATTAACCAACCTTTTTGTACAAGATGCGCAATCTCGTCTTTAAATAATACTTCATGCGAAAAACCAAATTTAGTTTGGAAATCTACTTTATTAATTCCCTCTAACTTTCGCAATCCTAAGAATAATTCTTCCTCAATTCGTTCTTTTAATCCAATTGACTCTACTTTTAATAACGGCTTTCCATCTTCTTTCGCTTGCTTGATATAAGCTGGGATTGGTCGTATATTAAGTGTACGTTTCCCTGGAAGATAGCCACTAGCCCCAGCTCCAAATCCCCAGTAGTAATCATTATTCCAGTATGTTAAATTATGCTTACTCTCATATCCCGACTTCGCAAAATTACTTATTTCATACTGATTCAGACCACTTTGTTTCATTTTCTGTTTAAGAATTTCATACATGCTAACTTCTTCTTCTTGTTGTGGACGATGTAACTGCCCTTTTTTATGTCGATTATAGAAAATGGTCTTTGGCTCTATCTGTAAAGAATAAGCCGAATAATGTGGAAGCCCGAACGATAAGGCTTCTGTTACTGTACGCCCGAAATGTTCGGCGGTTTGGTGTGGTAGAGAATAGATTAAGTCCAAGCTGATATTCGTAATACCATACTTTTGTAGTAATTCAACAGTTTTGTATACATCTTTTACTCGATGTGCACGACCTAGTTCTTTTAACATCACATCGTCAAAAACTTGAACCCCTAAAGAAACTCGATTTATCCCGAAGTCTTTTAATAACTTCGCCTTCTCTTCATCAAAATCGCCTGGATTCGCCTCGATGGTATATTCCTCACAATTATACACATCAAATTTCTTCTCAATGAACGATAGTAAAGTTCTTAGCTGAGACGTGGTCAGCGCTGTAGGTGTGCCGCCTCCAATAAATATTGTCTTTACAGGATTTTTCTCACCTAGAACCTGCGTATTAATTTCGTTTGCCAATGCATCTAAATAATCCGTTGCCATTTGTTCATCATAGAAGATCTTAGTGAAATCACAATAATGACATATATGCTGACAAAATGGTATATGGATATATACTGATTGAATCATATGGATTTATCTCCTAACTAATATGGGTTAACAACTCAAGTTTTTTCACATTTATTCCTAACAGATGTTTCGGGCTCTCAGAAGAACTCGCATTCTCTCGTTCTTTTCAATCGTGCTAGTTTTTCTTAAGCAGGCAAGAAAGATTTTTGTACTTTCCAAACTGACTAAAAAAAGAAAAGGAAAAACTTCAAAAAAGTTCTTCCACTTTTCTTTCTTATTCATCATCCATTTTTAACACAGCCATGAACGCTTCTTGTGGAACTTCGACTGAACCAACCATCTTCATTCGCTTTTTACCTTCTTTTTGCTTCTCTAGTAATTTACGCTTACGGGAAATGTCTCCACCATAACATTTTGCTAATACGTTTTTACGCATGGCTTTTATGGTTGATCTAGCGACAATTTTATTCCCGATGGCTGCCTGAACAGGCACTTCAAATTGCTGTCTTGGAATGAGTTCCTTTAGTTTTTCCACTATTTGTTTTCCTCGATCATAAGCAAAGTCTTTATGAACAATAAACGATAATGCATCAATCGTATCACTATTTAACAGAATATCCATCTTAACTAATTTAGATGGTTGGTACCCTATTAATTCATAGTCAAATGAGGCATAACCTTTTGTATTCGATTTTAGCTGATCAAAGAAATCGTATACGATTTCAGATAGTGGAATATGATAGATAACATTAACTCGAATATCATCTAGATACTCCATATCAATAAATTGCCCCCGCTTTTTCTGAGCAATTTCCATTACTGCTCCTACATAGTCGTTTGGTACCATGATAGTCGCTTTTACATATGGTTCTCTAATTTCTTGAATTTTTTGTGGATCTGGCATCATCGACGGATTATCAATCGTAATTAATTCGCCATCTGTTTGCTCTACTTCATAAACAACACTCGGCGCTGTCGTAATTAGGTCAATTTTGAATTCACGCTCGATTCGTTCCTGAATAATTTCCATATGGAGTAGACCCAGAAAACCACAACGGAAACCAAATCCTAATGCTTGAGACGTTTCTGCTTCATATTGCAATGCAGAATCATTTAACTCCAAACGCTCTAATGCTTCACGTAAATCATTATACTTGTTGGAGTCTACAGGATAGAGTCCACAAAAGACCATTGGATTAAGACGTCTATATCCAGGTAAAGGCTCTTTTGCTGGGTTATTTGCCAGCGTAATCGTATCCCCAACTGTCGTATCTCCTACATTTTTAATGGACGCTGTAATATATCCAACATCCCCTACGTTCAATTCCTTTAGTGGAAGTTGTTTCGGTGTAAACACACCTACTTCATTGACTTCGAACTCTTTACCAGTAGCCATCATTTGGATACGGTCCCCGACTTTAACAGAACCCTCTTTAATACAAACATATGCTACTACTCCACGATAAGAATCGTATAACGAGTCAAATATTAATGCTTTTAGTGGTTCTTCTGGATCTCCAGCAGGTGGTGGAACAGCTTCAGTAATTCTCTCCAGAATATCTTCTATACCAATATTTGCTTTAGCAGAAGCAAGTATAACATCATCCGGGTCAATACCAAGCAAGTCTTCTAGTTCTTTCTTTACTCGATCAGGATCTGCACTCGGTAAATCAATTTTATTAATAACCGGGATAATTTCCAAATCATTATCCAGTGCAAGATATAAGTTTGCTAAAGTCTGCGCCTCAATACCTTGAGCGGCATCTACTACAAGAATTGCCCCTTCACATGCAGCTAAACTTCTAGAAACCTCATATGTAAAATCGACGTGTCCTGGCGTATCAATTAAATGGAATGTAAAGTCTTCTCCACTTTTGCTTTTATAGTGTAACTGTACAGCATTTAATTTGATTGTTATTCCACGTTCTCTTTCCAAGTCCATTGCATCAAGCAATTGCTCCTTCATTTCACGCTTTGATACCGTTTGGGTATTCTCTAATATTCGGTCTGCTAATGTTGATTTCCCGTGGTCAATATGAGCAATAATAGAAAAATTACGTACATTATCTTGTTTTCTAGCCATTCGTGCGGTTCACTCCTAATCCTTTACCATAAACAGTAAAAGAACAAATTTAATTCTAACTATGTATATAAATTCGTTTAATTGCTAGGATGATTATAGCAATTGACACACTGAGTTTCAAGAAAGAGTTGCTAGTAAATAAGAAATAAAGAAAGAGCCACCACCATAATCAGTAGTGACCCAATTGTACACATTAGAAAAACACTTGTGATAGTTGGTAGAGAACTTCGACAACTAAATCATAGAAGCCTTGCACCATTCCTTCCAAAAAGGATGCTGTCTTTTGACTAAGATGTTCATCATTTGAATTAGCAATCTCCTGAGCTACAGCATCTTCATTCACTATCTCCACTTCACTAGAGTCTTTAGCTACTGTTTCTTGAATCTTTTCATCAGATTCAACAGATTGCGTCTTCGTTTCCGTTTCATTGGCAAGAATCGTTTGAGGATTATGTTCCATGCCCACGATTGCTCCTACAAGAAAACATATGACAAGTAACAATACAACAGATATAAATTTAGACACTAGAACAACCTCCTTTAATCCGAATTTACTTTCTCCGCTTCCCAATAAAACTCACTAAACACTTCAGCTAAAGCATCAGCTGTTCGGTATAGCTCTTCCATATTATTATCTACTCCTCCGATTTCAATCAGAAGAGCATTCTCATGTAGGTCTTGATTGAATACCCCGTTTGTACCTGGCCCTTTCTTTGGAGGTAATACCCCCCTGCTAAGCCCTGGGTATTTTTCTTGCATTAGTTTATACAGCTTGGATGCAAGTTCCAGATTTTTTTCATATCCTTTATGTTCTCCACCGATAACAAAGGCAACCCTTGCATAGGAGACACCATTAATGTCGATTGTAGTTGCATCTCTACGAAGACTATCCCGATGGATGTCAATGACATATTGTATATCTTTATTAGTCGCAAAGGCTTCTTGGACATTTTCACGTATCGCTGCATAGGAATGTGGATAATCCAAGCCTTTTTCATTCAAAATTTGCATCGTATCTGTTTTGTCAACCGTAGTGCCAATTCCATTATTTCGTAACCCTTGTGCTAATCGATCACTAACATTCGTTACGTTTACCTCACTATGTTGAGCTAAATCAGGATTGGTTACGTCAGGTAGATGTGGTAGAAAAGATTCATAGTTATGAGTATTATAAATAAATACAACGTTCTTATCACCTGTTGTTAAGGAATCATTTGGTTGCTCGTTGGATTCAATTGGGTCTATTTCTTCCTCTACTACCGCTTCCCTATCCTTTAACACTTCCTTAAGTGGAGGAGAGGACTCAACGGGTAGATTCGTATAATCTGTTCCTTCTCCCGCTATGAATATCTTACTATCAAATATCGAAAAACCTGGTAATTCATTTCCTAACAAACTTCGAGGATCATCTGGTTTGATACTTGTAGCTACTTGAAAGAGAGCCGAAGAAATATCCGGAATCTCGGAATCAGGCGGGATCGCTTCTTTGAAAGCTCTATTTTCCATACCTAATAAATACATAAAAGTAGAACTTTCGATTTCGTTTGTCCAATCTGTAAGTGTGTGAGATGACAAACGTAGAGCTGGTGAAATGGATGTAAATAACCCAATAAGACTAAACAATACTAGAACACTGCTAACATATAGAATGCTTTTCTTCACATATAAAAAAGCCTGTCGATTTCTATTATTATCATCAAGCATTATGTTCCACCTTCCAAGTTCATGTTTACTAAAATCTATGACGAATCTTTAGAAGGTAGAACCGTTATTCTCTATTTTTCACAACTTTTACTAGATTCATTCCTGTTACTAAAACAATTCACCTGGAATACGATGCAAAATTATCTACATCAACCGCTTCATGTAATGCTGCATTTATACCATTTGCAATTAGATGTGACATATCTATCATAAAACCGTCGACTTCTTTCGGTGTAACCATCATGTTGTAACCAGTTGGGGTTAACACTTCAGATATCAGCTTTCTTTTTTCTTCATCTGATAGATTCCCGACTATTCCCATAAACGTCTGCCTCTTCTCTTGATCAGGAAGATCCTCTTCTGTAAATTTCTTTCCACCAAAAGATAAGCTGGCAGGTGCTAACGACTTTGATGGTCGGTCCTTTTCTCGCCATTCTCTTCCAAAATGTTTTAAGATATAGTCAATTGTGTCACTCGTAATTGTCACAGCATCCACTACTGTGGGAACACCTATTGCCAGAACCGGCACACCTAGCGTTTCTTTACTAAGTTCTTTTCGTTTATTCCCTACTCCAGATCCTGGATGAATTCCCGAGTCCGATAGCTGAATGGTCTCATTAACTCTCTCAATAGATCTAGATGCTAATGCATCTATCGCAATGACAAAGTCTGGTTGAAACTTCTCCACTATCCCAAAAATAATATTACTTGTCTCAATACCTGTAACTCCCATTACACCTGGCGTTACCGCACCTACTGGTCGATATCCTTCTGAAACGGATTGATGCTCTAGTTTAAATAAATGGCTTGTGACTAATACCTTTTCCACTGTCATCGGTCCTAACGCATCCGGTGTTACATTCCAGTTACCCAAACCAACTACCAACCCAGTACCATCTTTTGGAATATTGTTTTTCTCGAGTAGATTTTCTAATTCTCTTGCTAATATTTTGGCAGCATGTTCCTGGCTTTTTGTATCTTGCTTTTTCACTCCATCGGCATAAATCGTTACGTAGGAACCAGGTTTTTTTCCAATTAAACCTGAACCTTCCTCGTCGATATCCACATAGGAAATTTTTATGCCATTTTCTTCTCTTTCTTTCAGTTGAACACCTTTTATCTGTTCTTCAGCTTGGGTCTCTTTTTCTACATACATATCCTTTGCTTCAATAGCTAAGTCAGTACGAACTTGAAACATATTTTCGTTCGTTTCCAAGAAAATCGCATCCTTTCCATCCTTGTGTAAATACACACCATATAAAATTATCCTTCACATTTTCGCTAAAATCATACTAGTTAAAATAGGATATAAATATATTGTTATTGAAAACAAGCTCCATCTTTGGTAAAATATCATCTGTTCGAGGTATGAACGTTTTTGTTCCTAGGAGGTGAAATAATGGCTAACATTAAATCCGCAATTAAACGTGTTGATGTAAACAATAAGAAACGCGTACAAAACCAATCTGACAAATCTGAAATGCGTTCGCAAATAAAATCACTAGAAAAATTTGTTGAAGCAAACGATGTTGAAAATGCTAAAACTGCATTAACTACAACAATTAAGAAGATTGATAAAGCAGTACAAAAAGGACTTATCCATAAAAATGCTGGTAACCGTCAAAAAGCTCGTCTAACGAAAAAGGTTAACGGTCTAGGTGCATAAGTTTTTACACTGCCAAATAAAAAAAACG
>NZ_AEWH01000045.1 GCF_000190475.1 Ornithinibacillus scapharcae TW25
GCTGTATTCGGTCGAAGCATGGAATCAGCTATCAATTTAGGGCAAGAGTTAGGCTATATTCAAGCACCTAAGGATACGTTTATTGATGCCAATGAGATTAATCGTCTACCAGCGAATGAAGTAACTATTTTATGTACTGGATCCCAAGGTGAAGCAATGGCAGCTCTTTCAAGAATTGCTAACGGTACACATAGACAAATTCAAATTATCCCTGGGGACACAGTTGTATTCTCTTCCTCACCAATCCCGGGAAATACAATTAGTGTAGGAAAAATCATTAATATGCTATATCGTGCTGGAGCAGAGGTTATTCATGGGAAGTTAAACAACATCCATACTTCCGGGCATGGTAGTCAAGAAGAGCAAAAGTTAATGTTACGATTAATGAAACCTAAATTCTTTATGCCTATCCACGGTGAATATCGGATGTTAGTAGAGCATACAAAGCTTGCTGAAATGTGTGGCTTGAATATTGAAGATACTTTTGTAATGGATAATGGTGATGTACTTGCACTAAGTAAGGATAGTGCCCAAATAGCAGGAAGAATTCCATCTGGATCTGTTTATGTAGACGGTAGTGGTATCGGTGATATCGGTAATATCGTATTACGTGATCGACGCATCCTTTCTGAAGAAGGTCTAGTAATTGTCGTTGTAAGTATTAATATGAAGGAATTTAAGATAGCTGCAGGTCCTGATATTATATCTCGCGGTTTCGTCTACATGCGTGAATCGGAAGATATGATTAATGAGGCTCAAAAGTTAGTTTCCTCACATTTAAATAAGGTAATGGAGAGAAAAACGACTCAGTGGTCTGAAATTAAAAATGAAATTACAGATACCATTGCTCCATTCTTATATGAGAAAACAAAACGACGTCCGATGATTTTACCAATTATCATGGAAGTTTAATAAAAAGGAAGGTACCATCAAGGTACCTTCCTTCTTATTATTCATCCATAACCAGTTGTCTTTCAAACCTTGCAATATCTTTATCAGCGCCAACAACAATAAGAATGTCATCCTTTGTTAACGTGTCCTCGGGTGTTGGAGAAACGTTAATATGGTTTCCCTGTTTGATAGCAACTACTGTACATCCATACTTCGCACGTATATCCAATTCGATAATCGATTTTCCTACCATCTTCTTACCCGCTTTCACTTCCACAATACTATGGTCATCAGAAAGTTCTAAATAATCAACAATATTATTAGATATAATACTATGTGCAATCCTACGACCCATGTCCCTTTCAGGATGAACGACCTGATGTGCACCAATTTTATGCAAAATTTTGGCATGATAATCATTTTGCGCTTTAACAGTTATTCGTTGTACACCTAATTCAACTAATACTACGGTTGTTAAAATACTCGCTTGAATATTATCCCCTATTGCTACAATGACATGGTCAATGTTTTTAATCCCTAATTCTTTTAAAGTAGTCTCATCAGTCGAATCGGCTATGACAGCATGTGATGCAACATTTTTATATTGATTAACACGTTCCTCATCCCGATCTACTGCAAGTACTTCCATTCCTTCCCTACTCAATTCTTGACAAATACTTCCCCCAAATCGTCCTAATCCAATTACCGCAAATTCTTTTCTCATTTTGTTCCTCCACTTGTAATCTTGTAATTTATACTTTACCAATTGACATAAAAAGAAGCAATTTTCATAACGAAAATTGCTCCCTTTTTCCAATTATATTGCATCAAGCATTTGGAACTGGGATCGAACTAATTGATAATATTCTCCCTTTTTGTCCATTAATTCTTGGTGACTTCCATTTTCTAGGATCTTACCATTTTCTAAAACAAAGATATTATCTGCTTCCCGAATTGTAGAAAGCCTATGGGCGATTATTATCGCGGTTCTTCCTTTTAACAACCTTCTCAAAGCCGCTTGAATTTTCAGCTCTGTTTCTGTATCGATACTTGCTGTTGCCTCATCTAAAATGATGATACTCGGATTTGCAAGGAGTGCACGCGCAAACGATAATAATTGCCTTTCTCCAGCAGATAATATGTTACCTCGCTCTTCTACTTCAGTATGGTATCCATTTGCTAAGCGTTTAATGAAATCATCTGCACCCACTACCTTTGCGGCTTCCATTATTTCTTCATCTGTAGCATCTGGTCTTCCAAATCGGATATTATCCATGATTGTTCCAGAAAAAATAAATGTATCTTGTAGTACTACACTAATATGGTCACGTAAACTTTTTAATGATGCTTCTCTCAGATTATGACCATCAATCTTCACTTGCCCTTTCGTCGGGTCATAAAAACGACTGATCAAGTTTGCTATCGTGGATTTTCCACTTCCAGTATGTCCGACCAATGCAATGGTTTGACCAGCCTTCATCTCTAATGATACTTCGTGAAGTGCAATTCTATCGTTATCATACGAAAATTGAACTTTGTCAAATTCAATATGTCCCTTCATCTCGTTAAATTCATATGGATTCTCTACTTCATCAACGTTAGGCTTTTCATCTAAATATTCAAAGATACGTTCAGAAGATGCCATTGCAACTAATAACTGGTTATACATTTGTCCTAAGCGAGAAATTGGATCCCAGAACATCCCTAAGAAGAATGCAAATGCAACGAATGTACCTAATTCTATACCACCATTCGCCGGACCTTGAATAATTAAATGAGCACCAAAAACGATTAATATTACGGTACCGACTGCGTTACTCATCTCAACAAACGGACGGAACATCGCACTCTTTCTGGTAGCGTCAAGCCATGCATTATAAGTATCTGTATTTAATCCGTTAAAGAACTCCGTATTTTCCTTTTCTTGTGTGAAAGATTGGGTAATACGAATTCCTTGAATACTCTCGTTTAGATGCGAATTCATACGAGATTGCTGAATCCTTACTTCCTGCCAAGTTCGGCGAATCTTTCTCCGTAGAACAGTAGTAATATAGAACATTAATGGAAGGACAACCAGCACTGCAATTGCTAGTTTAGGGCTTAACGTAAATAGAAGCGTTACAATTCCGAGTAATGTAGCAATATCCATCAATAAGTTTATAATTCCGCTCGAAAATAGTTCCTGTAAGGAGTTAGTATCATTCATAATCCTTACTAAAATGGAACCTGCAGAACGCTTATCGAAGAAGTTATTCGATAGACTTTGTACATGTGTAAACAAGTGCTGCCTTAAATCAAAGATAACATTCTGCCCCAACAAGTTAACCCATTTAATTCTTAAATAGTTTGCTATATAGCTTAAAAGGTATAAAACCCCAATTATTATGACTAGGTAGATTAATAGTGTAGTATCCTTATTAGCAATTGCTATATCAATTGCAGCCTTCCCAATTAATATAGGTATCGCTAAACGGATAGCAGTGGAGATTATCATCACTATTATCGCACCGAGCAAATATGTTTTTGTATATGGTTTTAAATAAACTAATAATCTCCATATCTGCTTCCAGTTAAACGGTTTTTCAATTGCCTGATCAACCGTATAATAAAATCGTTTTAAGTGTCGTTTATCAGGTGCCTGTTCTTGGTTAGTCGCCATAAATATCTCCCCCCTTAATTCACAGCGTTCATGATGACATCATGATCTTGGTATTGAATATCATATATTCGTTTATAAGCACCATTAATCTTCAGTAATTCATCATGTGTTCCACTTTCAATTACTTCCCCATTATCTAAGACTAGTATTTCATCTGCATGTTTTAACGAAGAGATTCGGTGAGCAATGATAAAGGATGTTCGACCCTTCATCACCTCTTTTAGTGCCTTTTGGATTTGAAATTCTGTTTCCATGTCTACAGCTGAAGTAGCATCATCGAGCACTAATATACTAGGATCAACACAGATCGCACGAGCAATAGCTATACGCTGCTTTTGACCGCCAGATAACCCCATACCTCTTTCACCTAATAAGGTGTCATAACCCTTGGGCATAGCCATAATAAAATCATGTGCTTGTGCCCGCTTAGCAGCACCAATAATTTGTTCATCGGTAGCATTCGGGTTACCATATGCTATATTTTCACGTATGGTGGTAGAAAATAAAAATGACTCTTGTAGTACAAAACCGATATGGTTTCGCAAGGTTTTCAAATCATAATCTTTTACTGGTCTATCATCTATTAATAATTCGCCACTCTCTGGTTCATAAAAGCGTGTAATTAATTGTGTAATACTTGTTTTACCAGAACCAGTAGCTCCGATTAATCCTATAGTTTTACCAGGAGGTGCATCAAAAGTGATATTTTTGAGTGCGGAGTCATCATCCTCTGTATATGTTAATGTTACATTGTTAAAGGTAACATGACCTTTAATTGATTCTTTAATCGGATTTTCCTTTATAACGATATCCTCATGTTCTTCGAGTATTTCACGTAATCGTTCTCCCGAAGCTTTTGCTTGAGAAAACATATTAATGACATACCCCACATTCATAAGTGGACCCATGATATACCAAACTAAACTAAAGAAGGCAACCAGTTCCCCTAAAGCAAGATCCTCATTAATAACCAGGTAACCACCAAAGGCAAGTAACGCTACAGAACAGACATTTCCAATGAACTCCATTAATGGGAAGTATTTTGCCCAAAGTTCAGATGTTTTAATGTAATTCTGGCGATAATCATCATTACTTGACGAAAAGCGTCCAATTTCAAAGTCCTCACGAGATAACGATTTAACGGTCTGCATCCCACTAATATTCTCTTGGACTCTCGTATTAAGTTTTCCAAATGACTTCCGGATACCACGAAACGCTGGATGGGCACGTTTTTCAAAGCTCATTACCACAATAATTAAAAAAGGCATAGCCGCCATTGTGACTAGTGCAAGTGGTATGGAATAATAAAACATAACCGTCAAACTGATTCCAATTAGAAAAACAATACGAACTAATTCCGCAAAACCAAAGGATAGAAAGAAGCGGAATCCTTCTACATCTGAAGTTAATCGTGACATAATGTCACCTGTTTTTGCATTATCATAATATTTAAACGATAAAACTTGAAGTTTTTTATATAGTGCATCACGGACTTTATACACCGTGATCACTCCAAAACGTTCACCTAAATATTGATGATAGAATGTAGCTATTCCTTTAACTACCATTAACACCACAAATGCAGTTGCAATCCAAGGAATTAAATTATATTTTTCTTTTGCAACAACTTCATCAATTGTTATTTGCAAAATGATTGGATACACAACCGTTATGACCGTAACAAAAATAAAAAGAATAATGATGCAAAAAAGTACTTTTTATATGGCCAATAAAATTGTTTTAGTTTTTTAAATGTATCCATTTGTTCCCCTCCCCCTTGAAGTAGATATCTTTCACGTAATTACTAATATAACGGTTTCCGAAATAAATTACCACAACTTTTTATAATTTTTTCAAAAATTATTAATTTATTGTAATTCACTCTATACCAATAACACATCGAATCCAACAATTAAAAAGAGGATGCTTCACAAACGAAACATCCTCTTTTCAATTTAACTTAATTTTTCATTAACCATTTGACAAATTTCCTCTGCGTTTTGCCCACTAGCATTGATTACAGGACCCGCAATACTTGTATTAGCCATTCCCATCACATCTTTATCTAAACCAGAAATAACACAACAGTCACAATGTGCTGTATCCGATTCAGATTTAAGCGCAATTACTTCATGCCCCATTTCCATTAAGGCTTCTTTAACGTCGGTAAGGGATTCTTCTACCCCAATTCTTGCCATCGTCTTCAACTCCTCTAAGTATGCATTTTACACACATAGTTTTACCTATCAGAAAGAAGATATGCGATTTAATTTTCTTTTGATGATAATTGATTAATTGTATGAACAACAGCTTTTACGCCGACAACTAAAGCCTCTTCCTTAGGGGCTAGCCTAGCATGATGAAGACCATAAGGAGAATCAACA
Source organism: Ornithinibacillus scapharcae TW25 (assembly GCF_000190475.1). Lineage (GTDB taxonomy): Bacteria > Bacillota > Bacilli > Bacillales > Amphibacillaceae > Ornithinibacillus > Ornithinibacillus scapharcae. Next base: position 5,935 of record NZ_AEWH01000045.1, read on the forward strand.
CCAAGCCAAAACATAAAACCTGGAATGTCCTTCAACATAAACCCAAAATCTTCTCCGGTCATTGCTTCCTTAGCTTCCTTAAATACAATACCACAGTTCGTCATTGCCTCTTGGAAGGTTTGCACATAATCTGCATCATTGTAAACCTGATAGTAATTGGAACCATAATCTAAGTTAATTTGACAATCATAGGTAACCTCAAAACCCTTCGCAATATTCTCTATCCTCGATTTTACTTTCTCGATTGCGGATGGCTTTAACGTTCGTATGGTTCCCTCTAAACGAGCTGTTTCCGCTATTGCATTTTGAACATGTCCGCTTGTCATTTTGCCTATAGTCACAACGGCACTGTCCAACGGATCTAATCCTCTTGATACGATGTGTTGAATCTGGGTAATAAAACTTCCCGCAGCAACAGCCATATCCTTTGAAAGATGTGGGTATGCTGCATGACCACCTTTTCCAATAAAATCAATAAATAATTCACTGGTATTGGCGAAAAGTAGTCCAGGCTTACTTGCAACTGTACCAACTGGATGTTCCGGGGCAATATGTAAAGCAAACATACAGTCAGGTTTCCATTTGTTAAATGCATCAGACTGTAAAAGTGGTAATGCCCCTCCTGGACCTTCCTCAGCAGGTTGAAATACAAATAATACATCATCCTGTATCCGATGTTCTATTACGTTGTTTAATACGCCTAAAGCTATTGCCATATGAAAGTCATGTCCACAAGCATGCATTCTTCCATTATGTGTCGATGAAAAAGGTAATCCAGTCTCCTCCTCGATAGGTAAACCATCCATATCGGCACGGTACCCGATAGTCTTAGTCGGATTTAATCCTGAAACTTTAACCAGTATACCTGTTTCCCATCTTTGTATTTCCACATGCTCATTTGCCATTTCTTGTATACAAGACAATAAATATTTTTGTGTCTGAAATTCCTTGAATCCTAGTTCTGGGATTTGATGTAATTCTCGCCTAAATCGGATTAGCGTTGCAAGCTCCATAGTTTGTCTCCTTGATTAGTTATCTAATTTACGAAGTTCTTGCTTAATTTCTGTCTTAGCTTTTGTACCCTCATCGATTGCTTTTAATACTTTAGCAGGCGTACCTGCTACTAATGTATATGGCTCAACATCTTTCGTTACAATAGCACCAGCAGCTACAATCGCCCCTTTACCAATTGTTACCCCTTCTAATACAACTACGTTTGCACCAATTACTACATCGTCTTCTACTACAACTGGTTTAGCCGATGGTGGTTCAATCACCCCTGCTAGTACTGTTCCAGCTCCTATATGACAGTTTTTTCCTACCGTGGCACGTCCACCAAGTACAGCATTCATATCAATCATTGTTCCTTCTCCGATTACCGCACCGATATTAATCGATGCCCCCATCATAATAACTGCACCTTCACCAATCTCTACTTGATCTCGTATAACCGCACCAGGTTCAATTCTGGCATTGATATGTTTTAAGTCTAGTAGTGGAATTGCAGAATTACGTCGGTCATTCTCGATCACATAATCAGTTATGGTAGATTTGTTTTCTTCCAAGAACGTAGAAACCTCCTTCCACTCACCAAATAACACCCCAGAATTTTGCTCAACAAAGGCTTTGATGGCACCATATGAAAGCTTTTGTAAATTTTCCCCTTTAATATAAACCTTTACAGGTGTTTGTTTTTTACTATTGGAAATAAAACTTATTATTTCGTTAGCATCCATTTTTTTCATAACGTTTGGAACCTCCTATACTTTTCTTATTTTTCACTTTAACAGAGAGTTCTAAATCGGGCAATTATAAAAATTAATCCCCCCTTCGCATTTGCAAAAGGGGGGAAACTTAGTTACTTTCCTTATTTTTACCGGAAGTATAATAATCCTTCCTAATTTCCTTCAAGATTGCTCTTCTAGTAAGAATTCCGTCAAACTGACCCTCTTCATCCACAATACAAACGAAAGGAAAATCAATTAATGCTTTAAGTCCCTCAATCACACTCTCTTCTCTTCGTAAACGTGGAATATCTGTCACCATAACATCTTTTACCTGCAACTCTGATAAGCGTTGTATCTCAAATTGCTCTAAGCCCAATATTTCATTTAGTATTCTAGTTTTCCCGATGGTACCAACTAATCTATAGGCCGGATCCAAAACTGGAACAGCTGAATAACCTGATTTCACCAACACTAATAGGGCATGCTCTAAAGGGTTGTTTACTTGCACATGAGCAACTTTTTCAGAAGGTATCATGACATCTTCAATTGTGAGCGTTGCCAATTCTTTATCTTGTAATAAACTCATTTTACCCACTCCTTTTTATCTAGCTAAATCTGAACACATATCCATGAAGGGGTTTCAATAACTTGATCACTGTGTCTGTTTACCAACTAATTTTAGTGTAACACATTCAAACTTGTTTTAGCATGTACGATATTCCGTATGATCATGGATAAATCGTGTAACATCATTTACAACATGAACATATGTTCATGTTGTAAATGATGTTAACCTTTTTGTGAGATTGGTGAACGAACAGTTACGATATACAAAACATATAGCTTTAAACGGTATGAGATAATTGCAGCCTTCCTTAATGGGGTTACTATAATACTCATCTACCTGTATATATTCTATGAAACAATCACTCCATTTGTCGAGCAGGAATAAGTAAATTCGAATATGATTTTTATTGCTGCTATAGGGTTAATAGTCATTATAGTTGTTGCATATTTTCTCATGAAAAGATATGTGGAAGAAAATCTGAATATGAAGAGCGCACTTCTCCATGTGTTAGGTGATTTACTTGGATCAGTTGGTGCTATCATTTCCAGATTACTCGGCTCAGCCTTTAACTGGTATTGGGCAGATCCGATTGCAAGTATTTATAGTAGCAATTTTAATAATCATTTCTGGGTATCGTGTAACAAAAGATTCGCTTCATGTATTAATGGAAGGAAAACCAAATCACATTGATCCAGTGAAACGGAGTTATTGAAATTAGATGGCGTTATTGATCTACATGAACTTCAAATTTGGTCCATCACTTTTGAATTACCAATGTTAAGTTGACATTCATTGTAGAAGATTTTGCAGACTTGGATAAATTTATTATGAGTGGTAGAAATCTATTAGAAAGTACTTTCCACATTACCCGTGGGATCCTGGAAATTGAAGAGAAAAACCTTTCAACACATGACTACAATCATTGCAATTCATGACAAATGACAGAAAACCTAAACCACTTCTAGCCTGTAGAGATGGTTTAGGTTTTTATATTCATGTAAATCTACTTAACATCTAAAAAGGGAACTTATTTAGCCATTGTCCTCCATCCATTGTTACAACTTCTCCATTTATATAAGAGGCTTTATCAGAAGCAAGGAAGTATGCTAGTTCAGCAATTTCCTCCGGTTTTCCTAATCTTTTTAATGGAACAGACTCTAATGTTCTTTTAGCTGCTTCCTCGGATAAGAATAATTTGTCTGCCCCTCCTGTTCGTTCGATCGGTCCTGGGGCAATCGCATTTACTCGAATACCGTATTTTGTTCCCCATTCTACAGCTAATGTCCTCGTCATATTTAATACCCCTGCTTTTGCTGCTGATGAATGAATGACTCCGGCACCAGCATTCCAAGCATATGTAGCTACCATATTAATAATGGAACCCTCGATACCTTCTTTAATCCAATAACGTCCTACCTCTCTTGAACAATAGAAAGTACCGTTTAATACAATATCAATTACCGCATTCCAGCCGTTTATGGATAAATCCTCTGCAGCACAAATGAAATTGCCAGCTGCGTTATTTACTAGATGATCGATTCTTCCAAAGCGATTGACTGTTTCTTGTACCATATGTTCCACATCCTCTGGCTTACGCACATCCATTGGAATGCTGAACAATTCCCCTTTTGCAGTTTCTCCTAGTTCTTTTACTACAGAATCTAACCTATCTGCATCCCTACCAGTAAGGATTACATGTGAGCCCTCATCTGCAAATTTTTTAGCCATATATTTTCCCATTCCACTAGAACTACCTGTGACGATTACTACGTGATTCTCCATTATGTTCTCCCCTTTTCTTTACGCTTCTAACTACCATACTATTTATATTTATTAAAAAAGTCAAAAAACACTGGGTGATATTTTACTTCGTTTTTTGGAAATCCATGATGTATGCTATAATTTCAAGTAATACAGATATGAAAGGTGAAATTATGAATAGGAGATCATTTCTTAAAAAGTTAATCGGGAGTGCATTAACTTTATTAGGAATAAGTGGGGGAACCTATTATTACGCACGTAACATTGAACCTGGGCTTCTAACGATAAAAAAAGAATCCATATCCAGTCCTAGAATCCCCAGTTCATTTGATAATATGAAAATTGTTCAATTTTCGGATACACATATTGGATTTCATTATACACTTGATCAATTTCAAGAACTGACAAAGAAAATCAATCAGTTGAAGCCGGATATCATCGTCTTCACTGGTGACCTAGTAGACGCACCAAATCATTACAAATGGGATAATAGGATTATTCATTTATTAAAATCATTACAAGCACCCTATGGAAAGTTCTGGGTGTTCGGGAATCATGATCATGGCGGGTATGGCACCGAGATCGTTCAATCTGTTATGAGTGAGGCTAATTTCACATTATTAAAAAACAGCCATGAAGTTATTGAAATTGAACATGAAAGAATCATCATTGCTGGGATTGACGACGCCATACTAGGACAACCTGACTTACAGAAAGCCATACAACATACCAATTCAGAATTGCTAACGATATTATTGGCGCACGAACCTGATTTTGCTGATCAAACCATTAACTTCCCTGTTGATGTTCAGTTATCTGGTCATAGTCACGGCGGACAAGTTAGACTACCGTTTATTGGTCATTTATATACCCCTACATATGCAGAAAAATATGTTGATGGTAAATATACATTTGATACTAGTGATCTCCATCTTTATGTTAGTCGTGGTATTGGTACCACTAGATTACCCTATCGTTTCTTATGTGTTCCTGAAATCTCATTGTACACGTTAAAGAGCAAAGAAATGTGACAGGTAACCATGCTCCACTTTGCTGGCTCATGCATAAATTGTACTAAAGCATGGAAAGAAAGGGAGATGCCTGTTGTACTATTCACCGACGACAGTACAAAATCACAATGTTCCATTACAGCATACCGATGAAAGAGTTTTTCCTATTATTCCTTTTTTAACAGGACTAGTGGCAGGACCATTACTGTATCAAGCATTTAATCCGTACTATAACTATCCATACCCTGTTTATATTCCGTATGGATACCATTACAATTACAATTATTATTACTAAAGATTAGAGAGGACGTCTTCCATAGATATCCTCTTTTCTTATTAGTTGTAACAGTTTATTCATAGTTTTAGTATTCTTGCCGTGTTACAATTACTATTAGAGTATACATAATGGAGGATTTATATATGAAGAAGTGGAAGTTTTCCCTGATAGTAACCATATTAGCTTCTTGTCTCTTGCTAGTTGCGTGTGGCGGTCAAAAGTACGAAGGTGATTTCTCTTATAAAGTAGATGACTTCACTTTCACCAATCAAGATGGGGAAGAGTTTAGCAAGAGTGATCTAGATGGTAAAATATGGATAGCGGATTTCATTTATACTACTTGTGACACAGAATGTCCTCAGATGACTTATAATAAACAAAAAATCGAACGATCTCTAACTGAAGCAGGAATTAATGATGTAGAATTCGTCTCATTTAGTATCGATCCTGAGGTTGACACCCCTGAAGTGCTTAAAGAGTACGGAGAAGTTCGTGGAATTGAATTTGATAATTGGACTTTCTTAACCGGATATGATTTTGATACGATAAAAGAGCTGGCTGTATCATCGTTTAAAATACCTATCGAGAAAATGAAAGATGATGATAGTACATTTATGCATGGTGTGTCTTTCATGGTGGTTAGTCCTGAAGGAAATGCGATTAAGAGCTTTAATGGATATTACATGACAGAAGAACAAGTCACAGAGGTTGTCGACTTTATAGAAGGAATGCTTTAAAACTTTAGGATGTCTCGAGATGGAGAAGATGAATCCATCGATGGGACATCCTCTCTTTTTTATTGAAAGTGGACAAGCTTTACGATACTATGAAACTAACTAGTGTTTTGAGAAAGGAGGAAGATTAATGGGAAATCATAACGGAGTTTCACTTCACGATTTAGCCAGAGCAATATACACGGTAAATCGCCATGCTAAAACAGCACCTGAACCACAGCATTTATACTATATAAAAAAAGAAACACTTAAACGCTTGCTTGATGAAAAGAAAGCAAAAAAGATCGGTTTACATTTCTCCGACCATCCCAAATTAAGTAACCAGCATTCTACCCTCTTAGTTCAGGTGGAAGACTATTACTTTCACATCCCTCCTACAAAGGAAGACTTCCAGGAGCTAAAACATTTAGGATCACTAGACCAAAATTTTCGTAATCCACAGACGAGAATGTCATTATCACAAGCTAAAAAAATAATATATCAATATATTGACTGGAAACCTGCTAATAAAAACAATAAACCAAAACAAAAAAACTACTCATCATCCTATTTTACCCCCTCCTCATTAGGTAAAATGGAATGGCCACCACGTAAAACCTTTCGTTAATTCTTAAAGATGTCTTCTGATCTCAATTTGTCTAGAAGACATCTTTTTTTATACTTTGTTCCTCTTTTTCAACAAGTTCTTATAAATATGGATAATCAATAATATTAATCCAAAGATCGATAATGCCTGTAATGAAAACTTTAATAATTGATAGGTTATCATCTGTATTTCACCTGAGATTAATACTACTATGAAAAATAATGTCATAAAGGATAACCCACTCAGTAAATAGCTCAATACTCTATCTGATTTTGTTGAGACAAGAATCAATGTGATTGGTCTAATGACAAAGTAGCATCCTGCAATCCCTAGAAAAATAACAAAAATAAAAAATACTTCCTTCGATATCCCTAGTGATTGTAATTGTGATAATTTTAGCCATTCTACCTTGCTAAATAGTTCTTCTTGCATACTACCCCACCCCCCATTTGGTCTTTCTCATCATTTTAGGCGGATAAATAATAATATATACCTATAAATAATGCGCTTATCCAATTTTCAATATATTTGCTATAATCATTTATATGGATTCTCATGAAGGAGGCTATTCAGTTGAATAAAGTAGCAATACTTTGTATTGTTTTAGGTGCTTCATTATGGGGGACGATTGGATGGTTTGTGAGAAAGTTATATGAGTTCGGTTTTAGCCCAATGGAAGTTGTGACATTGCGTGCCACTACGACTACCATATTATTGCTTACCTATCTCATAATCATCTCACCCAAAACATTATGTTTATCTTCGTTTCGTGATATAAAATACTTCATAGGCACTGGAATTTTTAGTATTATATTTTTTAATTACTGTATGTTTAGTACAATCGAATTATCCACTATACCAATTGCTACAGCCTTATTATATACTGCGCCTGCTTTTGTAACGATATTTTCCTTTTTCCTATTCAAAGAAGCGATTACGCAACGAAAAACAATTGCGCTTGTAGGGACCTTATTAGGAACTTGTTTCGTTGTAGGATTGTTGCCATTCCAAGTAAATTCCTTACCATTGGGCAGTTTATTGTTTGGTATCGGGTCTGCTATTGGATATGCAATGTATAGTATTTTTAGTAAGTACGCTCTACAAAAATATTCAAGTTTAGCAATTACTACTTATACTTTTATTGTGGCTACGATTACGTTACTACCTTTTTTTCCTTTTCGTGATAAACTAGACATATTTTTGCAACCAGAGGTATTATTTTATGCATTTGGGTTAGGTCTTTTCCCTACCGCAATAGCTTACATTGTCTATACATACGGATTAAATAAAACGGAGGCATCAAAAGCCTCCATCATATCTACTGTTGAACCAGTGGTTGCTACCTTAATTGGTATATTTATTTTTAAGGAGACCTTAACTCTAATACAGTTAATAGGAATGCTTCTTATTATAGGAGCTGTTATAAGTATGCAAATACCTTCGAAGAAAATAAAAATAGAATTAAACAATTGAAAAATTTTGGAGGAAGAAACTTGGAAAACTTACTGAATACACAAGTGAAATCAATCGAACTATCTGGAATTAGAAGGTTTTTTAATATGGTATCAGATGAAAAAGACATCATTTCCCTTACAATTGGGCAACCAGACTTTGTTACCCCTACACATATTAAAGAAGCTACAATTCAAGCGTTACATACAAATAAAACTACCTACACCAATAATGCAGGGATTCCGGAACTTCGAAAGGCAATATCCAATTTTTATGAAAAAAAATACAATGTACACTATAATCCTGATAATGAAATCATCGTCACAGCAGGTGCATCACAAGCAATCGATATCGTATTTCGAACTATTTTAAATCCTGGTGATGAAGTGATATTACCTTCCCCTATTTATCCTGGTTATGAGCCGTTAATTACATTAGCTGGTGCTATACCGGTATACGTCGATACGACGCAGGCCGATTTTAAACTAACAAAGAATAGCCTTTCAAATGCCATAACGGAAAGAACGAAATGTGTCGTACTTCCATATCCATCGAATCCGACAGGTGCATCATTTACAAAAGACGAGTTGAGAAATCTAGTCGATGTATTAAAGCAGAAAAATATATTCATACTAGCAGATGAAATATATAGTGAACTCGTGTATGATGATACGCACACTTCTATCGCTAGTTTTCAACAAGTAAAAGACCGTACTATTGTTGTGAATGGCTTGTCTAAATCGCATTCCATGACAGGTTTTCGAATTGGCTATACACTTGCACCAAATTGGCTAACAAAACATTTGTTAAAAGTTCATCAATACAATGTATCTTGTGCTTCTTCTATAAGCCAGTACGCCGCTCTCGAAGCCTTAACCAATGGCGTGAACGATCCAGAAAGAATGAAAGAGACTTATCGTGTAAGAAGGGATTTCGTATATAATCGATTAATGGATATGGGACTGTCGGTTAACAAACCAAACGGAGCATTTTATTTATTTCCAAGGTTCCCCGATACCACTCTCAATTCCTTTGAACTGGGTGTTGACTTAGTTAAAAAAGGGAAAGTAGCAATTGTACCTGGCGGAAGTTTCACCTATTTAGGGGAAGGTTATATGCGATTATCCTATGCATATGACATGAAGACATTAGAAGAAGGTATAATACGTATTGAGCGGTATTTATACGAACATTTTTAAAACAAAAAGACGGGATAATCAAAATTTTTGATATCCCCTTTATTTCCCTATACTATCTAATAGTAGTTTCTATATCTCTTTTGTATCCTGTTGTTTACTTTTTTCATAAATATTTAACAATCGGTCTAATTCTTGACTCATTGCAATGGATTCCAAACTGGTTATTCCCTGCTTCATTGCAATAGAACTCATTTTCATACGAAGTTTCTCTATTTCCTCTAGGAGCTTGTCAGTATCGTACATCAATAAATACAATACCTCCTTTTATTATTTCTATTAATGTAGCACATATTAAAACCTATTAACAAATAAATTTAACATTTTTTACATATTTTTATAATGACAAGTGTATTTTAACAGTTATTTTATATGATTGTTGCTATAATGGTAATAGGTTACTTACGTAAAAGTACTTTATATAAAGAAAGGAATGTCATCGTTGACCCAAGTAAGAGAAAAAAAGAATGGGTGGAATGGGGCAAAGCTATTTTAATTGCCATCATACTAGCATTTTTACTACGAACTTTTATCTTTGCAACTTCGATTGTTGAAGGAGATAGTATGGACCCTACCCTACAAGATGGAGAACGAGTGATTTTTAACAAGCTAATTTACCTGGTTGACGAGCCTGACAGAGGAGATATTGTCATTATCCACCGCCCAGAAAAAAACTATGTGAAACGTGTGATTGGACTTCCTGGTGAAACAATTGAAATACGAAATCATAATCTTTATATAAATAATGAGCTTTATGATCAAACCTTCTTAACGGAAGATGCAAAAAACCATACAGGAAACTACGGTCCGATAACTGTACCGAGTGGGCGCTTTTTTGTTATGGGAGACAACCGTTCTATAAGCAAGGACTCTAGAAATGGTTTAGGTTTTATTATGGAAGACGAGATAATTGGTAGGTCTGAATTTGTCTTCTTCCCTTTTAGTGAAATGGCTAAAACAAGATAAGATTAGATAAATCTGCATAAGATTGTATACTAATCTAGGCGTGAAGGTATTTAATATTTTCCTATCTGCTAAAAAACAAGGTTGCCTTGATGAAATCATCAAAGCAACCTTTTTCATACCTTATTTTTCATTATCTACTACCATACTCCCGATAAAATATAATAGTATTACAAAACAAACAATCCCTAATCCTAATTCCATGCTGCTGCACCTCCTATAAATATTATATGTATAATTACACTTTTAATAAAAGTGAATCCAGCCGGAACAAGCAAGAGCCTCTATCTTCATCTTCAAAATATTTATGCATGTATAATCATACCATATCCCCCTCCTAAATAAAGAGAAATATGTTAAGATAGAGATAAAATAATTGACGAAATTTATCGACCAACTATAGGAAGCAGGTGAAGCCATGTTACACTGCCCTCACTGTGGTTCATTTATAAATGAGGAAGAACAATTTTGCGTTACATGTGGCAAAAAACTCCCCACAGATATCCACCTTCGTTCCAATTCCAATTCCAAAGCAACTAAGCTCTGGTTTTTACCAATTGGTATATTTGTTATCTTACTTCTAACTATAACCCTATTTAATAGTTTTCTGGATCGGCAATCCACACAAGCCAAGAAATACTATCAATTAGGTGAAGAAAGCATCGAAGTTGGTAATTATAAGAAAGCAAAGCAATACTTCCAGTCTGCTGTAGAAGCAAAACCGAATTTTTCGCAAGGAGAAATCGCGCTGGAATTTGTTCAAAAGACTACTTCTGTGAAAGAGTTGCAAGATCATGCGAATAAAGCACTTCAAGATAAAGACTTCCAATCCGCCTTATCCTTTATCAATGATGCTGAAGATTTATTGAAGAACTTTAATGGAATCGCAACTTCTAAAATTGTTGAGGAATTAGAACATCACCGAAATACGATTAAAATCGAACAATTAAAAAGTCTACTTTCAGCTGATGCCACAATTGATGAGTTGAAGGTGTTAATTTGGGAGGCTGACTCCATTAAAGATGAAGAAGCTGCTCAAATAGCGGAAAACATTCGAAATCAAATTATTGACTACACTTATACAAAAGCTAGTGAACAGCTATCCGAAAAGCAATTTAGTGATGCTCAATATATTGTAGACGATGGACTAAAATATGCTCCATATTCAGACAAGCTCCAAAGTCTAAAGACAACGATTGAAAAAGAAAAGGTTACATTTGAAACCACGCAAGAACAGCGTATACAACAAGCAATTAACACTGCAAATGAAGAGCGAGAAATGAATGAAACAGATGCCATTAAGGTGGTTGATGTAAAATTAGAAAAAAATAGTCAAGGAAATCTAGTTGTAAAAGGAGAAGTAAAGAGTATTGCAACAATCCCTATCAGTTCAATCCAAGTAGAATATGCACTCGTTAGAAATAATACGGAGTTCCTTACAAATGGTGTATATGTCTACCCTGACACACTATATCCGAATGAAAATGGGAAATTCGAATTTACTCATTTCGATATGAATGTGGATATCAAACAAACTACCGCGAACGTTAAAAAGATAACCTGGTATACGGAGTGAAAAAATGTTATATGTGAAGAAAAAGTTACCGATGATCGTTTCTATTGTACTTCTATGCCTTGGAATTAGCATTCTTATTTATTTGTTTTTTACATGGCGTTCCGAGGAATTAACCATAAGTAACCCTAACATTGAACAAGTACAAACAGATAATGAAACAATTGATTTAAAGACTATCATTCATGAAGCTGAAAAAAATGTCGTACAAATTGAAGCAAGAGATGAGGTTAATACCCTTACTGGTTCTGGATTTCTTTTTAACGAAAAAGGGGATATCATCACAAATGCTCATGTCGTAAAAGATGCAGAGGCGATCTATGTTCGAACTGCCAATGCTCGTGTATATCCTGCAGCTGTCATTCGAATTGGTGATTCAACGGACATTGCTGTGATCCGAGTACCACAACTTGCAGGAGAAGAAGGATTAGCAATAGAGAAAGAGATTACTTCTGAAATTGGTGATGAAGTTATTGCTCTTGGCAGTCCACACGGTTTTCAAAATACAGTTACACTAGGGATAATTTCAGGTACTGCACGTAATTTCACGGTGGATGGATTTGATTATCATAATGTCTATCAAATTTCTGCTCAAATAACCCATGGAAATAGTGGAGGTCCATTAATCAACAGAAATACCGGTAAAGTAGTCGGTATTAATTCGGTGGGAACAGATGACGGAACCATTGGTTTTAGTATCCCAATAACAGATGTTATCAAAGACATTGAGACATGGTCCAATGAAGCAACGAATAATCAGTTAGACTTTACCAGTACAGAAGACTTATTAAAGTCCTTTGATCCAGAACAATTTAAATTTGATGCTGAATATGTGATGGAATACTTTATAGACAGTCTAATCATCCGGGATTACGTTGCTGCCTATTCCCTATTAGGTGATTCTATCCAATCCAAAACCTCTTACACTAATTTCCGGGAGGATTATATTCAGGTGGTAGATGTAGAATACAGTCATCAATCCACTACACTAACTGATGATAACAATGTAAATGTACTTGTTGATGTGTCTTTCACAAAAAATCAACCTAATAAAGAAGAGCAACTCATCAATAAAATCACCTATGAATTTACCATCGGTTATGAAAATGACCAATTAAAAATAATTACTTTAGACGAGAAAAAATAGAAACTGAATAAACCCCAAATGTTTTTTATTTAGATTACGAATTGGATAATTTCCAATCCATCAAAAATGCCTCTAACGATGTATACATACATTGTCTAGAGGCATTATGTATTTCATACTAAAAATCGCCGTAATTGTTCAGGTGGTAATGGTTTACTAAAGAAATATCCTTGCATTTGATCACATCGAACATTCGTTAGAAAGTCCAACTGCTCCACAGTCTCTACACCTTCAGCGATAACTTTCATGTTTAAAGAATGCGACATGTGAATAATAGACTTGATGATGGCTTGATTTTGTATTTGATTCTCATTTAAGAACATTTTATCTATTTTCAACTTTGTAATGGGAAACATACTTAAATACTTAAAAGAAGAATAACCTGTGCCGAAATCATCAATAGACACTAGTACGCCAATATTTCTTAAATCATTTAAAGTGTGTAATATTTCTTCTTCATTGGACATTGCCATACTTTCTGTTATCTCCAACTCCAAATAACGTGGATCAAGGCCTGTTTCCTCTAATACCTCTTTTATCTTATGAACGAGATTGCGTTGGTGAAATTGCTTCGCAGATAAATTTACACTAACAGTTACCGGTTTAAATCCATCATCCTGCCATTCCTTATTTTGTCTACATGCCTCATACAGGACCCAATCACCAATATCAATAATTAAACCAGTCTTTTCAGCTAAAGGAATGAAGTCTACAGGACTTATGTAGCCTTTTTCAGGATGTTTCCAACGAATTAATGCCTCTAATCCCACAACTTCATCATTACACAAGCTTTTTTGCGGTTGATAATGGAGTTCAAAACTCTTTTCTGCTAATGCTTTTCTTAGTTCTGATTCCATCGTAAGCATAGTTTTAAAATTCTCTGATATGGATGAATCAAACAAGTTATAATAATTGCGATGCTTCTCTTTTATCACATACATAGCAGAATCTGCATGTTTTATTAAATCAGACGGCGTTGACCCATTCTCAGGAAAAATACTGATCCCAATACTTACAGTTGTGTAAATTTCATATTCGTCTATTTTAATTGGCTTTTCAAATTCGGCAATTAGCTTTTCTGCAAAGATTATTGCCTGATTTTTAGAAGTATCACGTTGTAGAATTAGAAATTCATCCCCACTCATTCTTGCAACAAAAGTGTCCATTTGCTGAAACGTTTTTAAACGATTAGCACAAGCCTGTAGTAATTGATCGCCAAAGGAATAGCCTAAAGTATCATTAATTTCCTTAAAGTAATCTAAATCTAAAAAGAATACAGCAACCTGTTCGTCTACCTCTTTGGCTTGCTGGATGGCTTCCTTAAGCACCTTAAGAAAAAAGTTTCGATTTGGTATATCTGTCAATTCGTCATAGTATGCCATATACTCAATCTTATTTTCATTTGCTATTCGCTCTGTCACATCTCTTATACTTGCCGCGCGAACTATTTTTCCATTTTTATAATATGGATATTGATACATCTCGATATAAAAAACAGTTCCATCATTTCTTTTCCCTTTTAACTCTACAGCACTATCGGTATCAAGATGCTCATAATCAACTAGTTTTCGATAACTTTTCGGATCCATTAATTCATCCATTGCTATTGCTTTTATTTCTTCTTTCGTATAACCAAACATAGTCGCAAAGTTCTCATCACAGTCTATGATCTTTTTAGATTCGTATAATACGATTCCTTCAACAGATCCTTCAGATATTTGATTAATATACTGCTTAATCTCTTCCGCTCGGTCACATACCGATAATTCTTTTAGTAGCAGACAATATATCCCATCTTCTATCATTAAGGACTTTACTTCGATTAATTTGCCTTTCTCATGTTTGATTTCCATTATTAAGTGCGACTTTTGTTCACCAGCTAATAGATGAAAATCCAAATAATCTTCTATAGCATTTGTCTTAGAAGAATTCGAATTTAAAATCGAAAAAGCCGCTTCATTTCCCTCCAGTATTACTCCTTCTCCATCCACAATAATAATTGCCTCTTTTAAGAATGACAGTAAATGATTCGATAATGGTAATGATAATTGTTTTCTTGTCATTAGGGTTTCTCCTCATTTGTTATCTCTTTAACCGATACTAATACGTTCCTTCGGGTAATGATAATCTCCGGTGCGTTTGGATTTCTTAAACATAAATAAAAATGTAATAATCCCTACTCTACCAATAAACATTAAAATCATGAGGATAATCTTTGTCATGGTTGTTAATTCCCCTGTAATACCTAGCGATAATCCCACTGTACCGAATGCAGATGTTACCTCAAACATTATTTCAACGATAGAATAAGGTTCAATCTTTGTAATAATAATGATGGATAAAAACACCATCATCATAGCCATCAAGGTAACCGTTACAGCTTTCATTAAATCTTCATCATGAACTTCTCTTCTAAATATACGAATACTAGTCCCACCACGAGCATATGTAATGATAAATATAACTACTAGAGCAAAGGTAGTTGTTCGAATTCCCCCACCTGCACTACTAGGAGATGCTCCTATAAACATTAGTAATGACATCCATAAATGGTTCGCCTCCGAAAGCTGACTAACATCCATCGTGGCCAAACCACCACTCCTAGTAGTTACAGACTGAAATAAAGCATAGAAAAACGCTTCATGCCAACTTTTCCCTTTAAAAAACTCATTAAAATCTAATAAATAGATCCCAATGGTTCCGACGACGATTAAGATAGCAAATGTTAGGGTCGTCAGTTTCGCAAATAAGCTAAAGTGCATGAACATCCGATTTTCTTTTTTTGAAAACAAGAAATTCTTTATTTCAATTAACACAGGAAATCCAATAGCACCAAAAATGATTAAAAGCATATTGATAAACTGGACGAAGTAATCGTCTTTATATGGAATTAGAGAAGCCCCAGTTATATCAAAACCACCATTTGTTATAGCGCTAATCGTGCTAAAAAATCCATGAAAATATGCTGTGCCCGGGTCATGGTAATACTTCAGAAAATAAGTACCCAAAACAAAGAAAGAGATTAACTCGACTGTCAAAAGTACTAATACAATTTGTTTGATTAATCGAACCATACCTTCAAAATTATTTTGGTTCTGATCCGTCATAATTAATCGCCGTTCTTTTAGGCCAATTTTTTTTCCTAGAAGTAACCAGATAAACGTTCCAATGGCCATTACCCCCACAGCACCTAACTGTAGAATAAAAGCTAAAAGGATTATCCCGGTTGTGCTTAATGTATCAGCTATAGTGATGGTGCTTAAGCCGGTAACACTAAGTGCACTGATAGAGGTGAATACAATATCTATGAATTCAATCTCCACACCATCCTGGTATGCAATAGGTAGTGACATGATTGCAGTGGAAAACACTGCTGCCACCAGGTAGAAGAATAATATGATTCGAACTGGCGATATTTTATTAATCCATCTTAGAAAAGATTTTGGTAATAGCATTGTTCATACTCCCTAGTTTGCTTAGAAAAACTCGCATTCGCTCGTTCTTTGTAAATGTACTTGTTTTTCTTATGCAGGTGAGAAAGATTTTTAATACTTTCCCATCTGCCAAAAAATGGTCATTCATTCTTTTTATTATAGCAATGATTTATTGAGATTTCCTCTATTTTCATAAAACAAAAAAATAAAGGAGAATATTACAGATTATAACGAAAAAAAGCTATTTTAGAAAGTTGTGTTTGTACATAAATTGTTTACATCTGATTAGCACGAATAATTATTTCTGAATATAAATAAAATTTATTGTAAGGTATTTAATTACCTTCGACATCATTATCCATTAGGAGAATGCTACTATGCTGACAGAATCGATACAGAATGAATTAATAGAAATTGTTGGCGTGAAGAACATACAGGTATCCAATTCTAGTCTTTTAGCCTATTCCTATGATGCAACACCTGGTTTTCAATCTCTTCCAGATGCAGTCGTTTCTCCACGAAATACTGAAGAAGTCGCACGCATAGTAAAACTGTGTAATCATCACAGGATACCCATTACGCCTAGAGGATCAGGGACTAATCTAAGTGCAGGCACTACCCCACTTCATGGTGGTATTGTCTTATTGATGAAGCATTTCAATAGAATTTTGGAAATTGATGAAGAGAATTTAACTGTCCGAACACAACCAGGTGTCATCACTGAATCGCTAATAAAATCCGTTGAAGAGAAGGGACTATTTTATCCACCTGATCCCAGTTCTATGAAGGTATCACAAATAGGAGGAAATATTAACGAAAATTCTGGTGGTCTCCGTGGATTAAAATATGGAGTAACTCGTGATTATGTTATGGGACTAGAGGTTGTACTCGCAAATGGGGAAATTATTCGTACCGGAGGAAAGTTAGCAAAGGATGTTGCAGGATATGATCTTACTAGCCTAATAGTTGGTTCAGAAGGCACTTTAGGCATTGTAACTGAAGCAACACTAAAACTAATACCAATGCCAGAAACCAAAAAAACCATGTTGGCACTGTACAATAAAATGGAAGATGCAGCACACACTGTATCCTCCATTATATCCAATAGAATTATACCGGCTACTCTCGAATTATTAGACCAACCAACTCTAAAGGCAGTGGAGGATTTTGCAAAAATTGGATTGCCTACCAATGTTCAAGCTGTACTGTTAATCGAACAAGACGGCACTTCAACGAATGTACAAAATGATATAGGGAGAATCGAGGCTATTTGTCGTGACCATCATGCCAGAGAGGTAACGATTGCTCAAACGAAAGAGGAAGCCGAAGCCTTAACAGCAGCTAGGAGGTTAGCCTTAACAGCACTTGCCCGTCTAAAACCCACTACGATTCTTGAAGATGCCACTGTTCCCCGCTCAGAAATCGCAAATATGGTGATGGCTATTCAATCTATTGCGAAAAGGAATAGATTGACTATCTGTACTTTTGGACATGCAGGAGATGGAAATCTACACCCAACCTGCCTAACGGATATACGGGATACGGATGAAATGAGCCGTGTTGAAAAAGCCTTCGAAGAAATATTCCATAAGGCTATCGAATTAGGTGGAACCATAACAGGTGAACATGGTGTTGGGGCAATGAAGCTACCCTACTTAAATCTAAAGGTTGGCAGTGCTGGGATTGAGGCAATGAAAGCTATTAAACGGGCAATTGATCCAAATCTTATCATGAATCCCGGTAAGATGTTTGTCTTTCTAGAACGGCAACGATTGGTGGTACAAAAATAATGAAACCAAAAGAAAAAAATGATATCGCGAACGCCTTTAAAGAAAATATGGACTATAATGAACTGCTTAACTGTACACGCTGTGGTTTCTGCTTATCTAGTTGTCCTACGTATATAGAAACCAATATGGATGAAACTCATTCTCCAAGAGGAAGAATTGCTCTAATGAAGGCTGTAGTGGATGGCGTAATCGAACCAGACATGGATGTGAAGCATTCTCTTGACTTGTGCTTAGGTTGTCGAGCATGTGAACCAGTATGTCCGTCTGGAGTCCAATATGGACATCTCCTTGAACAAGCAAGAGAAAGTTTTTACCAACACAAAAAAACATCTCTATCCGAGAAATTTACCCATCGATTTATTTTGAATTCTATCTTTCCAAAACAAGAAAGGATGATAAAATCTACTAGTCTACTGGGTTTTTATCAACGGTCTGGTCTCCAAAAACTTACTCGAAATAGTGGTATTTTGGATTTCTTCCCAGAAACAATGAAAACAATGGATAAGGTTCTTCCTAAAGTACCTAGTCGTAATGAAATGAAAAATCGCCCAAATTACTTGCCACCCCCTCAGCATTCCGGAATGCGGGTTGCATTCTTTTCAGGTTGTCTAATGGATACAATCTTTTTGGAAACAAATAATGCTACATTGAAATTGTTACAATACGCTGGATGTGAGGTTGTTATTCCACAGGGACAAAATTGTTGTGGTGCACTACACGGACATAGTGGTGAATTAGAAAAAGCTAAGGAGATGGCAAGGAATAATATTCTAACATTCGAGAATACCAAAGCAGAATATATTGTTACAAATGCCGGTGGCTGTGGAGCTTTCTTACTTGATTATCATTATCTTTTACGTGATGACCCTTTGTGGTCAAAAAGAGCTGAGGAATTTTCCATGAAGATTATCGATATAAGCAGTATATTAATGAAGTTGGATTTTAGCAGTAATATGCTAAAGCTTGATGAACAGATAGTAACCTACCAAGACTCCTGTCATCTAAGGAATGGACAAAAAACTTACTTGGAGCACAGACAATTATTAACCTCGATTCAAGGTGTCAAATACGTTGAGATGAAAGATGCAGATAAATGTTGTGGTTCTGCTGGAATTTATAATTTATTAGAATCTGAAATGTCATTAAAAATACTGGATGATAAAATGAGGCATGTAAGAAATACCAATGCAACCACTATAGTTACAGCAAATCCCGGCTGCCTTCTACAACTGTTAATGGGTATTGAAAGAGAAGGTCTGTCTCATACAATACGCGCAGTACATATTGTTGATTTACTTTTAGAAGCATTGGAAAATAATAATTGAATCATTTAGGAAGGCTAGTTCACTGGATTAATCTAGCCTTCTTACAATATCTGTTTGAATTTCTCTAGCAACTCCTCCCCTTCGTAACCCTTTTCGATCAATTCTGCTAGTAATTCTTCCATTTTACGATTTCTTTTATCAATAATAGTCCCAGT
This sequence comes from Ornithinibacillus scapharcae TW25, assembly GCF_000190475.1. GTDB lineage: Bacteria > Bacillota > Bacilli > Bacillales > Amphibacillaceae > Ornithinibacillus > Ornithinibacillus scapharcae. The sequence continues at coordinate 25,633 of NZ_AEWH01000045.1, forward strand.
AAAAATGATACTGATATGGTTCCCTACCTTATTGATACTATCTATAGTAGTACGGAACATAACCGGTGGATTGGTAAGTTTTGTAATGTTAACTTCTATCATCACTTGATCCCGTTTTTCTTTTAATTCTTTAAAATAATTTATATAATCCGCATCTAGCAGCGCCTCTACCAGCCATGTGTTTTTTTCATCTTCACGGTTAATAATTAGTCCATCCAACAAGTTAAAATCCTTCTTGTGTATATCATCTCCAATCCTTTCCATTATTTGTAATGACTTTAGCAGAAAAGTTTTCATTTCGTCCCTCCTTTCATATTTCATGGATTAAAATCAGTTTACCAAATGTTATAAATAAATGATAACTATTTTTGCATGACACATACTAAGAAAAAAGATAGGAGGTAAAAACAATGCTCTCTGTTTGGATTACCGTATCACTACTCATTTTGTTAATCATCATACTGATAAATCGCGCTAATAAATTATCTATAAAAGATAAAGTGAAAGAATCAAGAAACCATTAGAATGTCCAAACACTATTGTCAAAATAGGTCTTCCATAAACCAAGTGTTCAAGTATAATAAGATTATTCCATCAATTATAATGGCTGCTAATTCTAAATTTGAAATTACTATTGACTGCATCTGCCATTATTACGAAATGAATACAATTGAATTGGAGTGTCTTATATGATGAAGAAAATACTTGGTTTATTATTCTTATTTGTACTTGTTCTTACCGCTTGTTCTCATGAGCAACCCGCTATTGTAAAGGTTGAAACTCCCCCAGAGGACACGAAAGAAGAACCAGAACTCATCGAGGAAGTTACAGATAACGAAAAGGTCGATGAGTTCATAGAGTTTACATTAGAGGAAGAGGTTGTACGAGTTAATTTGAATCAAATTCCTATCCTCTCCTCCTACTTACACGCTGTCAAAGACCGTCAACAGGTTATTGAAAAAATGGATTTTCAGCATTTATTAAATATTGATGATAATGATATTTATTTACTCGAATTCTCTTGTAATAAAGCCGATCATTGTTCCTATTTGTTATTAGACCACAACTCAGAGAATACGGACTTTCTCGTTGCAGATTTAGCAAGCTATGAGGAGTTTATTTTATCCCCAGAAGGAACAAAATTATTATTAAAATTTTCTCGTGACACCTCGCAAGAATATTCCGTCTCAAACATTGTTGTTATCGATTTACAAGAATGGGACATCATGTCTTTGGAGAACGATGATATTGAAAACAATTTACTCGATTATAACTGGCCTATATTATCGACAAGTTGGGTGGATGATGAGTCCATCTTAATATCTGTACCTGATACATTGCAAACCAATACAGAAAAAACAGATACGGAAATAATTGAGACGACCAATGATATTCTCTTCAACGTTTCAAATTAATTTCCATCTATTTACCAGCATATTCACAGACAGTTTAGCAAAATACTAAAGGTGTTCCTAAGTGGAGCACCTTTTTCATTTTTGGAAACAAAATGACAAGTATATTCCACTTGTATTTCATAAATCCAAATATCGAACATCACGAACAAGGAGGACTTTACATGACAGTCGGTAGCCAAATTAAACAAGCGGTAGCGGGGTTAAAAAGTGTCCAAGCAAGCTTTGAACAGTTTGCATTGCAAACAGAAAATAAACAAGCTAAACAACTCTACGAGCAAGCAGCACAACAAACGCAGAGCATTTTGAATTCTGTAGAACCACGTGTTCAACAAATTGAGCAAGAAGAGCCTCAATATAAAGGATTTTAATATATGGGGGAGTCTTCTCCCCTATTTTTTCTAATACAAACGAAATAGGTGAAGCAGATGAAAAAAACTCCATTTCTCATCCTAATTGGATTGCTTTTCTCACTCACAATTGGTTGTAGTGAAGAAAATAGTTCCCAGCAACAAAACAACCAAAACCCTGTTAATGTAACAAAAATCTCTGCTAAAAATGTTTATGACCAAGAGTATTCTAACGAAGCCAAGCAAATACTATCCACTAAAGAGGACATCAACAATATATATGCAGTAAACACTGACGACCTACTTGTCATTGCAATTGAAGTACCTCATCACGAGAGGTTCAACTTAAAGAAACTGAACACAACGCTATCCAAAGAAATGGATAAGAAATTCAAAAATATAAAAGTGGAATTAGCGACTGACAAGAAAATTATACTCGAGCTAACTAAACTAGAAGAGAAAATTAAAAACAATAACATATCGAAAAAAGAATTAAAAAACAATTACAACACATAAGTAAGCTCTTGAAAGAACAAACATAAATTACGAAAGAAGGGAATTCGAATGGCAGATAAAAAGAAAAAAAACCTTCCTCCTCAAGCTCAAGACTATCAACAATTTCAAGATCAAAGAGAAGTTAAACGTCCTGTCGTAAAAAATTGTATAAAAGCTTTCTTTGTAGGCGGTTTTATTTGTTTTATCGGCCAAATCATCTCCACTTTTTATATCTATTTCTTTGATTTTACAGAGCAAACCGCCGGTAACCCGACAACTGCTACTTTAATATTTATCACCATGCTTTTAACTGGATTTGGTATATATGATCGCATTGGCCAATTTGCAGGCGCTGGTTCAGCTGTACCGGTTACAGGCTTTGGGAATGCCGTAATATCTGCTGCAATTGAACACCGGACTGAAGGATTTGTTCTTGGTGTTGGCGGGAATATGTTTAAGTTAGCTGGATCCGTCATTCTATTTGGCGTATTCTCAGCATTTGTCGTTGCCTTAATAAAAACAATTATTATTACTTGGGGTGGATTCTAATGTTGACTGGACATCGCACATGGATATTTGAAAACAGTCCAGTAATTATATCAACTGGGACCGTAGGAGGGCCTTTTGAATCAAATGGAAAAATACCTCACGCGTTTAACATCTTACACGATGATATGTGGCTAGAGCAGGCTTCGTTTGAAAAAGCACAGCAAACGATGATGGAGGAAGCGTGTCAGTATGCCATTAAAAATAGTCCCATTCAAAAAGAGCAAGTGTCCTTTTTCATTAGCGGAGACCTAATAAATCAAATAACTCCTTCAAGTTTTGCAGCGAAGACTATCGGTTCTCCTTATTTTGGATTATTTAGTGCTTGTGCAACGTCTATGGAGAGTCTCGCTTTATCAGCACTAATAATTAATGCGAACGGAGCTGAATATATACTAAGTGGGACCTCTAGCCACAATGCCGCAGCTGAGAAGCAATTTCGTTATCCGACAGAATATGGTGGTCAGAAACCTCCAACCGCCCAATGGACAGTGACCGGTGCTGGATGTGCTTTAGTGGCAAAAACTGGACAAGGTCCTAGAATTACATCCGCAACTATTGGAAAAGTCGTCGATATGGGGATGACAGACCCCTTTAATATGGGAGGAGCAATGGCTCCTGCTGCCGTGGATACAATCATAGCACACTTAAAGGAGAGGGAGATTGATGCTTCCTATTATGATCTAATCATAACTGGAGACCTCGCCCATATCGGTCGTGAGGTGGCATTAGATCTATTGCACAAAAACGATATCAATATTCCAGAAGAGAAGTTCGTTGATTGTGGTCTAACCATCTATCGAGAAGACCAACCCGTTTTGGCTGGAGGAAGTGGACCTGCCTGTTCTGCAGTAGCTGTATATGGACACTTTATTGATTTAATGAATAAAGGAGAACTAGAAAAAATATTAGTAGTGGCAACTGGTGCCCTCCACTCCCCACTAAGCGTGAATCAAAAAGATCCAATACCTTGCATTGCCCATGCAGTTTCTATTGAGTCAGGGAGTGATGCTAAATGATATTTTTCTGGGCATTTGTAGTGGGTGGAATCATATGTGTAATTGGCCAGATCATGTTCGATGTATTTAAGTTATCACCTGGTCACACCTTAAGTATCTTAGTAGTTGCTGGCGCTATTCTGGACGGCTTCGGATTATATGAGCCATTGATTGACTTTGCAGGTGCTGGTGCGACTGTACCAATTACTAGCTTTGGTAATTCATTAGTACATGGTGCTTTACAGGAAGCTGAGAAACACGGGATTATCGGTGTTATAACCGGAATGTTTGAGGTTACTAGCTCCGGTATATCCGCGGCGATTATATTTGGCATGATCGGTGCGCTATTATTTAAACCTAAAGGTTAAGGAGGTCCATTCATGACAGTAGGTTCACAGGTAAAAACACTTTATGCAAGTATAAAAGGAATTGAGGCAACTTTAAGTATCCTAGCAGCTCAAACAAATGAGGCAGATTCTAGGGATGCTTTTCGAAATACCCAGCAAATGATTAATGAAATTAAGCATGATTTGGAAAAACAAGTACTCTTGTTAGCAAGAGAAGAACCACAATATAACCAATAGAAAGGAAACAAAAACCATGCCAGATTGGGTCCAGATTGCTATTCGCGCTATCTCCCTTCTCGCCCTTTTATTTCTATTCACAAAGTGGCTAGGGATGAAACAATTATCACAATTAAATATCTTTGAGTATATTACTGGCATCGTTTTAGGTGGAATTGTTGCTATTCATGTTAGTACATTAGAGAGCCCACTTTATTATGGCTTAATTTCTATGTTTATATGGTTCATTGTCCCCTATCTAGTTGAGTTTTTTTCCCTTAAGAGTAAAGCATTTAGAGATGCTACTCAAGGGAAAAGTAGAGTTGTCATACAGAATGGCAAAATTATGGAGGATAACCTAAAAAAAGAACATTATTCAACTGATGATCTACTTGAGAGCCTTCGCGATAAAAATATATTTAAGGTAGCTGATGTTGAGTTTGCTGTATTAGAACCTACTGGGAAATTAAGTGTCTTACCCAAAAGAGAAAACCGTCCACTAACTGCAAAGGATTTAGGGATTAAATTAGCCCCTGACCATGAACCACAAACGGTGATTATGGATGGGAAGCCCTTACTTGAACCACTTGCGAATCTTTCACTAAATCCAACATGGTTAGAAACCGAACTAGAGAAAATGAATGTAAGCATAGAAAATGTCTTTTTAGGCCAAGTAGATCACAATGGACAATTAACCGTTGATTTATACGATGACCAATTGGCTATCCCTAGCCCTACACAGATGCCACTATTACTTGCGACCATGAAAAAGTGTCAAGCAGACCTAGAGTTGTTTGCACTTGCAACAGAAAATGAAAATGCCAAGAAAGTGTACCAAAGAAATAGTGAAAAGTTACAAAATGCAATTAACCATGTATCCTCCTATTTACAGTAAGATCCTACATAACGTATTGTAGGATTTTACTTTTTAGTTTTCTACATATTTTTCCAACAAAAGTGGAAACTTAATAAAATAATACCGGGACTTTTACTCCCCCAAAACCTGGTAAAGATTGGTAGGTTGGAGTTGAAAAATAAAATGTTAAGAAGACGATATAAAAAAAATAATGAAAATACAGCACCGAAGGGTAAGAAGCCTTCTCTAGAAGATACTGATCTAAAAGAATCAACTATCAATCCTAGCTTAGAAAAACATTAGAAACATTTAAAGCCATCTACTCTGTTCCGAACAACCATGATGTTAAAATTCGCAACATATATATTTCGGGACTTATGAAAAAAGCAGCTATTTTATACATAGATACGATAACCGATCCCAAGTCTATTGAAGATAATATCATTACTCCTTTACTCACAAACAAAGATACTACAAAGGAAATTACTGATTTTATAACAGCTCAATCGATTACTACAAAAAAAGTAATTAATGAAATACTTATTGAAATAAATAAAGGGAATGTGGCACTTTTTGTAGAAGGCGAAAGCCAAGTATATTTAATAGGAGCAACTCAGTTTGACGGTAGAAGTGTAGAAAAGACGGAAAATGAAAATGTAGTAAAGGGACCTAAAGAAGCATTCAATGAAAAGGCAGCAACAAATATTTCGCTCATAAGAAAAAGGACAAAAAATGAAAAACTAGTTGTTGAATCTGTAGTAATCTCTAAGCGCTCAAATAATGATCTTTACATTCTATATCAAAAAGACTTGGTAAACGAAAAATTATTGCAAAATGTTAAAAATCGAGTTAAATCCCTCGATGTGGATGCTATTCAAAATCTTAGTTTATTAGAGCAACAAATTGAGGAACGTAAATATTCCATCTTCCCTACGATTTTATATACGGAAAGACCTGATCGTGCAACATCCTTTTTAGAAGATGGATACATCGTACTACTAATGGATAATTCTCCGGATGCTTTAGTACTTCCAGCTACTTTTTGGTCCTTTTACCATAATTCGGAAGATCATTACCTACGATTTGCGTATGGTAATTTCACGAGATTGTTAAGGTATTTAGCCTTATTTATCACTTTATTTACGTCAGCGGTTTATGTAGCAGTTGTTACTTATCATTCTGAAATGGTACCACCTGATTTACTTCTTGCTATCGCAGCTACACGGGAAAAAGTTCCCTTTCCTGCTGCTATAGAAGTATTGATCATGGAATTTGCTTTCGAGCTAATTCGAGAAGCTGGTCTACGTGTACCAAGTCCAATTGGTCCAACTATTGGAATTGTAGGTGCCCTTATTTTGGGTCAAGCTGCAGTACAAGCCAATATCGTCAGCCCAATCGTTGTTATTGTGGTGGCATTAGGGGGATTAAGCTCTTTTGCTGTTGGTGATATTAGTATGAACTTTGCAATCCGAATAAGTAGGTTTTTATTATTATTAAGTGCCAGTTTGTTTGGCCTATATGGTATTACAGTATTCTTTACAATAGGGATGTTTTATATGGTTTCCTTAAAATCATTCGGGGTGCCATATCTTTCGCCTATGACACCGACATACAAATCTTCGAGCGACACAGTATTTCGTAAGGTTCTAAAGAACGAACTCTTCAGACCCGGCTATGTGAAACCTAAGGATTTAAAAAAGAGATAGGAAGATTATGAATGGAAGAATCAAAAGGAAAAATTGGTTTAAAGGAATTTACCGTCCTAACCATCATAATGCTCGGATTAAAAGTAGCAGACGATACTCCTTCTATTTTATTTGAGAGATTGTTTAATGCTGGCTGGATGGCACCTATCATAAATGGAATTGTCATGATTATTCCGTTGTATTTGTTAATAAAGGTTGTTACCAGTTATGAGCAAAAAGGTTTAATCCACGTAGTTGAAGATTTGTTCGGTAAATTTTTGGGCTACCTTGTTTTATTGATTGTGTGGCTTTTGTTTCTTTCTGCGTTAATTATTGATACTGCTATCTATTCTGATATTATCGGTTCCATGTATTTCATTAAAACACCTACGATTGTTATATATGGTGTCTTGATGCTAACTTGTGCATATGGAGCTAAGAGGGGCTTAGAACATATTGGATCTGTTGCTTATTTAGTTTTTCCTTATGTACAGGCTGCCTTCTTAATATCATTGCTCTTAACAATCTTTCAAGGAAATATCCACTTTCTATTTCCTATTTTAGGACCAGGGGGATGGGAAGTTATGAAAGAAAGCACTATGAGGTTATCCATTTATGCTGTATTTTTTTTATTTATTTCTGCTTGTGCCTTTTATGAAAAGTTCAAAAGATTTTAAGAAAGGAACATGCATAGCATTAATAGTTACTGTTATTAATTTAACGATTGCAATGGTAAGTTATACTTTTATCTTTGATTACAATACAGTTATGCAATTAAATTATCCATATCATGAAGTGATTCGTACTATTCAGGCTGGCTTTTTAACCAATTTAGAAACCTTTTTCTTTCCCTTTTGGATTATGGCATCGTTTGTTAGGTTTTCTGCCTATCTATACATAACCGCAATATTGTTTGGACATCTTTTTAAAATAAAAGAGTTTGAATATATTATTCCAACCCTTGCAACATTAATCGTATTCATAGGAATTATTCCTGAAACCCCAGCAAGCGCCATTTTCAATATAAGGGATACAATCTTGCTTATATCATCACCCGTTTTTTTCTTTTTACCTTGCCTTATGTGGCTGATTGCAAAGCTTAAAGGAGTAAACAAAAAATGAATAAGTTAACGAAATTAGGAAAGGGTGTTCTACTCATAATATTACTTATTATTCTTGGTGGCTGCTGGGACCAAAAAGAAACAGAAAAACAAGCCTATGTCATCGCTATTGGACTTGATAAAGCAGAAGATAATGAATCTCTAGTAAAGGTTTCTTATTTAATTGCTAACCCCGAAGCAGGTACTGCTGCTGAAGGTGGAGGCAGTAGTGAACCTCCGCGTGAGATTATCTCGTTTGTAGCAGAGGATTTCATAACCTCACGTAATTTCGCCAATACAGTAATTGCAAAGCAGATTACATATGACATTATCAAGCTTATTATGGTGTCAGAGGAATTTGCTAGAGATGAAAAGTTTATTAGATGGATTTATGATGCTACTAAGGCAATGGAAATTAGAAGGGATACCAAGCTATTAATAACAAGAGAAGACACCCTAACTTTTTTATTAAATAATCATCCAAGGCTAGAAACTAGACCACATGAATATTTTAATATGATGTTTGAACGTGGACAAGAAACTGGTATGATGCCTGCCTCTGATTTAAACACTTTCTTTCGGGTTACCGAAGCCGATGCAGATCTCTTTTTAGGGATTTATGGGACAACAGAAAAGAAAGAGCAGCCCCAAGAACAAGAACCAGACCAAATTATTGCAGGGGAATTCCATTATGAAGGAGAAACAAACACGACACAGTTTTTGGGATCCGCCGTCTTTAAAGAAGGAAAAATGATTGATGCACTTACAATAGAGGAAACTCGTATCGCTTATCTGCTAAACCCAACCTTGAGTGTTTCAGATATATTAGCGTCATTCCCTGATCCTTTTGATGAGAATTATCAAATATCAACCCGAATCAGTATGAACGGTAAAAATTCCTTTGATATGAATCTCAAAAAAGAACAACCAGAAATTCATGTAAATGTACCGGTGTTAATTGAAGTTTTGTCCAATCATAGTATGACAGATTATCAATTAGATCAACATAAATTAAACACTTTGAAAAATTCTTTTGAAGAAAGGTTAGAAAAATTAATCAAAAAAACGATAAAAAAGACGCAGGAGGAATATCAATCAGAACCATTTGGATGGTCGCTAATTGCACGCAAACATTTTCTATCTATTCCAGAGTGGGAAAAATTTGACTGGATGAAAACATATCCCGATATCCACATTAATGTTTCAGTTAATGTGGAACTTGGAAGATTAGGTAGACAAGGTGATGTTCCAAGCATAGAGGGGGTAAGAGATTAAGGTGTTCTTTGCTGTAATAGCTGTAATGGTTGTAATGGTTGTAATGGTTAGTTATACATTAGGTTTTTCAATAACACTATGGAAAGGAAAAAGTAAAGTCGGTGCTATTACCGTTTTTCTCTTAGGACTAGCTATTGTAGTTTTACCTTTCTTCTCTGTTCTTAAATAATAGGCAACTGCAACTATAAGATATGGAAGCACAGTAATAAGCCTAAATGTATGCCGATTATTGTGCTTCATATTATTTAAATATTTTATTATTTAATAAAGTTTCCCCTGTCGGTACAAAATGTTGGAGAGCTTCATTACCGAGTGTATATAACACTGCTGTCTTAACGTAAAAGAATCACTAAAAAACGGAGGGAAAACAGAGTCAAAGGTATTTTTCATTTTTGAAAGTTGTTTTTCAAATACCTCATCTTCTGTATAAAACTGTGTTTCTCTACCTTGGAGCCACTCTAGGTAGGATACAATTACTCCACCAGCATTTGCCAATATATCTGGTATGATGATAATTCCCTTGTCACTTAAATAACCGTCGGCTACTGTAGTTACAGGGGCATTAGCACCTTCCACCATGATTTTTGCTTTAATATCAATCATATTTTCTTGATACACTTGATTTTCTAGAGCTGCCAAAAATAATACATCTACATCCAATGTTAATACTTCCCCGATACCTAATATTTTTGCCTTCACGCCTGCAGTTTCTAATTGGTCTCCAGTCATAGGAAGATCACCTTTATTCATGGAAACGAATTTTATTAAGGCAGGTATATCAAGGCCATCTGAATTATACAGTGTTACGTTTCTATCACTTACTGCCACAACCTTATTATTCAAATGATTACATTGATAAGCTGATAAAGCAACGACTGAACCTACATTTCCGAACCCTTGAATTGCTATTTTTAAAGATTTATCTTTTAAAGATAAGACAGTTTTAGCAAACATACTATCTCGCTCTGATAACCAATGCTCTTGTCTCTTGACAAAATCGTGCAATAAGTATCGAAACGTATAATACACCCCCTTACCTGTAGCTTCTCTTCGGCCTAAGGAACCACCATTTTCAACACTTTTCCCTGTAAAACTGCCACGGTAAGACTCACCCGGACGTATACTCTTATACTCACCCATCATCCAGTCCATCTCACGTTCACCAGTACCAACATCGGGGGCTGGAATATCTTTATCCGGACCCAGTATATCACTAAAATACTGAACATATTTTTTACAAATAACATATAAGTCCTTATCACTATATTCCCTTGGATTGATGACTACTCCACCCTTACCACCACCAAAAGGTACTTCATGTAAGGCGTTCTTTAGTGTCATCAAAGAGGCAAGATTCACTACTTCCTCCTCTTTAACCGTTTCATGGAAACGAATCCCACCTTTATAGGGACCTAGAACATTATTATGTTGTACACGAAAAGCAGGTACTCTAGTTACCTGCCCATTTTCTAGTGCAACCCTTAGAAAGGACTTATTGACATGATCTGGCGTAGAAAGTATCGATAATAAGGAACTGAAGGCCTTCTCTCTTCTTTCACCTGCTAATTCAGGCAAGAAATCAACATCATCCAGTAACACTTGCAATGAACCTTTTACAATATCCATCATTTGATTTGCCACAACATTACCTCCAAGTAATATTTACATCCAGTAAAATTGTAACAAAATCTATTGTAGATACCAATCAAAATTGTCTGAATTTATAATATAAAAACAGCAATTATTGTCATGGCGAATAGTCCTACTAATACCGGAATAAAATTCTTTCGTACAAGCTCCATAACCGATACACCACAAAATCCTGCAATTGCTATTAAGGATGACCATGCGACAATTGTGCCTCCACCTGTCCAGATTGCTCCCATTTGTCCGATTGCAGCAAGTGTCGCTGTATCCATTCCTTGAGTCTCCAAAGAAGCTGCTAGAGCACCTGTTAATGGTAACCCGGAGAACCCTGACCCATCTAATCCTGTAATAATCCCAATAATGAGGATACTAAAGGCAGCTAATACCGCACTTTGGGGTAAATACTCTTGTGTCGCCTCTACTAAACCAAATAATAAAGATGGTCCTTCTTCTACACCGAGAATTTGACTAGAAAAATCTCCACTACCTAAAAAGAAAAATCCTGCGATTGGAATAACTGGTCCCATGGCCTTAAATGCAAATACAAACCCATCGGTGATATGATTGGATATATAGTCCAATGCATGGTGCTTACCAAAAGCAATAGTGGAAAGTAATAGTAGAATTACCGCAACACCACCAACAAAGGCCGCCCCATCTCCTCCAACCAATCCTTCACTATTTGTGAATAACTTGTTATATAGCATATAAATGACTACGATTAATAATACAAGTGGTACTAGTACAGCAAAAACTTTACTCCAACGTGTTAGATTATTTGTTTTTGCTTGATTATTACTGGTCGAATCATCCGATTTCAATATACTTAGCTCTTCATTGTTGCGAGGGTCATCCTTTTTACGTATTCCTCCACGGTATAGAAAATAAGCCAGTAATATCGCAATAACACCAGATATCACTGATAAAATCATCGCTTTATCAGCTACCAATTCTACATCTATACCTGCTGCTGTTGCAGATAAACTTGGAGCGACCTGTACGATATAGTCAGACGATAAAGCCATCCCCTGACCTGCGAGTGCTATAGCCATTGCTGCAGTTATCGCAGGTAAACCTGCTTTTACTGCTGCTGGCACTAGAAGAGCACAAATCAGTGGAACAGCTGGGGTAGGCCAAAAGAATAAGGATATGACATAGGTGACCCCGACTAATACGAAAAATGACACATGACCATTCACCATTACCCGTTGGATGGGTTGTATCATGCGAACATCTGCCCCTAAATCCTTTAATGAATTTAGTAAAGCAAGCATAAAGGTAATAATTAAGAAAATACTGAATAACTCTTGAGCAGCAACTAAATTTGCATTAAAAATTGCTGTAAAGCCACCAATGATATTTCCCTTGTAAACCCAAGCAATAATAAAAGTTCCCAATAAAGTCGGAAGTACAACTCCTTTTCGGAATATCATCGTTAAAATAATGGCTAGAGTAAAAATGCCGTACAGCCAATGTGATATGGAAAGATCCATCCGCATCTTCCTTTCTTTCTGTTGTGCTATAGCCTATGCTTGTTAGTACAGAGCGGTGAAAGGATAGACTTCTTTTTTAAACACAAAAAAGGTAACCTCTATTAAGAGATTACCTCAATGTGAGCGGATATGAACTTTACGCTGATTGTAGTAAAGTTTTTGGTTGTTTAATAAATAAAATAAATACTACTATAGACGATAAAATAAACGATGGTAACATATAAGACCCATTATAAATTAACGAGAATAACCATACCGGTTGATCGTCTGGAGCACTATCTGCCCAGAAAACAATCCCTGCGTAAAAATGTGCAAGGAAACGTAAGACAGATCCTATCAGGACACCTAATGTAATGTACACTAGTCTTCTTGTTAAATGACCTTCTTTAAGAGAATTCTGTATTGGTTTAGCGAAAATACCAGCAACTCCTAAAGCAGTAAATGCAAACCCATATTCAATGAATGCCTGGTATAGGTTAAGTATATACGCACCAAATACTAGTTGGAGCACTCCCCAAAGGAATCCAGCTAGCAGTCCTCCCTTCAACCCCCAGCGAAAAGCAACGATAAAAATAGGAATCATTGCAAATGAGATAGAACCGCCATTTGGCATCTTAAATGCTGGTAACATATCTAATATCAAAGCCAGTGCTGTAAATACAGCTACTTCAACCATAAACAATGTGCGTTTAGAACTCACATCTATTCCTCCCCGAATTGTAATCTAAAAATCCACAAATAGATTTTTAAACACAAAAAAAGCAGTGCCAAGGGGAAGCTTCCTGATGGGGAAATTCCGCTCACACTGCACCAATATCCATCATAAAAGCCACCATCCCTACGCTAGTACTAACTAACAGGTTCAAAGGGTCAGAACATTATCTGTTCACTCTCAGCCATACGGCTCCCCCTGTGGACATAATTTTCACTTTTTTTGCTACTTGTATTGTATCCTAGTCTTATCGATTTGGCAATGATTCGATATTATAGAGAAACAAATTCCTCTACATCCTTCACACAAAGTGCAATTGCATCCTCCCAGAAGTCTGGTTTTGTGAGGTCCACATTTAAATGCTTCATTGCTAAGTCTTCCACGTTCATTCGACCAGTATCTTGTAACAATCTAATGTAACCATCTTCAAAATTGCTAGTCTTTTGTGCATGTGCATATATTCCAAGACTAAATAAATACCCAAACGTATATGGGAAATTATAGAAAGGTGTCCCGGTAATATGAAAATGCAATTTGGAAGACCAGAAATTCGGATCATATTCACCTAATGCATCACTGTATGCCTCTTTTTGCGCTTCTATCATTAATTCATTTAATCGTTTTACAGATACCATTCCCTGTTTTCTTTCTTCATAGAATCTAGTCTCAAATAGGAATCTAGCATGAATATTCATAAAGAAGGCAATGCTTCGTTGCACCTTATCTTCTAATAATTCTAGCTTTTCCTGTCTACTTTCTGCGTTTTTCACTGACGCATCGGCAACAATTAGCTCTGCAAAGGTCGATGCAGTTTCTGCAACGTTCATGGCATAACGCTGGTTCAGGCCATGAATATCATTCATTACATGTTGATGGTAAGCATGTCCAAGTTCGTGAGCTAAGGTCGAAATATTGGAAGAAGTCCCCGAGTACGTCATAAATATACGTGTTTGACCACTATCCGGAAAACTTGTACAAAAACCACCAGGACGTTTTCCTGGACGGTCCTCTGCCTCTATCCATCTCTTCTCGAATGCCATTTGAGCAAAATTAGCCATTTTGGGACTAAACTCTCTAAAATATTTAACAATAAAATCAGCACCATCGGTATAGGAGACCTTTTTTACAGATTTAGATAGAGGAGCTCCAATATCATATATACTTAATTTTTCTTTTCCGATCAGTTCCGCTTTCTTATTCAAATAAGCTACAAAGTGATGCTTGTTGTTCGAAATCGCATTCCACATTGCTTGAAGCGTTTCTTCTTTCATTCGATTGATTTGTAGTGGTTCTTTTAACACATTATCCCAGCCACGGTGCTTATATTTCTGTAAACGAAAACCAGCTAAATGATTTAAAGTCTGACCAAATAAATCTGCGTTGTCTTCCCACGCCTTACTTATTTGCTGAAACACATACTTTCGAAACTCTGCATCAGGACTACTTAATTTATTGGAAGCTTGACCAACAGAATAGCTATTTACCTCTCCGTCTTCTTCAATCTCTACAGACATGCTCCCGACAATTGTCTCATACATTTGTCCCCATGCATGGTATCCATCAACAGCAAGATCATTAATTAATACTTCCTGCTCGGCAGCAAGTAAGTTTTTAGCAGAATCTCTCGTCTCGTTTAGGAAAAAAATAACTTCTTTCACAACATTATTCTGTAGCATCTCGTCCCATAAACCATCTGGAATCGTAGTAAGTTTTTGATTAAATATTGTTGTAACGCTACTTAATTTAGCAGACAATTCACTTCTTTTTGCAACTAATAAAGCAGCACCTTGATCCTTGACATTTTGTGCACTTAGACAACTGATAAATGCAAACGACTCCCGTAGTTTTTTCATCGTAGTCTCCAAGCTTGCAACAATATCGGCTATATCTGTAACATCATCAACAACTCTCGGGTTAAAGGCTTGTACTTTATTGGATAAATCTGCAATGTTTTCTTCAATGTCACCTAAATAACCTTGGAACTCCTCTGATTCACTTCCACCAGCAAAAATCACATCTAGATCCCAATTCATTTCGTATTCCCTAGATCCCTGCATCAAATCTCCCCTTAAATTAAATATTACAACTAATTATTATATTAACAATAAATGACATACATTTCACTAGAAATATTTTGAAAACCGAAATATTAATAACTCGAAATAAAAATATTATTGGAACAATCCCTAACTAAGTTACTGGTAGTAAAAAAGGGTATCCGTCGGTTTGATTATCAACCACTGACACCCTTTATTTTCTGATTTAGCTATTTGTAATTGTTGCCCCTGTTTGCGGATGAGCATAGATGTTAACTCTTCCAAAATCCTGAGTTTCTATCGTATAAACATGGGCTTGTGGACTCCCTAGAATCTTATATATTAGACCTCCAAACTTTGCCGGATTTAAAAAGCCAACCTCATTCCCCTTCACTGGTGCTTTATTCGTTGGATACACTCGCCACGAACTTTCAGAAGACGGTAGCTTAAGATAGCGATCTCCACTAGGTGGTGTAGTGACTTCCCTTCTGCGATCATTATCACTAATGCTAGCACCTGTACTAGGATGGGCATAAATTTGCACCCTACCAAAATCACTTGTTTCAATTAGATAAACATGTGGTTGTGTCCTACCTAATACTTCATAGGTCAATCCGCCAAATTTTCTAGGATTTAAGAATCCTTTTTCATTCCCTTTGACAGCTGAAACACCCACTGGGTAGACTCGCCATGAACTTTCACTTGCTGGTAAATGTAGATGTTTCCCCGTAATATTGTCAACTGGATCTGGTTGAGAAGGTGCCGGGTTCGATCCAGAAGAAGAGTTACTTTGGTTAATAACTGCCCCTGTCGATGGATGCCCGTAAATTTGTACTCTACCAAAATCCCCTGTTTGAATAATATAGACGTGTGGTTGTGTCGATCCTAAAACTTGATACGTTAATCCCCCGAATTTCTTCGAATTTAAGAAACCTTTCTCATTACCTTTTACAGGTAAGACTCCGACAGGGTATACCCTCCACGAACTTTCACTTGCTGGCAAGTGAATATACTGATTCTTTGGAGTGGTTCCAACGCCAGGATTACTTGGTATTGGCGTAACAGGAACTTCTTTACCAGAGGGTGTTCGATACGTATAACCGGCATACTCACAAAATGCCTTCACGACCGCTTCAGCATAAACAAGATAATTCGTGCGTAATTGCTGCACATCATCTCTTGGTGAATCAGCAAATCCATATTCAATTATATTCGTTATGACACTACCAGTTTCTCTTATCATAAAATAGTAATCCACATTCGGATTACCAGGTAATGTTCTAGTAAAGATTCTCCGGACATTTTGCCCTGATTTTCTTAACTCATCTGCAATCTTCTGAGCCATCGCTCTCCCATCATATATCGAATAAATAACTTCAGCACCATCCCCACCGCCAGCATTTAAATGGTTTGAATGGCAATACCTCGCCCCACTATTTCTAACGATTCTTGTTCGTTCAGTAGGGGATAATGTTCTATCAGTCGTTCTTGTAATCGCAACTGGTACTCCTAATTCTTGATATCTCCTATACTGGTAAAGTGAAATTTTTAACGCCAAATCTTTTTCTACCCAATATTGATTAGTACCACCTCCAGGGTCATTACCTCCGTGGCCAGGATCAATGATTAAGATCGGTTTTGCCATCTGATTTCCTCTCCTTTACATTGGTTAATCCCTTTTCTCGTAATATTTCCCGCTGTGCGATACCTCTCTTTGTTATATAATTATTTTTAAACCACGTAATTAGTGCACTAATTATTATAAAAATTGTAGAAATTAATTGTTCTAACAACTCACTGTCGATTGGGAGTGGTGATTTTCCAAATATCACTAACACCTGATTAATTAACGCTAGTAGTAGGATACTAGTTCGAATTACAGTACCTTTGTCCATTTTTCTCCCTCCTTTGTCCTCTTACTACATAATTTATTCTTAAACGATATTTCTCGGAACCATTTTAGATTGAATGTCCTATGTATATATTCGAATAGAATACAAAAGTAAAGGCAAAGAAAATCATTCTTAATTAAAAATAAATTAATTACGTATACTTGACTTAAGACATTCATACCTATATAATTAGTTACATAAAGTAAGTAACATATAATAAGTTATTATTTGGAGGGAAATTAAATGACAAAAACAGTTTGGACAGTTGACAAAAGCCATAGCTCACTTGAATTTATCGTGAAGCACATGATGATTTCGAAGGTTAAAGGGGTATTTACCGAATTCGAAGCCTCTTTAGAAGCAGATCCAAGTGATTTAACTGGTGCTTCAATAGAATTTACCGTTGATTTAAATAGCATTGATACACGTAATGAGGATCGAGATAATCATCTACGTTCAAATGATTTTCTGGATATAGCAAGTCATCCAAAGATGACATTTGTGGCAACTGATATAAAATCTACTGGAGATAACGAATATGATGTTACAGGAGATCTAACTATTCGTGGGGTAACAAAGCCAGTTACATTTGAAATGACGATGGAAGGTGTTCATAAGGACCCTTGGGGAAATGAAGTTGCTGGGTTCAGTGGAACGGGAAAACTAAATCGTAAAGACTTTGGTCTTGTTTGGAATGCCGCCTTAGAAACTGGAGGCGTACTAGTAGGTGAAGAGGTAAAAATAAACCTAGAAATTGAAGCACATAAACAAGCTTAATGGTTTGAAAACAGAACTACGTTTTATATAAAATACATGAAAGAGGTTTTATTCCAATCTATTTGGGATAAAACCTCTTTTTATAAAAATTTAAATTCACGGGAATCTATATTTACAGTTACCCAATTCACACCAAACCTTGAGCCATTTATCTCTAAATTAATTCTTCTGTCGAGTATGAACTGATTCTGATGTAAAGATTCGAATGGCTAAACGTCCGTCCTTTGCTTTTGAACGAATGAGAATGGGATGGCTTAACTCATTCTTAAAACTAAAGTCTGGTCCCCACCAACTCACTGTAGCATCCTTCCCGGGGGGAACATAGGGTACTCTTCTGCTATGCGAATATCTTTCAACGATTGTAATTCCATTCATATCTACGGCATTAAACAAAGTCGATGACACCTGACATATTCCCCCACCTATATCTTCCGATAGTTCACCTCTCACAATGACCGGAGCTTTTAAATAACCCTTTCCTTTGTACGCTTACCAACCACTTTATTAAATGAAAATGTTTCTCCTGGAAAGAGTACAGTATTATTAATTGCTTCGGCTGCAAGTTGAATATTATGAGACCTTTCTAAGTTGCTTTCTCGATAGTAAGTCATATAATTCCCTATTTCTTTCGTCCGGATTTCCTCTAAAAGTTCGGAATCAACCTTAGGATATATAGCCACTTTGGGTACCTTCATTTCATAGGAAACACCACTATAAAAGAATTCATAAAAGAAGCGAACAAAGTTTTTTCGATCTAACTGATATCCCGTTTTACCAGGGATAATATTCCAGGAATCGTCATATTCTGCATTGATAGCCGGTTCATATATTTGTTCATCAAGGTTATCCATTAGAGTTCTTAATTTTTGAGGATTTACGAAATTATTGTCTATGTAGCGTAATGAAAAATCGTCCCTAATGATTGTTTCATGGATATTTTTTTCAGTTAAGATTAACTCATTTGCTTGTACGGAATTACATAAGAGGAGAATTAACAACAATGATAGTAATAGTAGTCTTTTCATATAACGTTCCCTCCTATGAGTAGTATCTGAAATACTGCCAATTTCATGTACTAACCCAAAACAAAACCTCTTCCATAACACACGAAGCTAAGCATATGTTCATTCCAAAAAACAACCCGAACTAATCATATGTATTCTTATAGTTCGGGCTACATTGCATAGATCAAAATTAAATAGCCTATCTAAAGTCTCGTTTATCTTCCAGCATACTACTTACTAGTCTATATCCGATTATCGTTGCTAATATTGAACTAATCCATGTAAGCGTCTTACGCATGATTTAACACCTCGTTTTAGAATGGTCTTACTTTTCCTTTTTTCACTAACAGATTAATTCCCCCTAGCAGAAATAGATAACGGTCATCTACTACTTTTTTCATTGCAGCAGCAGGCTTTCCATATAATTTTTTGCCACCTAATATGGAACCCATTGCGTCGGTGACTCCTAAGCTCGCGACCGTTCCTTTATCACTAAACACAAATTCTTCTAATGGTTCATGATGAATTAATGAGCGAATATTATTTGCACATGTACTAGCATGTTGCATTGCTGCTTGTGCGGTTGGTGGATAAGGACGTCCCTCTAATTTATTCATAACCCAAGCACAGTCCCCAATAACAAAGATGTTATCGCGACCAGGTGCACGTAAGTCGCCGTTAACCGTGAATCTACCCTTTGTTAGTTCGAATCCGGAATTAGTTAAGACAGGACTCGCTTTTACGCCACCAGTCCAAACAACTGTACCCGCTTTGATTAATTCGTTATCCTCTCCAACAATAAATCCTTCTTTTGTACATTCATTAATTTTAGTACCCTCTAATATTTGTGCACCACGTTCTTGCAATGACTTTCTTGCATAGGAAACTAATTCTTTATCAAAGGTCGGTAAGATACTAGGGGCCGCTTCTACATTAATAATTTTCGCTTTCCCTCGATCAATGTCATACTTTTTACATAACTTAGGTACTCTTTCAACTAATTCTCCAATAAATTCAATCCCTGTAAAACCTCCACCTCCAACCAATATCGTTAGACTTGATTCATCTGCATTCGGGTCCTGATGAAACTTGGCAAATTGATATTCTATATGTTCACGTATTAACTGACTGGATTCAAAGCTCTCTATAAAAAACGCATGCTCGTCCATGCCTTTAATTCCAAATGTGTTCGTCTCATATCCTAATGCAATTACTAAATAATCATAGATCAATTCACTATTTTCTAGTATAACTCGATTATCATCTTGATCGATTTTAACGACTGTATCATAAATTAGTCGCACACGATTGGGACTTATAATATCTTTAATCATAATACGAACTTGGTTTTGGTTAATGGTACCTGCTGCAACTTCGTGTAACCAAGTAGTTTGATAATGATAGTTATGTTTATTTACTAAAACAATCTCAGCTTCTTCTGGGGTAAGATTTTTAATTAACTTTTTAGTTGTCATCATACCGGCATATCCTGCGCCAAGTACAACAATCCTAGGTTTTGTACTCATTCGTAATCACCCTTCTTCACTATATTCACAATCAATCAGCCTATAATCACCTTTTTAGTATGAATCATTACCATGATTTGTATCCGACTAATACTCACTTTTGAAAAAGATGATTAATTTTAATTAGACCAGCATACATATGTCTTAGGGGGGATGTACATGCCATTAGAATCGTTGGATAATCTTTCGGCTGATACCATTAATCTTTTAAAAGAAGTCATAAAGAAGAAAAAAAAGAAAGATCGGTTTGAAAACAACCGAAACCTTTCTTTATTATCAGCACTGTCCCTTTTATTAATTTTTATGATATTACTTTATCTTACTGATTTGTCGAGAGTAACAGACCCATTTATCACTTTCGCGAATATCTTATTAAACCCGTTCTATTTGATTATGATCTCGTTAATTTCGCTTTCATTTGTCTATTATAACTTTTTTCAAAAGAAGTTAAAGAAGGAGAAAGAAAAGCTGAATAAAGTTAGAACTGAGGCGATTGAATATTTAAATGATACGAAGAATATGAATCTACAGGATAATGTAGAGTTGATTAAAAAACTGATGAGAGAAGAATATGATATTAACTTATATGTTAAAAACAAATGATGGTGGGACAAAAGTATTTAGCCTAATTAGAATACGAACAATACTATAGATAGTAGAAAAACCCGCACCGGAAATATTCTTCGCTTTCCGTGGGCGGCTGCTGAGCCTCCTCAGAGCTATCGATTCCCGAGGGGTCTCAGCTAGGCCTATCCCCCACAGGAGTCTCCGTATATTTCCGGTGCTAAAATAGATTTTTGTTCGCTTTTAATTTATCTATTTTTGTTTTGTCCCAGCCTCTTTAGCATACTCCATCTTCCAAAAAGGTAATTTTACTTTCTGTAGCATTAAAATCTACCAGGATCCCTATAGGAAATACATGAGACGGAAACGTATGTCCAACATCCACATTTGTTAATATCGGAATATTCCTATCACCTATCACTTCCAATAATAATTCGTCTAATGTGAAAGGAGCATCTAAATCATCAAATTGTTCATGTTTCCCAACTATTAACCCATTTATTTTATCAAAAACACCTGATACTTTTAACATACTAAATAGTCGTTCTTGGATTGCCATATCTTTATTCGAGTCCTCGATAAACAATATGGCGTCTGTTAAATCTGGAAAATATTCAGAGTTTAGGAATCCAGACATTGTATTCAAATTTCCTCCAATTAATCTTCCTGAAGAACTACCTTCTCGTAAGCAAGTCCATCCTTCGTTCTTGTACATTTTCTTTGCCCTCGTTTGACTATTCCAATCTACCATTTCATCTGTCCATTCATCTGGAATATCAAGTGTGAAAGGTGCATTTTTCTCTTTTGTCACAACATCCCTGAAATATTCTAATCCTTTAGAATTCATGTCCGGATATTCACCAAAGGAGGGTACTATTGCTGGGCCATAAAAAGTGACCAAATCTGTTTTGGCATAAATCCCCAATAAAAGAGCAGTTACATCACTATACCCCATTATAATTTTAGGATTAGACTTTAAATATTCATAATCAAGATAAGGTAATAATGAATTTGAATTTGTACCACCAATTGTACTAATAATCGCTTTAATTTCTGAATTATATATTAAGTCATTTATTTCCTTTGCTCGCGCTTTTATGCTCCCTGAACGGTAAGCCTGGCGTTGATTTGTACAGCTTCCTTCAACAATTTCATAACCAAGTTCTTTTAAATATTTTAATCCCCTTTGGTATCTTTCATGGTATAGCACCGGGGCTGGGGTAGATGGTGTAATGATTCCAATCTTGTCTCCTTTTTGTAACTTTGTAGGCTTGATCAATTTATCCGCACCTTTCTATTATTTAGTATTTATTATGTATCATCTATAATTACGACAGCATAAAGTTCAATATGAATTGTTCACCGATTGGCCCCATTTTTCGCTTTCCAGTATCCTGGAAGCCAACCTTTGCATATAATCTTTGAGCAGCTATATTTTTATGATTAACAGCTAATATTATTTCGTTACAATTTGGGAACTCCTCTAATACGAACCTTCTAAGTATGTTCATAGCGTGTCTTGCATATCCTTTCCCTTGCTCCTTATGGTTTATAGATAAGGAGGTTAAGAGCATGGCGTTCGGATTATCTGTGTATTCCTTCACTCGCTCCGTGGCATGTAATAAAAAGAAACCTACTGGAACAAGATGATGAACTATCACGATACGATGTTGCCCCTCCGTTATTTCCAAATAATTTTTAGGTAACGAAGTAAATTGTCCTTGTTCCATGGGTAATTCAAAAGTACACAATTGCTGGGTATGTTCCTCTGTAAAATGTTTGAGCTCTACAACATCTGTGTTTGGCATTAGCAATCCCCTCTTTCACATACACTATTTTCTATATTTCAAAACTTCTTATATTTTAGCATAACCTTAATATGAATTTACTAACTATTTCAATTGAAAATGCCTGTTTAATAATTTGATATACAAAAAAACACACGCCATTCCTATAGTCATAGCGTGTGTTATAAAAGCCGTTTATCCACAATTTATTTAGTTTGACTGCTTTAAAGCCTTAGAGGATTCGTCCATAATCGTTGTTCCAGGATAGTAAAAGTTGATAATCTCTCGGTAGTTCTTCCCTTTTTCTCCCATAAAGTGAGCACCCCACTGACTCATACCAACTCCATGCCCAAAGCCTCTTCCTTTCATGGTATAGACGTTATCTTTAAGTTCAAGCGAATCAATTAAATAACTTTTAAAGACTGTACCACCGATCATAGGTCGGATACGATTCAGATTAACTTCTTTTAATTCCACTTGTTCAAAGAGTACTAACCCTTCGAATAACATTCTCATAAAGTTAATGGTAATGGATCCAGTTACACTTCTCTGGGAATCCAGTTTTTCACCTTTGAGTTTAAAATCTTGTATTTCCAAAATCTTAATCTCTCCAGGATATCCGTTTCGATTTAACCATGCTTTTATTGATTTTGTAATATCCGGATCCTTTTCTTCTAGTTGACCCCACCAGTTTGAATCTTCGAAATCTATTTCATTATAATCGATTTGTGTTTGATGTAGCTTATATTCCCAAGGATGGATTGGGTCGTAGGGATCTTCCTTTATTGGAAAATACGATAGTTCTTGTCCTCCCCATACATTAGCATTATTTTCCGTAACTCCACCATTACTCGCCGAATAGAACGTTTCTACTAAACGGTTGTTATAAGTAATGACTTCTCCCTTCGTCTCTTCCACTGCTTTCGTCGTATTTTCATCCCATTCATAACCACCATACACTTGATAACTTATCGTATCATCTATTACTTGCCCTAATTTTGAGACTGCATATGTCCTGGCAGCAAGGGTTTGTGCTTTCAGTGTTTCAAGACCCCAGGATGAAAAAACTTCGAACGGGACAACTCCTTTTAAATAATCTTCTAATGGTAATTGGTTAATGGGACGTATGGAGCTATTATCTTCGACTATAAGTTCCATTGCCCCAAGATAAGGTCGTTCATTAATATAAACTACATGACTATAGTCGTAACTTTGTGGAACTAAGACTAAACTCTCGTTAATTTGTTGTTTTTTCTTTCCCTTCTGTTTAATATATAACTTTCCCTTATTTAGGGTTATCGTATAGTTCACTCCTTCTTTCAATGCTAATGTTGGGTCTAAACTAAAATAATCTCCTTCTAATTTCAAATTAATTTTGTCGGTTTGTCCTACATAGTTTACCAGCTTAACCGTTACCATATCATCCGCATTCGTAATTGTCGGTACCATCAATATGCCAATTATTGTTAGTAAAAATGTAAAATATCTCATAGGACTATTTTCTCTTGCAACCGCCTGAATATACATATAAAAAAAAGGATTGACTAATAGATTATTTTTGTGTAACATCTAGTTAAGTTCATACGGTTACCTTTAATTCAGTCCTGTGAGACTGGCAAGGTGTTAGACAGTTTGACTGTCTAGTATAGAATAGGAATGGTATAACCATTTCTATATTCTAATGCATTCATCAAGCACCTTGCCCATTCTGGGTAAGGTGCTTTTTTTCTATCAGTAGAAATGATTATTTTCACTGTTATTATTTCCATTCATCTCTCACCTGGTAACTGTAGAGCTAATAATCAATTAGGGAGAGAATTTTATTATGGCAAAATTTGATGAAATTCAAGTCAATCAACGTTTACCTTTCTTGCAAAGTCTACCATTAAGCTTACAGCACTTATTCGCAATGTTTGGTTCTACTGTCTTAGTACCTATTTTATTCGGGGTTAACCCTGCTACTATTCTACTAATGAATGGGATTGGGACATTATTATACATTTTCATTACGAAAGGACAAATTCCTGCCTACCTAGGTTCAAGTTTTGCATTCCTAGCACCGGTGGGAATCGTCATTGATAAGTTTGGTTATGGATATGCTTTAGCTGGATTTTTAGCTGTTGGTATAATTTTGACACTAGTTGGATTACTAGTGAAGTATGTTGGAACAAGCTGGATTGATGTACTTTTCCCACCAGCAGCTATGGGAGCAATCGTTGCTGTAATCGGGTTAGAACTTGTTCCAGTTGCAGCTCGACAAGCAGGATTAATTGCATCAAACTCAGCAGACACTACATGGTCTATGGACCCCACAACAGTTACCGTATCATTATTAACACTAGCCATCACGGTAATTGGATGGGTGACATTCCGAGGGTTCTTTAAAATCATTCCTATTCTGATTGGTTTTATTGCAGGATACATTATTGCTGTCATGTATGGACTAGTGGATTTAAAAGAAGTGTTACAGGCAGCTGATTGGATACAGGCTCCAACATTTTACACGATGCAATTTGATTGGTCTGCAATCCTTATCATCATCCCTGCAGCATTAGTATTAATACCGGAACATATTGGCCATTTATTTGTAACATCTAATATTGTGAAGAAGGACTTGGCAAAAGACCCTGGACTGGATCGTTCACTTATGGGGAATGGAATTTCGACTATACTATCTAGTTTCGTCGGGTCTACACCAAACACTACTTATGGAGAGAACATTGGTGTATTAGCCATAACAAGAGTTTATTCCACTTGGATTATCGGTGGTGCCGCTGTTATCTCTATACTGTTATCATTTGTCGGAAAGCTTTCAGCACTAATCTCTTCCATCCCTGAGCCTGTACTTGGAGGTATCTCATTACTATTGTTTGGTATTATCGCCGCTAGTGGAATTCGTATGCTAGTGGAAGCAAAAGTGGATTATAGCAAATCTCAAAATCTTATTCTAACGTGTGTAATTCTAGTTATCGGAATTAGCGGTACCACCATAAAAATCGGTGAGGTCGGTTTATCTGGTATGGGATTGGCCACTATAATAGGGATATTATTAAGTATCTTATTTAAAATATTCGATATTCTAAAATTATCAAATGAAAAATAATGATATATTACAATAAAGCTAGTCTGTCAGACTAGCTTTTTATGTTTTCAAACTCCATCGTCCATGAATAATAATCATGATTAGGATTCTTCTCATATGTTAAGTAAGCATTAAATTTCTTCCCTTGTTTACTTGTCAATCCCTTAACATATGCTTTCTTATTGGATAATAGGCTTTTCACTAAGGTTTTAGTAGGTTTTTTCTTCAATGCAGCCAAGTATTTATCATTTTTCCAAATGACAAATTTGCAACCCTGTTTCCACTTACTACAGCCGAAGCCTTTTTTACCTTCGATGATATTACCACCACAGTTTGGACAAGTGCCAAGTATCTCCCTGGAGGAACGTGTAGAACCAGAAATTTCATGAATCGTAACCTCTTTATCCTTCTTAATAGTCTCAACAGACTCAGTTGTAAAATGATAGATGGTATTTAGAAATTCTTTCTTGTTTACTGTACCTTTTTGAATATCTGATAACGTCTTTTCTAAACGTCCAGTAAATTCTAGGTCAAATAAAGGCTTCACTGGAAAGGTGTCAACTAATCGTCGACCAAGCTCAGTCGTTACAAGACTTTTCCCTTGGAATGCAATATATCCTACATCCTTTAGTTTCTTGATTGTATCCGCCCTTGTAGCTGGCGTTCCAATACTAAATCCTGTCAAGATGCTTCCAACAAGCTCTTCATCACTTTCTTCTTCCTTATAGCTCTTTCCACAGGTTTCCATCACTCTTAATAATGTCTTTTCTGTGTGAGGCTTTGGAGGTTTCGTAACATGTGTCGTTACGTCAGAATTAAAGACCGTTACAATTTCATTCTGTTGAACATTCGGAAGCAATTTATCTTTTGAATTAATTTGTTCAACCTTTTTCCAGCCCTCAACGAGCTGGATCTTCCCCTTAGATACAAAGACACCTGTTAAATCTACATTTAGTATTTTCGTTATTAATTTGGTTTCTTCATATTCGGCAATCGGCATAAATTGCATAATGAAACGATTTTTTATTGCTGAATATACGATTTGTTCATCTGGAGATAATCGTTTTGGTTTCACATACGTAGGAATGATGGCACTATGACTTTCTACCTTTGCATTATTAAATAGCCGTTTGGACTTCACGAACTTGATTTCATCCCGATACGGTAAATCCTCGGCAATTGTTTGTAATACTTTCGCCGTTTTCCCTACTAAACTTTCCTCTAGGGCCGTACTAGATGTTCTAGGATACGTAATAAACTTTTTCTCGTAAAGTGTCTGTGCTACTTTTAATACTTTATCTGATGTCCAACCTTTATATTTACTCGTAATATATCCTTGGAGATTCGATAAATTAAATAGAAAAGGTGGAAATTCCTTTTTCTTCTCCACGTTTTTCTCGATAATTGTAGCTTGATGATTTTGTATCAGCTCGTCCACCTTGTCTAATATTTCCTTCTTTTTAAACTTATCCTCGGATTCCTCGACGTATGTACCTTCATAACTCTCACTTGTATTTGTTTGAAAAGTTGCCGTTAATTTAAAGTAATCCTCCGGAACAAAACCTTCAATCTCCTTATCACGGTCATAAATAATTTTTAATGTCGGGAGAAGAACCCTTCCTATATTTAGTGCTTTTCCCTTTCCTTTTTGATACTTTAATGTGGCAACTGAAGTTAAGTTGATACCGATTAACCAGTCTGCCCATTGTCTACTTACTCCAGCATCTTGCAATGGCCGTAATTCTTCATTTAATTTTAACGATGCAAGTCCTCGAATTACTTCGTCTTTCGTCCACTCATTTAATAGTAAACGATAAATAGGTTTACTAGGTTTGGCACGGTAAATAATACTATCGCCTATTAATTGACCTTCACGATCATAGTCACATGCTGAAATAATTCGAGTAACATCTTGCCGGTTCATTAAATGATGAATGATTGCTAATTGTTTCTTAGCACCTTGGTCTGCCCACTGCCTACTCTTCGGATTGCTTTTTACTTTATATTCAAATTTTGTAGGAATAAACGGGAAGTTTTCCATTTTCCAACTAGTCATCTTACTATCGTAATCTTTCGCATCATACAATTGTAATAGATGTCCAAATGCCCAGGTAATCACATAGTCATTACCTTCAAAATAGCCGTCCTTCTTTCCTTTTATTCCTAGGGCATCGGCTATATTTTTAGCAACAGAAGGTTTTTCTGCTAATATTAAATTCAACTAAACACCTACTTTCATTAATGAGCACATATCGGAAAAATAATTATCGTATATGGGTTTGATAGAGGAAAATAGCGGGTGAGTTTATTATACTATATAAACTAGGAGTTTTCATAACTAAAATTGACCCTTAGATATTTTAAAAGAGCAAAACAATTAAGAACCAATTGTTTTGCTCTTTCCTATAATAATTTCTACAATACTATCAATTATTCCTGGACCTTCTTCTTCATCCATAAGATTATTTAACATGATAGAGAAAATCAACTCTTCCCCTTCAACTGTCGTCACGTAACCAGATAAAGTACTCACTCCCATGATGGTACCTGTCTTTGCATGAACCTTTATATCCACTAGACGATCATTTAATGTTCCACCAACCATTCTATCTGGAACTCCCGAAACCGGTAGCGAATGAAAAAAACTAGGGAACCATGTTTCTTCCTGGATACGATAAAGAAATTTGGATATTTCATCTGGTGGAATTAATGTAACATGGGATATACCCGAACCATCACGAATAACTAGTTTTGATGTATCTACCCCTAGCGTTTCTAAAGTGGAATTCATCACTTCCAGCCCACTTTCCCAGCTACCTTCTCCCTTTACGACTTTCCCTAATTCTTTTACAATTATCTCCCCATGACCATTATTGCTCAGCTTCATAAAGGGAATACATATTCTTGATAATGACATCGAGTTTTTTTGGTGTAACAGTATGGAGTTATTGGTTTTTTCACCTTGGATTAAATGTCCATTAATCTTAATACCATTCTTATGTAATTTATCTCGAAATAGGGATAGTACATAATGAGTTGGTTCCCAAACTGCAACCCATTCACGCGTACATGCAGACGATATTGGGATGGTCCCTTCTACAAAGACAATATTACTGCCATGTTTTCTATTAATGGTGATTTCTGGCTCTGTTTCTTCCTCTTGTACAGTCACGGCATTATTTATTATTGTTATGTAGTTATTTGGTGGTTCCGATATGATTTCTGGCTTGTCACCAATCTTCTTACCTGGTGAAATGTTTAACATTACTGTACCATTATCATAGTCCTCATTTGGTGAAATAGTTAGGGCAGAAACCTGTGCACCATAATAGTAGTGTTCATCATTCCAATTCAAGTCCTTTGATAGTCGAACATCGTCATACCATGTGTCATCACCAATAATATTTCCTTGGATTTCAGTAATTCCTGTTTCTTTTATTACCTTACAGAAATTCTCCATATCACTATCTAATAAAGTTGGATCTCCTTTTCCCTTAATAATTATATTCCCCTTCAGCTTCCGTTCTGTAATCTCACCTTCCAACCACAGCTCCGTTGAGAAAGTATAATCTTCTCCTAGCACTGATAAGCCAACAGCTGATGTAAACACCTTCATATTGGAAGCAGGATGCATCCGATAATTCCCCATGTGATCGTACAATACTTCACCATTCTTCTTTGATCGAATACTGATACCTACTAGTGCTCCATTTAACTTTGGTTCCATTTTGATAAACTCATTTATTCTCGACCATTTATGACTCATTCTTTATCAATCCTCTCTTTTATCTCCATATTTTAGGTAAAAATGTAAAAATTCACTCCTAGTTCGTAGTTATTCAGGAAAACTTTCCTAATTTCTAACGATATCGAGCAAAAAAAGCACTATTTTCTAATTTTGTTGAATATTGTCATAACTGTATGGTAATCTTATAATTTTTTCCTTATAATGATAGCCATAGAGGTGAGGTATATATGGGTATTGATTTAGGACAAGCCATTAAAATAAACCGGTTGAAGTCGAATATGACTCAATCAGAGCTTGCCAGCGGGATAATCTCAGTTTCATACTTATCCAAAATAGAAAATGGAACTGCTGAGCCCCCGAAAGAAGTTATTGAGTTATTAGGAGAAAAGTTACAAATTAACCTGCTAGATTCAGAGGAACTAATTACTGCTCAGACTATTATTCGTTGGTTCCACCTTCTTTTACAATCCAATGTTGATGAATCTATAAGGCTTTACAACAGGATTAAAAACAATTTATCCAGTGTTATCGACAAAAAGATGTTATCACTCATAGAGATTCATAAGCTTTACTACAATGTTCTAATAAGCGATATGGAAGAAGCAGAGAAACTTATTTTCTCCCTACAAAAAAGTTCAAAAAGATTCACTGAGACTGAAATGTACTATTATTTTAAATTTGTCGGGAACTATCATTATGAGAAGTTAGAATACAAAAGAGCATTGGATAACTATCAACAAGCTGAAAAATATACTAAGTCAGATTTATTCCATCAATCAGAGGAAATTCATCATTTATATTATCTAATTAGTTCGGCTGCCAGTAAGAGTAGACAACCACATTTATCTCTAATATATTCCATCAAAGCACTGGAATATTACCAAAGTAATTATGATTTGAAGAAGTGTGCGGAGTGTCATATTCTAATGGGTATTTCTTATCAAAGAGTAAAAGATTCACAAAATGCTAAGAAAAGCTACAATTACGCAATTAATATTGCAGACAAATTAGGAAATATCGAATTACTGAAACTTTGTTATCAAAATATTGGTTCTCTCTCTTCCGAGGCAAAAGAACATACGGATGCAATTATTTTCTATTTGAAAAGCTATGAACTTCGAAAGGAAGATATTATTCCTAGAAGGATTGTACCTGTTTCAAGTCTAATGAAGGAATACTACAAATTAGGCGACATCATCAATGCAAAGCTTTGGCTAGAATTAGGATTAGACTTAATAAAGGCACTCCCTCCTACTAAGTCTGTTCACATCTATGAATTTAAAGTTTTCCAATACTTAATAAATGGAACTACTGGTACTAATACTTCCTTTGATATTTTTATGCTGCATGAAGTTCTTCCATTTCTTGAAAGAAAGCAATTGTTCTATGAGAAAGCGTTCTATTTAAAACACCTTGCCCTATATTATAGGGATAATAGAAAATACAAACTATCCAGTTACTATTTTGAGGAAGCCTATCAAACATTGGAAGCAATGTCTGATATTTGAAAGGAGGTGAAGTATAATGAAAAAAGCATTATTAGCCTTCTTTCTAATAACTTTTTTATTCCTTACGGGGGGTCTAATATCTACTGCAAGTATGACTCTTAACCAATATGATGTTTTAGTATTAAATGATGAAGAGCCAGATCCTTGGAGCTAAAGCAGTGTATAAGTTTTTCTTTCCTTGTCACCCCTACTAAGCAGGTTGTGTTAATGTTACACGGGTAGATAATCCACGTTTCACCTTCGTTTTTTTCTTCACGACATACTCTACTTTATAGAATGACAAGGAAAATACCCATAAATGAGACAATCTTCCTCACCTCTTCCCTTTGAAGAAAATTAATACCCCGAACTTTTCCGTTCTATTATTAATTACTGCCTCATTTTAGGTATTTTATTTACCTCCTCTATAAAAAACAAAGGCATATCCATCAAGATTAGGATATCGCCTTCGTTATTTTCGAAGCAGAAGCAGTTTAAAACAACTACTTTCTGCATCAATTAGAAGAGTAGCAGAGTAGTTCCCCGCTACTCTTCTTTCCTCTTATATTCTCTCTTCTGAATAAGCAATTCCTGAAACTCCCTTTCCAACTCCGGTGTCGGTGCTATACTTAATCGACTGAGTACATCTGATAGTTTTGTTTCAATGACCATTAGTTGCTGTTCCGTTTCATCAAGACTCTTGGGCTTAAAGTTCATAAAAGATTGATAATCCCCGTCGAACATTCTCATTCCCTTATCTTCAAGTGCAACAATTTTATTGGCTACCTTTTCAATAAATTTCCTATCGTGTGAAACAAATACAACAGTCCCCTTATATTCTTTTAATAGTGATTCTAATGCTTCCATTGCAGTAATATCTAAGTAATTCGTTGGCTCATCTAAAATCATCGTATTAATCTCGCTTAAGAAAATTTTTGCGAAGGCTACCTTTACTCTTTCCCCACCACTTAACACATGTACCTTTTTATGCACATCGTCACGAAAGAAGTGTAACCTTCCTAAAACCGTTCGCACTAATGACGGATCCTGCTGAGAAGATGCCATAACATTTTCTAAGATTGACTTATCCACATCTAATATATCAAGGTTTTGACTAAAATACCCTATTTTAGCAGATGGAGAAATTTCTATTCCTTCTTCATTAGAAAGTATCTTTTTGATAAACGTCGTTTTCCCTACTCCGTTGTTTCCGATTATTGCAACTTTGTCCCCTGAAAAAATTGGAAAAGATGTTTTTTCCCATAATAATCGTTCTCCAATTCTTCCTTCTAAATTTTCCACCCTTATAACTACCTTGTTTCCTAACATAGTGGAATTGATTACGTCCATATTTAGAGGCGGCTCTTCTTTTACCTTTTCTACTTTTTCTAATCTTTCTATTCTTGATTTAATCGCATTTGCTGCTGTTTCTAGTTTTTTTGTTTTTTGGCGAAGTATGGTTTACCACCAATAAGATTGGCATCAGAATCACTCGTATTCTTCGGATTTTTTGTGGCTCTAGCTGCTTTTCTTTTTTTCATTTCCAATGCTTTCTCTAATTGCCGCTTTTCGTATACATACTGTTTGTACTCTTCTTGTTGCCTCTCTTCTTCCATTTCTTTTTGTTCTTTATATGCTGAATAATTCCCATTATAAATGGAAATACCGCCATCTTTTATCTCCCATATCTTATTGCAAAGAATGTCAAGGAATGCGCGATCATGCGAAACAATTACAACTGCACCTGTCCACCGCTTCAGATGTTGCTCTAGTTTTTCAATATGCTCTTTATCTAAATTTGTTGTCGGTTCATCAGCGAATAATATATCTGGTTTTGCTGCAAGGACATCGTTTATAAATTGCTGGGTAACTTCCCCACCACTCTTAGTATTATTCGTTAGTTTTAGTTGTGGAAGTAGGGATAAACTAGAGACAGAATGAACCGTTCCATGGAAGTCCATCTCCTTACCAGTCAGAATATGAACTAACGATGTTTTCCCACTTCCATTCTTTCCAACTATCCCAATAAAGTCTCCTTTTTGGATTTTTAGGTTTTCTACATGTAGTATTTCTTTTCCGTCTACTTCATACCGTAAATCTTGGGCCTCTAATAATAGCATACTAACACCCCATTTTTCGTAAAATAAAAAGCCCCTATTCACGAAGAATAGGAGCTTAAAATCCACACTAAATAATAAAACATTATGAAATAAAGTGTTCATTAATGTTTACATGAGCAGAATTTAATCCTATTCTTCGTGAACGAATAAAAACGCATACTAAATAAAAGGGTAATACCCTTCAAAACATGCATTATTCAAATCACGATTTTAAAAATAGGATTATATTAACATCTGCCCAAGTAACACCCTTTCCGAATTTTATTATGTTTACTATATACTAAGACACGATTCTGTGTCAATTGTAAAAATCATGTTTGCATATGTTTTATCAGTTTGATTGCAATTAAAAAAGGACTCCATTTCATATTCGAATTGGAGTCCTCATTCGGTTATTTATTATTTGTAACATTTGAACAAACTCGTTAACACCTGCATGGGCTTTTTTTATCTTCCCATTCTAAATCTTAAATTGTCCAACAAGCGAATGAAGTTGATCTGCTAATTTGGCTAAGTCCTCTGAGCTTCTAGTCATTTCTTCCATAGAACTACTTGTTGCCTGAGTGGAAGCAGATGTTTGTTCAATGCCCGCTGCTGACTCTTCTGAAATTGCAGCAATTTCCTCCACGGAAGACCCCATCAGCTGGGTAGTGTCTGCAATATCCATAAGATTCTGTTTTACAACGCGGATACTATTAACCATATCTGTTATAGCCTTGTTGATTTCGTTAAACGTTGCACTAGTATGGGTTATTTGTGTGGTACCTTGTTGTACCTCTTGGTATCCAGACTCCAGCGCTACTGTTACCTCACTAGTCTCTTTTTGTATTTTCTTCACAATATCTGTTATATCTGACACAGAGGTTGCTACTTGTTCCGATAATCTTCTCACCTCATCAGCTACAACTGCAAAGCCTTTCCCATGCTCCCCTGCTCGAGCCGCTTCGATTGCAGCATTCAAAGCTAATAAATTAGTTTGATCTGCTATATCATATATAACGCCAACTAATTGACCAATTTCTTTTGAATTCTCATCTAGTCCACGCACTTTTGAAACGGCCTCTTTTACAATTTCGTCGATACGGCCCATTTGGGTTCCCGATTTTTGCATGAGGTTACTTCCCTGACCAGCTAATTCAAGAACTGATATAGAAGAGTGTTGAATCCTATCTCCATTTACATTTGCCTCTTGAACTTTTGTAGAAAAGTTTTGCATAGTATGTGCAAGGTTACTAGCACTATCTGCCTGTTTTTCGGAACCGGCAGCTAGTTCTTGCATAGTGGATACAACTTGCTCTGCTCCTGTACTTACTTCATTAGCTGCGTGCATAAGTTCTTCACTTTGAGCAGTAACTGTATTGGAAACCGTTGATACTTGATGAATAATATCTTTCAAATATAGATTCATTCGATTAATGGAATTCGCCAATTGACCGATTTCATCATTTCCAACATAGTCGATATCTGTTACAGTTAAATCTCCTTCAGCAATACGGTTACTTACTTGAACTAACTTTTTCAAATTTCGTGAAATGATTCTACTAATAAATATAGCTAGAATGATACCACTTACTATCGTAATCGATAAAAATATAATTTGTGTCACAATGGTTTGTCTTTGGCTCTCAATTGCCTGATCCATTGCGCTTTTACGGTCAGCGTCAACTGTAGCGACTAATTGGTCTAGTAAATCTATTGTCTGTTCACGGATCTCACTTGTTTGTTCCAAATATGATTCTGCAGATCTTGTATTTTCACTTTTTAGTGCGTTAACGAGATAGTTCGTAAATATTCGATATAGCTCTTGGTTGTTTGACGTTATTTGTTGAAATAATTCTTCTTGTTCCTTGGTATTTATAATGAGTCGAACATCGCTAGCAAGCTTATTGTACTCTACCTGGTTTTCTTTAAATACTTCTATTAAATCCGGATCCTGCTCTTGGTAATACGAAACGATGTATACACTCATATTACGAGTTAATGAGCCCATTTCTGCAATGTTCATCGCAACATCACTTTTCGAATCTAATTCTTTTATCTCCTTACCAATTCCCATAATAGAATTTGATACAAAGACTGATGATCCAATGAATAATATGATGACGATTGCTAATGTAATGCCATACTTCCATCCGATTCTAATGTCACGGAACTTATATTTTTTCCCCTTGATTTGTTTTTGTTTTTGTTTTTCCTTTTCCTTTTTCAGTTTCATTTTCTGACCCCCAAAGTATGTAAATACTACCTGAAAATAAAGTGAAACAACATATGTAGTAAAACGTGAGATAAAACACTAATAAAAACAGTCTCTCTTTTCTGTAATCTCTAAATTAATAATAATCCAAGAATCGTCAAATTTCAACAAAACTCGGTCGGTGTATGAATATTGACTGATGCCCTTTGGACTAGTATGATAATTCTAATTTCATTATATATTTAAAAGGAACTGTTTTAATGGAATGTATCCTAATTATCCAAGGAGTAATATCATGCGAAAAATATATACAAATGGGAACTTCTATACATTTAATCCTACTACACCCTTCGTTCAAGCAGTTGTAACTGAAAATGGTAGATTTATTGATTTCGGTTCAGAGCGTGACATGCTCTTGCACTGGAATAATTCAAATTCACAAGTTATCAATCTCGGTGGTAGAACCGTGACACCTGGCTTAGTAGATAGTCATCTTCATCTATCTCTAATAGCCGAGCAATTTCTTAACCTTGATTTGACTGGAATAACTTCTAAACTTGATTTGTTACAACGGATTCAAGCTAAAGCACGTGAATTAGAACCAGATGAGTGGTTACTTGGTAGTGGGTGGGATGAAAATCTCTTTACGGATGGCCATATTCCTACGATAGAGGAGCTTGATCATGTTGCCCCTCACAATCCAATATTTTTAACTAGAGTATGTACTCATGCAGCTCTGGCAAATAGCAAGGCGTTCGAAAGAAGTCGTTACCATTCTTCCATGGCGATACCGGAAGGCGGATCTATTGTACTAGATGAAACAACAAAGAAGCCGACTGGCTTAATACTGGAGTCGGCATCTACTATTTTCACCCAACATGTCCCTGAAAAGTCATATGATGAAATCAGGAAGTCCATGCGAAAAGCTATTCAACATGCTTTACAAAAGGGATTAACTAGTGTGCATACGAATGACCCATTATTTCTTGGTGGACTAGACCAAACGTACAAAATTTATGACTCTCTATTAAATGATGAAAAACTCGGTCTTCGTGCTAATCTATTAATTAATCATGACTTCTTAGATGATTTACATGAATCAGGAATGTATACTGGATTCGGGAATGAGACACTTCAAATTGGCGCTGTAAAGATTTTTGCTGATGGTGCTTTCGGTAGAAGAACAGCACTATTATCTGAGGCATATCATGATGATCCTAGTAACTACGGAGAAGCTATGTTTGATCAAGAAGCACTTACCGATATTGTCAGAAGAGCAAGAGATTTATCTATGCCAATTGCGGTACATACCATTGGTGATAAAGCATTGGAAAATGTTCTGGATGTTCTAGATTTGTTTCCAGCCGTCCACTATCGTGACAGATTAATACATGTCCAAGTACTTCGTAAAGAATTAATCAGTCGTTTAGCAAAACCTACTCGTATAGCAGACATTCAGCCTAAATTTGTTCCGAGTGATTTTCCTTGGGTAGAAGAACGGCTTGGCAAAAAGCGAACTAAAGCATCTTATGCTTGGAAGACACTACTAGATAATGGGGTTATTTGCGCTGGGGGTTCTGATTCACCAGTCGAACCCGTTGACCCACTGCTCGGTATTCATGCAGCTGTTACAAGAAAAACTCCTGGAGAGTCACACGATGGGTATAATCCAAGCGAAAAACTCTCTATGTTAGATGCTTTTCGACTGTTTAGTGAATTTACTGCTTATGCAACCAATGAAGAAACCGTCAAAGGAACCATCTCAAGAGGGAAGTTAGCAGACATGACCGTTCTTTCCCATAACCCATTTACAATGGACAATCCTGATGAATTATTAAAAACAAAAGTAGAAATGACAATTATTGATGGGGAAATCAAGTATCAAATATAACGCAACCTTCTTTCTTTTACTTTAAAGAATAGGAATGCCAGTCGAATCTCCGACTGGCATTTTTGGCGTTCGGGTTATTTCCACCTTAGTGCTATTGTTAGTTTGCAACAGTCTGTCTCTTTTACCTTAGAATTAAATTCCATCCGTAAACCATCCGGATTAAAATGAACATCAACCTCCGATGTTATGCCAATTGATTTTATTAAGTTCTTTACCTCAACCATGTTCGATTCCTGTGCAGCCGCCATGACTTTTTTATCAAATTCCTTTGAATCTGCAAAACGGTTTAATACAATACTTGCCTCTTTCATTAATTTTCTCGTTTCATTAGCTGAATCATATAGAAATCCTGGATCTACTTCCGGAAATTGACGATATACATTCGTTTGATAAGGATAAGGCAGATAGTAGTAGACTGGATAATAATACATCCTGTTTCCTCCTCTAGTTTTTTCTAATACAACATCATATGCTATGCGGGATAAATTTCCATTGATAATTCCATTAAAAATACCTATAATAGGAACAAACGTTCTTGTTGGTGGTGAAACATAATGGATTATTCGGCTTATCCCCGTCATGATGTACTTTGTATAGATATGCGTTCCTTTTACGCTAGCGTAGAGGCAGTTAAATTAGGACTAGACCCCATGAAGACAATGCTAGCTGTTGTGGGAGATCCAAGTAGGTCTGGAAGTATTGTTCTCGCAGCTTCCCCCGCCTTAAAAGAAAGGTACGGAATTAGTAATGTCAGTCGATTTTTTGAACTACCAAATGATCCAAATATCCATATCGTGCCCGCTCATATGGCTGACTACCTTCAAGTCTCGGTAGAAATCACCAGACTAATTAATCAATATGCTCCCAAAGAAGCTATCCATCAATATTCTGTTGATGAAGTATGGGTAACCCTTGACGGAGTTAGTAAGTTATTTGGTGCACCTATTGAAATCGCCGAAAAGATAAAACAAGATATACTCGAAAGTTTTGGAATTACTTGTTCGATTGGAATTGGTGATAATAAATTTTTAGCTAAGGTAGTCATGGATTTACACGCCAAAAAGGTCGGTATAGCAGAATGTCGATATGAAGATGTAGAAGAAAAACTCTGGCCATCCCCTGTCGAAGATATTTGGGGCATTGGTGGCAGGATGAAGCGAAACCTAAATCGCATGGGAATTATTACACTAGGACAGCTCGCGAGATTTGACTTGAACCGTTTAAAAAAAGATTCGGTGTCATGGGTGAACAACTGTATTGGCATGCATGGGGAATTGATTTAAGTCCAGTATATGGAAACTTTGTAAAGCATGAACAAAAAGGATTCGGCCATGGAATTGCCCTTCTAAGGGATTACACGGAGAAGGAAGTTTCTGTTTGTATTTTAGACCTTTGTGAAGAAGTTTGTCGAAGAGCGAGAACAGCAGGAAAAACCGGAAAGACCATCCATCTTGGAATCGCTTATTCAAAAGAAAGCGGGGGCGGATTCTCTCGCTCACGCTCTATTCCAATCCCGACTAATGTCACAATGGATATATATCATGTTTGTATGCAGCTTTTCCATGAGTTTTATGATGGACATAGTCATATTCGTCATGTATATGTTACCTTAAATAATTTATATGAAAAAGCCGAGGTACAATTAGATTTATTCGAGGATCGTTCCAAAAAAACTGATATCGGCTATGTGATGGATGCTATTCGTGATAAATACGGTGCCACCGCAATTCTTAGGGCTAGTAGTTTTACTGATGCTGGAGTTACATTAGACCGAAGTAAAAAGATTGGTGGACATCGTGCCTAACGAGAAGGATACTTCAGAGGTGGATTCTCTCCCCTGAAGTATCCTCTTTATTTTCTTATTAACGCACCAATTGCACCAGCGTGTGTTCCTTTGTTTAGAAAGATTGGTTCATATGACATCATTTCTCTAAAACTTAAAAACACATCTTGTAGTGGTTTATTATGTTCAACAGTTCCCCCAATAAAGACAATTTTGGAGACTTTCTTCGTAGAGACTACTTGTCGCGCTAGGAGGATAATGGTCTCCCCTATTAGTTGCATAACACTAGACAGATAATCATTAGAAGATGCTTCCTTATTCAAATGAACCTTCCCAAGATTACTAGCAGTCAGGTCACCATAAATCGGTGGTTCCTCTGGGTAATAAATATCCCGAACCAATAAATCACTATTTCGTTTATCTCCCGAGTTAGCCATACTCGTAAAGGTTTGAAAATCTGTACGATGGGTAATAAGATAACCTAGACCCATTAAGGTTCCTCCCCCGATTCCGCTTCCTAGAACACGCTCGTAGGTGTCAGAAGTTACATGAAATATCGACGTACCTGTACCGATATTTACTAAAATAAACTCTTCATCTAATACATTATTTTCTTGAAGCAAGTATCTCGTTCCAGAAACAACCGCTTCAAATTCATTTACTATAACACTGTTATGACACCAGTTAGATTGCAAAATACTCGCTTTACCACCAGTAATGGAAAGCATTGCTTCTGGGGATAGGAAGGTTAGCCATTTGACCACTTCTTCTAAATCCTGATTGGAGAAAGTTTTTATATGTAAATTTTCTTTTTCCTGATAAGCAACCTTAACAAGAGATCCCCCAGCATCAATCCCTATTTTATCAACCAAACTCATCTCTCCCTTCTAGTATCTCTAATTTTCAATTTACATGATAGAAGAAAAAAAGAAAAGCAAGTGTATAAATAATAAATGAATTTGCATATGAGATGAAGGAAATTTGGAAAGTTGAACATATTAAAGATATATGGTAAAGCTACAAAAGGAAGGAATGTCAGCATGAATACAAAGCTTATTGATTGGCCAACTTTTATAGGGGCATTAGTAGTATTATTGGCCGTTACACTACCGTTAATATTATTTCCTGAGGCCGGTGCGGAAGTACTTAATATCATAAATAATTTTGTTACAGGTAATTTTGGTATTCTATATCTAGCCCTTGGACTATTAGCATTTATTTTTTTGCTCTATGTGGCATTTAGTAAATATGGAAAAATAAAATTAGGAAAGCGAGGAACAGAAAAAGAGTTTGGTTCCTTTTCATGGGCAGCAATGTTATTCTCTGCAGGTATCGGAGCGAGCATTCTATATTGGGGAATGATTGAATGGGCTTACTATTATCAGGGTCCACCCTTTGGTATAGAACCAATGACAAAGGAAGCAATAGAACAGGCTACAACATATGGTATCTTTCACTGGGGACCTATTGCTTGGGCACTTTATACATTACCTGCCCTTCCAATTGCATATTTCTATTATGTACGCAAAAAACCCGTCCTCAAAATTAGCGCCGCTACAAAACCAGTAATCGGAAAGCTCGCAGATGGACCATTAGGAATAATCATTGATGTTCTGTTTATCTTTGGTTTATTAGGTGGCGCTGGTACAACGCTTGCACTTGGAACACCAATGATAGCAGAAGGGGTACGTGAATTAACAGGAATCCCTGTAACACTTGGTTTGCAGGCGGTTATTATGCTCCTCTGTACGGTAATATTTGCGATAAGTGCTTATTCTGGATTAAATAAAGGAATAAAAGTACTTAGTGACATAAATATTTGGCTAGCTCTCTTTATTTTAGCCTTTATTTTTATTTTCGGTCCAACACTATTTATCAGTGAAACAACCTTTACTAGCCTAGGCCTTCTCGTTGATAAATTTTTTCGTATGGCTACTTGGCTAGAACCATTAGCATCTATTGAAACGTATCCAGAAACTCGTTTCCCTGAATCATGGACTATTTTTTATTGGGCATGGTGGACAGTATATGCTCCGTTTGTCGGTTTATTTGTTGCAAGAATTTCTTATGGACGGACCATAAAAGAAATGATATTAGGAACCATGATTTATGGAACCCTTGGTAGTGTTATGTTTTTTGGGATACTCGGAAACTTTGGACTGTATTTACAACTATCAGGCTCATTTGATGTTATTAACTATATGAACGAGTATGGTGCACCAGCTACCATCATTGAAATTTTAAACCAATTACCAATATCTGGTTTCATCGTCTTGATATTCACTATTTTATCTGTAATATTTTTATCCACTACATTCGATTCTGCTTCTTACATTCTCGCAGCTGTCGTCCAAAAAAGAGTTCCTGGTGGAGAAGCATTACGCTGGAATAGGCTATTCTGGGCTTTCGCGCTATTATTGCTACCATTAGTCCTTATGTTCATCGGAGATTTAGAAACTCTCCAAACCGCCAGCATTATCGCTGGTTTTCCAGTTATGTTTATCATGACATTACTAGGAATATCCTTTATTAAAGCGGCAGGAAGTGACATCCGTGCCATGAAAGAATATCGTTCACCTAATATCTATATTGATCGGAGAAGTATAGAGAATAAAAAGGAAGAATGAAAATAAGGGTCTGCCCAATAGGAGCAGACCCTTATGTAATTACTATATTTTAGTAACGGACAGAAGCATTAACATTAATTAGTCCGTGTTGAACATAGGTACCAACACCACTCATATATACAGCGGTATTTTCAATTGCTGCACGTGTTTGAACATTATTCTTGCCTTGACCTCTAAGTAGTGCGGCCTGACCAGCAACATAAGGTGATGCCATTGATGTACCTGATAGGTATACATAGCGATTACCTGGGTAAGTTGAA
Organism: Ornithinibacillus scapharcae TW25; assembly: GCF_000190475.1. GTDB lineage: Bacteria > Bacillota > Bacilli > Bacillales > Amphibacillaceae > Ornithinibacillus > Ornithinibacillus scapharcae. The sequence continues at coordinate 67,543 of NZ_AEWH01000045.1, forward strand.
GCAATATCAACTCCTGGTGCCATCACATCTACCCATGTACCCCAGTTTGAGAAGCTAGCCTTACGGTTAGAAGAATCTGTAGCCCCTACTGCAATAACGTTTGCATAAGAAGCAGGCTCGAAAGTTGTGCTTACACCATCGTTACCAGCTGCAGCCACTATTACAGATCCACGATTCCATGCATAGTTTACTGCATTTTGTAGTGTAGTTGTCGAGCAATCACAGCCTAATGAAAGGTTGATTACCTCCGCTCCAGCATCTGCAGCATAAATAATACCATCTGCAATATCTGCTAATGAACCACTACCATTTGCATCTAACACACGAACTGCTAGTATCTTTGTATTAGGTGCCATTCCCGCAATACCAGTGGCATTATTGGTTTCTGCAGCCGCAATACCCGCTACATGTGTACCGTGACCATTTTGATCCTGTGGTGTGTTGTCGTTCTGTACAAAGTCATAACCACGAATAACCTTGCCATCTAAATCAGGATGTGTATAATCGACGCCTGTATCTAGGACAGCAATTTCTTGACTAGAGCTACCACGCGCAACATCCCATGCATGATCTGCATCTGTGTTGAAGATTCCGTATTGATAACTAGGACTGAAATACGTATCGTTTGGAGACCATGTTGCATTTAAAATATAGTTAGGCTCTGCATACTCAACATTAGGATTGTTTTCTAAAGCCTTCACAACGGCTTCTACATTCCCAACCTCTAGCACTGTAAATGGTGACTTTACCGCATCCACATCTGCTACTACCTTTGCATTTAGGTTTTGTAACAACTTATCTTGTTGTGATAGCGATACGGTGTCCTTAAACTTAACAATTACCTCACCTTTGACATGTTCCCCTTTTTCAACAGAAACAGAGGTGCTGGAAACCTTTTCAATTTTGCCCTCATCTGCCGCAGCACTTCCTACTACCGGGATTAACAGTAGGGCTGCCCCAAATAGTAAACCACCTAACCAAGTTTTCTTCTTCATGAAACTCCTCCTCTCTTCTTTACATGTTAAGTATATGGGAGTTTCAAAGTTAATTAATGAGCATACGAACCCATAAAAGTTGGGAAAGTCATTAGGATATGTTGTATTTGATGCAGGACTAAACACCTAATGCGCTAATATGCTAAAGTGATAAACTATATTTGTTAGGTTTAGCTGACAGACATAGTGTGTAACAATAGAAAGAACAATCAAAAATAATAACAAGTTATTATTGAGAATATACACAAAATATACCTACAGTTTCCTATATTTATGATAAATTATGAGGTGACATGATAATGGAATTTTCAAGTACGAGTCTAAAATTGCAAAATACAAATATCTATTGTGAGTATTTACTACAAGACAAACCAACTATTTTTTTAATTCATGGTTTTGTAGCATCCTCTTATACATTTAACCAATTGAAACCATTGTTAGCTGAAAACTTCTCTGTGATTGCCATCGATTTACCTGGATTTGGTAAGAGTGAAAAATCTATCTCATTTACCTATTCATTTGAAAATTACGCAAAACTGGTACTAGAATGCTTGGATTACTTCCGTATAGGTGAGGCAGTTGTGGCTGGTCATTCCATGGGAGGTCAAATTGCTTTATATACAGGACTTAAAGCACCGGAAAGAGTGAAAAAATTAGTGTTATGTTGTAGTTCGGGATATTTACCAAGAGCAAAAAAACACTTGATTTATAGTACATACCTTCCCTTTTTTCATTTAATTGCTAAGAAGAAAATTAATTCACAAAGCGTAGTCAATAATCTTAGAAATGTATTTTATGATCATTCTCTCATTACAGAAGATCAAATTGAAGAGTATGGAAGACCTTTACAAGATAAAAATTTCCCAAAGTCACTAATTAGACTACTAAGACATCGTGAAGGTGATTTAACTAGTGTTCAGCTTCGAAACATACATACTCCGACCCTACTTTTATGGGGAGAGCAAGATAAAGTAGTTCCACTGGTCATAGGGAAAAAGCTAGCCAAGGATCTACCTAACTCAAGATTAATTTCGTATGACAAAGCCGGACATTTAGTTACAGAAGAAAAACCGATGGAAATATATAAAGAAATCCTTTCTTTCACAAAAGTTGAAGAAAAGAAAAACTCTTAATGTCAACTTCTCTTTTTTGACTAGCCCACTACATTTATAGGAATCCTCATATTTTAGTTATATATGGATTAATTAGCCAAAGTTCCAATATCAATTTATTACCATCTAATAGTACTTTTGCTAATTACTGGACTACTTTCCTACCTTCGAATAAGAGGATTCGGTTCCTAATCGAATCCTTTTTCCTCATATAGAATTAATTATATTGTTAAAAGAATGGAGTGTATGTCATGTGACCGTAATCAATACAAACAAATGGCTAGAAATAGCATACCATACCCCAGAAAAGCTATTTAAGAAGCTCTCCACTTACTTTCCAAATTCTAATCCTAAAGAGATAAAGGATCTACTTATCAAACATGGTATGTATTATAAACCTGATTCTGATGGAAACACTTTCTTAAATACCTGGAAAAGAAAAAACATTTGGAAAGTCATTCAAAAAGACGAACAATTACTAAAACAACAGTGGCATGGGAAGGACGTTCCAATATTTATTCTCCCTTCTAATACCTATGACCGTAATATTAGAGAGCAATATAATGGTAGGGCTGGTCTTGCATTTCGAGATAAATTATTTCTATTTATTTCACAGGATAGTGAGTTAAATGAGATTAGAGCCTTGTTTACACACGAATTTAATCACTGTTGCAGACTAATTCACAATCCAAAAAAGAAAAAACTACACGTTACTCGATTTAATTGTGATGGAAGGTTTAGCAGAGAATGCGGTTTCTGAAAGATTTGGAGAAAGATTACTTGCACCTTGGACATCATACTATTCCGATAATGAACTGCAGGACATGTGGAAAAAACTACTACTTCCAAATAAAGATTTACCGAAAGATAGTAATAGAGCTCATAAAATTCTATATGGACTAGACTTCTACCCTACCATGGCAGGCTATGGTGTCGGATATTATTTAGTTAAAGAGTACATGCACCAAACAGGTAAAGAAAGTAAGGAATTACTACAAATACCCTCTGAAAAAATTGCATTCATCCATACCTAGGCATCAGCACAGTTAAGAAGAAAATAGGTATCTATCCCAGTCACTTTGACTATGTATTCATATAGTATTAACAAACACTAATAACCTAGTGTTTTTCGCAGGAGGTTAACCTCCTATTTACCTTGATACTGTATGTTAGGAGGGATGTAGAATGTCATGGGGATACGGCTGCGGTTATGGCGGTTACGGCTACGGCGGCGGAGGATATAATAATGGCTTTGCATTAATTGTCGTGTTATTTATCCTTCTAATCATCGTAGGTGCTGCTTGGCTATAATTTAAAGGAATTAACTTCTTGAACTACGCCAAGACGGGGGAACAAATCCCCGTCCTAGGTAGTTAGTTAGGTATGTTTACTCAAATAACTATATTTCTTCTAAGTTATTGGCCAAGAGGTGGGCCTAAACAAATATATGAAAAGGGTGTTCCAAATTAATTAGGAACACCCTTTTTTATGTTAGTCACTGTCAAGTTGCCATTCATTATCGATGAAACTATCCCCTTCTTTCCCAGTAACTCCCTGATTTACCTAGCATTTCACTCCTTCATACACGAAAAAGACAAATCTTCGTGAACATTTTGTGAAGCCTTTCTCAAAGTATTGTAATAAAAATTACAGCGTAATAATATAAAGTAGCGATACTTTGTGAACAAAAGCACAAGTTTGTCCAATTTATGAACAGTAACCATATCGGTGAAAGGAGCAAAAATATGAAACTCAAGTTAGCATTTATCTCAATTGCTATTTTGATTACTACAATACTTGCTGGTTGTGAACCTTTATTAGTACTTGATCCAAAAGGGCCACAAGCAGAAACAACAGCTAATGTTATTTGGTTATCTATTATAACAATGGCCATCATCGTTATTGTTGTTATCGTACTTCTAACAATTATGCTTGTAAAATATCGAGCATCCAAACAATCTGAGGATTACGAACCACCACATATTGAAGGTAATCCAATTGTCGAAGCTATTATTATTGGTATTCCTATATTAATTGTGGCTTTCTTATCGATTGTATCCGTGAAATCAACATATGAGGTGGAAACTGTACCTGAAGGCTACGAAAATCAGGAACCATTAGTAATTTATGCATCCTCTTCTGATTGGAAGTGGCATTTTAGTTATCCGGAACAGGACATTGAAACATTAAATTATGTATTTTTACCAACAAACCGTCCTGTTGAATTCCGTTTATATTCTTACGGTCCTATTACAAGCTTCTGGATACCACAACTTGCTGGTCAAAAATATGCAATGGCAGATATGGTAACCAAAATTAATATTGTAGCTGAAACACCAGGTGATTATGCTGGACGTAATGCTAATTTTAGTGGTGAGGGATTTGCTGAAAATACATTCACAGCTACAGCGCTAGCGCCTAGTGAATTTGACAAATGGGTAGAAGAAATTCACGCAACAGCAGAACCACTTACAGAAGAACAATTTGATAAATTACTAGAACCTGGACATCTTGGACAAATGACATTTACAGGTACACACTTAGACTTTAGACCTGCCCCTGAAGGTGAACATTCTGGGCATAATCATGGGGATTCTGCAGAAGATCATGACAATCATGAAGAGCATGAAGATCACGAAGAACATGAAAATCACGAAAATCATGATGAACATTCAGGTCATTAAGTTTGAACTTAAAAAATTTTTCGTATAACGAATATTTAGACTCACCTCTTGAAAGGAGTTTATTTAAATGGAATTCTTTGAACGATTTGCCATCCCCCATCCAAGCCCATTGATTTATGCATCAATGGTTGCTATTGGTCTAGTAATGTTGGCGATAGTATTTGGACTTACCTACTTTAAAAAATGGGGATATTTATGGCGTGAATGGTTGACAACAGTTGACCATAAACGAATTGGTATTATGTATATGATATCTGCAATTCTAATGCTATTCCGTGGTGGGGCAGATGCAGTTATGATGCGTTTACAAACTGCTGTGCCAGACAATACATTTTTAGATGCACAACATTATAATGAAGTATTTACAACTCACGGTGTTGTCATGATTATCTTCATGGCAATGGCATTTATTATCGGTATGATGAACTTTGTTGTACCACTACAGATTGGTGCGCGTGACGTTGCATTCCCTCGTCTTAATGCAATAAGCTTTTGGCTGTATTTTGCAGGTGCAATGCTATTTAATATTTCGTTTGTCATCGGGGGATCCCCAGATGCAGGATGGACGAATTATTTCCCACTCGCAGGAACAGACTTCAGTGAAACTGTTGGAGTTAACTATTATATGTGGGCCTTACAGATTTCTGGTCTAGGTACACTAATGACTGGTATTAACTTCATTGTTACCATTTTTAAAATGAGAGCACCAGGTATGACATTAATGAAGATGCCTATGTTCACATGGTCTGCACTCATTACAAACGTTATTATTGTTTTTGCCTTCCCTGTTTTAACGATTGCATTATTAATGGGGACATTTGATCGTCAATTTGGAACGCATTTCTTTGCGTCAACCAACGGTGGTATGGATATGCTCTGGGCCAACCTCTTCTGGGTATGGGGACATCCTGAAGTATATATCTTAATTCTTCCAGCCTTTGGTGTATATAGTGAGGTAATAGCTACCTTCTCACAAAGAAATCTATATGGATATAAATCAATGGTTGGTTCAATGGTTCTTATTTCATTTATGTCCTTCTTGGTTTGGGTTCACCACTTCTTTACAATGGGACATGGTGCACTAGTAAATGGAATATTCTCCATTACAACAATGGCTATTGCTGTACCGACTGGAATAAAAATATTTAACTGGTTATTAACCATGTGGAAAGGTAAAATCCGTTTCACCGTTCCAATGCTATACTCAATAGGATTTATTCCTTTATTTACAATTGGTGGTGTAACTGGTGTCATGCTAGCTATTGCTAGTGCAGACTACCAATACCACAACACTATGTTTCTAGTAGCACACTTCCATAATGTAATCATTCCAGGAGTTGTGTTTGCAATGCTAGCAGGTCTTACCTACTGGTGGCCAAAAATGTTTGGATTTATGCTTAATGAACGTATTGGTAAATGGGGCTTCTGGTTCCTATCCATTGGATTCTGTTTAGCATTCTTCCCAATGTATATTACAGGACTTGACGGTCAAGCACGTCGTATGTACACGTACTCTGAAGAAACTGGTTTCGGACCATTAAATATGCTATCCTTCTTTGGTGCTGGATTAATGGCAATCGCCTTTATCTTAATCGTGTATAACGTATACTATAGCTTCCGTTATGCTCCAAGAAATGTTGGTCAGGACCCATGGAATGCACGTTCTCTAGAATGGGCAACTCAAACTCCAGTTCCTGAATATAACTTTGCTGTGACACCAGTTGTTAATTCATCTGAAGCATATTGGGATTCAAAGAAAAATGGTCACCAATTATTTAAGGACAAAATTAGTAAGATTCACATGCCAAACAACAGTGGTTTACCAATAATAATGGCTGGATTCTTCTTTATATTTGGTTTCTCGTTTGTATTTAGTATCTGGGTTGGTGTTATCCTCTCAGCACTAGGTATTTTCGGTTGTATGGCTTATCGCACATTTGAAAATGATCATGGACGTTATATCTCAGAAGAAGAAATACACGAAACAGAAAAGAACTTTGGAGGTGCTAAAGAATGAAAATAGATCAATCGCAACCTCTTGAATATAGCACACAGCAAAATCAAATGAACATCCTAGGTTTTTGGATTTTCCTTGGTGCTGAAATCATGTTATTCGGTACCCTATTCGCATCCTACTTCACACTTGAAAATGGAATAGGAAATGGGCCGAGTGGTGCAGAAATCTTCGAAATTACACCAGTATTAATGGAGACAATTATTCTATTAACTAGTAGTTTCACAATTGGTTTAGCAATTCACGCTATGCGTATTCAAAATAAGAAAGCAACCCTAGCCTTCTTAGCAATCACTTTACTTTTAGGCTTATCATTCTTAGGTTTAGAGATTTATGAGTTCATACACTATTACCATGAAGGTGCTACATTACAAACTAGTGCCTTCACAGCAATACTATTGACAACATTAGGTACACACGGTGCCCACGTTACATTCGGTTTATTTTGGGGATTATTTATCTTCCTACAGATTAAGAAACGTGGATTTACACCTGAAACATCGAATAAGTCCTTTATATTCTCACTTTATTGGCATTTTCTAGATGTTGTCTGGATCTTTATCTTCAGCTTCATCTATCTGAAAGGAATGATGTAAACATGAAAGAATTATTTCCTGCAAAACAAGTGATGGGATTTGTATCTTCTCTTGTTCTCACTGCTGTTGCGCTAACTGTTTACTTCCTTGATATGTCATTTGAAATGGGAATGACGATATTAGTTATTACAGCATTTATTCAAGCTGCATTACAATTGGTATTCTTTATGCACGCAGGAGAATCAAAAGATAAAAATACGATATATACAACTATCTACTATGCTATTGCTATTGCCCTTGTTACTGTATTTGGTACCCTACTTACACTAATTTGGGGTTATATGTAATCATAAAAAAAG
>NZ_AEWH01000044.1 GCF_000190475.1 Ornithinibacillus scapharcae TW25
GAGTAAACAATGGTCCAAGCTTCCCTTTGGAAGCGATACTTGGGCCATCTTCATAAGGAATGCTACGGTATGTCCAGATTACTCTACCGAGAAGATATAAGAATAAATCGGTTGATTACCATTATGAACTTCCACTTCTACATCCTCATAGTTTTCTTCAATAAAATTGACCAACTCTTTAACTTCCTCTTCTGACACATCTTCACCAGATAGAATCGTTAAAATCTCATCATCTTCAGTAATTAGCTCTTGGAATAATTGTTTTACAGCTTCAAAGCGTTCTTTATGAGTTGTAACAATCTTTCCATCTGCAATACCCATAAAATTACCATTTTCAATTGAGATACCGTCGATTTGTGTATCTCTTACTGCATAGGTGATTTGTCCTGTCTTGACATGAGAACTTGCTTCTAACATGTTATTTTTATTAACTTCTAAATCCTCATCAGGATGGAATGCTAACAATGCACTAATACCCTGCGGAATTGTTTTTGTAGTCACTACAGCAACATTATCTTCAGCAAGCTCTGCAGCCTGTTCCGCAGCCATAACAATATTCTTATTATTCGGCAGAACAATTACATTCTTAGCATTAGCTTGCTTAATAGCGTCTGTAATATCTTGCGTACTTGGATTCATAGTCTGTCCACCTTCTATAACGACAGTAGCCCCCAAGCTTTCAAAGAGATTCTTTAGACCAGAGCCCATTGCAACAGTAACGATACCAAAATCAGCTTTTTCTTTTGCTACCTTTTGATCTTTTTTATCTCCAACGATTGCAGTATGCTGCTCTCTCATGTTTTCAATCTTCATATTGATTAAACTACCATGACGTTGCCCAATTGTTAACACATTTCCCGGATATTCTGTGTGAACATGAACCTTTACAACCTCTTCATCTGATACAACTAGTAGTGAGTCACCGTGCTGACTTAATTCATTACGGAATGCTGTCTCATCAAATGGATTATCATGTAATTTTTCCTCTTCAAACTTAACCATGAACTCCGTACAATAACCAAACTCAATATCGGAAGTATCCATGAAGTCCTGTGCTTTATGATGTTCAGCGTTTACCATATCTTCCATTTCAACGGTGTCAACACCCTCAGGCAATTCTTCACCTTTTAATGCGGCTAGGAACCCTTCGTAAACCGTTACAAGCCCTTGACCACCAGAATCCACTACACCAACTTCTTTTAATACTGGCAAAAGATCCGGAGTACGTTTTAAAGAAGCTTTAGCTTCCTGTAGTACTTTCTCCATCATGATAATAATATCATCTTCTTCTCCCGCAATCTCTACAGCTTTCTTTGCTGCATCTTTTGCAACAGTTAAGATTGTACCTTCTACAGGCTTCATAACAGCTTTATAAGCTGTTTGAACTCCAGCGTCAAAAGCAATAGCTAAATCATCTGTAGTCAGTGATGATTTATTTTCCATCCCTTTCGCGAACCCTCTAAAGATTTGTGATAGAATTACACCCGAGTTCCCTCTCGCTCCCATTAATAAACCTTTTGAGAACGCTTGAGCAACCACAGAAATATTTTCAGATTTGGTTTTTTTCACTTCATTTGCGCCAGAAGTCATCGATAAGTTCATATTTGTTCCAGTATCACCATCTGGCACTGGAAAAACGTTAAGCGCATCAATTTTTTTGGCATTATTAGTTAAATGGTGAGCTCCTGTCAATACCATTTGCGAAAAAGTAATGCCGTCTAGCTTTTGTACTGCCACAATAGTTCCTCCCTCTAAATCAGGTGAGCAAAAATTAATCTTTTGCTACACGTACTCCTTGTATGAAGATATTTACGGAATCAATGTCGAGTCCTAATGTTTTACTTAAAGTATATTTGACTTGTGATTGCACATTATGAGCCACCTCTGAGATCTTCGTGCCGTAGCTAACAATAATATACATATCAATATGTAGGGAATTATCTTCTTGTCTAACGATGATTCCACGAGAATAATTTTCTTTTCGAAGTATCTCTGCTATACCGTCTTTGATTTGACTTTTTGAAGCCATTCCAACAATACCATAGCACTCAACAGCAGCACCACCAGCGATTGTTGCAATTACTTCATTCGTAATGGTTACATGACCATCTTTAGTATTCAATTCAATGGACATAATAATCCTCCTTCTGAGCTTCTTTAATCTTAAGGATATTTTACTACAGAATATACGCTTTTGCACTTCAAGGTTCTCTACGTAATAATAATAAATAAGTCCAGTTCTCAAGTGTACAATCCAATTATGTAGCGAGCTTAGATAAGCTTTTCGCCTCTTATAACAATGAACGATTCCCATCAATCTGTCAAGTGATAATTCTTTGCATAACCATTGCATTCTTTTCTCACTTATGGTAAATTGTATAAGTATTAAATTGACTTTTGTTAAGAGTAGGAGGGATTACCATGGCAAGAAAATGTGTTGTTACTGGTCGTAAAACTAGTAGTGGAAACCAACGCTCACACGCTATGAATTCCAATAGACGTAAATGGAAAGCTAATGTGCAAAAAGTTCGTATTATGGTTGACGGAAAACCACAACGTGTTTATGTTTCTGCACGCGCACTTAAATCAGGTAAAGTGGAACGCGTATAATTTATATACCTATTCATTTTACACCGATACATTAGTTATTAGCCAAAAGCACCCAAAGTAAACTGGGTGCTTTTTACATTTTATCATAATGGTGTATTTTACGTTTCATGATCTGGTGTGGAAGATAACTAATCCACAAAAAAAGAGAGCTTCTGCCAATCATTGACAAAAGCATGCGAAGCACTATTTCTCCTTTTTAAAAATCCCAATCATTACCCTTACAAATCCACCAAGTACTCTAGGGAGCTTAATCGTATAAAATTTCATAAGTTCGCCCTCCTCCAATTTACAAACACGATACATGAATCGTTTTTTATCCACGACTCCTTACAACTAATACTATGCCTTTCATAAAAGAAAAAGTACCAGAATTTGCGATAAGCTTGTTTGAAATTGATAAGGTTGAGCCCATTATTATTGTTGCTTCTGTTAGGGGATAGTAAAATCCTTTTAAAGTTAACCCCTTAACCTCTGTTGTTAGTGGTACAAACGAAATAGTTGGATAGGTAGCATCCCTTTCAACCATATGTGTACCTGGATGAAACTGCTCGATTCGATTATACTGGTCAACTATAATACCATGAATATTTTCTTCCTTAAGTTGATTTAGTAGTTGAATGTTGATAAGGGTGTGATCCATACGCCCTCCGGTTACACCCATTAAATAGACAGTACTAGGCGACAACGATAGTGCCTTCTGTAAAGCCAATTCTAAATCTGTCTTGTCCTTTTCAACTGGATATAGCTCTATATGTTTTGCATAATTCTTGATGGTAAGTAATTCTGTTTCGTCAACAGAGTCAAAATCTCCAATAGCATGGGCTAGCTTCAGATGATTCTGTATTGCCACTAAAGCTCCTCTATCAGCCCCTATCCATATATCGATTTCTTCTCGATACTTGGATAAATCTGGAATCAATTCAGCGGGTCCACTACCAATGATTGCCACACTCAACATAAGTCTTTTATCCTTTTGCTGCGTGACGAATATCTTCTATTGCTTTTTTTCGGTTTGATTGATCATAAATTGCACTTCCTGCAACTAATACATCAACTCCTACTTCCACACATGTTCTTGCTGTTGTAACATTCACTCCACCATCTACTTCTATCTCAAAAGATAGACCATATTCCTCACGCCACTTAGCTATCTGTCTGATTTTATCCAATGTTAATGAAATGAAGGATTGACCACCAAAACCTGGGTTCACTGTCATAACTAGTACAAGGTCAACTTCCTGTAGTATTTCTCTTATCATTTCCGCAGGGGTAGCAGGATTAATAGCAACTCCCGCTTTGATACCATGTGATTTAATTAACTGAATGGTTCTATGTAAATGTACAGTTGCCTCTTGATGTACCGTAATAATGGAAGCACCAGCCTTCGCAAAAGAAGGAATATAGTGATCTGGATTTTCAATCATTAGATGGACATCTAGTGGCAATTTAGTTATTGGCTTTATCGCTTCAACTACCAGCGGTCCAATTGTTATATTCGGCACAAAATGACCATCCATAACATCCACATGGATATAGTCTGCTCCCCCAATTTCTACATCTTTAATTTCTTCACCTAATTTAGCAAAGTCTGCTGATAATATTGATGGTGCTATTTTTGTCATACTAATACCTCGGCTTTCGTGATTGTATTTCTTCTAAAAAACTAATGTAATGTTCATATCGGTACATGGGAATTTCTCCTTGTTCCACGGCGTCTTTTACAGCACATTTAGGTTCTTTGGCGTGAAGACACCCTCTAAACTTGCAATTCTCCAATCGTTCTCTCATTTCCGGAAAACAACTAGAAAGTTCATCTGCTTCAATTTCACTAAAGTCTAAAGCGCTAAATCCAGGGGTATCTGCTACTAATCCATTGTTTATTTCTATCAATTCAACATGTCTAGTAGTGTGCTTACCCCTTCCTAAACTCTTAGAAATATCTGCAGTTTTCAGTAATGATTCTGGACTCAAAGCATTAATTAAGGAAGATTTACCGACTCCAGACTGTCCAGCGATTACTGTCACTTGGTCCTTTAAGTAATCCTTTATACGAACCATTTCTTTTGGATCTTTAGCTGAAAACATCTCAACCTTATAACCTATTCCCTCGTAATCCGCTTGATATTCTTTTAAATCAACGATCTGTTCATCTGTTAGTAAATCCGTTTTCGTAATAAAGATGATTGGCGTAATTCCTTTCGCCTCGATTAAGACTAGGAATCGATCCAATAATGTCGTGCTAAAATCAGGCATCGTCGCAGAGCTTACAATAATTGCTTGCGTTATATTCGCAATAGGAGGACGAATTAATTCATTCGTCCTAACCTTTACCTCTGTTATATAACCTTCATTTTCTTCTCGATGATCAAAAGAAACATAATCTCCTACTAGCGGTGTAATGTTCTTTTTTCGGAATACTCCTCTACTTTTACATTGAAATACTCCTTCTGTAGCTTGGACATAGTAAAACCCACTCAAAGCCTTTATAATTCTGCCTTCTGGCATTTATTCACCTTCTTCATATGGTATTAATTCATCGTATATAATCTCGTTATCACGCATAACTCGATATCTTGCTTGTGTTCCAGGTGCTATTTTTAAATCAATTGTTCTTCTGACATCTTCGGTTATGGAGAACTGATCCTTAACAATCGATATATCCGGGTTATTCATATCTTGAACATAGATTCTTACCTCCTGCGGGATTGGGCTACCACTAGAGTCATCTCCATTATCATCACCTGGGGTATCCGAATCATCCAAAGCGTAATCAATAATCAACTGTACGGTATGTGTTCTAGGAGGAAGTTCCTTTGGCCCAATGGAAACGTAAACATCAATGGTGTCTCCTTCATTTACTTCCGTTTTCGCTTCGGGATTTTGTCTAATAATCCGACCCTCTGCAATCGTTTCAGAATTTTCTTTGTGAACCTTTATTCTTAATCCCTTCGATTCTAACAGTGCTTTAGCCTCGTTTTCTGTATACCCAACTAAACTATCTAGTTGAATCGGTTCGGTTCCTTGACTAACCTCAAAAATAACAGTAGTCTCATCAGGGATTACATCCTCACCAGGCTTTGGTTGTACTTGCGTAATTATTTCACCAGCTGGCCGATCCGAATATTTCTCATAAATTACAATATCTGTATAACCTTTCTCCCGAAGGAGCCTCTCAGCATCTGTAGCTTGTCTACCTGTATAGTCATCAAATTCATCCCGCTCTTTTCCAGTACTAACAAATACGGTGATAGTTTGTCCTTCTTTCACCGGTCTTCCAGGTCTAGGATCCGTTTTGACTACCTTACCCTCTTCTATTTCATCTGAAGGAACGTCTTCTCTTTCGACTTCTAGATTCAACGATTCAAGTTCCTCTACTGCATCTCTGTAATCATACTCAATAACATCTGGAATTGTTACCTCTTTTGATTTCAATAGTCCTGGTACTAGGAACAAAGCGATTACGATGGCTATTATCAAGACTACAATTGAGATGGTAATGATTAAGCCCTTCTTCTTCCGCTTTTTCTTTTTGTTTTTCTTTTTATTTTTCTTACCTGTTTTATCAGAATCTTGACCTTTGTCTACCACTTTCTTCGTTTCAGCATTTGCCTGATGAATAATAGTATCCTGATGGATGTTTTCAAGATTATTCTCTGTTATAATCGGGATTGCTTTCGTTTCTTCTCCTACCTCAGTAGGTGGTATATATTTCGGTTCATTAATATTCTCCGGAGTTAATGCAACTTCCAAACTCTCCTCCATATCATAGACTGTTTCATATCGATGAAAAGGATCTTTGGCAGTTGCTTTTAGGACAATATTCTCCACACTTTGCGGCACATCTGGACTATATCGCCTTACGGAAGGTGTATCACTTTGAAGATGCTTTAAAGCGATTGATACCGGGGACTGCCCGGAAAAAGGTAATCTCCCTGTCAACATCTCGAAAAACACAATTCCAAGTGAATATATATCAGACTTCTTAGTAGCTAACCCACCTCTTGCTTGTTCCGGTGATAAATAGTGGACAGATCCTAAAATAGAATTAGTCTGTGTTAAGGAGGTCGCACTCAATGCAACAGCAATACCGAAGTCCGTAACCTTGATATGGCCATATGTATCAATAAGAATATTTTGTGGTTTTATGTCACGGTGTACAATCCCATTTTCATGAGCATGAGAGATAGCAGCAGTAATCTGTTTCATAATCTCAATGGCTTCCGGTACATCGATTGGACCGTATCGCTGGATAAATTCCTTTAAGGTCATCCCATCTACGTACTCCATTACCATATAAAGTATTTGTTCTTCTTCACCAACATCGTAAATGGTAACTACGTTCGGATGCGAAAGACTGGTTGCCGACTGAGCTTCTCGGTCAAATCTTGCTATAAACTCTTCATCATTTGCATATTCTAATCGTAACACCTTAATGGCAACTCTACGATCTAAAATGATGTCCTGTGCAAGATAGACATCAGCCATTCCGCCTCCACCAATTTTTTCTTTAATCCGATAACGTTCGCTTAGTAAATGGCCATTTAACACGATGGCTCACCTTCTTCCACTGAAGTTTCATGCTGTAATATAATGAGCGAAACATTATCCTCCCCACCGCGTTCATTAGCTAAATCTACCAATAGTTTCCCTACGCCTTCGATATCGTTTGTTGACTTCAAATACTCGGCAAGCTCATGATCTCTTACTTTATCTGTTAACCCATCGGAACAAAGTAATAACTTATCCCCATCTTCCCAGTTTATTGTTTGTATATCTGGTTCAACGGTTTCACTTGTACCTAATGCTCTTAGTACAACATTCTTTCTAGGGTGCTGTAATGCATCTTCTTTCGAAATCTGACCAGATTGTACAAGAGCGTTCACTAAGGAATGGTCCTCTGTTATCTGCTTAAAGCTGAAATCATTATACAGGTAACATCGACTGTCCCCAATATGTGCAACAGAGATAAATTCTTCCGTACAAACGGCTACTACGATGGTTGTACCCATACCTTGACATTCTTCTTTTTCAAGTGAATGCTGATAAATGGATGTATTCATCTCTAGTAAGGCGTTTTTCAGCCATTCCTCTGTTTCCTCTGGGGAAAGTAATTTCTCAATCTTACGCCATTTTTCTTCTATGATTGATGTTGCCATTTCACTAGCTACATCGCCTGCTTGATGGCCACCCATTCCATCTGCGATAATAGCCAAATATTGGCCGTTTCCATTTGAAAATATACCACCAGAGTCTTCATTATGACTTCTTACTTGACCACGGTCAGTCAAAAAGTGTCCTTCCATTCTTCCACCCCTTATCTTAAGCAACAAATTACAATAGAAAAAACAGGCACTTTCTCTATTGAATTATGTGTATAGGTACGTTCTTGACGACTTTTTACTATAGTATTACACAATATCCCAAAGAAGAATATCCTTTTCTGGTAATTTTTCTCTATTTACCTACAGTTTTTTATGATCATCTACGAATCAACCTAGTAAGGAAAAATCCATCTGTTTCAAAACTTTGTGGGAAAAGTTGTAATCCATATTCTGAAACTCCTATGGAATTTTTTAATTCATTTGGTAACTCTTCGAAAAATTGTTTATCAATTTGATAGTCTTCATGTTCTGCTAAAAACGCCTTTACCACTGCTTCATTTTCAATAGGGTCAACCGTACAAGTACTATATAATAGTTTACCTTCTATTTTTAATAGTGGTGCAACAGTAGTCAAAATATCCTTTTGGATTTCGGATAGTCTTTCAATATCTCTTTCCTGTTTATTATATTTTATATCTGGTTTTCCACGCATAACGCCAAGACCTGAGCATGGTGCATCAACTAGGATTCGATCGAAAGTTTCATTTTGATAGTGTTCACCTAAGTTACGAGCGTCCGCTGCCTCCGCCTCTATGATGGATAAATCTAAAGCATTAGCTTTTTCATTTATTAACTTTATTTTCTTTTTGTGTAAATCATGGGCACGAATGACGCCTTTATTCCCCATTTTTTCAGCAATGTGAGTTGCTTTTCCTCCTGGAGCACTGCACGCATCTAAGACAACATCTCCAGCATTAGCATCTAACAACTCTCCTACAAGCATTGAACTCTGATCTTGAATAGTTACAAGTCCATCCTCAAATAGAGAAGACTTGAGAATATTTCCATTGTTAATAATAATGCCCTGTTCGGAGAAGATGGAAGCAGATACCTCATATCCTTCATTGTTTAAACGTTCCATTGCATCTTTTCTTGAGATTTTCAATGGTTGAATACGAACAGACATAGCCTTTGTCGTTAAATTTGCTTCACACATTTCTTTGGTTGTTTCATATCCATAATGGTCGATCCAACGTTTAACTAGCCATTCTGGATGACTTGTTTCCACCGAGAGACGCTGGACGGGGTCCTGAATTTTTTGAATATCAGGTAAACCATTACGTTGTATCGTTCGAAGCATTCCATTAACAAGAGAAGCCACACCTTTATGTCCTCTCTGTTTAGCTATTTCAACGGCTTCGTGAAAGATAGCATGATCTGGTACTTTATCAAGGTAGTTCATTTGATAAATGGACATTCTCAGAAGCATACGTACCCATGGTTCGATTTTTTTCTTACTGTTTAAGTAGTAATCAATAAAGTAGTCCAATGTAATTTTGCGTTGAATCGTACCATAGACAATCTCTGTCAGTAACCCCTCATCCTTTGGTGAAATTTTATTAGACTTAATCTCATGGTTGATTAGTAAATGACTATAGCCGCTGTCTTGCTCGATACGAAGTAATAAATCTATTATGGTGTTTCTAAGAAGATATTTACCCATGCCTATTCTCCCATTATAGTTCCGACTTGAATGCGATCACTGGAACCTTGCAAGTATTCCCGTACAGTCATTCTTTTCTTGCCAGCGGGTTGAATTTCCGTCAATCTTAGACCCAACTTATCCCCGCAAACGACGATTACTGCTTCATCTTGTTCTTTTTCCACAACTTCACCTGGCTTTCCGTCAAACTGTTTGTTCGTAAGCTCTGCCCACCAAACTTTCATATTATTTCCTTGATAAGTAGTAAAGGCAACTGGCCAAGGATGTAGACCACGAATTTGATTATAGATTTGTTTGCTAGGACGATTCCAATCAATTAATTCTTGTTCGCGTTTGATATTTGCCGCAAATGTAGCCTTAGAATCATCTTGTTTTATTGGTGTTATTTCTCCAGCAAAAAGGCGCGGTAATGTCTCCATTAACAATTCACTGCCAATTTGTGATAACTTATCATGCATGCTGCCGACATGATCGTCGATTTCAATGGGAATACTCTTTTGCGTAAGAATATCTCCGGCATCTAATTTCTCTGCCATATACATGATGGTAATACCTGTTTCTTCTTTCCCTTGTATGATTGCATAATGAATTGGCGCACCTCCGCGCAATTCTGGCAATAAGGATGCATGAACATTAATACATCCATATTTAGGGCCATCCAGTAAATCCTTTGGTAAGATTTGTCCGTATGCTGCTGTCACAATGATGTCTGGATTATAATCAAGTATTTCTTGAAAGTTATTTCGAATCTTTTCAGGTTGATAAACTGGTATCCCATGAGATTCGGCAGCAACTTTTACTGGTGGTGGGGTAATTACTTTTTTCCTTCCTTTTGGTCGGTCTGGTTGTGTGACGACTAATACAACCTCATATTCCGATTCAACTAATTTATGTAAGATAGGAACTGAAAAGTCAGGAGTTCCCATAAATACGATTCGTTTCATTTGATTACCTTCTTTCTACATAAAATGATACGGTTGCATATCTATTGTGATTAATAAGTCCTCTTTCCGTATTTCTTCATGGAACTGATCGATTATTTTGCGAAGATTACTTCTTAGATTCGGTTCATTTTTGTATTTTATCATGCATTGATAACGATATCTATCTTTCATCCTAGCTATTGGTGAAGGTGTTGGTCCAAGGACAATCGTCTCTTCTCCTACTACCTTTAATAATAGTTGAACGATACGTTGAGTAATCTGTACTACTCGCACATGGTTAGGGTGTGAAACCGTTACTAATGCTAAATAAACATATGGTGGATATCGAAATGATCTCCTTATTTGCATTTCCCGTAAGAAGAACTGATTAAAGTCATAGTCACTTGCTAATTGAATACTATAGTGTTCTGGTGTATAGGTCTGAACGATTACTTTGCCAGGTAGCTCATGTCTACCAGCACGTCCACTTACCTGTGTCAATAATTGAAAAGTGCGTTCGCTTGAACGAAAATCTGGTAAATGAAGCATCGAATCAGCAGTTAAAACACCAACTAAGGTAACATTTGCGAAGTCTAATCCTTTCGCAATCATCTGTGTTCCTAATAAAATATCTGCTTCTTTATTCGCGAACTGTTTTAGCAGTCTTTCATGAGAACCTTTCTTTCTGGTAGTATCGACATCCATTCTAATTACCCTAGCGTGTGGCATTAATTCATGTAACGATTCTTCTACTCTCTGTGTTCCAGTCCCAAAGTATCGTATAGAGTCACTTTGGCATTCTGTACATACTAATGGCATTGGTTCTTCATAGGAACAATAGTGACATTTTAAACGATTACTTCTCTTATGGAAGGTTAATGCGATATCACAGTGTGGGCATTCTTTTACATGACCACAATCCCGGCACATAACGAACGTGGAATACCCTCTTCTATTTAATAACAGTACAACTTGCTCTCCTCGAGAAATAACTTCCTCCATACTCTCTTTTAATGCCTTCGAGAACATGGAACGATTACCACTATGTAACTCTTCCCGCATATCGATAATCTCAACTTCAGGCATATCCTTTTCGTTTGTCCGCTGATCAAGGGTAGATAATTGATACACTCCCTTTTGCGCACGGGCATACGATTCTAATGTAGGTGTTGCACTCCCTAAAACAACTGGACAATTATGGGACTGTCCCCGCTTAATAGCCACATCTCTTGCATGATATCGTGGTTGATCTTCCTGCTTATACGTCGTTTCATGTTCCTCATCAATGATAATAATACCTAGATTTTCAAACGGAGCGAAAATTGCTGACCTAGCTCCAACCACAACTCTTACCTCTTTGGCTTGAATTTTACGCCATTCATCGTATTTCTCACCACTTGAAAGCCCACTGTGCATAACCGCCACCTCACTACCAAACCTACCCTTAAAACGATTTACCATTTGAGGTGTAAGAGAAATCTCTGGAACTAAAACAATTGCTTCTTTCCCTTGCTTAAGTACTTCTTGAATTGCCTGTAAGTATATTTCTGTTTTGCCACTACCCGTAACGCCATGCACTAAAAACACATCATGCTCTATCTTTCGAATAGATTCTCGTATTGGTTGGAGTGCCTTTTCTTGCTGCTCTGTTAGGTTTAAAGGATAAGTGCGCTTAAAGGAACTATCGTCATACGGATTACGATAAATTTCTTTTTTAAATTCTCTTAGTAATTGCTTTTCCAATAATGCCTTGACTATAGGGCGATTCGTGTTGGTAATTTGAAATAGTTTAGCTTGTTCAATAGGATCTGGATTTTGAATAAAAAATGAGATTAATTGTCTTTGTTTCTTAGCACTAGGAGATAAATCCATCAAAGCTTCTTCTAACAAAAAACTTTCTTTTACAGGCTCAATAACGGTAACCTGTTTCTTCGTAATTTTTGATTTCACCAAATAATTAATGGAAATTAATGTTTCTTGTACGGCATGTTGTAGCTTTGAGTACGGGATATTCGACTGTACAAATTCCTCATATGCGATAACATCCCTCCCTGCAAATAGGTATTCAAACTCATCTGCGAGGGGTTCATGTGTATTTCGTACCAATTCTTTTTTGTATTGTGCTTTCAATACTTGAGGCAGCATTGCCTGATACGCGGTAATGTACATGGTTAACGTATCTTCTGCTACCCATTTCCCTAATTCTAATAGTTCTTTTGTTAACACAGGCTGGATATCTAGTACATCGATAATATCTCTTAGTTTGTCAAATTCTGAAGTATTCTTAATCTCTACAACAAATCCAGTTATTTTCCTTGGTCCGAATGGTACAATAACTCGCATTCCTTCTGATATTATATCGTGAAATCTTTCGGGAATCCGATAATCAAATGTCTGATTAATCGATTTTGCTTGAACATCGACTATTACCTTCGCAATACTCACGCTTCTTCATCCTTCATGTCTCTTAAAATCAACTTAAATATTTCTTTAGCAACTTCTCTCTTAGAAGCTAATGGGATCTTGTTTTCTTCATGGTTCCTATTCAAATAAGATACTATATTTGTATCAGTACCAAATCCTGCTCCTGCCTCAGAAACATTATTAATCACTATTGCATCCAAGTTTTTACGCTTGAGCTTGTCCATACCATATTCAATAGCATTCTGTGTTTCTGCTGCAAAAC
Organism: Ornithinibacillus scapharcae TW25; assembly: GCF_000190475.1. Lineage (GTDB taxonomy): Bacteria > Bacillota > Bacilli > Bacillales > Amphibacillaceae > Ornithinibacillus > Ornithinibacillus scapharcae. Next base: position 13,045 of record NZ_AEWH01000044.1, read on the forward strand.
CAACTAAAAATTGGTGCGTTTTTTGTTCGCCAAGCGATTGTAGGATGTCTTTCGTCCTTATTAACTCCAATTGCATTGGTCCATCTAGTTTTTTCAATTTGTTTTCGAATATCTCTTTCGGTCGATAGTCTGCTACCGCTGCTGCTTTAATAACAATATCATGTCTTGGAAATTCACTTGTCATTGCTTGATACATCTCTTCAGCAGTTGTTATATCAATCCGTCTAATTAAATTGTTTGCTACATCCAGATTTACCGGACCGGTTACTAATGTAACATTCGCTCCTAACTCTGCCGCAATCTCAGCTAGTGCGAATCCCATTTTACCTGTTGAACGATTAGAAAAAAATCGAACAGGATCAAGAATCTCTCTGGTTGGACCAGCAGATATTAATACATTCTTCCCTAATAGAGGCTTATCGGTCTGCTGATGTGCCTTTAGCACTTCAATAATAGTCTCCGGTTCTTCTAATCTTCCTTTGCCAATCCAGCCACATGCTAAATATCCTGCACCTGGTTCAATAAAGTGATAACCATAATCCGCTAATATCTGCATATTTTTAATAACTGCCGGATGCTCATACATATTAACATTCATGGCTGGAGCTATATAAACGTCTGCCTTCGTTGCTAGCAACACTGTAGTAATGATGTTGTCCGCTATCCCATTAGCAATTTTGCCAATTATATTCGCTGTAGCTGGTGCAAGTAAAAAGATATCGGCCCAATCCGCTAAATCAATATGGGCAATTTTCTCAGGATCTTTTTCATCAAATGTATCCATATATACAGGATTTCGTGATAACGCTTGAAATGTTAATGGCGAAACAAATTTAGTGGCACTTTCAGTCATTAAAACTTTCACAATAGCACCTTGTTGGGTTAATTTACTTACTAGTGCGCATGCTTTATAAGCAGCAATACCACCTGACACTCCAAGCAAAATATTTTTATTTTGCATCAATAGAACACCTTTCCACTCAAAATAATCTTCTAGTCTAGTTATACCTTGAACTCCCCTTACTTATCAACCTTGATATGCGATGGAAGAGGCAGTTTCACTTTCGGATTATCATCAGATTGTATAAAGTTAATATCCATTTTGGGCATTTTGACACCGAGAATAAAAATAAATCCCTTACATCATAACATGCAAGGGATTAATCCTTATTATTTTTTAACTTCTAATTTCAGCTCATCTGCAGCTATTTCTTCTAAAGCCATACCAACAAACTTATGTGATTTTGGGTTTTCAATTTTTAAATTGTTAGTCTCACGTAATTGTCTAGCTCTTTTTGCTGATAATGTTACTAAAGAATATTTTGATTTAATCTTTTCTTGTAATGCGTCAATTGATGGTTCTAACATCATGATAACTCATCCTCCAATAATTTCTTATATTGTGCTGCAATACGTTCTCTCTTACAATGTTCACTTTGAATAATGGATTGAATTTTTGCAACTGCTTTATCCACATCGTCATTTACAACAACATAGTCATATGCGTCCATCATCTCAATTTCTTTACGAGCCTCTTTTAATCGGTTAAGTATGACATCTTCATTTTCGGTCCCTCGATTAACAATTCGGTTTTTTAATTCCTCTAAGCTAGGCGGGAAAAGAAAAATAAAAACTCCTTCAGGAAAGTTTTCCTTAACCTGTAACGCACCTTGTACTTCTATTTCTAAAAAAACATCGTGTCCAGCATCTAATGTTTCCAGTACGTAGTCCTTTGGTGTACCATAATAATTATTAACAAATTTAGCATATTCTAACAGCTTGCCTTCTTCGATTAATTTCTCAAATTCTTCATTAGAACGATAGAAATAATCAACACCTTCGACTTCACCAGGTCGTTTATCCCGGGTAGTCATCGAAATCGAGTAACGCAATTCTGTTTTTCGTTCAAAAAGTTCTTTCCTAACCGTACCTTTCCCAACTCCAGACGGTCCAGATAGAATAAATAAGATCCCTTTTTCTTCTATCAAATTATTTCCTCCTAAAGATTATGCGGTTTATTCATCTGTCATTTCTTCATGGCTTAACACGCGTTGTCCAACTGTTTCTGGTTGGACTGCAGAAAGTACAACATGGTCACTATCCGTTATAATTACCGCTCTTGTCCTTCTTCCATATGTAGCATCTACTAATTTATTGTTATCTCTTGCAACAGAGATAATTCTTTTAATTGGTGCTGATTCAGGTGATACAATCGAAATTACTCGATTAGCTGAAACCACATTACCAAATCCTATATTTATTAACTGTAGACCCAACGTTACTTCCCCCTTATCATTCTAAACTATTATAAAGGCTTTCCTCGGAAAATAAAAGTATCTGACTTTTGTTCTTCACTCTATATTTTGAACCTGTTCTTTTATTTTCTCCATTTCGCTCTTCAATGCAACCGTCAATTCCCCAATCTTGGTGTCCGTAGATTTAGATCCAATCGTGTTCACTTCTCGGTTCATCTCTTGAATAATAAAGTCTAGTTTCCTACCTATTGGTTCATTACTATTACACAAATCGGTGATTTGTTCGATATGGCTATGTAATCTAGTTATTTCTTCTGTGATATCCCCTTTTTCAGCTAGAATGGCAATCTCTTGATAAATACGACCTTCTTCTAGGTTAATCGAACCGTCTACGAAATTAGAAATACGTTCCTGAATACGAAGGCGATATTCTTGAATCACAACTTCTCTTCTTCCTTCTAACAAGGATATCATGTTACGAATTGCTGATACTCGTTCCAGTATATCTTTTAATAGATATTTACCTTCATCTATACGCATTAACAACACTTGCTCACATGCCTCGTCCAGACATTGCAATAGCCTCTCCTGAAGACCACTAGGTTTCTCTTCATTCTCTTGTACCGTTATGATATCTGGTAAGCTAGTCAACAACGATACTGGAATATCTTCACTTAGTTTATATCGGTCTTGTGCAGTTTTGATTTGCTGAACCAGCTGGTCTAAAAGCTCCCAATCGGTCACTATGGTTTTGTTTACAAAGTTAGTACCTTCTATTTCTATATGTAATTCTATTCTTCCTCTTTGAAAGAAGGATTTAACACGCTTTTTAATCTTATCCTCCAAGTATAGGAAGGTTTTGGGATACTTCGGAATAATATCTAAAAATCGATGGTTTATAGACCGAATTTCTATAGTAATCGAAGTATTTTCAAATTGAAATGTACTGGTTCCATATCCAGTCATACTTTTTACCAAATCCATCACCTACTTTTTGATTATCGTCATTATACCATATGTTGTAAGCTTTTATCGATAACCTTTTATGTCATGGTAACAAACCCAATTCTCCTAGGGAACTAATATAAACAATGATAATTAATCATATACCATATAAAAACCCAAACTATTTTAGTTTCGATGAAATAGTTTGGGTTTCTCAATATAATAAATCGTTGACGTTCTAGCTATTGTGCGAAACGTTATTTTTTGGTAAAACCAAATAGTACAGTTGGTAACGAAGCTAAACCAATAACTAGCATCCAGTCACGTAAGCCTAAAGACATCGTATGGAAAACAGGTTGTAATGGTGCCCAATATACAACAACTAATAATAATAAAATGGAAGAAATCACTGCAAGAACAAGGTAAATATTCTCAAAAGGATTACGCTCAAATACGGACTTTTCACTACGACAATCAAAAACATGGATAAGTTGTGCCATTACTAAAGTAGTAAAAGCAATGGTTTGTCCATATAGAAGATTATCTGGATTGTTTTGATAGGTTACCATAAAAGCTATTAAGGTAACAATACCAATTAAAATTCCACGAGAAATAATTTTAAATCCTAGTCCACGTGCAAAGACCCCTTCTTTCGGATGACGTGGTACGCGCTTCATTACATCATCCTCAGGTTTATCCAAACCTAAAGCCATTGCCGGTAAACCGTCTGTTACTAAGTTGACCCATAAGATTTGGACAGGTACTAATGGGAGAGGCATCCCCAATAGGACCGCAAAGAGCATGACTAAAATTTCTCCTACATTCGAAGCTAATAAATAACGAATGAATTTGCGAATATTTTCATAGATATTTCGACCTTCTTGAATAGCTGCCTTTATTGTTGCAAAGTTATCATCCATTAAAACTAACGATGAAGCTTCCTTCGTCACATCTGTTCCGCTAATTCCCATACTTATTCCGATATCACTTGCTTTAATAGCTGGCGCATCATTCACGCCGTCACCAGTCATGGCAACAATATGTCCACGTTCTTGAAATGCTTTTACAATTTTAAGCTTATGCTCAGGGGTAACCCGTGCAAAAACATAAACATCTTCAATGACCTCCACTAGTTCACTTGTTGACATTTGATTTAACTGACTTCCTTCTAATACAAGTCCATTATCCGGTAATAACTCTAAGTCTCTAGCTATTGCTCTGGCTGTTTTTACATGATCTCCAGTAATCATGACCGTTTTAATGCCTGCTTCACGACATTCACGAATTGCGGCTCTTACTTCTTTACGTGGTGGATCGATCATTCCATATAGACCGAGGAAAGTTAAATCCTTCTCCAAAAATCCGGAGTCCAGTGATGTATTATCCGTTAATGGGCGCATACTAATTGCAATGGTACGTAATGCTTTATCAGCCATTCCGTTAATTGCTTGTTCGATTTGGTCCCTGTCACGTTGCTTTAATATTTTTCTACCTTCTGCATCCATGACATAATTACACCGAGGTAGTAATACATCTGGAGCACCCTTTGTAATTAAAAAACGCATTCCTTTATCATCTTCAACGACTACACTCATACGTTTTCGGTCAGAGTCAAATGGGATTTCTTTAACAATCGTGTAATTATCCCCACTTAAATGATTTAATCCGATTTTTCTTGCAGCGACAACTAGTGCCCCATCTGTCGGGTCGCCATCCACATAATATTTTCCTTTTTTCACCTGCAATTCTGCATGATTACAAAGTTGTCCATATAGGAGCATTTTTTCTAAGTTAGGATGGTCAGAGCTTAACTTCTTCTTACCAAGTAAAAAATTCCCTTCAACATCAAAACCATCCCCAGTAACGGAAATGGTATCTCCATTGAGGAATATTTCCTTTACTGTCATTTGATTTTCAGTCATTGTTCCTGTTTTATCAGAACAGATGACTGAAGCACACCCCAATGTTTCTACAGCAGATAACTTTCTTACAATTGCTTTTTTTCGAATCATGCGTTGTACTCCTAGTGAGAGTGCAACAGTTACGATAGCTGGTAGTCCCTCAGGAATAGCAGCTACAGCAAGTGAGACCCCTGCAAGGAACATATTATATACTGGGTGTCCTTGAAGAACTCCTAATCCAACCACTAATACAGTAAGCAATAGGGCAACTACAATTAAAATTTTTCCTAATTCAGCGAGTTTTCGTTCCAAAGGAGTAGGGATTTTTTTCGTATTAGTCATAAGTGAAGCAATTTGTCCCATTACTGTATTCATACCTGTTCCAACTACTATACCTATTCCGGATCCCCTCGTAACCAATGTTCCCATGAACCCCATATTCACCTGGTCTCCAGCATCTAGGTCATCTCGCATGATAGCTGTCGCGTGCTTCATAACTGGTAGAGATTCGCCCGTAAGAGCAGATTCTTCCGTTTCTAAGCTATTGGATTTGACGATTCGAATATCTGCCGGTATACGGTCACCACTATTCACTTTAACAATATCACCAATCACAAGCTCTCTCGATGTGACTTTTTCCCACTTCTGATCACGTAAGACTGTTGCAATTGGAGCGGACAATTCCTTCAGCTTTTCTAAGGACTTTTCTGCTTTTTGCTCTTGAAAATAACCAATAAATCCATTGACTAGTACAATGACCATTATTGCAATTGCATCTACATATTCCCCTAACATCCCCGCTATTAACGTCGCAGCAAGTAAAACTAGTACCATAAAGTCCTGGAACTGTTTTAGAAAAATAATCCATTTCGATTGTTGTTTTCCTGAATCCAGTACATTATAGCCATACTGCTTTTGTCTTTGATCCACTTGTTTTGGGGAGAGTCCCCTACTTGTAGTTACTTGAAGCTTCTGTTCTACTTGATCTACATCTAATTGATACCACTTTTTCACGTCGCATTCCTCCAGCTTTTAGAGAGCATTTACGATTCTCTATATACTCATAGTGATATCTATGCAGACTTGTCCTAAATAATGCTATAATTTAAGTGAAGAGGTGAGTTAATATGCCATTTGACGGAATTGTTACAAGAGCGATAACAAACGAGTTATCCGACAGTCTTGTTCCAGGCAAAATTACAAAGATTCAACAACCAACAAATACAGAAATCATCATGACTATCCGTAGCCAAGGAAAGAATCATGCATTATTATTATCTGTTCATCCATCTTATTCAAGAATTCATATAACGAAAGAATCCTTTCAAAACCCTGCTGATGCTCCGATGTTTTGTATGGTACTACGTAAACATTTAAGCGGTGCAATACTCGAATCAATTGAACAAGACGGTCTTGAGAGGATCATTACGTTTTCCATTAAAACTCGTAATGAAATTGGAGATATATCGTATAAGAAACTAATCCTTGAGCTAATGGGTAAACATAGTAATTTGATGTTAGTGGATTCTGAGAAAGGGCATATTATTGATAGCTTGAAACATATATCAATGGCCCAGAACAGACATCGGACGGTATTACCCGGTTCACCTTATGTATTACCACCCCAACAAGATAAAGTAAATCCACTTGAGATAGACGGTGAAACATTTATCCGAAAACTGGATTTTAACAGTGGAAAGCTTGATTCTCAAATAGTGAAATGGTTTACAGGGTTCTCTCCCTTTATCGCAAAAGAAATTATTTACCAAGCGAAACTGGGTTCTAATGAAGCCTACATGGCCGAGTTCTTAGAGATACAATCTAAGATTAACAACCATGAGTATTCTCCTACCATCTATCAAGGGGAAAAAGAAGATTTTCACGTCATCCCGATAACCTATTTTCTTGGTGAAAAAGTGCCATTTACAACAACCAATCAAATGATTGATACGTTTTATGCAGGAAAGGCTGAACGTGACAGAGTAAAACAACAAGCAAAAGACTTATACCGGTTCATTCAAAATGAACGTGATAAAAACAATCGAAAGCTTAAGAAACATGAGCGAACCTTAAAGAGAGCGGCGAACGCAGATAACTATCAGCGATTAGGTGAATTATTGACTGCTAATATGCACTTAGTGAAACCAGGTGACACCTCTATTCGGGTGATTGATTATTATGATCCGGAACAAAATGAAATTACGATTGAACTTCATCCATACAAAACACCAAGTGAAAACGCACAAAGTTATTTTAAGATGTATCAAAAACTAAAAACTTCAAAAATCAAAGTGGAAGAAGAAATAGAAAAAACACAAGCTGAAATCACTTATTTTGATCAAATATTACAACAAATAGATGTAGCTGGTGTAGAAGACATTGCAGAAATACGTGAGGAGTTACGAGAAGAAGGATATTTGAAGAAACAAAGTAATACAAAACGAAAAAACAAGCAAACTGCTCCAAAGCCAGAAGAATATGTAGCTACCGACGGAACCTGTATTTTAGTAGGTAAAAATAATAAGCAGAACGAATATTTGACCATGAAACTGGCGCACCGTGATGAAATTTGGTTACATACGAAGGATATTCCTGGTTCCCATGTTATCATTCGTGATAACAATCCCAGCGAGGAAACCATTGTGGAAGCTGCACAATTAGCAGCTTACTTTAGCAAGTCTCAAAATTCTTCATCTGTTCCGGTTGATTTTACAAAAGTCAGACATGTAAAGAAACCAAACGGTTCCAAACCTGGTTTTGTTATCTATGATAATCAACGTACTATATATGTTACACCGGATAAAGCAGTCGTGGAAAAGCTAAAAAAATAACATGAGAATCCATTCTCATGTTATTTTTTATCCATTTAGTTATACAGAAATGGTTTACAAGAAAGTTTGACTAGTAATCATCTTAATGAATTGATCTACTTGCGGTAATTCCCGGATACCTTCTTGATAGGAAAGCCATGTATAACGCGTTACCGGCTTTCCATCCAACTCAAGAGCAACATGTGGGAATTCATCCATCATGGAGTCTGATACACTCTTGGGAAGAACCGCCATACCAATCCCCTGTTTCATGAACTGTTTACATGTCTCGATTTGGTCCACAGTCATGGTTCGGAGAGGTTTTATTTGATGCTGATGATGATACAGCCAATTATCAACTAACTCATGCATGCTATCATCACTTTTAAATGAAATTAATGGCCTTTCCTTTAAAGCATCCTTCGGGAATGGTTCCGTATCAAATATATATAATGGGTCATCGAACAAACGAATACTAGTACTTTCTTTTAATTTTTCTCCACGAATAATACAAACATGATAATCTTTATGGTTTTTACGAATATCTTCACTAATTCCTGTTACAAGGTCAATGGTGACTTTTGGAAACATGTTCGTAAAATTTCCTAATATCTTTGGTAAAAATCGCTGGCTTATCAGTGAAGAGCACGCTATTGACAACGTACCTTGTACTTCCTTACTTGATGAAGATAGCCTATTTTTAAGAGTTAGTTCTGCTTCAACAACCTGTTTTGCATGTTCTAAAATAATTTCTCCACTTGGCGTTAAGACGAGACTTTTCGGTGTACGAATGAATATCATCTCACCAAAGTAATCCTCAATATATTTTAGCCTTTGGGTTACGGCAGGTTGAGAAATTAATATAGTCTTAGCCGTACCACGAATTGTACCGATCTCATTAAGCTTGAGAAGTAATTCATAATCCTCAATTTTCATGAAATTAACCTCGATTAGATAATTTTTATTATATAAATTCATTATATATTAAAATTATACTTATTGCATCGTATAATCTATTAAATTGTTTTACGCCATTCTAGTAGACTATCTTCTTCCTCACTTGTTAATTTCCCATCCATAACTAATGCCTGAATTAGTTCATCATAGTTTGTTAAACTCTCGAACCGAACATTATTTGCCTTAAAATTTGTTTCAGCTTTACCTAATCCATAGTTAAAAATCGACATAACTTGGAGTACTTCTGCACCAGCATTACGAATGGCCGTAACTACATTCAATGATGAACCGCCAGTAGAAATTAAGTCTTCAATGACGATAACTTTCTTCCCTTTTATGCTCCCTCCTTCAATTAAACTCCCTGTCCCATGATCTTTTGGCTTAGAACGAACATATACCATTGGGAGGTTTAATCGATCTGATACCCAAGCTGCATGTGGAATTCCCGCCGTTGCACAGCCGGCTATAATCTCAGGCTGAATCTCCATTTGCTTAATTATTTCTACAAATGAATTTGCCACTAATGATCTCACTTCCGGATAAGAAATTATAACCCGATTATCACAATAGATAGGGGACTTAATTCCAGAGGCCCATGTAAAATAGTTCTTAGGATTTATTTGTACAGCGTTTATCCGTAATAACTCTCTTGCTAGCTTTTGACTTAAATTCATCTCGATTCCTCCCATTCAGCAATAGCTTGTTCATAAGCTTCTCTAGGGTTGGTTGCATTTGTAATACTTCTACCCATTACTAAATAATCTGCACCATTGTTACGGGCGAACTTTGGTGTTGCTACACGCACTTGATCGTTCACATTACTATTATATAGACGGATACCTGGAGTAACTGTGATAAATCCACTACCACAAGTAGCTTTTATTTGACTCGCCTCCTGTACAGAACACACTACACCATCAGCATCATTCTGTTTAGCTACGTTCGCTAGTCGTACAACCGTGTCTGTTACATCTGTTTGTATCCCTAGCTCCTTGTTCAATGCTACTTCCCCCATAGAAGTTAACACGGTTACTGCTAGTAATTTTGTATCAAAACCTGAGCTGCCACTAACTAATCCTTCTCTTGCATATGCAATCATTTCACTACCACCAAGGGCATGAACATTCACCATATCCACCTCCAGATTTGCAAGTACTTTCATCGCCCTCATAACAGTGGTAGGAATATCATGTAACTTTAGATCTAGGAAAATTTTATGATTATTTTCCTTTAGTTTTTCAATAATTTGTGGTCCTTCACGGTAATATAGCTCCATCCCTACCTTTACGGGTATACCGTAAAAATCATGGGATTCTATGAATTCACTTGCTTCATTCCAAGTAGGAAAATCTAATGCTAGATAAATAGATTCGCTCATGCCATGATCCCCTTTCCTATCGCTTCCTGAACTGATGAAAACCCATACTTCTCTAATACTTTAGGCAATTCATCTATTATTTCTGAACAAACAAAGGGATTTTGGAAATTGGCTGTACCGACTGCGACTGCACTAGCCCCTGCTAATAAAAATTCCAAAACATCCTCTGCGTTCTGAATACCACCCATGCCTATAATGGGGATATTAACGTTCTGACTCACTTCATAAACCATCCGAATTGCAATAGGTTTTATTGCTGGACCAGATAGTCCACCTGTTTTATTGGCTATCAGTGGTTTTCTGCTAGGTAAATGTATTTGCATGCCCGTTATTGTGTTGATCATGGATAATCCATCTGCCCCTGCCGCTTCAACCGCCTTTGCTATCGAGATAATATCCGTCACATTCGGTGAAAGCTTAACATATACAGGTAATTGACTAACCTTTTTCACCGCCTCTGTTACGTGTGCTGCCATGTTTGGATCGGTACCGAACTGAATACCTCCCTCTTTTACATTAGGACATGATATATTTAATTCTAAAGCATGAACTTGGTCTGTCTCATTAAAGCTTTTAGCCACTTCTACATACTCTTCTAGGGTACTTCCTGCAATGTTAGCGATAATATTGGTATCAAATTGAGATAAAAATGGTACCTCGTGATTAATTATGTTCATTACGCCAGGATTTTGTAACCCGATTGCATTTAACATTCCGGATGCCGTTTCTGCAACTCTTGGTGTAGGATTACCAAATCGCTCCCTACTAGTGGCAGCCTTCAAAATGATGGCCCCAAGTTTGCTAAGGTTATAGAAATCGCTGTATTCATGACCAAATCCAAAACAACCAGAAGCTGGCATAATTGGATTTTTTAATGATAAGCCTGGGAGTTTAAGAGATAGATTGATCATAGTTTAACCTCCCTTGCAGGAAAGACTGGGCCGTCCTTACAAATTTTCTTATATCCATTACCATCTGTTGTAGGCAATACACAAGCAAAACAGGCACCAACTCCACACCCCATTCTCTCTTCCAATGAGATAAAGCCTTCCTTATCGGTAAGCTTGTCAGTTAATGCCTTAAGCATCGGCTTAGGGCCACAAGCATAATAGCAATCGAAGGCAGAAATCCGCTCTAGTACATCCGTCACAAGCCCTTTGAAGCCATATGAACCATCATTCGTCACTATAATCGTCTCCCCTAGTTCAGAAAATTGGTCTTCATAAAAGACATCATTCGCTTGTTGAAAACCAAGTATGGATATCACCTTTATTCCTTTACATCGGAAAGTTTTCCCCAAGTAATATAGGGGAGGCACTCCAATTCCACCACCGATTAACAAAACAGTGGATTCACTTCTACTTTCCAAGGGAAAACCATTCCCTAGTGGACCAAGTATATCTAACATCTCACCACTCTGATAACTTGATAGTTCATTTGTTCCCTGACCATTAACCTTAAACAAAATAGTAATCCTGCCTGTTTCTGAGCAATTATTCGCTATCGAAATAGGTCTCCTAAGTGTTAGATTCCCTACCTGGATATGCAAAAATTGTCCAGGTAGAGCAACCTTACTGATTTGTTCACTTTCAAGTACCATCTCAATTGTTTGATGGGCAATACTTCTCACAGATAAAATTTTCATTTTTTCTTTATTAATCATGATAAGATAGCCTCTTTTGTATGAATAGGATTTGCATTAAAGGTAGTTGAATCAATCACATTTAAAATGGCATTCGCTGTATCAATATTGGTTAGACATGGAATACCTCTTTCGACGGACACTCTTCTTATCATAAAGCCATCAGACCGTGGTTGCGTACCTGATGTTAGCGTGTTTATAACAAATTGTACGTCTCCATTTTCAATAATGGAGAGAACATTAGGCTCGTCTGCACCGACCTTACTAACCTCGAAAACTGGTAGGTTTGCTCCTCTTAAAAATGAGGCTGTACCCGCAGTCGCGTATAGTTGAAAGCCAAGTTGATGGAACCGTTCTGCTATTTTCAGCATCTCCAACTTATCTTTATCTGCTACTGTTATTAAGACTGCACCTTCACTCGGAATTGAAATTCCTGCTGCGAGTAATCCTTTATAAAGGGCTTTTTCCATTGTTTTATCATATCCAATTGCTTCGCCAGTTGATTTCATTTCCGGACCTAGTATTGTATCCACACTACGCAGTTTTTCAAATGAAAACACTGGTATTTTTACGGATACCAGCTTTTGTTCAGGAAGGATACCAGACTGATAGCCTAAACTAGTAAGCTTTTCTCCTAAAATAGCCCTTGTCGCTAAATTAGCCATTGTCACACCCGTAATCTTACTTAAGAATGGGATTGTTCTACTTGCTCTCGGATTTACTTCTAGAACGTACACATCCTCATCACGGATTATAAATTGTATATTAATTAAACCTTTGATTTTTAATGCCTTCGTAATTTTAAGGGTTGCTTCAAAACATGTTTGCTTTACTTTCTTAGAGATGCGTTGTGGAGGATATACAGCAATAGAGTCTCCAGAATGTACACCAGATCGTTCTATATGTTCCATAATACCTGGTACTATTGTTGTTTCTCCATCGCTAATCGCATCCACTTCGACCTCAATCCCCGTAATATATTTATCAATTAGGATAGGATGTCGATCTGTTATGTGACCTGTTTTTTGTAAATATAATTCCAATTCTTGTTTACTATAGACAATCTCCATTCTACTTCCACCGATTACATAAGACGGACGAACTAACACTGGATAACCTATTGTCTCTGCTACGTCTATTGCTTGCTCTATTCGCTTAACAGTCTTTCCTTCAGGACGGAGTAACTGAAGTTCATCTAGTAACACTTCAAACTTATCTCTATTTTCAGCAGTATCAATCGCTTCAAGGTCTGTTCCCAGTATCGTAACGCCTCTATTATGAAGTCCTTCCGCTAAATTAATAGCTGTTTGACCTCCGAATTGTACGATAACGCCTACAGGTTGTTCTAAATTTACTACATGCATGACATCTTCTACTGTTAGTGGTTCGAAATATAATTTATCGGAAATACTGAAATCAGTTGATACTGTCTCTGGGTTATTGTTCATAATAATTGCTTCATAACCCATTTCTTTGATAGCTAATACAGAATGAACCGTTGCATAATCAAACTCAATTCCCTGCCCTATTCGGATAGGTCCTGACCCAAGAACTAAAACTTTACGTCTAGCCGATGTTAGAGACTCGTTTTCCTCCTCATAGGTACTATAAAAATATGGTGTTTTGGATTCAAATTCACCTGCACAAGTGTCTACCATTTTATATACTGGCAAAATCTTTTCATTCAATCGATAATGATAAACCTCTTCTTCTGTAACCTCCCATAATTTTGCAATTTGATTATCGGAAAATCCATTTTGTTTTGCTTTTTGTAGTACTTCTTTTGAGAATTTGTTCGTGCTTAGTGTTTCTTCAAATTGAACTAAATCCTCTATTTTTCGTAAAAAGAAAGGATCAATTTTCGTGAGTTCATAGATCTCCTGTCTTGTTATCCCACGGCGGAAAGCTTCTGCTAGAATAAAAATACGCTCGTCATCTGGTGTTTTTAAACGATGTTTCATTTCATCCGTGTCGGTAAATGATAAACCTGCTAACCCTAGTTCCTCTGTTCCAATATCCATAGAACGTATCCCCTTTAGAAGGGATTCTTCAAAGCTTCTTCCAATTGCCATTATTTCTCCAGTTGCCTTCATTTGTGTCCCTAATTTCCTGTCTCCTGAAACAAACTTATCAAATGGAAATCTTGGTAACTTTGTAACAACATAATCAAGTGCTGGCTCGAATAATGCTGAGGTTGTTCCTGTTATTGGGTTTATAATTTCATCCAATGTTAATCCTACAGCAATTTTAGCTGCCATTTTAGCTATTGGATAACCAGTTGCCTTTGAAGCTAAAGCTGATGATCGACTTACACGCGGGTTAACTTCAATCACATAATACTCAAAGCTATGTGGATCCAGTGCCAATTGGACATTACATCCACCTTCTATTTCTAATGCTCGGATAATCTTCAAGGAAGCATTACGAAGCAATTGGTACTCCCGGTCACTTAATGTTTGTGATGGAGCCACTACTATGGAGTCGCCAGTATGCACACCTACCGGATCAATATTTTCCATATTACATACGACAATTGCTTGGTCATTTTTATCGCGCATTACTTCATACTCTATTTCTTTATAACCCGCAATATTTCTTTCAATTAAACACTGATTTTCTGGAGACAAGGCTAATCCATTTCGGGTAATTTCTCTTAATTCCGCTTCGTTATAGCACATACCACCACCAGTTCCACCAAGTGTATATGCAGGGCGTACAATTAGTGGATAACCGATTTCATTCGCAAAATCAACTGCTTGTTCAACCGCATTTACAATGCAACTTTCCGGTACTGGTTCATTTAGCTGCTTCATTAAATCGCGGAATTTTTCCCTATCCTCTGCTTTTTGGATGGCTTCAAGTGAAGTACCTAAAAGTTTAATATGGTACTGTTCAAGAATGCCTGTTTTATCTAGTGCAATTGCTAAGTTCAAGCCTGTCTGACCACCTAGAGTTGGTAATAAAGCGTCCGGCTGTTCTTTTCTAATGATTTTAGATAAAAATTCTACTGTTAAAGGTTCCATGTACACTTTATCTGCAACCGTCTGATCTGTCATAATAGTAGCTGGATTGGAATTTGCAAGAATTACGGTGTAGCCTTCTTCTCGAAGCGCTTGACAGGCTTGAGTACCTGAATAATCAAATTCTGCTGCTTGGCCAATAACAATTGGTCCTGATCCAATTACTAAAATCTTCTGAATGTCTGTGTTCTTAGGCATATACATGTACCTCCTGTTTGGCAATATGTTGATCGATAACTTGTAAGAACTCGTCAAATAAATAATTGGAATCCTCTGGTCCTGGTGAGCTTTCTGGGTGATATTGAACAGAGAAGGTAGGGAGAACCCTATGTCTAATACCTTCAACAGAGTTATCGTTTAATGATATTTGTGTTAGCTCTAACTCCGTATTTCCTAATGATGACTTTTTCACTGCATATCCGTGATTTTGTGATGTAAGAAAAGCTTTTCCAGTTACTAAATCTTTAACCGCATGATTGCCACCACGATGACCAAACTTCATCTTTTCGGTTTCTGCACCACATGCTAGGGCTATCAATTGATGTCCAAGACAAATGCCAAATACCGGTACGTGATGAATAACCTTGCCAATCATTTGTATTGCTTCTGGTACATCTTGTGGATCACCTGGTCCATTGGTAAGCATGATTCCATCTGGCTTTAAACGAAGAATGTTTTCAGCCGAGTAATCATAGGGTACAACTGTTACATGACAATTTCGTTTTGTAAGTTCGCGTAATATACCATGTTTCATTCCGTAATCTACTAGCACAATGCGATGGCCTCGACCAGGTACAATGTATGGCTTTGTTGTAGAAGTCCTCCTTACTTGATCTCGAAGCTCTGGCAATAACCTAAGTCTGTTTAGCACCTCATCATTTGGGATATCTATATTTGTAATAATGCCCCTTAATGTTCCAGCGCTTCGAATAGATTTTGTTAATTTTCTCGTATCAATTCCATATAATCCTGGTATATCATGTGCCTTTAGAAAGCTATCCAGAGTTTCTTCACTTCTAAAATTAGATGGATGTTCACTATATTCTTTTACAATTAACCCATTAATAAAGGGAGCGATCGTTTCAAAATCATCTCGGTTAATCCCATAGTTGCCTACAAGTGGGTATGTTAACATGACGATCTGGCCATAGTAGGAGGGGTCTGAAATGATTTCCTGATAGCCTGTCATACTTGTATTAAATACCACTTCTCCACTTATTTCTCGACTACTTCCAAATCCAACTCCATAGTAGACTGTCCCATCTTCTAACACTAATTTTCTATTGAACATATTATTTTGCCTCCTCATAGACGATCTTCCCATTACTGATTGTAAGAACTGGAATTCCTGTAACTTTCCATTGATGAAATGGCGTGTTCGTTCCCTTTGAATAAAAAGTATGCTTATCGATATACATTTCACTTTCTAAATCTATTAATGTTAAATCAGCTACTCCTTCTTCTACTAATCTTCCATAAGGAAGGTTAAATACATTAGCAGGTTTTATGGTTAACCAATCTATTAGTTGTTTTAAAGTTATTTTTCCTTTTTAACTAGGTTGCTATAAAGTAATGGAAACGCGGTTTCAAGTCCTACTATTCCAAATGGAGCGTTAATCATACCTTTCGCTTTTTCGTCCACACTATGTGGTGCATGATCTGTTGCAATAAAATCAATTGTTCCGTCCAACAGACCTTCGATTAACGCTTCCTGATCCTCTCTACTTCTTAGGGGTGGGTTCATCTTATAATTCGTATCATGTTCTTGTATCGAATCCTCATTTAACAGCAAATGATGTGGTGTCACCTCTGCCGTAACATGAATTCCTGCACGTTTAGCATCTCGAATAACTCTGACAGATTCCTTTGTACTAACATGGCAAACATGATAATGACAATTAGCAGCTTCGGCTAATAGGACGTCACGCGCAATTTGTACCGATTCACTTAACGATGGAATCCCTGGAAGCGTTAATCGTTTACTTACCTCCCCATCATGAACAACCCCGCCGTAAACAATTGAATTGTCTTCACAATGAGCAACTATTGCTTTTCCGCTTTTCGCAGCTTCTTTCATAGCGCGAAGCATTAAATCTGCTGTTTGTATGCCGACACCGTCATCCGTAAAAGCGAATATTCCTAGGTTCGAAAGGTGATCAATATCGGTAAGTTCCTCTCCTTTTAAGCCTTTTGTAATAGCTGCATATGGTAGTACCCTTACTTCTGCATCTAGGTTGATTCTCTCGTGCAGACTATTAATCACCTCTTCATTATCTGGAACTGGATTGGTATTTGGCATAGCACAAACTGTTGTGAAACCACCTCTTGCTGCCGCTTTTGTACCAGTCCTTATGGTTTCCTTATGTTCACCACCTGGTTCTCGCAAATGAATGTGAACATCAATAAATCCAGGTGTTAGAAGCTTACCTTTACAATCTATTAATTTATCGACGCTTTCTTGCTCTATATTATTCCCTATAGACAGAATCTTCCCATCACGGATATAAATTTCACATATTTCTAATTCACCAATATCATTCAATTTAGTAGCATTCTTTAACAAGATATTCATCTAAAATCCCCCATTCTTGTAAAACATATTCTAGAATTGCCATCCTTATATAAACACCATTTGACATTTGTTTAAAAATTCTAGAACGAGAACATTCAACTAATGCACTATCAATCTCAACACCTCTATTAACAGGAGCAGGGTGAAGAATAATTGCGTGATTCATCATTTGTTGTTCGCGTTCAAGTGTTAATCCGAATTGACTTAAATAGTTATTCGTACCCATTTTGTGATCATGTCTTTCATGCTGCACCCTTAACATCATGACAACATCACAACATCTTATTGCCTCATCTAATGTGATGTAAGGGAAATTCATCGTTGTATCTTCAAAGCCTGGTGCAGCACATAGATATACATTTGCTCCCAGTCTATGCAAAATCTGTGCATTAGAATTTGCTACACGACTATGTTTAATGTCCCCGACTATTACAATATTCAAATTTTCAAACTTACCAAATTCCTGATAAATCGTTAAAAGATCCAACATACCTTGTGTAGGGTGTTCTTTCGTACCTGCTCCTGCATTAATAATTGGAATATTAATCTGATCCAATTCTCTAAACCAATCATCCGATTCATGACGGATAACGGCAACATTTGCCCCAATTGCCTCAAATGTTTTAACTGTATCGTAAAGAGATTCACCTTTCTTCAAACTTGAAGCTTCTACTTGAAAATCTAATACCTCTAGCCCCATCTTTTTTTCCGCTACTGTGAAACTCATTTTTGTTCTTGTACTAGGCTCAAAGAACAAATTAGCAGCAAAAATTTGATTAGGGAGATTATAATCGATACTCCTAAAGGTTTCTGCTTTATCGAGTAAATGATAGACCTCTTCATTCGTTAACTGATTGATTGAAATGAAATGCTTCATGATAAGCCACCCTCTCACTCTAGATGTTATTTTTTCCAAAAAAAACCTCTTTGCATGGTCGCAAAGAGGTACACGAGCAGGATTTCTACACACGTGTTCAAACTAAGCAACCTTGTAAACCTCTCTGGATTTATTTAAAGGTCCTTTGATATTTATTTTTCATAAATAGCTACTGAATCTGACTGGTCGATTTCATGAAGCTGTACAACAATTATTTCACGGTCAGAAGTTGGAATATTCTTCCCAACGTAATCTGCACGGATTGGTAATTCTCGATGTCCACGGTCAACTAGCACCGCCAGTTGAATTTGCGATGGTCTACCAATATCCATTACAGCATCCATCGCTGCTCGTACCGTTCTTCCAGTATAAAGTACATCGTCAATTAGGATTACTTTTTTAGTATTGACATCAACCGGGATATCCGCATGTCGGATTTCAGGTTCATTAGATTGCACTGCCTTTTCCAGATCATCACGATATAAAGTAATATCTAGTTCACCAATCGGAAGGGCTAAACCTTCAATCTTTTGAATTTTTTCTTGGATACGTTTCGCAAGAGGTACACCTCTCGTTTTAATTCCTACAATTACTAGGTCTTCTCCACCTTTATTCTTTTCCAGAATCTCATGTGCGACACGAGTCAAAGCACGGTTTATAGCTTGCTCATCCAAGATTTCTGTTTTTTTATTCATCATTCCACCCCTATATCATTCTCTAACATAGTAATTTGAATCGAATACACCATTTACGTCGGATAATATTCACTAAACGAAAAGCCCCTTTTTTTCCACAGGAAAAAAGGGGCTGGAATAATCTTTCCAACGTGATAACCGATCCCTTTTTAGCCTCTCTGGACTGGATTAAAGGTTCTATTCAATGGCTTCATTATTTCAAACATAGAGAGTCCTGTCAATAGTTTTATTCTAATGTTGCTAATAATTTACCGAAGTACTCTGGTGGTTTTACCTCGAATTGTAGCCATTCACCAGTGGTTGGATGGGTAAAACCTAATACTTTTGCATGAAGTGCTTGTCCATTTGTATTCAACGTTTTACGGGGGCCATATTTTGGATCGCCAACAAGTGGAAATCCAATATAGCGCATATGAACACGAATTTGGTGTGTACGGCCTGTTTCTAATTTGCATTCAATATGGGTAAATTCTTTGAAACGTTGTAATACGAGAAAATGTGTTACAGCATGTCTACCATTATCGACAATCCCCATCCTTTGACGATCTTTAGGATCTCTCCCTATTGGCGCGTCTACCATACCGGTATCATGATTGATGACACCATGAACAACCGCTTCATATCTTCTTTCAACATCCTTCTTCGATAATTGTTCCGCTAAACTGGCATGTGCCTTATCATTCTTAGCCACCACTAATAATCCACTTGTATCCTTATCAATTCGATGAACAATCCCTGGTCGCTCCACGCCATTGATTCCTGATAAGTCCTTACAATGGTACAATAATGCGTTAACCAGTGTACCTGATTGATGGCCGGCTGAAGGGTGTACTACCATCCCCTTCGGCTTATTAATCACAATAACATCTTGATCTTCATAGACAATATCCAATGGAATATTTTCTGGTTGAATTTCTAATTCTTTCACTTCTGGTAATTGCCAAGTAATCACATCACCCTGTTGACATTTATAATTCGCTTTAGCAATTACGCCATTTACTTTCACCAGTCCACTTGTAATCCATCCTTGTACTTGCGACCGAGACTGTTCAGGATTAACTTCTGCTAGTAGTTTATCTAGCCTCATCTTATTCTGTGTATCTGTTACAACATGTTGTGATGTCATTTTGCTTTTCCTTTCTGTTTCTTCTCATCTAAAATGGTTGCTATGATGACAATAATTACCCCAATAGTTAATGAGGAATCTGCAATGTTAAAGATTGGGAAGTCATATCCGAAGATAATAAAGTCCAGAAAATCCACTACTTCTTGATGAAATAGCCGATCGATAAAATTACCAATGGCACCACCCAAGAGTAATCCTAGTCCGCTAGCAAATAGCGCATTTTCTTTTCCAAATTTATGTAGATAATACATGATTCCAATAATAACAATTACAGTGATGACATAAAAGAACCCCATTTTACCCTCTAGTATGCCCCAAGCAGCACCTGTATTACGATGTGAGGTTAGGTAAAAGAAATCATGAATAATTGGTATTTGCTCGTATAACTCCATGTTTTTCACTACAAGAAATTTCGTAAATTGATCTAACGCAATAACAATTATAGCTAATACATAATATCGATACATTCTCGAGTCCTCCGATTGTACTACTTTCTAATCTCCTACATATGAAAATCCTTAGTTTATCTTATACTTTATTAGGCAAAAATTCAACGATTTACAGGGAAGAATAAATAAGGAGCACAAATGATTTGTGCTCCTTCTAAAGAATTAAATTATGACCTATTATGCATGGTAATGTTTTTCCACTACATCTGCACAACGTGAACACAGTGTTGGATGATTGTGATTCTCTCCAACCGTGTCTGATGCTACCCAACAACGTTCACATTTTTCACCAGGATGTTTTTCTACTAAAACATCTACATAGCGATATTTTGTTAATGATTCAGATTGATCTGTGATAACCGCTTCTGATACGATTAATAATTGATGAACATTTTCGATTGAATTTAGTACTGTTTTTGTTTCCTCATCTTTTGGAACAACAGTAATTTTGGCCTCTAATGATTTACCTATTACTTTTTCGTTACGAGCATCTTCCAATGCTTTTAGTACGTCATCTCTTACAGCCATAAAATGATTCCACTTATCTTCAAGCCCATCAAATCCTTCAATCTTTCTAGGCTCTGGGATATCTGTAAGTTGTGGACTCTCTATTTTCACACCAGGGATGTATTCCCATACTTCATCTGCAGTATGTGGAATGATCGGTGTAAGCAATTGTACTAGCGTTGTCAAGATTTCATAGTATCCTGTTTGAATACTACGACGTCGATGATGATCAGCCGCTTCAATATAGAGGATGTCTTTTGCAAAATCAAGATAGAATGAGCTCAAATCATCTGCACAGAAATTATGGATGCGATGGAAAATAGGTGAAAACTCATACTTCTCATAGCTTTCTCGAACATCTTGAACAAGGATCTGTAAACGATGTAACATATAACGATCTACTTCTTCTAAATCTCTCTCCGCAACACGATCTGTTTCAGGATTAAAATCTGCTAGATTTGCTAATAAGAATCGGAATGTATTTCGAATTTTACGGTATGCCTCAGATGTTTGTTTCAGGATATCATCTGAAATACGTACATCTGCTTGATAATCGACAGATGCAACCCATAAACGTAAAATATCTGCACCTAATTGCTTTTGAACTTTTGACGGTACCATAACATTACCAAGGGATTTACTCATCTTTCGGCCATTCCCATCTAAAACAAAGCCATGGCTAATAATTGTTTTATATGGTGCTTTTCCAGATACTGCTACAGCTGTTGATAAGGAAGAGTTAAACCAACCGCGATACTGGTCACTTCCTTCTAAATAAATATCTGCTGGTCTTATGTGATCCTCTCTATTTAACAATACACCCGCATGAGAAGACCCAGAGTCAAACCAAACATCCATAATGTCAGTTTCCTTAGAAAAATTCCCATTAGGACTATGTTCAGATACGAAACCTTCAGGTAATAAGTCCTTTGCTTCACGCTCAAACCATACATTAGATCCAAATTCAGCAAATAGATCTGCAACATGATTGATTGTTTCATCCGTTATAATTGGTGTACCATCTTCCCCGTAAAATACCGGGATAGGAACTCCCCATGCGCGTTGACGAGAAATACACCAATCTTCACGGTCGCGTACCATATTGTAAAGTCTTGTTTCTCCCCAAGCTGGGTACCATTTTACTTCCTTAATCTCATTTAGTATATCTTCACGGAAGTCTTTTATCGATGCAAACCATTGTGCCGTTGCACGGAAAATAGTCGGTTTTTTTGTCCGCCAGTCATGTGGATAGGAGTGCGTAATTATATTCAGTTTTAATAAAGCACCTGTTTCTTGAAGTTTTTCGGTAATTACTTTATTTGCATCATCATAAAACAATCCTTCGAAACCTGGCGCTTCACTTGTAAATACACCTTTTTCATCTACAGGACATAAGACATCAAGATTATACTTTGCTGAAACATAAAAGTCATCTTCCCCATGACCAGGTGCAGTATGCACAAGCCCAGTACCAGCGTCTGTTGTAACATGGTCACCAAGCATTACGAGTGACTCACGATCATAGAATGGATGTTTAGCTGTTACACGGTCTAATTCTTTTCCTTTAAAGGTTTTGATGACCTGTGGGGTATCCCACTCTAGTTCTTGAGTTATGCTTTCCAATAGATCTTCTGCTACCACAAAGTTATCCTGGTTAACGTTTACGACTACATAGTTATAATCTGGATGTACACTAATACCTAAGTTAGCAGGTAAAGTCCAAGGTGTTGTTGTCCAGATGATGATCTTATCTCCTGTATCAAGCACACCTTTTCCATCCGCAACTTCAAATGCAACAAAAATAGATGCAGAACGTTTATCATAATACTCGATTTCTGCCTCTGCTAGCGCAGATTCTGATGAAGGTGACCAGTATACTGGCTTTAAGCCTTTATAGATGTAACCTTGTTTCGCCATTTCACCAAATACTCTAATCTGTGCTGCTTCATAATCCTTTGTCAATGTAATATAAGGATTATTCCAGTCAGCACGGACACCAAGCTGTTTAAACTGCTTTCGCTGTCCATCAACCTGTGTCAGAGCATATTCTTCACATAGTTTTCTAAACTCAGCAACAGACATTTTCTTACGGTCTACTTTTTTATTTTTGGTTAAAGCTGATTCGATTGGTAGTCCATGTGTATCCCAACCAGGAATATATGGGGCATGAAAACCTGTCATAGACTTATATCGTGTAATAAAATCTTTTAGAACTTTATTGAGTGCATGACCAATATGAATATCACCATTAGCATATGGAGGTCCATCATGTAGAATAAATAATGGTCTACCCTTTGTTCTTTCTAGAGTTTTTTCGTATAAGTTTGCTTGTTCCCACTGTTCCTGACGAACTGGTTCTTTGTTTGGTAGATTTCCACGCATTGGAAAATCCGTTTTTGGCATTAGTAGTGTCTCTTTGTAATCCATCATTATTTCCTCCTTACAACTCTTACAATTCCAAATGAATCAAATAATATTAGAAAAACATGTATTTACTTATCTTCTCCTCAATTGAACTGTTTTCCTACGATTATAGGGCGAAAAATATCCTTTAAATAAAAAAAGCCTCTCAAATCCCAAAAGGGACGAGAAGACTCGCGGTACCACCCTTATAAATTTAAAATGTCCAAGAACATTTTAAATTCACTCGATATTCGTAACGTGAATAAGACGTCCAACTTTACTTTATTTTCAAATTGGATACTCAAGAGTGATATTCTAAAAACGTGCAGTACTAGGCTCTCACCATCTCCTAGCTCGCTTTACTAGCAACTTGTTTTTATACTGTCTCTGTCATAGTATTTAATAAATATTATTTCCTATTTGTCTATGCATTATATGTAAAATATCGCAAAACGTCAAGGTTTAAGATTCTTGATTCGCTAATTCTAGATCCTGACCCATTTCCACATCGAATAAATCTTCCCAATCGTCAGATCCAATCATGTCCAATTGTGCTTCTACTAACATTCTTAATCGTGTACGGAATACTTTAGCTTGCTTTTTTAACTCTTCCACCTCTAAAGCGATTTTACGTGACTTACTCAATGCTTCATTAATAATTCTATCAGCGTTTTTCTCCGCTTCTTTAATAATTAATTTTGATTCTTTAGAAGCATTACCTTTTAATTCCTCAGCAGTTTCTTGTGCAATTAGAATTGATTTATTTAAAGTCTCTTCAATATTGGTAAAATGACTTAGTCTCTCATTCATTTGCTCGATCTTTTCTTTAAGCTCTTTCTTTTCACGGATGACCAACTCATAATCTTTAATCACTTGATCTAAAAATTCATTTACCTCGTCTTCATCATATCCACGAAAACTACGAGTAAATTCTTTATTATGAATATCCAACGGCGTTAATGGCATTTCGTTAACCTCCTTCAGTAATTGAAAATTATTAGCAGAGAGGAAAATTTTAACTATCTACTAAACATAATACGATAAGTCCATTATTAGTATACCAGTAAATTTCGACAAAAAATATGATTTTCCTGCAAATTTAGATAAAATTATAAGACTATGATTGCGAAAATTCATGTTAGACGTGATTCTAATAGTTTATGCGAAAGTTGGGTATACTGAGTTATCTGACAAAAAACGATAAAAAGAACGACTCATTGATAAACATTATATATCAAAAAGGCATTCTTTTCTATACCTCTAATAGGGCAGTTGTTATTTTTAATTTTTCTTTTTAGTTTGACCGTTAACCTCTACAAGTTTGCTACGTCCCTTACCCCTTAACGAGATTAAATCACCCTCACGGAGAATAAACTTTCCATCTTCTACCAAGCGATAATTCACCTTGACCATTCCTTTTTGAATGAGATCCTGCGCCTGTTTACGTGATAGGTTATAAATCTCCTTTAGAATGGTATCTAGTCGAAGTGATGACACGATTTTTTCAGATTCATTCCAAACGGATTTCTGCTCGATTAACTTATCAAAAGATACCTCTTCGAATGTAATCGTAGCTCGTTTTATCCCTGTTAGATTCATCTGAACATATGAAGCAATGTCTTTATCAAGAAGAATTTGTATCTTTCCATCACCAGCATAAAGATCACCAAGTTTCTTACGGGATATTCCTAAGGATAAAAATGCCCCCAATACATCTCGATGGGCAATGGTAATAAATTTTTCGTGATAGGAAGCTTGGATTAATGAAATATTAAACGTATTATTCGTGATTTCTTCATAATAAGGAGCAATAATAGCTCGTTTACGTTCAGAATGACTTCCACCACCAAATAACTTGAGCTGTAGCTCATCCCTCGCTGAGCCGATTAACATTTCAATAATCTGTTGTTCTCGAGGATCAAGAAAATCTGTTAATTTAGGTTCAAAATATCGCTCCACTTGTTCTTTCCACGATAGTACTTGGTCGATGAAGCTATGCTCCTCGGATCGAAAATGTTGATATATATCCATCATAAAAACGTCCTAATTACATAAAGCCAATAATTATAAAATATAGTTCTCTTAAACCAATTCCAGCCACATTTAGAACAATGATGGCTACAATAGGTGAAAAGTCAATCATTGCGACAGGCTTTATAATTTTTCGAAAAGGTTCTAAATACGGTTCATATAGCTTTGTTAAGAAAGATCCAAAAGATGACTCTCTTGCCCCTGGGAACCATGACATAAAGATATAAATTATTAATCCGTAACTATATATTTGCAATGCATAAGCAAGAATTTGAAATATATTACCTAACAATACCAATTAAATTACCATCCTTTATCTAGATCTTCTTCTAACGTTTCCGTGATTGATCCAGAGACATCAATATTATCTGGTGCACAAAGAAATGTTTCCGATCCTAATCGTTGGATAACACCATTGACAGCGTAAACTGCTCCACTTAAGAAATCAACGATCCGTTTAGCCTCATAACGCTCGACTCGTTGTAAATTAATGACTACTGCACGTTTACTAACAATATGATCTGCAATTTGTTGTGCCTCATCAAATGTTCTGGGTTCACAAAGGATTACTTTAGAAGAGGCTGTTTTTACACTCTTTAGATTAATTACATTGTTATTGGGTTGTGTGAATTTACTAGGAGCTTCAACGACAGCTTCTTCCACATACTCATATTCGTAATCATCATCCATTGCAAAGAAGGTTTTAAACTTGTTTTTGATACTCATGCCTTTCACCTCACTTATTCGATCCAACTAATTTGGAGCCAATTCTTATATGAGTTGCCCCTTCTTCGATTGCAATCTCATAATCATTACTCATACCCATCGACAAATATTCACAAGATGAATAGCCTTTATTCTTTATGACATCTCTTAATTCACGAAGTTCTCGAAAAACTTTATGTAATACTGCTCTATCATCTGTATGTGGAGCCATTGTCATTAGTCCAACAACTCTTACTTTAGTAAATGTAGAAATTTCTTCTAAAAAAGGCACTATTTCATCAGGTTGCATGCCATGCTTTGACTCTTCACCACTTACATTCACCTGTATGAAACAGTTAATCGTAGAGGAAGATCTTTTTTCAATTTCTTTTGCTAATGACAGTCTATCCAAAGAATGAAGATAATCTACCTTGTCGATAATATCTTTTACCTTTCTCGTCTGTAGGCTACCAATAAAATGCCAAACGGCACGATCACCAATATGATTGTATTTTTCCATAAAACCCTCTTGACGATTTTCACCAAGGTTGACTACACCCGCATTAATTGCTTCTTCTGTCCGTTCCAACGAAACATATTTTGTCACACCAATGATTGTAATCTCTTCAGGATTTCGTTTTGCAATACGACATGCTTGTTCAATAGAAGCTTGAATGGTATTTAAATTTTCTGCTACATCCATTACTGCAAATTCTCCTCCTTGACGCTTACCTGCTATACCCAATAAACCCTAACATACGACCTGTTTTTCCATTGTCACGTCGATGTGAAAAAAAGAGTTCTTTATCTCTAAATGTGCAATAATTTGTTATATCTATATTACTACGAAATACCCCAGATTGTACAAGGATTTCGACATTTAATTGCTTTAAATCCAATAAATAATGCTTATTTCCCAATGGTGTTAATACTTGCGTTCGATATTCTTCTTGTATTTGATCTTTCACATATTCATCCACTTCATAATTATCTTTCGAGATGCACGGTCCTATCGCGACGAAAAGGTCGTCCAATTTCGAACCTAGCTCCTTAAAATTACGCACCATTTCTTCAGCTATTTTCCCTACAGTTCCCTTCCAACCTGCATGTGCTATACCAATATACCCTGTTACAGGGTCAAAAAAGTAAAGTGGAACACAGTCTGCAAAGAATGCTGTACAAAGTATTCCTTTGCTATTCGTAATGAGCCCGTCTATTTCTTTTAGAGCCGAATCGACACTTGTGGATCCTTTTCCAGCATCCTTAAAATCGACAATTTGCACACTGTTCTTATGTACTTGTTCACCAGCAATCCATTTTTCTAATGGTATAGTTAAATGACTTGAAAGGACATTACGGTTAGTCAACACATCCTGGGGATTATCGGATACATGTAAGCCCAAATTATTAGTAGAGAAATCACCTCTACTTACTCCACCGTTTTTAGTAGTGAAACCTACTCTTAGCGAAGGTTCTATTTCCATCCATTTATCGATAAATAGTAACTTAACATCATCATTATGTCGGAACACTTCTTTCAATTCAATTCCCCCTGATTCCTTGAATAAATCATTCAAGGTATAGTTTTGGCCCTTCTACATCTCTTACTAAAATGACATCCGTACCTATTGTTACGATGTGCTCCCAATATATCATTAATTCCTCTGGTTTTCCAAAGAATCCACCCTTTTTTTCACGTAAATAGATGACTAAGGCAATGATTCTACCACGGTCTGGATCAATTTCTAAATCGGAAATATGTCCAAGACGTCTTCCATCATTGATAACAATAACCTCTTTTACTTGAAGTTCGGATAATTTTATCATTACGGCTCACCTACCCTTATTAGGAATGTATATGCATGAATGGATACGTTCATTCTTTGCTTCATAAAATAGAAAAAGGAATAGACACGAATGTCCATTCCTTTAAAATCGATTATCACTCAAACATTTGTTTATTCATTTGACTAATGGCAGCTTTTTCTAGCCGAGAGACTTGAGCTTGCGAGATACCAATCTCATCAGCAACCTCCATCTGTGTTTTCCCTTGGAAAAAACGTTTGTTCAGAATCATTTTCTCCCTTTCATTTAACTGATACATCCCCTCTTTTAGGGAAAGCTTGTCAACCCATGTATCATCTCTATCTTTATCATCACTTATTTGATCGACTACAAATATAGGGTCTCCGCCATCATTATAAATAGGCTCAAATAAGGAAACCGGATCTTGTATCGCATCCATTGCAAATACAACATCTGAATGAGGAACACCCATTTCTTCCGCTATCTCTGCAGGAGTCGGTTCCTTTGACGTTTTATTGATTAGTTTTTCTCGAACTTGTAATGCCTTGTACGCAATATCCCGCAATGACCTCGATACCCGAATTGGATTGTTATCCCGTAAATATCTTCGGATTTCACCAATAATCATTGGGACAGCGTACGTAGAGAATCGAACATTATGACTCAAATCAAAATTATCAATAGATTTCATCAGTCCAATACAACCAACTTGAAATAAGTCGTCTACATACTCGCCCCGATTATTGAATCGCTGGATTACACTAAGTACCAAACGAAGATTTCCATTTACCAGTTGCTCGCGAGCCGTTATATCTCCTTCTTGCATTTGAATAAACAATTTCCGCATTTCTTCGTTTGTTAATACAGGAAGTTTTGATGTATCTACACCACATATTACTACCTTATGTCTAGTCATTCTGTACCCTCCCAGTTGGAGATGCTGTTCAAGGACAGTATCTCCCCGAGAGGAAAAATTTATGCAAATAGAAAAGTACAGTTGGTGCTAGAAATTACACATAAAACCTTTATTATCAAAGGCTAAACCATTTTATTAAATTCTTTTTTCAAACGTCTAATAATTTTCTTCTCTAAACGTGAAATATAGGATTGAGAGATACCAAGCATATCTGCTACGTCTTTTTGTGTTTTTTCTTCTTCTCCCACTAACCCGAAACGCAATTCCATAATTTGTTTTTCTCTCGCATTTAATTGTGATAATGCATTTTGAAGTAGGTGTTTATCAACCTTGGTCTCTAAATTTTTAGTAATTACATCATCGTCTGTACCTAAGACATCCGATAATAATAATTCATTACCATCCCAATCAATATTTAATGGTTCGTCAAACGAAATCTCAGATTTTAGTTTATTATTTCTTCTTAGATACATAAGTATCTCATTCTCTATACATCTAGAAGCATATGTAGCCAGTTTAATCTTTTTTCTGGATTAAATGTATTTACCGCTTTTATAAGCCCAATTGTACCAATACTTATTAAGTCTTCAATATTAATTCCAGTGTTTTCAAATTTTCTAGCAATATAAACAACTAGACGAAGATTTCTCTCTATTAAAACTGATCGAGCAGTTGTATCCCCTTTGGAGAGCAATATTAGAAGTTCGCTTTCTTCGTCCTTTGAAAGTGGTGGCGGTAACGCTTCACTACCACCAATATAATATATCTCTTTGGACTTAAAGCCTAATTTACTTAATAACTTATACCACCGTATTCGTAAATGATTTAAAATTTTCGCCATGTCATATCGCTCCTTTTCGTTATGCTGAATGAATCGTAGCTAACTGGATAATTTGTGGATGTAAAAGGCAATGATATCGTCTATCAGCCGTTAACTCTGAGAACTGAATTCCGATTAATAGTTTAGTAGCAACTATATGTTGTGCACCATAGGAAATGGAAATCTTATCTGGCTTAATAGTAAATAAAAAATTACTTTTCCCTTCAACACCATGAAATGGGACAACTTGAATGTAATTCTGCCATTCTAACGGAATGCTATCGATATCAAATTCCTCATATGCTCTTTTTAAACGGTTCCACTCTTCATGATCAAACCATTGCTTTAAAAATGGTTCATCACAAATAATTACTGGTTTTCTGGTTAGTGGGTCAATTAATTGGTTACCACTATCAATAAAACCAGTGGTGGAAAAATTCTTATTATGAAAATGAATGGTTACTTCATAGAGTTGGTTATATCGTATTTTCTCGATCGCGTGCTTGTCCATACGGCTCTTTGTAAACCAATACACAAACGGGAATCCTATCACAACAAAAATCCAACTTATAGGATCGCCATATCCACTACTATAGGACAAAACCCCTGCAGCTGACAGTGCAACTGGGTTTTGGAGCAAATAATGTACAGCAAACAACCCTCCTCCGATTGAAAATGATACAAAGTAAAACACTAAGAGTTGCTTTACCAAACGATTTACCGATATATAACGGAATGTAACAATGATAATTAGAATAGAATATAATATCTTCCCTAAAACTGTTGAGATATAGGTGTTCGGAAAATAGAGTGTAATGGGCACTATTAGCGATGCAACAATAGCTCCCAATACCAATCTTCTTTTGGGTGTATACTCCCGACAGAGTGCTTGTGTTAATAGGAGAAGCATTAAATCCAAAAGAAAGTTCAAAATCCATACCATATCAAGGTAAATAGTCATAACTATTTTCCACCTCTGGGGAATGAATGAATAAAATTCATCGTACGAATTCACTCCTTCTCGTTGGAATTATCTAGTAATCATTTAACCTAGTGAACTTGTTTAATTGAAGTATAAAGTGAAGTATAAACTACTTGGTAAGCGAAGTCTGTCACTTCTTGTATGCAAAAATATGCTATTTTCAACTAGTTATGTCGAGTACTCATAGGCACTACTAATTCAAAATAGACGCTGGCAAACTAAACTATTTTCTAAAAGGTTTTAGGGAAGATTTGATGAGAGGACTTTACGTTTTATCATTTTTACTAGCTTCAACTAAGTATCTAATCACAAAAAAACGTATAGTCTAGATGACTATACGTTTATAGAACGAATTATCGGTTTCTATTTCTGTTACGCAGGAATGTTGGAATATCTAAAATATCCTCTTCTTGACGTGGTCGATTGGATTGTTGTGTTGGCTCTTTTGTTGCTGCTTCCTCTGTCACTCTCGTAGAACCGTGTTGGTTGTGGTTAACCATTGGACGTTGTCTTGATGGCTGCTCTACTTTCTTACTCTCATCAAAACCAGTCGCAATAACTGTAACGATGATTTCGTCTTTTAAGTCTTCATTTATAACAGAACCAAAGATTACGTTTACTTCTTCATCAGCAGCATTCGTTACAAGGTCTGCAGCTTCCTGTACTTCATAAAGACTCAAGTTAGTACCACCAGTAATGTTCATTAGAATGCCATGTGCGCCATCAATTGAAGTTTCTAATAGTGGTGAAGAGATAGCCTTCTTAGCTGCTTCCGTAGCACGATTTTCACCTGTTGCAATCCCTATTCCCATCAATGCAGAACCTTTATTGAACATTATTGTTTTAACGTCTGCAAAGTCCACATTAATTAAACCTGGCTTCGCAATTAGATCAGATATGCCTTGGACCCCTTGACGTAAAACGTTATCGGCTTCTCTAAATGCTTCCAACATAGGTGTGTTCTTATCAACAATCTCAAGCAAGCGATCATTCGGAATCACAATTAGTGTATCCACACTATTCTTTAATGCTTCGATTCCAGACACAGCTTGATTAGATCTTCTTTTACCTTCGAAGGAGAATGGACGGGTTACAACCCCTACCGTTAAAGCGCCAAGATCCTTCGCGATTTGAGCAATTACTGGAGCAGCACCCGTACCGGTACCTCCCCCCATACCAGCAGTAACAAAAATCATATCTGCACCTTGAAGTACCTCTTCAAGCTGTTCTTTGCTTTCTTCCGCAGCTTTTTTACCTACTTCTGGATTAGCTCCTGCACCAAGACCTCTTGTTAGCTTACCACCAATTTGTAGTTTGGTTTCTGCTTTAGAAAGATTTAATGCCTGTGCATCCGTGTTTACTGCAATAAATTCTACACCTTCTACACCATGGTCAATCATACGGTTTACTGCGTTATTACCGCCACCACCGACACCGATGACCTTTATCGTTGCTAATTGATCAATACTTGTATCAAATTCTAACATTATTTCGTTCCTCCTAATATGCAAATTACAAGATTTCTAGAAGCTAATTTTCCTGTGGGAACGCTGATTAATCGAAGAAATACTTAAATAAATTAGCAATTCCAGACTCTTTTTTATTATTTTCATTAACAGTGTTTGTTTTTGTCGGTTGTTTTTTAACTTTTTTTGCCTTCGGTTCTTCATAACCATGCGTAATTGCCGGGAATAATTCTTTTCCTTGAATTTTTGCATTATGGTAGGCAAATTGCAAAATTCCAACACCTGCAGTGAATTGTGCTTCTCGAACACCAATATAGTCAGGTATTGCAATTCGAACATTTGACCTAAACACATCACTAGCTAATTCTAGAGCGCCTGGCATTTTCATTGTTCCACCTGTTAGTACATAACCACCCGGTAATTGTTGATAGCCCATTCTGCGGATTTCTCTTTCAGCAAATGCATAAATTTCTTCTAATCTTGCTTCAATCATATCTGCAATTTGAAGCTGGTTAAAGGTTTGTTTCGCATTACTACCAATAATGGAAGCCTCAAAGACTTCATCTTCTTGCGCATCATCATAAAAAGCATGTCCATGATTCAGCTTTATATCTTCCGCTTCCTCTGTCGTAGTACGCAAGCCAATAGATAAATCCTTCGTAATGTTATCGCCACCAAGTGCAACAACACTAGTTGAAATGATGTGGTCGTTTTCAAAAATGGAAACAGTCGAGCAACCTCCACCAACATCAATTAACGCTACTCCAAGATTTTTTTCATCTTTTGATAGAGCCACAGTTCCTGCTGCAAGTGGTTGAAGAACGATATCCGCTACTTTTAAATTAGCACGTTCTACACATTTTAAGATGTTATGTAGTACTGTTTTAGAGCAGGTAATAATTGTACCTTCCATTTCTAAGCGGACACCAATCATCCCTCTTGGGTCGGTAATTTCATCAAGACCATCCACAATAAATTGTTTCGGTATTACATCGATGATTTCTCTTTCAGGAGGTATCGATATCACTTGTGCGCCATCAATTACGCGTTTTACGTCCTCATTTGTTATTTCTCGATTTTCGCTTTGTACTGCTACTACGCCATGACATGGTTGTAATTGTATATGGTTACCACTGATTCCTACCACTACACTATCAATCTGCATTCCTACCATTCGTTCTGCTTGTTCTACGGCATTTCTAATGGAGTGAACAGTCTGATCAATGTCTACGATAGCACCTTTTTTCATACCATTTGATTTCGCAGTGCCTACACCTATAATGTTCAAAGAATCATTTAAAACTTCACCAATAATTACTTTTATTTTCGTTGTACCTATATCAAGACTGACAAGTATGTCATTGTTGTTCAACAAAGGCACCTCCTAATTTCCAGAAGCATCAAAAATAACCTTTTCTTGATGCGGTGTACTATACTATTTTTAGTTAAACAATACTATAATCACTTATTTTAAAGGATTTTCCTTAAAAAAGAAATAAATAATAGTTATTTCTATAAAACTATTTATTTATTGATAAAATAAGTTTGAATTTACTAGAATAGTTCCGTAAATTCAAACATTTTATGACTGTCTTACTCTACAGCGTTTGTAATAATTTCTTCCTCCGACATTTCTTGTTGTTTAAACGGTTCAAAAAATGCCCCTACCCCAATGTGTATGATACCCTCACTACCTGATTCTAATTGGGCCGCAATAGAAGGGTAAACCGTCATTTTTTCTGAAAAATCTCGAATAGAGGACTTCACCATAAAGCCGTCCGCCATATAAAGTATTATTTCATTTTTACTTCTATCGCTCGGTGCCCAGTGAATCTCAGAAATAAGATTTAGAATATTGGTAGGAAGCTTACTTAACTCTTCGGACATTTCAATCAGTCTATCTTTTTCTGAGAAGTTTAATAATAGTGGAGCATCCCCAGGATATATATCCTTTTTACTACCAGAAAGCAGCTCTCCATTACCTAGAATCGGATAGTAGACATTATCCTTTTTTATGTATCCAATACGTTCATGTTCTATCAAATGAATCTCAACAGTCCTAGGAAACTTAGTTTCAATTGTTACACTATCAATCAACGGATTTTCTTCTAGAACTTGGACAATTACTTCTTTATCAATCGTCCACATATTCGTTTCGCGACCGATACCACTTTGTTTGATTACCTCTTGATCCTCATAATAGGAATTACCAGTAACAACAATAGATTTAACATGGCTAAGAGGTGATTGAAGATACACAATGATAGATATTAGGAAGAAAAAAATAGATAAGTAAAATACGAGGCGTCGATTCGCCTTCTTTTTACGTGCTTGTTTCAACTTAGGAATTCGATCCTCTATGGAAACAATTTTTTCTTTGCTCATCCCTATTCTTTCCTTTTTGAATTTTTAACACATGAAAACGGCATACCAGATGCCGTTTTAACTGAGTTATTTTGATTATAACATAAGACACTAGAAAACATATAGTACACATTCAATAGTTTTATGATAAAATTTTACCAAATTTAACGAATTATAACTTAGCACTTCTACTAATATTTAATAAGATCCCTACCGAACACAACGTAAGTGTTAGAGAGGATCCCCCATAACTAAGAAAGGGGAGTGTAATTCCTGTTACTGGTATTAGCCCAATAACAACACTAATATTAATCATTACTTGAACCGTAAGCATAGATACAATACCCAAGGCCAAAAACCTTCCGAATGCATCCGGTGCTTCTATCGCAACTCTTACACCACGCCAGAAGAGTAACACAAACAATATCAACAAAATCGAACCACCTATAAAACCTAGTTCCTCCCCTAGAATAGCGAAGATAAAATCGGTCTGCGGTTCCGGCAAATAAAAATACTTTTGCAAGCTATTCCCTAGTCCCACTCCCATTAGACCTCCTGGCCCAATTGCATATAATGACTGAATGATTTGAAATCCGTCACCTAAAGGGTCCTCCCATGGATTAAGAAAAGCAGTTATTCTACTGATACGATAAGGAGCCGAGATAATCAGTAATGCAAATCCGATTAGTCCTAGTACTCCTAATCCAACAAAATGTGATATTCTAGCTCCAGAAACAAAAATCATGATCATGCAGGTTAGAACAAGTACCATTCCTGTACCAAGGTCAGGTTGCAACATAATTAATCCAAAGGCTGTAAATACTAGGATTAGAGCAGGAAAGAAGCCTTTTTTAAAAGAAGTAATATACTTTTGGTTAGTCGATAAGAAAACAGATAAAAAAATAATTAAACCGAGCTTCATAAATTCTGATGGTTGGATACTAAAAGCCCCTACTCCAATCCAACTCTGTGCTCCACCTCGGGTTAATCCTACTCCTGGTATAAGCACTAACAAAAGAAGGGCAAAGCAAATGAGCAAAATAACCTTCGCATATTTAGCCCAGTTACTATATGGAATATACATAAAGAAAATCATACCCGCTACTCCAACACCAGCGAAAAGCAACTGCCTCTTTAGAAAATACAATGAATCAGCATATTTATATTCAGCCCAAATATAAGAAGAACTGTATACCATCATTACTCCGATCCCTAATAACAATAAAATCAGTGTGAGGAGAAAATAATCGGGCTTGTCCTTGATGGATATTCGCTTACTAAACAAAAAAACACCCCTTACTCTAGCATCGAATTAGGGGCGTTACACTATTAAAAATCAAGACACGGTACAAGCCCCTACTTAATTGTATGCACGGCTTGCATAAACATGTCTCCTCTTTCTTCAAATGTTCGATATTGATCCCAGCTAGCACATGCAGGAGATAATAGGATAACATCTCCTTTTTCCGATATAGCATATGCCTTCTGAGCTGCGTCCTGCACATCGGAGGCAGATACGATAGTATGTATTCCTGCCTTTAGTGCGGTATTTCTAATTTTTTCAGCAGTTTGACCAAAAACTACTACTGCTTTAACATTTGTAAAATAAGGTATTAATTCATCAAATTCATTTCCTCTATCCAGCCCACCTGCCAATAGTATGGTAGGTTTGCTAAATGAAGATAGTGCTTTTTGTGTTGCTAGTATATTTGTAGCTTTGGAATCATTATAAATGAACCGTTCATGGATTTGCGTAACGAATTGCAATCGATGGGTAACTCCCGCAAAACTTGTTAACACTTCTTGGATACCTTCATTAGTAGCACCACTTAGTTTTGCCGCACTGATTGCTGCCAGTATGTTCTCTAAATTATGCGTTCCGACCAGTACAATGTCTTCAATTGCAATAATTTTCTCTTCTTTAAAGTAGACATGGACATGATCCGTCCATGCTCCATTTTCTTGTTTGTTTTTAACAGAAAACGGTACCTTTACTGATTTCGCCTCAGCTGTTAACGTTACAACATTCGGATCATCAGCATTATACACTAGATAATCATCCTGCAATTGATTTTGAAATATAGCACCCTTTGCCGACATGTAATTAGAAAATGTTTTATGGTAATCCAAATGGGCTTCAAACAGATTAAGAAGTACTGCTACTTTAGGTCTAAATGATTGAATACCCATAAGTTGAAACGACGAAAGTTCCAGCACCATTTTCGCATCAGTAGGTAACTCTCTAGCTACCTCAGTTGCAACGATACCAATATTACCTGCTAATTTTACTTTTTCTCCACTATGTCTTAGCATTTCATAAACTAAAGTTGTGGTCGTTGTCTTCCCATTCGAACCAGTTATCCCTACTATCGTTCCTTCCGCCAAATTACCCGCAAGCTCAATTTCAGTAATAATTGGGATATCTCGGTCCATCGCTTCCTTTAACAAGACATTTTCATATGAAATACCAGGATTTTTTACAATCAATTCAATACCATCCAGAACCGATAACGGATGCCCACCCGTAATCACCTCAGCACCGAGTGACTGTAATGAGATAACTGACTCATCCTGTTCTGAAGCTTTTAAATCATTTATCCGAACCTTAATTCCACTTTCTAACAGCACTTTTGCAGCTGCAGTGCCACTTTTAGCAAGTCCTAAAACTAGTACATGGGAATAAGGAAAATCAATCAATTTTTTCAACCTAACCACACCTCGATGTAAATACCCAGAGCAGCAAAAACAAGTCCCATAGTCCAGAACGTTGTTACTACACGCCATTCTGACCAGCCTACTAACTCATAATGATGATGTAATGGACTCATTTTAAACACCCTTTTCCCGGTAGTTTTAAATGAAATGACCTGAATTATTACCGATAAAGTTTCCATAACAAATACTCCACCGATAATGACTAGTAATATCTCTAATTTTGCTAGAATCGCAACTGCAGCAATTGCTCCGCCTAGTGCAAGTGAACCAGTGTCCCCCATAAATACCTTTGCAGGATGAGCATTAAAGACCAAAAATCCTAATAGTGCACCAACAACAGCAAGTGAGAAAATAGATATATCAATTTGGGGATCACCGTACCAAGCTAATATTCCAAATGCGCCAAATGCAATCGCAGCCGTGCCTGCCAATAAGCCATCCAAGCCATCCGTTAAATTCACAGCGTTAGATGCACCAACGAGCATAAATACAATTAATAAAGCATATCCAATTCCAAGATCCCATTGAATATCAGTTCCTGGTATTTGAATATATGTTGGAAACCCTTGTTTCTTTAAAATGAAATAGAAAATAATAGCGATTACTAATTGACCTAACATTTTTTGTTTAGAGGTCAAACCTAAATTTCGTTTCAAAGCAACTTTAATATAATCATCCAAAAATCCTAATAAACCATAGCCAAGTAATACAAATAGTAATAGTCCTAATTCATAACCAACTTCTCCATCACCGTAACGTAAAGCCATAATGATAGATGTGATCGTAATACTTAATACAATCATGATACCCCCCATAGTAGGAGTACCCTTTTTCTTCATATGAGACTTCGGTCCCTCTTCCCTTATGCTTTGTCCGAACTTTAAACGTCTTAAAAACGGAATAAAAATCGGGGACAAAAGGACGGTAATCAGAAAAGCGATTGCTATTGTTATGATTAATACTAAAATATTCAACGTAATTTCCTCCTTAAATGCCAACCGTCCAACCCTAATAACTTTATACTACTTAATTTCATTGATAACAGATTCCAGTTTCATACCACGAGAAGCTTTAAAGAGTATGAGTGTTTCTTTATTCAAATGATTTTGTAGCGTTTCAAGTAATTGAGCTTTCTCTGTAAAATGTTTAACTACTACTGTAGGATATTTGTTCTTCATTGCATTTGAAATAACAATTGAGTCTTCCCCTACAGTGTATAGGTGTGTGATGGAATCATTCATGACTTCTGCTACGACTTCATGTAACTCTCTGGACTTTTCCCCTAGTTCATAAATATCCCCCAGAACCGCTACTTTGTTCACAAATCCACTCATTTGTTGTACAACCTGTATGGCAGCCATCATGGAAGTCGGTGATGCATTGTAGGCATCATTAATAATGGAGACATCATTTTTACCAGTGAGTGTTTCAAAACGCATTCCGGTTAACTTCAAGTGTTCGAGTGCATGCTTGATACTTTCTGAATCAATACCCAATAATCGACCTAATACAATCCCATAAGCTGCATTCTTGGCATTATGCGATCCTAATACCGGAATCGTATAGGTAGAATGGTCAGACCCCTTAAAAACAGTTGCATTTTGCTTGAGTTCTATTTCAGATACAATAAAGTCATTGTCCTCTCCAAATCCAACCCTAACTACGTTTTCTTGCTGATGAACATGCGATAATAAGATTTCATCTCCATCAATAATTAGTTTACCATTTTGATCCATTCCACTTGTAATTTCTAGTTTTGCCTTTGCAATACCTTCACGTGAACCTAAATATTCAATATGGGATTCCCCTATATTCGTGATAATAGCATAATCTGGCTTTGCAATATTTGATAATAATTCAATCTCACCAAAGCTACTCATGCCCATTTCCAAGACCAAGACTTCTGTATCTTTGCTCATGGATAGGATTGTGAATGGTAAGCCAAATTCATTATTTAGATTTCCATCTGTATAGTGCGTTTTATATTTCTCTTTAGCGATCGTTGCTACAATATCTTTGGTTGTTGTTTTACCGTTCGAACCTGTTACACCAATAACAATTGGTTTAATTTCATCTCGATAACAACCTGCAAGATGTTGGAGTGCTTTAGTCGTATCCTTTACAGAGAATACGATAAAGTCTTTTGGCAACGCCTCCGGTAGCACTTTGTTATCTTGCCAAAGTGTAGCGATTGCACCATTTTCATAAGCCTGCATTAAAAAGTCATGTCCATCAAAGTTTTCCCCTACTATAGGGATAAATAATGAATCCTCTGTCTTTAATCTACTATCTGTCATGTATGTTTTGATCTGTATAGCATTTTCCACATTCCCTGTTACACGAGGAAAAATAGTTGATAGCCATTCTACTGTAAATAACATCTTAATTCTCCTTAACTTGAAGTAAAACCTCGTTATGTGTATATCATCTTGTCAAATTATTCTTTTTAATGATAAACAATTTCGCGTTATAAAAGGAATAAAGCTTCGAGAGCCACTTCCCGATCATCAAAATGGTACTTTCTATGACCGATTTGTTGATAGGTTTCGTGTCCTTTACCCGCAATTAGAATAATATCATCTTCTGATGCTTGTTGAATAGCATGATGGATAGCTGCTTTTCGATCAATGATCACTTCAAACATTTCATCTTCTTGAGATAATCCATCAATCATATCTTCTAAAATGATTTTAGGGTCCTCTGTTCGAGGATTATCGGAAGTGAAGATCGCAACATCTGAATACTGTACAGCAATTTTAGCCATTAATGGTCTCTTAGTACGATCCCTATCACCCCCACACCCAACCACAACATATACCTTTCCTTTTGCAAAATCACGAATAGTCGTAAGAACATTTTCCAAAGAATCAGGTGTATGGGCATAGTCAACAATGACCGAAAAAGGATGATGGTGTTGGACTAATTCGAATCGACCGTTTATGCCAGAAATGGACTCCAACGCTTCTTTAATAACGGACAAAGGAATACCATACGATATAGCCGCAGCAGCTGCTGCTAACATATTAGAAACATTAAATTTACCAATTAATTTACTATTAATAGCAGTATTTCCATTAGGTGTACATAATAGAAAGTAAGTTCCCGTTGGTGTCAGTCTTATAGACTTCGCTCTAACCATCGAATCTTTATGCATCCCATAAGTTACAACATTTTGGGCAGTCGAACGCATGAGCTTCTGACTAACCGGATCATCTTGATTGATAATGGCAAATTTCCTATTATCCTTATGATACTGATTACCTAATTGTGCAAATAACAAACTTTTTGCACGCAAATAATCATCCATGGAATCATGGTAATCCAAATGATCCTGTGTTAGATTGGTAAAAATCGCTATATCGAAATCACAGCCATACACTCTTCCCTGGTCAAGTGCATGAGAGGACACTTCCATGATGACTTGCTCTACCCTGGAATCTATCATTTTCCGGAAAGTCTGCTGCAAAAATAACGCATCTGGAGTTGTATTATCGATTGGAAATACTTTATTTCCAATCTTCATCTGGATGGTTCCAATTACTCCAGTGGTCCTTCCAAAATGAAGAAATATATTCTCTAGCAAATATGTAACAGTAGTCTTTCCATTGGTACCAGTAACACCAATTAATGGTATATCATTTGAAGGATAATTGTAGAAACTTGCAGCAGCCATGGCTAAAAATCGAACCGAATCCGGAACCACTATTACTGGCACTTGTGCTTCCATCTCTTTTTCAGCTACTACTAATACCGCTCCATTATGGACTGCCTCATCTACATAATCATGCCCATCGACTGTGAATCCGTTAATACAAACAAAGATATCTCCTTTTTCAATCTCCCTAGAATCCATTTTTATCGCATTAATTTCTAGATCGTAAAGTTTAGAGAACTGATTAGTAAATGGATGAAAAGAAAAGATTTCTTTGAATTTCATATAGACATCTTCCTCTCTCCAACATACTATTCTCTCTTTCATGCACATTTAAGAGGGTAGACTACCCTCTTAAATGTCATCATATCCAATTTATTATATCAAAAAGAAAGGGTATTCTGAACGATTTTATTTAACAAATTATGATTTAGATATTTAGTAATAGAAAAGTTTACTCTTCATTATTTTTAGATGATTTCTTTTCTTTTGAAAGAAATATTCTGATTGTCGATCCAGGCTCAACTTTCGTACCTGCAACCGGGTCTTGATCAATAATTATTTCTCCATCACCACTTGATTCGACCGTTAAATCTGTCATCATCTGCATAAGCTCGTTCTTTTCAACTCCTACTAAATCAGGTACTTCAATCAACGGCTGTTCCGGCCATAAATACTCTTTCTCTAGACCATCTTCTCTAGTCTTAACCCCCATTACAGGTAGACTGTCCCGGATAATACTACCAACAATCGGTGCGGCAACTGTTCCCCCAAACTGTCTGACACCCTTTGGATTATCTACTGCTACGTAAACGACAATTTCTGGATCATCTGCAGGTGCAAACCCAATAAATGATACAATATGGTTATTCTCCAAGTATCCGCCATTAGGTCCTACTTTCTGAGCAGTACCTGTTTTCCCACCAACACGATACCCCTCCACATATGCAGGCCTACCGGTACCTTTTGCCACAACGCTTTCTAAAGCATTACGTATTTCTTTAGAAGTTTTTTCAGATATCACTCTATTTTTCACTTTAGGCTCTGTCTTAGAGACCATCTTCTGTGTTTGAGGATCAACCCACTCTTTCGCTATATATGGTTCGTATAGATACCCTCCGTTAATGGCTGCTGAAACAGCCATCACTTGTTGTATTGGCGTAACAGAAACCCCTTGTCCAAAAGCAGTGGTAGCCAATTCGACTGGCCCTACATTTTCTGGTTTAAATAAAATACCTGATCCTTCTCCTTGAAGGTCAATACCGGTCTCTTTTCCGAAGCCAAATTCCTTAATATAGCTAAATAGTTTTTCTTTCCCTAATTCTTCCCCAAG
Source organism: Ornithinibacillus scapharcae TW25 (assembly GCF_000190475.1). Taxonomy (GTDB): domain Bacteria; phylum Bacillota; class Bacilli; order Bacillales; family Amphibacillaceae; genus Ornithinibacillus; species Ornithinibacillus scapharcae. The sequence goes on from NZ_AEWH01000044.1 coordinate 55,372, forward strand.
GTGGACAAAACCAGGGTTACAAGAATTCTGGACCACTTCTAAGAATGTTTGAGAGCCATGCCCTCCGGGCTTCCAGCAACGAAGTCTCGCTCCTCCCACTTCAACATGTCCATGATCATGAAATTCATCTTCATGTAAATCTACAACATCTTCCTCCAGTGCAGCTGCTAGTGTAATAATCTTAAAAGTTGAACCGGGTTCATATGTACTCCATATTGGAAGATTTCGGTTATAGATCGCCGGATCAACCTCTTGATAATTCTCAGGGTTGAAATTAGGACGTGAGGTCATCGCAAGAATACCGCCTGTATCTGGGTCTACCGCAATAGCCATTGCTCCATCCGGATTATACTTTGCCTGTGCTAAGTCCAATTCCCTTTCCATTATCGTTTGTATTCTTGAATCAATTGTTGTTACTAAGTCATAGCCATCCTTTGGAGCTGTATAAACATCTGCTAGTTGATTAAGTCTTTTTCCCTTGGCATCCGAATAAAAGGAGAGACTTCCTTTTTCACCATTTAACAGATCATCATAATATAGCTCTAACCCCATCAAACCTTGGTTATCAATCCCAGCAAACCCTAATACATGGGAGAGATCGTCCCCAAATGGATAATGTCTTATGGAATCCTTTGCTAAATACACCCCTTCTAGATTCAATGTTCGAATTGCTTTCTCTTGGTCTGCAGATATCTTTCTACCCTCTGGGTGTAGATTTACAGACATCGCTGACTTCGTTACATATTCATATGCTTTCTCTGTAGACATGTCCAATATTTCAGCAAGTTTTTTTGCTGTTTCCTCCGGATTGTCAATTTGTCTTGGTACAACGACTACGGAGGGGGCTGTTACATTTTCTGCAAGAATTTCCCCGTTCACATCTAGAATGTGACCTCGCTCTGGTTGAAACGAAATATTTCTACTCCAGGACTCGTCCGCTTTTTCCATTAATTGATCCCCTAATACAAATTGAACATATCCTAAACGAAGGTCGATAATACCAAAAATAATTAAACCAATAAGAAAAACAGCGACTAATCGTTTTCTAACTGTTACAGTTGATACTCGTTTCATCATCCATCTCCTTCACATAGATAGGCTTGTATCAACTATATGTTAAAAAAAAATGATTAGAACACTGTTTTTCATAAAAAAAGCTAACTATTCAAACTGGTCAACGGAATCCTCTTCGTCCTCCGACTGAGTCGTGTCAGCAGTTGATTCTAGCATTTCTACTGGTGTTTTTAACTCTACACCTAAGTAATCACCTGCATCAATCTCTCTTCCTTCTTCAATACTCTGTGTAATGACAAAGCCATTACCGATAGCTTCTATATCTAGACCAACCATATCACTCAGTTTCCATACATCTCGTAAGGACCAACCAATAATATTTGGCATAGTTGGACTGTCTGTTATAACAATCACCCTTTCGTTCGGTAATACCTTCGTACCTTCTTCGACACTTACTTTCACAACTTTAGAACCACTACCTACAATACTGTATTGTAAGCCCGCTTTTGTTAGCTGTTCTTTCACTACGGAGGTGGATTTCCCTACTAGATTAGGAATCTCATACGCTTCAATACTTGCAATATCTCCATGGTCAGGTTCTATATTTAAATAATGAAGAGCATTCTCCATTACATTATTAAATATAAACGATACAGGTGCTGAACCTGGTTCGATACCAGTCTCAAATTCTAGGGTTGGCTGTTTTACAGAAACATACATCATTAACTCTGGATCATCAGCAGGTGCCATTCCCAAGAAAGAAAACACATAGTTTTCATGACCGTATAAATAGCCACCACCATTTGGATTTGGGATTTGTGCTGTACCAGATTTGCCTCCTACAGTATAATCCTCTAGTTTATACCGACTTCCAGTTGCATGCTCCGACTCTACTGCAGAAACCAGTAACTCTCTGACCTTTTCTGCAGTAGATGCAGAAATTGGTTCTCCTACTACCTCTGGTTCAGTCTTTTTAACTACTTTTTTAGTATCTGGATCAACTATTCTATCAATAATATATGGTTTTACCATCTTGCCATCATTTGCAATTGCAGTTGCTGCTTTCATAATCTGAATAGGAGTTGCAGTACTCCCTTGCCCAAATGAAGTGGTTATCTTCTCGATTGGCCAATTGTACAAAATAGAACCGGTTACTTCTCCTGGCAAATCAATGCCTGAGGCCTTATCAAAATCAAATGCATGGAGAAACTCTAAGAAAGTTTCAGGGCCCATCTTCTCCCACACTAGTTTCGCGGCAGCTACGTTAGATGACCTAGCAAACCCTTCATCATATGAGATTGTTCCCCATCCTTTACCATAATTAAAATCTCCAATTGGCTTGTCACGTTCACTAACACGATAAGTTCCTGATTGATAGCCTTCCCCACCACTGTATACACCCGTTTCGATAGCAGCAGCCCAAGTGAACATTTTCACCGTTGATCCTGGTTCAAATGGTGTTGAAATCGCATCATTATACCAATTCTCTACATTTGCTGGATTATTAGGATTATAGCTTGGACGATTACTCATCGCTACTATTTCTCCTGTTTTCGGATTCATGACTATTGCTGTCATTCTTTCCGGATTGTATTTCTGGTCAACCTGTGTCATAACGTCTTCTAATAGTGTTTGTATTTTTTGATCGATTGTAAGATAGACATCATTACCATTATCAGGCATCCGAACGATCTCATTCGGATCTAGTAATTTATTATTATATATATCTCGCTGATAGGAAATGTAACCGTCTACTCCCTTTAGTAAACTATCCATTTCATGCTCAATACCAGTTACCCCTTCAATTTTCTTTTCTACTACTCCATCGGTTTCTTCCTCTGTTGCTCTGGCAAAACCAATAATATGAGAAGCGAACATTCCATTAGGATAATATCGAATATTTTCCTTAATGAATTTAATACCAGGCAAACCTAAATCTTCAATGTCGTCCTTTGTATGAAGGGGAATTCCTTTCCCGATTGAACCAAACTCTACTTGGGATCGCTTGTTGTCAATGCCGTTAGTAATTGTATTAAGGATATAGTCTTTTTCTGCATTTAACAAAGGTGCTAACTTTTCTGCAGTTTCTTCAGGATCCACCACATGTTGTGGCTCTTCGAGGTTCTCGGAGAACTTCTTATCGACTATCGCATACATCCGAAAGGTAGGCATATCATATGCTAATGTCATTCCGTTTTTGTCGTATATTTTACCACGTTCAGATTCTAGCTTGTAGGAAGTAGTACGCACTCCTTCTGCCCATTCATCCAATGAGACACCTTCCACCACTCCTGATGCTTGAATAAACAAAAATCTCCCCGTTACAATTAAAAAAGCCACGACGAAGATAACCATTAATAATCCAGCCATGGCATGTGTTGTTTTATTTTTTTTCATCATTATCACCTGAATTATTGATTAAAAGCATTTGCTTGTTTTACTTCTGCTGCTTGTATCGTTAATCCATTTTCTTTTGCATATTGTGTAATTCTCTCCGGTCTGCTTAATTCTTTAATTTCAAACATTAATCCCTCATTCACAACTTGTTGCGTTGTGATCTTCCTTTCAAGGGATTGAATATCACGATTCAATGAGTCCATAGAAGAAGAATAAGAAACCACATAAACACCTGCAAGCAAAAGAACCATTGCAACAAAGGAATACAGTACTTTTTCTCCCTTTGATATCCAACTCTTTTTACGAATGATAACTTTCTTCTCTACTTGCGGTTGATAAGAAGTATAGGATTGTTCCCAACTACGTGCGTGATTTGCTGCCATTACTTATTCCACCCTTCTCCGTAATTAAAATCATTAGACCAAGATTTCACTTTCTCCACGATTCTTAATTTGGCAGACCTTGATCTTCGATTTACTTCTAATTCATCTTCTGTTGCTATAATTGGTTTTCTGTTTATCGATTTAAATGGCGCTTCATATTCTTTTGGAATTACCGGCAGATTTTTCGGAGTCTCTTTTGGAGTACTCCATTTTTTGAATGCTTGCTTACAAATTCGATCTTCTAATGAATGAAATGTAATAACGGCAATTCTACCTTTTATATTTACTACCCTCGCAGCTTGGTTTAAAGCATCATGAAAAGCTCGTAATTCATCATTTACCGCAATTCGAATCGCTTGAAAGATTCGCTTCGCAGGATGTCCACCTTTTCTTCTAGCAGGCGCTGGTATCGCGTCTTTGATTATATCGACTAATTGATAGGTAGTTTCAATAGGTCGTGTCTTACGAAATTCTTCAATTTTTCTCGCTATTTGTTTAGAAAATTTTTCTTCTCCATATTTGAAAAAAATGGATACTAATTCATTATACGACCATTGATTGACAATTTCAAAGGCATTTAATTCCTGCTCTTGATTCATCCTCATATCTAACTTTGCATCATGTTGGTAACTAAAGCCTCTTTCCCCTCGGTCCAATTGTGGGGAAGATACACCAAGATCAAACAAGATGCCATCGACTCCGGTAATATTATGTTTGATTAATTCCTCTTCTAGATATCTAAAGTTACTATGTATAAAGAGAACTCTATCTTGGTATGGTGCTAATCTTTCTTTAGCCGCAAGTATTGCATCCGTATCTTGGTCAAAAGCGATTAACAAACCATTTTCATTTAGCTGTGAAGCGATCTTTTCTGAGTGACCACCACCACCTAAAGTACAATCTACATAAATACCATCTGGTTTTATATTTAGTCCTACAATCGATTCATCTTTCAAAACTGTATAATGTTCAAACATGTTTACACCTACTTAAGCGATTTTCTATTTAAATATCAAAGTCCATTAAATTTTCAGCGATCTCCGCGAAAGATTCCTCAGACTCATTAAAGTAGTCTTCCCAATTTTCACTAGCCCAAAATTCAATTCGATTCGATACTCCGATTACCACACACTCTTTATCTAAACTTGCATAATTCCTTAAAGTCTGTGGAATATTTATTCTTCCCTGCTTATCTATTTCGCATTCGATTGCTCCTGAGAAGAAAAATCGCGTAAAGGCTCTTGCATCTTTTTTAGTTAATGGGAGTTTTTTGAGTTTTTCTTCTAAGATGTTCCATTCTGACATGGGATATGCAAATAGACATTTATCTAGTCCACGAGTAACAACAAACCGTTCACCAAGTTCTTCTCGGAACTTGGAAGGGACAATAATTCTACCCTTTGTATCAAAGTTGTGTTGAAATTCGCCCATGAACATATCTAGTCCGCCCCCACTTTCTTACACCAATTCTACCACATCCCCCCACTTTCTACCACTAATTTTCAAAAAAAGTTATCTTCAGCTTTAGACAAGTCTCGATTAGACAAAAAAATACCGCCTTCCTTGAGAATGAAAAGAACAGAAACCTCATCAAATCAAGGTTTCTGTTCTTTTCTCCGCTCGAGAGAGACAGTAAATAGTAATAGTGGTAGGTAGTGGGGGATTATAGATAAACCACGAAATGATCTTCTTCAAACGAAAGATCCTGTGAGGTAATTTCATATAAGAATCTTAATCCAAACTCATTTATTAATGGAATTGGGTTCCACACCCTCTCTTGAAAGCCTCCGGGATACAACGTGTTTTCTAATGTATAAAACTCCGATAGCTCTTTATCATATTGTTCTTCCAATGCTTTAACCATTCTTTTTTTCAAATACTCGACCTCTCGAAGTATACGTTCTAAATTTTTATTTGAAAGATCGTATATATCTGACCGAATATCCTTCGCTATTTGTCGGAGAGGAGTGTGTGCCTCTGTAATTACCTGTTTAATGTTGCTAACCGACTCTTCAATGGAAGGGTTAACCTTATCTTCTAACCATCTCTCTCGAATAGAGGTAATCTCACCATTCAAGGCTAACGAGATAGAAATAGCATATTTATCTAATAATTTCTCTATTTTCCTATCTATGTAGGTGAAAGATAGTCTTGGTACAACTGGTGGCATTTTAATCCCTAACGTATGGAAAGCCGATTTCAAAACTGACCAATAACTAATTTCCCCTGGCCCACCGATAAAAGCTAGAGTTGGAAAGATTAAATCCTGCATTAATGGTCTAGTTACAACATTATTACTAAGTAATTCAGGTCTATTCTTAGCAGTACTTAAAAGTTCATCTTTTGATAAGATTACTTCCATTTGCTTTCCGACCCATTTTCCTTCTTCATTGACATGTAATAAAATTCGTTCAAAATCTTTATGGTAAAAAAGATTGCCATTGTCAGGTGTTACATCCAATGGAACAGCGTAACCCTCACTTGTTAACTCCTTATATGTATTGTACACTCCAAAACCTATTTCATTTTGTTTATCAATCATCCGTATAAAGTATTCACTTTCCAGTTTCCGTACCGCTTCATCTCCTGAATCAATCAGTACAAGTCCCTCATGTTGAAATAACTGGAAGGTTAATCTAGCAAAAAAATCCACATACGTAGTCGATTGTTTTAAACAACGTGTTATGGTATAACGGAGTTCATTCGTAAAGTTTGTCTCCGCAAGCTGTTTCATGACTAAGTCAACCCAATCGGAAACTGCTTCCTGCTCGATTTCAACGTGTGAAACAGAACGTTTTTCAAGATTTTGTTGATTCACTTTGTATTTCTTCATTTTTTGGTCAACATGCATAAAAACATGATTGATTTCTTCAAAATCATGATCCTCGCCAGCAATCCAAAATACAGGTATAACCGGAAAACCTAGTTTTTTCTCTTGCTGCTTTGCTAATTGAATGATAGAGATCACCTTATTAATGGAATACAACGGCCCTGTCAAAAGCCCTGCCTGTTGTCCTCCAATGACCACGAGACTCTCCTCATCCATTAATCGTTCAATATTTTCTATTGTAGATGTTGGAGCATCCCATTTAGTATTTAACTTATGTAGTACTTCGACGAGTTGTTTTCTCTTATAACTCCGAGACTTTAACTCCTTTGCACGTGATTCAAAGTCCATACTATTATAATCAAAGTATTTCATAATCGTCTTATCGTGATGCCGATAATCTTGTATTAGTTTATTGTTTATATTTACCTGAATTGGTTCAATTCGCATTCATTACGAACTCCTTTAGCGATATGTTGTCTATACGTATTGTACAAGAAAGGATATACTTTTTCATTATTCCTGATTTAGTCTGTTAAGCAAAGATGTTTCTTCCAATACCAAACAGCGTAAATATGGAATATAACAAGAAAAATATTAAAAAGGACAATCTCCATAAAAGCTTTATTGCTTTTCTAATGTCGACTTCCGTATGATTCTTCCACTGTATGATAATAACAACAGTGAGTATACATAGCAAGAACACGACTATATAACCAATGTAAAAACCTCCAAAGAGATATGTAAGCAACGTGTTTACCGATAATATGTACAGTATCGTAGTCCAGTTGATAGCCTTATGAAAAGCCATAACTGGATTCCTGAAAAGATAGTTCAATCCATAGAATAGTATCACCGTTACGATGAATGGCACAGTGATCATAAAAGCTAATATAAATAGTATAATTTCAAACATGTCAATTCGTGCCCCTTCAATTACAGCTTTCAAGTTTCTTTTTCATTGTATCAAAATTAGCATAATTTGCACTTGATTTATCCTAAAGTCGATATATAAGTAATGTTTCTTTTGCTTATAAACCAATTTATATTATAATAAAATTAATTGCAAAAATGATAAATTTTTCTGACAACATGGGGGTTGGTAAAATGGGTGATGTGAAAGTTGAAAGACTACTAATTAACTATAAAACATTAGAAGAATTCAAGCGTTTTAAAGAGTATGGACATCAAGAGTTATCCATGCTAGAAGACCTACAGACAAATATCATAGAGAATGATAGTGAATCACCTTTTTATGGTATATACTATGGTGGATCTTTGGTGGCGAGAATGAGTCTATACAAGGTAAACAGAAAATATGATCAGTACTTCGAACCAAGTCATGATTATCTGGAACTTTGGAAACTTGAAGTATTACCTCACTACCAAGGACAAGGGTACGGTAAGAAACTAGTGGAATTTGCGAAAGAATACAATATTCCTATAAAGACAAATCCACGAATTAACTCTCAAGGTTTTTGGGAAAAAATGGGCTTTCAAAAGGCAACATACGAAATGGAGAGAGATTTTGGACAAAATCCTTTACTTTGGTTACCTGAAGGGGTAAGTGAACGTCATTCGAATAAAATGTAAGCCATTTCAAACGATAAAAAGAGGCTTCTCACTAGATTGAGAAGTCTCTTTTTATTGCAGATAGAAAGACTAGTAGTCTTCCAACTGCATCACCTTCTATTTGACCAACTTATAAATGCAAAAATTTTCGTTAGTTCTTTTCCTTAATCCACTTCCAAAGATTACCCATTTCTTCCCAAGCGTTTTCATAGCGTTGTAATTGTAAACGTAACTTTTTATTTTCTTCTTCCAATTTTTTTAATAATTTCTCCTGTTCTTTTTTGGCTAAATCTTGATGCTCAGCAAAGTTTGATTTCATTTTTTCCAATAGCATAATGGCAGACTCAATCGTATCCTTCTCATCCCCATTTTCTACTTTGTCTATATTCCACAATGCTTTTCTCCCACCCAGTTTCCGTTCTTCCTTTGCTCGTTGAATTTCATCTTGATATTGTTTGCGAATTGTAGCATTCCATCTAAACCCACAAGCTGCTGAGGTTCTAGATAATTGTTTCGCTACTTCCTTGAAAGCTTCAAGCTGTGTCTTACCCTCCCCTATATAACGAAGCACTGTTTGAGCTAATATTACATCTTCATCTTCGGTCCAGGCATCCTGCCTTGTTGCATTCATAACATCACTCCTTATCTATTTGCTATCAATGTATGCACAAAGTAGGAGTGATAGAATACCCTTTAGCATTATTTTCTAAAATAATGCTGAAAAACTAGCTCCGTTTGAAGAATGCTAGTACAGCATTTTTATGTTCCTCTGATTCCCATAATGATGCACAATTCTGTACTTCTCGCTTCATTTTTTGCTTCAACCCTATCACACCTATTTCCTCTAAATAATGACCTTTTAGTATTCGCATTTGACTAAAAGATTTAGTTAAATATGGCTGTAATAGTTTGTCTCTATCTAACCACTCATCTTCTGCCACTTGTCGATGTATCCATCCTTTTTGAATTAAGTATTCTGTCTCAAAAATAGCACCTTCCATAATCCATTGATTTGCAAAACTAGGATGTACACATTTGGCTAATAATACCCCGCCACCCCAGCCCGGGATGATACCTAAATTAGTTTGAACAAAGCCAAATTTTGATTTTCCTCTCGCAATCCGTAAATCACATGCTGAAGCTAATTCGCATCCACCACCAGTTGCCCCACCATTCAGTAGTGCAATTGTTGGCATTTTGAACACGGTTAATTCATATAATACTTCCATCATATTTAATAGACTACTCTCCGCTTCAGCAACGGAAAGATTTCCATGCAAATCATTCAAATCCCCACCAGAACAAAACATTTTAGTACCTGTTCCAGTGACAACTAAAAATTTAATTGGATCTTTTTTTGCCTGTTCAATAGATTGCAAGATCCTTTTAGTCATTTCTAAAGAGATTGCATTATGTTTCTCCGGACGATTAATAGTGATTATGCCATAATGATGTTCCGCGATATATTCATATGTAATATAATTTTCCATGTTATTTCCTCCATTCACCTTTGATTAATCAACACTTATTCGTTTTATCCATATCTTATGTTATATATAAACATATGAATCTGTTGTTTATAGTATAAAAAAACAGATCACATCTAAGCTGTGATCTGTTTTTACATTATGTCTTGTATTAGTTGCTAACAACTTCTTTTCCATCATACTGCCCACAAGATTTACATACATGGTGTGGCTTAGTTAATTCTCCACAATTTGAGCATTCTACCATGCCAGGCACGTGTAATTTGAAATGTGTACGACGTTGTCTTTTAACTTTTTTAGAAGTTCTTCTTTTAGGTACTGCCATGACTTACACCTCCTTCAAATACGAAAGCAAAAACTTGAACATGATTCTTATTTTTCTTTCTCGGTATCTTTGAATAATGACTCCAGTTTTTTGAAACGTGGATCAATTTTCACTTCTGTTGGTTTTTCGGAAAGTACTTCCCAATCTTTCCCTTTTTGAATTAGAACATCCGGATCTACTTCATCAGAGAATACTCGAAAAGGAACCTCCAATAAAATATTTTCCTTTATATACGGCATTAAGTCAAGCACTTCTCCATGAATTGGATGAATTTCTGCATCTTCGTCCTCATTATAGTAAGGTGAACTTGAGAAAATTTCTTCTGCATGAATCTCAAATGAATACGGAACATCGACAAGTGTACGTGCACATGGTAAAATCATTTGACCAGTTATTGTAAATTTAAAGAAGAACTGTTCCCCTTGCATCGTACATGTACCTTCAACTAAAACAGGGTCAATCTTTCGTATATCATTATTCAACTGCTCAAGTTCCGAAACATCCACTTCACCGGAAAATGGAAAAGGCTTTTGAAAAGCATTTTTCTTAATTTGTGCTAATGTAAATTTCATTTAATTCACCTCAAGGCAACAAGAGTTATTTTAAAAGGAAATTGTCTTTTTGTCAATATATTTTCTTTACACATTCAATATCTCTACCATCTTATTCCTTAATACTAGCATTCCCGAAGGCTTTTTTCTATAATCAACCATATCAGGAATATATTATTGTAAATAGTTGGGGTGTAATAATGGATGCTTGTGGTTTAATTGTTGAATATAATCCGTTTCATAATGGTCATGCATATCATATTAATCAAGCTAAACAAGAATCAGGTGCTGATTGTATCATCGCGGTCATGAGCGGTTCGTTTCTTCAAAGAGGTGAACCAGCAATAATGGACAAGTTTCACCGAGCAAAGGCAGCACTGTCAGCAGGAATAGATATCGTAGTAGAGTTACCCTATGTATATGCCGTACAAAGTAGTGATTTATTTGCTAAAGGTTCCGTCATGACCTTATTTGAACTAGGAGTGAATAGTATTTGCTTTGGAAGTGAATCAGGTACTATCACGCCATTTATTCATGCCTACGAGAGTTATCACTCAAATTCGGAAACATATAAAGCAAGGTTAAAAATGGCCCTACAAGAAGGAAAATCTTTTCCAGATGCAAGTAAACTAGCCTATGATTCAATTGGTTTAGTGCAAAATGATATGGATTTATCCATGCCTAATAATATATTAGGTTTTAGTTATGTGCGTACTATTCTAGAGAATGAATTACCAATACAACCAATCACAATTAAAAGAAAGAACTCCGAATATCATGACACAGAAATTAACGGTTCGATAGCAAGTGCAACGAGTATCCGCAAGCAATTATTCGAACATCATATGAATATATCTGAACTAGAGTTTACAATGCCTCCTTCTACCGTACAAGAGTTAGTAGCGTATGAACGGAAGGCATCAACGCTTCATCATTGGGAGCGCTACTTCCCTCTATTGCATTATCGTGTCATGACCATGACTCCAGAAGAATTATCTCTTATTCAAGGTGTCGACGAGGGATTAGAGCATCGGATTAAGAGAACGGCAAAAGATGCAACTTCCTTCAACAATTGGGTGGAACGAATTAAAACAAAACGATATACATGGACTAGAATCCAACGTATCTTTGTTCACTTATTAACCAATACAAAAAAAGATACCATTTATACGTTGACGTCCTCTTTTTCTGTACCATATATCCGTTTATTAGGACTGACTACTACTGGGAAAGCTTATTTGAATAGAAGAAAAAAAGAACTTAATGTTCCTCTTTATCCAAAAATCACGCGTAATCCGCATCCTATGTTAGAAGTAGAAGAAAGAGCTACAAATGCTTATTATAGTATTCTTCCTCCAGCAAATAGATATGCGCTAATAGAACAGGAATTAAAGGGTCCAATTATTCTTTGATACGTACACTTAGAACCCCCTACTACTATTGAGTAGGGGGTTCTTCATACTATACCTTATTTTAATTCTTCTTTTAGATATTTTATTGCATCGTCAAAGGTATCGACCGGAACTATGACCATATCTGTATCAATTTCTTTCGCTTTCTTTTTGGCCACTTCATAGTTTGAATCTCCTCCTCTGCCACCTTCATTTGGAGCAAAGAACACTTCGACACCTTCCCGATCTGCTGCAACAACCTTTTTATCAATACCACCAATTCTACCAACATTACCTTCGTAATCAATCTCACCAGTTCCTGCAATTTGATGTCCCTTCGTAAGATCCCCTTCTGTAAGTTGATCATAAATTTCTAACGAAAACATTAACCCTGCACTAGGACCACCAATGTTTCCACTTGAAAAAGTTATAGATGGGTTTACCTCAACATCACGATCTGTTACAAGTGTTATTCCAATACCGATCTGCTTCGTTTCCTCATCAATAATTCCGAGTATAATTTCTTTTTAATTTCTTTATCGTCACGAAGAATGGTTAACATAACCTTGTCACCATTCTCTTTCGATTCAACATAAGAAATCAAATCATTGGATTCTTTTATCTGTTGATTATCAATCCCAATAATCCGGTCACCTGTTCTTAATATGTTATCAGCAGGTAAACCAGGTGCAACACTTACAACGTAAACACCATTATACTCAATTGTGATATCCTTCTCAGCCGCTTCATAGGCAACCACTGTTGATGCTTCTTGTGAACTTTCCATCATATGTAATTGAGCCTCGAAATATTCATCATCAGATATTCCTTCTGGACGAACGTCTTTAATATCCATTATTTGATGGTGAGGTAGAATTTTTGCTAGGAGAAACTGTATTGGTGTTGCTTGTCCCCCTCTTACAGTTACCAGATGAAAGTCTCCTTCACTTTTATCTGCGTTTTCTACTTG
>NZ_AEWH01000043.1 GCF_000190475.1 Ornithinibacillus scapharcae TW25
ACTAAAAAATACCTAATAGTTCAATAGGTATTTATACCTAGAGGTGTTCAGATTGTCGATTTATTATATAAAATATATCTCGAAATAGAAAGATTTAACACCGTGCTAAATATCACATAATCTGTCAATTTATGGATAATATTTTTATAAAATTAACGACAGAATAGTCTCACCATTAGGTAATAACGATTTAATATAAGAATAAAATAAGTTATCAAAATATATTTCTCAATTCTAATTATCTATGATACACTACTAAATAACAAATACTTTTTCGACAATTTCTGACAGGTGAAAACTGATGAATAAATTTAGCATACGGAAAGTCCCATTAAATTTGTGGATATTAGGTCCTATGATCATTGCATTTTCCATCTATATTGAAACCAGTACGACTCTAGAAATTGATGGGCTATATTGGACTGCTAATATACTGATGATTGCATTATTTTCTTATTATGGCGGACTATATAGTGGGATTATTCTTTTATTAATCTTAAGTTTTATCTATATGGTAGTAGGATTATTACCAGCAACCAGCGAACTACCGATGCAACAGCAATTTCCATATCTGTTAGGCGCGATCATTGCCCTTTCAATCGGTACATTAGGATGGAAGATAAAATCAAACGAGACCCAACTAAAAAAGTTATTCGATAACAATGATATAACGTTTTGGACTTGGGACGTTGAAACAGATGAGCATACATTTACAGAAGGATTTGCAAATATCTATGGTATCTCCATAGAAGAACTGAAGGAAAACCCGTATCACTGGCAAGATGTCGTACATCCAGATGATAAAGATATTCTACTGGAGTCGATAGAAAAGCAAAAAGCAGGAAAGAAAACAACAATTACATATCGATTTTTCCACAGCAGCGGGGAAATTAGATGGTTACAAGAGCGCGCCACTCCGCATACGGACAAAACTGGAGCGATAACACATGTTGATGGTGTAATCTTTGACATTACTGACCAAAAACAAGCTGAACAAAAAATGAATCAACTAATTCATTATGATTCCTTAACCGGACTTACAAATCGAAAATGGTTCCAAAATTATCTGGAAACTGCCTTAATTTCCTCAGCAAAGTTTGGACGTTCACTCGGTGTTATGTTCATAGACTATGATAACTTTAAACGTGTTAATGATACATTGGGTCATAGTACAGGTGATCAGCTCTTAATCTTAATTGCTGAGCGATTGAAATCAGTATTAACCCCTAATGATGTTGTTTCACGACAAAGTGGGGATGAATTCTTAGTTTTATTAGAAAATCGTAGTCTCACTGAAATTGAAGAACTAGCACAAAAGATAATTGTGAAAATGAATGTTCCATACAAAATTAATGGAACGGAAATTATCTCAACGCCTAGTATTGGAATAAGTGTGAATTTTGATACAGAAGATGACGCTGAAGCATTAATAAAGAAAGCAGATTTCGCTATGTTTCTTGCTAAAGAGAATGGCAAAAACAACTATCAATTTTATAATGACGAATTAAATCAGCAAATGCGACGTAAAATGATTTTGGAAACTCATTTACATAAGGCAATAGAGAATCAGGAATTATCCATACATTATCAACCACAATTTGATATTGCGACGTTTCAAATTGCAGGTGCAGAAGCACTGCTTCGTTGGGAAGGTAGATTAGGTAAAATACCTCCGGATGAGTTTATTCCAATTGCAGAAGAAACAGGACTCATTATTCCAATTGGAGAATGGGTACTGCGACAAGCTTGTCGCGACATTAAACGATTTAAGGAAAAAAAGATGAAGTCTTTTCCAATCTCTGTCAATATTTCAACTAGACAATTAATGGCTCCACACTTTATCGAAAGAGTGGAATCTATTATTGCAGAAGAAAAAGTTGACCCAACGTTATTAACACTTGAAATCACGGAAAGTGCTTTCCTCTATTATGAGGATGCAAAAGATAATATTTTTGCACTGAGGAACCTTGGTGTAGGTGTTTCGCTTGATGACTTTGGAATTGGCTATTCATCGTTAAGTATGATTCGAAATATTGAAATTGACGAACTAAAAATTGACCGATCGTTTCTTAATGATTCCCTAGAAGATAACCGCGTTCGTTCTTTATTAGAAGCAATCATTCAAATTGGTAAAAAGATTAATACAAAAGTAGTTGTCGAGGGAATTGAAACGAAGGAGCAAATTGATTTATTATCGGTCCACGATGTTTATGGACAGGGGTATTTTTACAGCAAGCCTATACCAGTTGATGAATTTGAAGTATGGTGTATGAATGCTTATGAGAAAGCTGGTTTAAAATAAGTGCTGCATAACTCCCTTATTATATGGAAATTTAAAAAGCTTGAGGTTATCGTCCTCAAGCTTTTCATTTATGATTTTTATCTATTCTGGCTGCCTGTCCTGCCATGAGCGTTTTGCATCATCCTCGATGATACCTAGGACTACATCCGCTATTTCTGACTCCCTTAATAGCTTATCAGTAAGCTGGAACTTAATATCATCAGCATCCGCAAGCGTTAACCCTTTCTTTAGCTCAACGGTAACCTCTACATGATAGGTTCTCCCCTCTTGGATCACTCG
Source organism: Ornithinibacillus scapharcae TW25 (assembly GCF_000190475.1). Taxonomy (GTDB): domain Bacteria; phylum Bacillota; class Bacilli; order Bacillales; family Amphibacillaceae; genus Ornithinibacillus; species Ornithinibacillus scapharcae. The sequence goes on from NZ_AEWH01000043.1 coordinate 2,582, forward strand.
CATCATGTATATATCAACTACCGCCTCTTCTTCCAATAATACCGCAGCTATTTTATTTTCAACATCGGCGGGTGCCGTAACACCAATGAGGCCAATCATATTGTCATACCCAACCCTAAATGCGACATAAAGCATAAGAATACCAATGAAAATAGATATAACCCCATCTGCTTGGAGGATATCAAAGTATTGTGACAAGACAATTCCGATAATAGCAAGCACTGCACTTGACGTAGCTACTAAGTCTTCATAAAATACAAGTCGTGTAGCTGGAGAGGCTTTACTTGCACCTTTAAAAGCCGTCGCAATCAGGTTCCCACTTCCCTCAAGTTTTGCTTCTTCTTTAATCTCTTTCATTGCTTTAACTAAAATAAATCCATCTACTACAAATGCTGCAACTAAAATCCCGATATTCAGCCAAAAGTTAGATGCTTCTGCCGGATGTTGTATTAAATGCCACCCTTCTTTAATCGTTTCATATGCCATTACTGTGACAACTATAACGGCAACCATACAGAAGATATTAATAACCCGTCCAAATCCAATTGGAAACCGTTTAGATGGCTTCATTTCCGATAACACACTACCAAAAAAGACAAATCCTTGGTTTACCGCATCCGCAAATGAATGCATAGATGATGCAAACATAGTTCCGCTTCCACTAATTGCCGCGGCAATTGCTTTTATAATGGCTAGAAAAGCATTACCAATCGCAGCCACACCAGATGATGTATTTCCTTTCTTCACTAATTGAATAAAACTCATATCATTTCCCCCAGCATATAAGATAATTTCTAACTTATTCTTCCCACACACCTAAATTATCATGTACAAGAAAAATCACACGTTATTGCTAATTTATAACTCGAATCAAAATTCTTGCTCCAACATAACGTAAGAACAAAACTACAAGGAGGGATACCACTGTTTAAGAAATTAATTTCCATCATATGTATCGCGCTTCTATTTGGATGTACAAACAATCAAGCAACACCTGAAGTCAACAACAAACCAGGTGATAATATAAATAACTATAACACAATTGGTAATAATCTGAATACAACTAATGAAAACTTAGATAATCGAGTTCGAAAGCTGTCATCTAATTACGAAGATACCAAGAAGGTACAGTCGTTAGACAATAAAGAAGAACGACCAAAAGTTCAAGTAGAAAAACCGGAAAGAGTCGATGTAAGAGGGATTTATTTAAATCGAACTTCCATAACCGAAGAAAATGTACAACAATATATTGACCTCATCAAGAGTACAAACCTCAATGCAGCAGTTATTGATGTAAAGGATGACTACGGTAAGTTAACCTACGACTCCAATATTGATCTAGCCAACAAAATTGGCTCCGATAGCAATCCTGCTACAATGGATTTAACAAAACTCATTAAACGCTTTAAAGATGAAGGGATATATACCATTGCCCGAATCGTCGTTTTTAAAGACCCCTATCTCGCTGAAAACCAAACTGATTTTGCAATAAAACGGAAAGATGGAGCACTTTGGAATGCTTCTGGTATTAAATGGGTCGACCCATACAAAAAAGAGGTGTGGAATTATATAACATCCATTGCTAAGGAAGTAAGTAACAGTGGATTTGATGAAATCCAGTACGACTATATCCGTTTCCCGGAAAACGCCAAAAAAGTTGACCAAGAAGTCGCGTATGATAATCCAGACGGGCTTTCCAAAGCAGATAATATTTTATCCTTTCTGAAATACTCAGAAGAGCAACTCAAAAATGAACCAATATATGTTTCTGCAGATGTATTTGGATTAGTAACTACGGCCTCTGATGATATGGGAATCGGCCAATTATGGGAGAATATCTCCCCGCACGTCGATTATATCTCACCAATGACCTATCCTTCACATTACGCACCAGGTTCATACGGGGTAGCAAACCCTGACCGTGCACCATATGAAATCATGCTTCAGGCTATGAAGGATGCAAACCAACGCAACAAAAAGCTAAAACAGAGCGGTAAAGATACCGCCATTATTCGTCCATGGGTGCAAGATTTTGACTATATTAGTGCGTATAATGCAGAAGATGTTCGTAAACAGATACAAGCCATAAAAGATCAAGGTATATCACAATATTTAATCTGGAATGCAGGAAATGTTTACACAACCGAAGCATTCAAATAAAAAAACCGACTGATTTTTCAGCGGTGTACATAGCGGTTATTAAAGTTAATGGAGGTAATTCTAAATCGACTTCGTTATCTTATGAAATACAGTGTGGTTGATATCATCATCTTCTTAATTGATTTTCAGCTAAAGAACGTGATGACATGGAGGTTCATCATTTTCTTATTCGATTTTCGGCTCAAAAACGCGGTGACAGTGGATATCATCATCTGCTTATTTGGATTTTCGGTTCAAGAACGCTATGACAGCAGGTATCATCATCTGCTTATTTGGATTTTCGGTTCAAGAACGCTATGACAGCAGGTATCATCATTTTCTTATTTGGATTTTCGGTTCAAGAACACTTTGACAGCAGGTAACATCAACTGCTATTTAGATTTTTTGAATTAAATACGTGATGAGGAGGGTACCCTACCACCAATTACTTCGCAAGCTTCTTCCGTTTTATCCGCATTTCACTTATAAAAGTTGAGCTCAGAATAAGAACTCCACCAACAATCTGTAGAATGCTCATGCTTTCATGAAGAATGATAGCAGCCATGAGAACGGCTGATATAGGATCTATATAACTCAGCACAGCAATGGTTTGTCCTTTTAACTTTTTCATGGATGCAAAGTATAGTAAATAGGCAACACCAGTATGTATTATCCCCAAAATTAGAATGAAAAGGATGGATTGCGAGGATACTCCACTGTAATTCATTGGCTCTGTTAATGCTACATACGGGAACAGAACAATGCTCGCAACACCAAGTTGCATAATGGTTGTTTCCAGATGTGATAAACCACTGATGAATTTATTGATGATAATAACACCGGCATATAGTGCAGCTGCTAAAAGTCCATATCCAATTCCTACAGGGTGTTGATAAGTTTCTCCGGCAGTTGTGCCAGGTTGCACTACGAATAAAAATCCGATAAAAGCGATTAGAATACTTATTGCTTTGGTTACCGTCCATTTTTCTTTTAACAAATATGGAGCTAGTACCATGACAAATATAGGTGCAAAATAATAACTTAGAGTTGCATTCGAGATTGTCGTATAGCGATAAGACTCAAATAGAAATATCCAGTTAAACCCCATAGCAGCTCCTGACAAAATTAATAAAATCAAATTTCGTTTGGAGTTTTTCAGAGTTACCTTCTTTCTTAATATAAAACTTGCTCCTATTAAGAATATACTCCCTATTGCACCTCGAAACAGGGCGATTTCACTGGATGATAGTTCAATATTTCGTACAAATAATCCGATGCTTCCAAAAATAAGCATTACTAAAATAAAAGTAGTTTTACCGTACATACCTCTTCCCCCTGATGACCAAACAGTTTTAGACCATTATCTCATAATTAAGTGGCGATTAGCACAAGATATACTTAAAGAAAGGGGAAGTTACAATGTCTACAAAAAAATATACTGCTGCTGGTACGGATATAGAAGAAGTGAAGCGTCGGAATGCAGAATCAGGTTTATCCTATAACGAGGTAAAAGCTTTACTTGCGAAAACTGTTGGAAAGGGTACTGCATTTACAGTGATACCAATCCAGAAGAAGTGAAACGACAAATCAGACAAACTACTGAGTATCAATAAGGAGTTAATCGTATGGCAGAAAAAGATTTCGAACAAATTTATAATGAATATCGTAATCAAAGTGACAAACAGACTTCCGTTCATTCAAAATCAGAAGGCAAGGATTCCATTGTGGCTGTACGAAAAAATGACGATGGTGATATTATTGCGTTTAAAACAGACTCAGGACGTGAATTGGATTACGTGACAGCGTTAGAGGAAGCAAAAGCTGGCCAACTGGCGCATGTGGATGTTTTTCACAAATATGGTCGAGATATTATACGCAGTGAGCCGGATGGTATAAAGGAAAATAACCTTGATCAGTTACCGGAGTTCTGAAACATCTTAAACAGCCTGGCAAGCCTGGCACTTGGCGTTACTTCTTCTATCAACAAGAATAAAAAGAATGCTGTCACTTCTCGACAGCATCCTTTTTCTATATTTTTATGGAAGCAGTAAATATTGTCCAATGTAAATTCTATTTGGATTAGAAATTACGCCGCCATTAGACTTTTTATTTGCTTCATAAATCTTCTTCCATTCTATTCCTTTACCATAGATATCTTTTGCGATAGTCCATAGAGAATCACCAGCTTTTACAATGTACTTCTTAATTGCTGGCTTTTCTGGTTTAGCAGGCTTGCTAGGTTTATCTGGTTTCGTTGGTTTTGTTGGTTCTTCTTTGTCCTTATCTCCAGCTGGTTTGTCCACTTGCGAAATACGACCTTCTGCAGCATAAGTGATTGGACCTTCATATGAACTTACAAATTCAACTGTTGCATCTAAATCAACAGGACCTTGCTCCGAGTTTTTCGCATATTTGCCAATTACCTGGTTCGGATCACCAAACATATAGTTGTTTACAACTAAAGTGTATGTTTCATTATCCTTGATTTTCTTTCCATCTGGTAAGAAAATATCAACAACCTCTTGTGTTTCATTTTGCCAAGTGTATTTTAATCCAGCAACACTATAATCTGGGCCATATTGAACACTGATTTGGTGATTCAGTATATCTCTAATTTCTTTACCAGTAAATTCTGCTTTTACTAGTGTATTACCAAATGGTTGAACATCGAAGAGATCTCCAAATGTGATATCACCTTTTCCAATATCATCGCGGATTCCTCCACCATTCATAAAGGCAAAATCGGCGTCCATCGCTACTTTCATTGCGTCAGCAAGTAGATTTCCTAATGCATTATCTCCAACCTTACCTCGGACTCCATAGCCACCATCAAGGTCTACAGCCGCCTCACCAAGCACTTCTGATTTCACAATTTCCACTTCATCATTATATTTCTTTAAAATAGCAGCAACTTCTTCATCTGCTTTTTTCGCTTCAATATCAACCTTAATGACTTCAGCAGACTTATTCACGATATCTCCAGTTGTTGGATCAATATCTAAATCTATCGCAGCAAAAGCTTCACCATATTCATACGCTTGAACAATTAATTTATTGTCAACATATCCGTTGTTATAAACATGGTTATGTGCTGCAACAATTACGTCAACCGCATCATCAACACCATTCGCTATATCCGCTGCATCACCTGTAATAACATCACCCTCTTGATAACCAGGGTTATGTGCTAATACAACAATTGCTTCTACACCTTGCTCTGTTAGTTGTGGTACATATTTATTTATAGCAGTAATCTCATCTGTTACTTCAAGATTTTCATTTCCATCCTGTACAATCATTCCTGGCGTTTCGGTAGTGACAACACCAATAAATCCAATTTTTTGTCCGGCAATTTCTTGAACGAAGTAAGGATTTAACATTAGTTCTTTAGTATCTTTAAATTGTACGTTAGCAGCTACTACTGGAAAATCCATTCCATCATAACCAGGGGTACCATTTGGGTGTTCTCCACCATTTACCATACGAAGCATTTCTTTTACACCTTCGTCAAATTCATGGTTACCTAGTGTCCCAACATCAAATCCAATTGCTTCCATGACTTCTACTGTTGGTTCATCTTGGAATAGGGCAGAGATAATTGGGCTACCACCAATCATATCACCAGAATGCACGATTAATGTGTTCTCATTCTTGGCTTCATATTCCTTTAGGTAAGAAGCTAAGAAGCTAATTGGGGCTTTCTCATTGTCAATTTTTCCATGTAAATCATTCACACTTAAAATTTGAACATTAACATAATCTTCCTCTTCAGCAAGTGCAATAGTCGGAACTACTAAACTAGCAATTAATGTTAAAGAAAAAAATAAATTCAACCCAAAACGAAATATTTTCAAAATTTTTCCCCTTCCTACTATTCTAGTATTTATGTACGTTGCTATTGTAGCATAAATAGAATAATAGTATGTAAACTTTTTGCTAAGTTTTGGTGAATTTTGTTAAAAAATAGTACATATTGTTCGGAAATAGATTAATAAACTCTGTTTTTTATGGGTTATTTATTATGATAACAATTTATTTCCAAACATTATGGATATCTCATTAAGAATAGCAATTAGTAGCTCCTACTTACTCTTCAAAATTGCTTCGTATTATAATCGATTGGATGCTCCTCAATCTCTCATAAATAATTAAACTACTTTTTTCCCAATCCAATGGGCAACCAAAAGAACCGGTATGATAAAGATACAGAAAGGTAAACAGACAAGAATAGTTGACCATGTTATCACATCATTCGCTAATAAGGATTGATACAAAAAAAAGCTGTATGGAAGAATAACAATGATTGATGTAATGACACCTGGTGTGATGGATCGTAGAAGAATAGATTGACCGATATGTGTAAAAGCATGTAAAAAGAACACTAAGGTTACAACGATAAACATATGTATATTTCCTAGATTCCCCTGTACTACATGTTGATTTGCTAGGATAGTAGACCCGCTTACAAATAAAAATATGATTAGTACCGCAACAGAAAACTGTGCCGTGGTCATAGAAAATTGTTTTATAATCCTATCCGCAATCTTAGTTGGTACTATTTCGTATATTTTAGCTGAATTCTTTCCAACCCATTTTTCAACCATAATAATTTCTTCAAAATCATGTAACACAAACATAATGGGTAATAACCAAATTAGAGTTTGAACGTTTAACCACTCATCCACCGCTCTCATCCCCTTAATCATTCTTGTAGTAGTTTAATTATCTTTTAGCACAGTACGAACTAACACCATAGCAGCTGCTTCAACCACTTTTCTCTATCCTTGTAATATTTTAACCGTATATGTTTGCGTTCTTCGTTAGCTTGCCAAAATTCTACTTCCTTCGCTTCGACCCTGTACAATGTCCAATTGGGGTTGACAGTATTAGGGTTCTGCTCTATTTCTAACAGTTTATCAACCAATGCTTCATCTAGTTCTTGATGATCCTTTAAAACAGAACTTTGTTTACCAATTAATGCTAGTGCGCGCGCAACTTTTCCACGATTAAGAAAATCCCTTGCACTTAACTCCTTCCCCATGATACTCGCTTGTCCCCGAATTCTGATTTGCCTACCTATCGCAGACCAATAAAATGTAATTGCTACATGAGGATTATTCGCCAGTTGCTTTCCTTTTTCACTCATAGAACTGGATGAAAAATACCAGCCTGACTGATCAATATCCTTTAAAATAAGGATACGCGCATCTGGAAAACCAGCTTCATCCACAGTCGAAAGAGTCATCGCGTGCGGTTCTGGTACACCGTATTCTAAAGCCATTTGATACCATATAAGAAAAAGCTCCTGGGGTGTGTCTGAAACCTGTTCAGAATGAAATTCCGGAAAAGGACCTTGTAATGTTTTACTATTTTTTAACACTTCTCGAATGGTCTCCATAAGTTCCCCCTAGTAAACTCTATTACATACCGGTAAACCAACAAAACTTAAACATCACACTTTTGTCGAATAGCCTCTTTAATCACATCAATCACCAACTCAGGGTTTTCTAAATGAAGCGAATGGCTATGCACGGTCTTAATTTGTCTCGCGTTTTTTGTTAAGTTACAAAGTAAGTTTTGATGCTCTATCCATGTAGGATCTGAATTATTTGAGCTGATAACGGTCAAAGACAAATCATCCGGTAGAGCTTTTGATCGATTAACTTGCATTGCCGATTCTTCGCTCATTAAAAACTCCTGATATACAGCTTCATAAGATTTAGGATGAAATCCGATATACCTTGCGTGTTCACGAAAAGGATCAGGTAAATATTTCCGACCTACCGGTTGTTTCAATAGTTTTGGTAGACCTATCCCAGAAGTTAGATAACCAAATCGAAATATTTGAAGGTTCTTTCGGTGAGATTGTTGACGAGCGGCATCCCACTCTTCGCTTAGATATCTGTTCTCATGAACAGCGTCGACCAGAATTAAAGAAGCTATCTTTTCAGGGTATTTACTCGCGAACAACCGCATATTTAATCCACCAAAAGAATGACCTACTAATATATATGGTGGTGCTAGCTTTAGATTTTCTAATATATGTACTAAATCATGTACAACATCTTCACTCGTGTACGGTTGCTCACTAGGCGAACTCCAACCATAACCCGCCCGGTCAAAGGAAACTGTTCTTGCATATTTAGACACTTGTGGTTGAATGAAACACCAATCCAACGAGCAGCAGCTTAATCCCGAATCAAAAATAACCGTCACTTCAGCCTCTTCATTCCTAGAGGCAATGGCATGTATCATTCGGTCATTCCGTTTGATTAGCTGACCGGGTTCTTTCAGTTGCCTGTTTTTCGTTAATAATAAATTAGTCAGTGTAAAAGGAAAACCGATTACATCGATTACGGTTTTTAATGTTTTTTCCGCTTTCATACCTTTTCCTCCGATTAGTTTCAAACATTTCAATTTTCCAATCATATACTTACATTGTAACCTTAACAGAAATTTCCATCAATTCTAAATGAAGCATTAATATTTCGTCCATTTGTAATTTCTTGTCCAAAGGAATCATTTCCAACTAAAAAAAGGAATACTTAAACAGCTATGTTTAAGTATTCCTTAATTATTACCATTCAACTTATTATCAATCTCTGATGTATCTACCTCATTACCAAACCAGCTTTGTAGCTTATCCTTAGCCTTAGCTTTTACTTCGTCGTCCACATGAACAGCTACTTGTAATAATGCCGCGGTTAAAACACCTAAGTCATCTATAAATCCTGCTCCGAACGCTACATCAGGAATTAAATCAATAGGTAAAATAAAGTATCCTAACGCTCCGACAATTGTTGCCTTTACCTTCACAGGGATCTCTGGCTTCTGTAATGTGTAATAAAGGATAAGAACTGCATAGACTGCTGACGAACCAGCCTTTTTAGCAAACTTCCCTATTTTCTTCCAGAGCTTGTCATCGGAATAATGTTTACCGTGCTGCTGGATATCACTTTCTTCTATATCGATTACCTCTTGCTGAATGAGATCAATTGGTTTTTGTTTTCGTTTCTTGAACATACTGTATCCCCTCGCTCAGATATTAATGACTTGTCTATCCCTTATCTTAATACGATATTTTACCGTCGTAAAGTAGCACTCTTTTTGTAACCTAGAAGGTCCAAGTATATTCACTCATCAACATGAAGTAAGATTTTCCCCGTATGCTTCCTACTTTCCATTAGCTGATGTGCATCCTTTACGTTACTCAATGGATATTCTCTCCCAATAACAATGTTTAACTCTCCGCTAGCCAAATAACGAATAACTTGTTCAGCCGCTTCACGAAGTAAATATGGGCGTTTCTTCCGAGTCGTTCCGAGACTAAAGCCTAACACAGAACGGCAGCTTGCGTGAAAATCAGTGGTCTTAAAATCGCCTGCGACTCCGCCTGAATTACCGAAATGAACAAGTCTACCATAGTCTGCTAAACATCTTATACTATCCTCTGCTACCTTACCTGACATCGAATCGAGTATAACATCAACACCATAACCATTCGTCAGCTTGAGTACCTTGTCTGAAAAATCATCATACGTAAAGACATGATCTGCTCCTGCATCTAGAGCAACATCCATTTTAGCAGTATTTCCTACCGTACCAATGATTGTTCCAGCGCCTAATAGCCTTGCCAATTGGATTGCTGTTGTCCCAACACCACCTGCTGCGGAGTGAATAAGAATAGATTCTCCTTTCACAATTCTCCCAACATCCTTTAACAGCTTATAGGAGAGAATCGATACGATTGGACTTGCTGCAGCAATATCGTCTTGAATTTCTTCTGGAATTGGAAAGGCAAGTTGTGCATCCGCGACAGCAAACTCCGCGTATGATCCAGTTCGAGGGAAGGCAATGACTCGTTGTCCAACTTCCAATTCCTTCACATCACTGCCTACCTCTACTATTGTCCCAACTAAATCTAATCCAAGGATAATTGGAAAGTTGCCCTTCGCTTTCCTACCCGTTCTGTTTTTAATATCTGCGTAATTGACACTTGTCTTCGTTACTTTAATAAGTACTTCTTTTTCCCCATATTTCGGTACCGGTGAATCCTTATATTGTAATACTTCAGGACCACCAAATTCTTCGATAATAACTGCTTTCAATGTAATCCCTCCTAAATTATTTACTATCATATACCTCTTCACGCGAATGAAACCCATCAGCAATGATGGTTTCTTCAATATTATCTTTATGGACTTCAATTGGCGAGAGTAAAACGGACGGTACTTCAATTTTTCCATTATTGATATTACTATCTACTTCCACTCGTTCTCCTTCCGCAAGTGCCACGGAAAGTTCTGCTGCTTTTCTGGCAAGTTCACGAATTGGCTTGTAGGCCGTCATCGTTTGTGTTCCATGAACAATTCGTTGAATAGCAGCTAGGTCTGCATCCTGTCCCGCCACCGGTATTTTCCCGGCAAGTCCCTTTTCTTCTAAAGCTCGGATTACACCACCAGCTGTACCATCATTTCCAGCAATAACAGCATCTATCTGGTTATCATTTTTCTCCAGTGCTTCTAACATATTTTGATACGCTTTGTCTGGATTCCAATCATCTGTCCACTGGTCATAGACAATTTTAATATCCCCACGGTCAATATAGGGCTCAAGAACTTGGAAAACACCCTTCTTCAAAAGGATGGCATTGTTGTCTGTGATAGAGCCACCAATATAGACATAATTTCCTCTTGGTACCAGTTTGGTAATGGCTTCCGCCTGGATTGCCCCCACTAATTCATTATCGAACGATACGTATAAGTCAACATTTGCATTTGTTATGATCCGGTCATAAGAAACAACCTTCACACCAGCAGAATGGGCCTTCTCTACAATCGCTGCTGTAGTTTCAGTATAATATGGGACAACGACTAAAATATCAACGCCATTACTAATCATGGTCTCTACTTGTGCAATCTGTAGGGCTGCATCTTCATTGGCTATCATAATCTCTATTTCTGCACCTAGAGCCTCTAACTCTTCTTGAAATAATGCTTTATCCTTCAACCAACGCTCTTCTTCTAACGTATCCATTGAAAAGCCGATTTTAATTGGATCTTCATTGGAACCATCCGCTTCTTTTGTATACGTTGGTAAGGTCTGTTCCGTTTCACTACTAACCTGTTCTTTCTCACAGGCAACCAATACAGCAAATGGAATCATTACTAGTATTATAGTTAACCAGTTTAAACACCTATTCACCGCTCCACCACCATTTCCGACATTGTGTTCTATTTTTCTTTTCCTAGAATAGAATTTTGATATTCTTTCGGTGAGACATGAACATTCTTCTTAAAAACTTTGCTGAAATAATTCGGTTCATGATACCCCACCTCAATCGCAATCTCCTTAATACTCCTACTTGGATCCTGCATCAGCTTTTTGGCTTTTTCGATACGGCATCTTGTCAAGAAATCAATGTAATTAATTCCAAGCTTTTCTTTAAATAATTTACTAATATAGATTGGACTTAATCCTATTTTATTCCCTAATGTTTCAAGGGATATTTCCTCATGAGAATGCTCCATAATGTATTGTCTAATTTGTTCCACGTTATCCGCTTCTAATCTTTGATAATAGTCCTCATATTTCGCTTTCATTTGTTCTAGTAATTTGCCAGTTTCCGTACGAAGCTGACGATAATCTGTTGGTTGATATGCAAATATAGGAGTTTCGCTTTCAACCCCTAAGTCCTGCAATACACGTGAAGCTACCCATAATATCTCTAATATCCGCTGCTGTCCTTGTACAGGTAATATCCCATGATATTCAAAAAAGGGAATAAGACTTATTACCGCATTACGTACCGTTCCCCACTGACCTAGCTTGATTTGGTCAGAAATATCTTCCTTAATTTTCTTCACACGTACCTCTATAGTTTCCTCCCCAACTAAGTCTTTTGAATAAAACTGATATTTTAAGGTTGAGAATGTTTCCATTGCAACTAATGACTCTTGATAGGACCTTCTAACATCGCTTAGAGATGGATAAACATTGCCAATACCTATGAACCAGCCTTCCTCATGCTTCTCCCGTATCGAAAGTAATTCTCTAGCTAGTGAAATCGCTTGGGAGCGAAACGAAATTTTAGAATTTCTAAATACAATCACTGGTACTTGATTGCTAGATAAAGCACCTACTAAACAAGTACCCGTTCTTCTCATCGTTTCTTTCACCACCGAATACCGATTACTAGAATTTGGTGTTCTAATATTCATGACAAAAATCTCACATCCGGTATCGATATCTAGAATATCGACCAGTATTTTCGAGCTAACTTCGTGGACATGCTCGAATAATAACTGGGTAACCAAGTCCGTCTCCATAACTGCTTTTGTCTTTTGAAGTACGGCTTGCTGATGCTCGGTCGTAGCTCGTTCCTTCTTTTCATAGACAATCTCCTTTAATGCTTTTCCGACTGTTTCCACAATATCATTTGCCTTACTTGGCTTCAGTAGGTAGTCGGAAGCTCCTAGTTTTATAGCCTGTCGCATATAATCAAAGGTATCATAGGCAGTTACCATAATGAACTTTGTATCCGGACGTTCTTCCTTAATTTGTACAAGTGCATTTAGTCCGTTTATTCCAGGCATTTTAATATCCATTAATATCAAATCAGGCTTTATTTGTTTCGCAACATCTATAGCATCGCTTCCGTTTCTGGCTTCATGTATAACAAGGCTAGGAAACGATGTGTGTAATATAGCCTTCATGCCATCACGTTCAATTTGTTCATCATCGACGATTAAAAGCTGTATCATATTCATTCCTCCTTTTGCCTTGGGAGCTTTAGCATCACTTTTGTATAATTTCCTATGATACTTTCTATTGAAAGAGCATCCTCCACTCCGTAAAATAACTTTAGGCGCTTGACGACATTACTTAATCCAATTCCAGTAGAATGTCCTTCTGTTGGTTCATACTGTTCGTGGAGAACTTGTTCAATCTTATCCAAGTCCATTCCTATTCCATCATCCTCAATATCGATGTTCACGTGTTCACCCTGTTGAAAAATCCGTACCGTAATAGTACCCCCATCCTCTCTAGGTTCGATAGCGTGGATAATAGCATTTTCAATTAACGGCTGTAATGTAAGTGGTGGAATGATTTGCTTTAAACAATCCTCTTCCACATCCAACTTAAAATGTAAGCGGTCGGTAAGTCTTGCTTTTTGTATTTCCATATACTGTTTCAATACACCCACTTCTTCCTTCAATGTTACAGAACGATCCATCTGTTTTAGGTTATATCTGAGTAGCCCAGCAATATTTACTAACAAATCACTTGTTTCCTCAGCACCTTCCAAATAAGCCTTTTTGGAAATCGTATTCAGTGTATTAAATAAGAAATGTGGATTAATCTGATTTTGTAAACTACGAAACTGACTTTCTTGCAATAGAATTTGGTTTTGCTGGAGTTCATGTTCCAGTCTAGCTTTGTGCTTCGTCTCGATAAATAGCTTATTAATATTCTTTCTCATATGGTCAAATGTTTTTGCTAGGAAGGCAATCTCATCATTTGTCTCAACCTTTACCTGCAAATCAAATCGCCCCTTCGAAAGCTCATTAGCTGCTTTAGTTAGCTCAAGTACTGGTTTGGTAATACTCCTTGAAAACCAATATGAAATTACTAATAAAATGAATGCAATTAATAATATCAACCAAATCCCTAACTCTTTTAGATTAGCAGATTGCTCAATCATCCCTAGATAGAATTTATCATAGGTTTTTAGTTCCTTATCAATCAATGTTAGTGTCATGTCTGAAATGTGATTGGATATACTAGTAGCCTCAGCAAATTCCAAAGTCGAAGCTTCTATCTCGTTCTCAGAATAAAATAGAATAAAACGGTTTGTTGATTCGATAAAACTATCTACTAGATGAATATAGTTCGTAAGTGTAAAATCATTATCCTCATTTCTAAGCTTATGGACATGACTCTTGGCAAGTAGCACTTGCCGTTTACTTAGTTCAATTTCTTCCAGGTTATCCAATGACGGATTCAGCATATAATCGTTTAATGCATTTATAACCTGTTGACTGGCAGTTGTTACTTCATTCATATTTAAATATCGTTCAAGTATCCCATTGTATTGATTTAATGTTTTGTTATTGTAATAGGTAAGCGCAATCCAGATGGCTGACATAATTACGAGTACAATCGCAAAGACAGTCCAAATTTTCTTCTGTATTTTACTCATTCAGATCAGCTGCCTCCATAACTTGAATATCCGTCAAATATCCCGCTGCGTCCAGTGGCACTGTTTCGCCATTCAACCATTTCATCATAATGAAAACACTATCTCTCCCCATTTGTTCTGGAGTTTGTTTAATCACTGCATCTATTAGACCTTCTTCCAGTAATGGTATCGATTCTGGTCCATCATCAAAGGAATAAATATAGAAAGGTTCAATTTGATAGCGCTTACCAATTTCCTGAACCATTGCCCCTACCGTATTAGCATTTACCGCAATAAATGCATCGGCTTCTGGTACTTGATTCAAAATGCTCTGTGTAGAACCTACGATATCTTCCCTGCTATTAGAAGTTTGCGCATGATGTATTGTGATATTGGAATACCTGGCCAATACCTCTTCAATACCCGTTAATCGTTGCCCTTGATAATATTCAACATTCTGATTGTACATGAGAACAACATCGCCACTGTCCCCCATATCCGTAATGAGCTGTTTAGCTATTAATTGTCCTGCCTCATATTGATTCGAACCAACATAGGTTCTTCTAAGACTTTCTTCAATTGGGACATCGTTCGCTATCGTAATAATTGGAATTCCATAATAAGAAGCTTTCACTCTTGTTAGTTCCTTGAAATCATCGGAGTCAAGTCCTTGTACAATAATTCCATCTACTTTGGATTGAATAGCAATCTCAAGATTCCTTAAAAAATCTTCTTCATGACCACCATAGTTCCCCCATATTTCCAGACTTACGCCAAGCTTCTCCGCTTCATCCATTGCTGCTCTTCCAACCTGATCCCAAAAAGGCGTATCAATATCCTGGGTAATGAGAACTAGCCGATACCTTGCCTCATTTCCATCTATCGACTTTGGCATTTCCCAACCAGAATTGAAGACACTTATAGCGGAAGCAGAAGTAAAATAACATAACACCACAAAAATGATCGTAAGCAGTACTAGACCTGTCTTTCTCAAAAGAAGTATCCCCTTTCTCCCGTCCACCTGTGCTTTTTGACTTTTCTCAATACTCTATGTATCTATAACTATACCATCTTGTCGTTTTATCCTACAATTCTATTTGACAGCGTTACCAAAAAAGTATCTGACAAATGGATGGCTACATATTTTTCCCTTACCAACAAAGGAATTTAATAAAAAATGTCGAATAGTATCTTAGTATGTTCTATAGAGGAGGAATCTAGTTGCAAACTTTTTTTCGATATAATTGGATGGTAAGAGAAGAATGGTATCGATGGTGTGAAGATTTAAGTGAAGAAGAATTGTTGAAAGATAGAACAGGTGGCGTAGGAAGCATTTTGCAAACACTTTTCCACATAGTAGATGTCGAGTGGAGTTGGATACGCCAATTACAGGGTAAACCAGACTTTCAGGAGGATTTTAATCAGTATAAAAGCCTGAATAAAGTACGAGAATTGGATGCCAGATTCCATATAGAAGTAGAAAGCTTTGTCAATAAGTGGGATGAGGGCATGGAGAACCGTTTACATCTTGATACGCTACCTGATGGACGAACAGCCACCGATACATGGGGTGAGGTGATAAGACATATTATTGCCCATGAAATTCACCATATTGGGCAATTATCCATTTGGGCAAGGGAAATCGGACTTAAGCCTGTTTCAGCAAATGTAATCGGTCGGGGGCTTGCTACTTATACGAACGAATAAATGAATAGTTAATAGGAGGATGATTCAGTATGGAGTACCCCCTATCGATTGAAGTAAAAGGGGTAACCCTACGAGGAACAGCACACAAACCGGAGGTAGACAGCAAATCTAAACATCCTGTTGTTGTTATTTTTCATGGGATTACCGGTTCCAGAATTGATACTAAATTTTTGCTTGTTCGATTTTCCCGAGAATTGTCTAAGCGTGGAATAGGAAGTGTACGATTCGATTTCTCTGGTTCTGGTGAAAGTGATGGCGAGTTTGCTGACATGACATTTTCCGGTGAAGTTCAGGAAGGAATCGAAATAGTAAATTTCGTAAAAAAATTGAATTGGGTCGATCCATCTAAAATAATGCTGACTGGACATAGTATGGGTGGAGCAGTAGCAACACAAGTAGCAAAATATATACCGGATGACATACATAAAGTTTGTTTATGGAGTCCAGCCGGGAACATGGTACAGTTAGCTAGAGAATATTTTGAGCAATATCCGAAACTATCCAATGGCAATGTCGATTTAGATGGTCTTGAACTCGGTTGTGAATTTTATGAGGATATAAAATGTCGTGATTTATATAAAGGGATTACTACTTATATTGGTCCGGTTAAAGTTATTCACGGGACAAACGATCCGGTAGTACCTCACGAGATTGGTCAAAAGTATTATGACATCTACCAAAATAACGCGGTAGAGATTCATCTAATCCAAGATGCCGATCATGGTTTCTTAAAACTAAGTTGGTTACATGAACTGTTTGAAGAGAGCATTGCGTTTCTTCAAGAATCCTGAATGTAATGGAAAAAGGGGTGGACACCCCTATTTCCACTCCATTCCAGTATCCGTAATATTGATATCGTAATCAACACGTATATCCATTTCTTTGTAAATTTCTGCCCAGCGCTCATCAGACTTAACCTCTCTATCCCAGTAGCTTGCATACTTTGCCCTTATTCTCGCCCCAATGCCAAAAATATCAGAACCATCCGATTGCAACTTCTCGATCAATTCACTTGCTATTTGGTTTGCCTTCTTCATTGTTTCTTTTTCTAGTTTTTCAATCATTGGTGCTTTTAATTGATTTGAATCTACTTCTTCTTCAACCGTTGCATCGACGGTCACCTTAATTTCAGCATCCGGTTTTCCGTTTTCCATTCTTAAATTTATTTTAGGTTTTTGTGTGGTAGCCTTCACCATGAACACACCATTTTCATTTGGTAAGGTCATAGGAATACTATATCCGCCTGGAGTTTTTCCCCTCATACCCATAAAAACGCCCGACTCAATTGGCGATATTTTTCCAATCATTTTATCTTCCTTAAAATAAGCAACCCCTTCTATTAATAGGCGATCATTATTAATTACTTGCACCGCAGGCAGCACGGGGTCAATTCCTTCACTAGAAAGGTTAATCCAATATTTTCCTAGATATTCTCTTGGTAGCTTCCCAAAACGGACTGCATTATCTAACGTATTCGACAGATAAAGGGAGGATACATTTTCAACAGGAGGTGCCGCCTCCAGTACTTTTTTGGCGTCTCCCCCATTAACAATCATCCATGCCGTTCTTCTTACTTCTGGGCTTCGTCTGAAGTAATCATTAATTTCCTCAACGCCTCTCTTAGCTATCTCCTCAGAAATAACAATAATCTGAACGTGACCTAGATATAATTTTTCAGCTAATTGCTGTTGGAGATTGGCCATGGCATCTTTTACCGTGTGACCTACCGTTTCTAAAGTCCAGCTAGTTTTCTGCGAGCCTTCTCCACCTCCACCCTCCGGCCCCAATTTGATTTTACCTGGGAGAGATATTTGCGCAGTTATCTTGACACTATTTTGTTCATACCCCTCGGGAAATTCTCCCTGACGATGTGACACATTTGGCTCATCCTTCATGTCTTCTTCCTCTGCAATGTCGATTGCAATCCCTAATATATTCGCTCTCTCTTCAATTTCATAACGATCCCAGCATCCTGATATAAAAACGAGCAATCCTACGTAGATAATACTTTTCTTCATATGGTCACTCCTTGGATCCATGATTGTTTCATGAAGGTATTGTCACTTATTCATGACCTTTCTTTCTTCGTATCGCAGCAACAACAAGAAGCATGAAAGGATATACCAGAAGAGGTAATAGCGCAAATTTAGTTACTAAAAGTATATAGTCATACATGTGGAATATATCATCTGGTAGTATGGCAATGATAAACACAATTGGTGCGGCTAATACAGATATTAGTCGGTAATGATGAAACCGAAATAACTCACAGATTCCCCTAACGATGATGAAATAATAAGATAGTAGCGTAGTAAATACCGCGTAAATCCAGGAAATCAGGAGAATGGCATCTATACGAGAAAGGATTTCGGTCGGCACTTGAATCATCCTCCCTAGAATTAGTGTAGGCCAAAACATCTGCATAATCTCCTTATCTCCGAAAACCGCAACAGTCATCGTAACGACAATAAAGATAATTAACCCAGCAATCAAATACCCCCAGACCGCACCTTTCATGCTTTTCATCGGCTCTTTCATAAAGGGGATAACCATGGCAATGACAAGGAAGTTTCCTAAAGCTTGTGGTAAAACTAACGCTCCATTGATAAACTCTTTAATGGATGGTTCATGACCTAAAAAAGGTGTGACATGATACATCTCGGCATCCCGAAAAGCAAAAACTAAAATTAAGAGTATCGGGATAAGAATTAAGGGGACATAGAAAAAATGGATATAAGCAAACGTTGCAACGCTTTGATAGCTAGTTGTCATACATAGCAAAATCATAGCGATTATCGCTACTTGTATAGGGGTTTCTGATAAAATAGAGCCTTTGATAGCTTCTGCATATTGTCTTGTCTCTAACCCGGCCAATATAATAAAAAGTAGAATGATGAACACACTCATCATCCGCCCGAATGATTTTCCCAGAATAATTTCGTTGTAACCAATAATGGTTTTGGTAGGGAATCTTTTCCCTACCAAAACGAGCCCTACAATTCCTATGAGTCCGATTACAATTCCTACAAGTGTTGCGAAAGGGGCACCAGATCCCGAATACTCTACGATAAATCGAGTTAGCGAAAGAAGAGATACTCCAATCATTGTACTAATGACAATAAAAGATAGTTGTAAGTTCGTTACTTTATCTCGTTGTTTATTCAATTAGGACTTCCCCCTTTTCCGGTTGGCTAATGGGTTGGTAGGTCCTTCTTTTACACTACTTTCGACACGTATACGATCTTTTGGATGTAATTCACTCGGTCTTTCCTTAAACCAGCGTAAAGGAGCACGAATAAAAGAATCTTTTACCCCTTCTTTATTCCACGGTGAAAGCGGAGTGAAATAAGGTACTCCGAATGATCTTAATGATAGCATGTGGTTCACGATAAACATTAGCCCAATGGCTAATCCAAGTAATCCAATAATCCCTGATAAAATAATTAACGGAAACTTCAGCATGCGAAAGGCAATCGCTGCATTATATGAAGGTGTTGCAAATGACCCAATGGTAGACAAGGCGATAATGACAACGGTTATGGGACTAACAAATCCAGCAGATACAGCTGCTTGTCCGATAACGAGTACACCGACGATAGAAAGCGCCCCACCCACCTGTTGTGGCATTCGAATGGTAGCTTCGCGAAGTATTTCCATGGCAATTTCCATGAGTAACACTTCGACTACTACAGGAAAGGGTACACCAGCCCTACCACTAGAAGCAGCTACCATGAATTGTGCTGGTATCATTTCTGGGTGGAACGATAGGACGGTTATGTAAAGGGATGAGAATGTAAGCGAGAAAAGTAGTGCAACAAATCGTATAAATCGAATAATGCTACTCATGATAAACCGAGACAAATAGTCTTCACTCGTTTGATAAAATTGATTAAACACAGCAGGAACAATAAGCGCAAACGGTGAACCATCCACCAATATGACAACTCTTCCTTCTAGAATATTTCCCACTGCCCGATCTGGACGTTCCGTATTTTGTACTTGCGGAAACGGAGACCTCGGATTATCTTGGATGAATTGCTCAATATAACCAGCATCTAAGATTCGGTCCACATTTATATCGTTAATTCTTTTCTTCACTTCCAGCACTAAATCATCATCCGCAATATTGTCTAAATAACATACCGCTACTTTCGTCTTCGTTTTCTCCCCAATCTCTATAGATTCTGCTCTAAACTCAGGGACAGGAAGACGATAACGCAGTAAGGAAATATTGGTTTGTAAAACTTCTATAAAGCCTTCTCTTGGTCCCCTAACAACTCGCTCAGATTCAGGTTCGGTAATCCCTCTTTTTTCAAGGGTAAAGGTGTCCAGTATAAGAGCATCGTGATACCCATCCACCAACACGACTGTCTTCCCATGTAAGATTGCATCAAGTATTTCGTCATACCCACTTACTATCTCACCATCTGAATAATAAAGGACATCATATAATAAAGACAGAAGTAAATTCTTCTTCCCTAATAATGTTGTCCTATCAGCTCGACTATTGGTCTCTTGTAATGGGTGAATAATATCGCGATTAATCTTTTCTTTGTCTACTAGACTGCTGATATAAAAGGCAGCAGCTGGCGTTTCTCCAACTATATGAAAGGTTCTCGATGAAAAATCCGTATCCTTTTGAAAAACATTAGTTAGTGTGTCGATGTTATGAACCAGGTCGTGGGTTAATTGTTTATCCTGGGAGTTGTCAATTATTTGACCTGAAGGAATCTGTTCTTTATCAGACTTCTTCTTTCTCTTCCAGAGAACCATCATCCTCCTCCTTTTCAAGATGAAATTTGAGGTTGTATTAGTATGGTTCGTTCCGGAAATAACATACAAGAAACAAAAAGCACCGTGAAAACACGGTGCTTTAGATAACATAATAGATTGGTACGCCCTAGCTAGGACTATGTTTTTACTCATTAGGCTTATGTCTGCTGGCACAGGGACTATATTTTCGCTTAATGGGGTTATGTCCCTCCAGACTGGGACTATTATTTTGCCTAACAGGACTATGTCCCCACATGGACTATAACCCCCAACATGTTCCTCAATACAAGGCCTTCTATGCTGCTCGTTTTCTTGTCATAACATCAAAGATTACGGCAAGTACTAATACCCCACCACGAATCATGTATTGGTATGAGATACCAACTCCTAGTAAGTTCATTCCATTGGTAAGAGTGGCCATTACAATTGCACCGATAATAGCACCTGTTACTTTACCAACACCACCAGCAGATGATACCCCACCAACATATGCTGCAGCAATTGCATCTAGCTCAAATAACGTACCTGCTGTCGGTGTCGCTGCTTGTAATCGTGAAGTAAATAAAATACCTGATAAAGCAGCAAGGAATCCCATGGAACCAAATACTAATAAAGTAATCTTCTTCACGTTAATCCCACTTAAATGGGCTGCTTCTGGATTACTTCCTACTGCATAAACATGTCGACCGATAACTGTTTTTGTGGTAATAAAGTGATACACAATCACCACTAAAAGGATAATGACAAGTGTCCATGATAATCCATTATATCCAGCTAATATCCACGTAATATATCCCATGATAGCAGAAACAAATACAAGCTGTAGGATAAAGATAGGCTTCGATACGACTTCAAAGTTATAGCTTTTCATCTTTTTACGCTTCGATATAGAACTATAGATAAAGAACAAAATTCCAAATAATCCCACTAATAAAGATAGTAAATGTAAACCACCGATTTGTGCGATAGATGGAATATACCCATTACCAATAGCATTAAAAGCTTCATCCTGAATAATTAACGTTCCTGAATCACCTGTAACAAGAAGTAACGCCCCTCTAAAGATTAGCCATCCTGCTAAGGTTGCTACAAAGGACGGTATACCTAGATTTGCAACAAGAAAACCAGTTGAAAGTCCAATAATCATCCCAATAATTAAGATAATTGGGATTACTAAATATACTGGTAGCCCAGTCTCCATCAGTAAGATAGCCGCAATTGCCCCTAAGAATCCAGCGAGGAATCCAATAGACAAATCGATGTGTCTGATGACAATAACAATCATAACCCCGACTGCTAATACGGCAATATATCCAGCGGAATCTAATAGATTACTAATATTACGAGAAGATAGAAATAATCCATCCGTTAGAATCGTAAATATAAGCATGATCACAAATAAAGCAATATACATTCCATAATCACGAATATTATTTTTCAGTAATGATTTTAACTCAGTAAAAAAACTCATTGATTCCACCCCCTATTGTGTAGCAAGTTGCATAATATTTTCTTGATTCGCTTCTTCGGCTAATAATTCTCCTTTGATTTCGCCTTCTGCCATTACATAAATACGGTCACTCATCCCTAAAACCTCACCTAACTCGGAAGAAATCATAATAATACTCATGCCCTCTTCAATTAAGCTATTCATAATCGTATATATCTCAAATTTAGCTCCAACATCGATCCCGCGAGTAGGTTCATCCAAGATGAGAATATTTGGCTTCACAAATAACCATTTCCCTAGTGATACCTTTTGCTGGTTCCCTCCACTTAGATTTCCAACAAGCTGTTCAATCGATGGCGCTTTAATCGTTAAATCCTTCTTGTACTCATTTGCAACTTTTATTTCCTCGTTCTCATTAATAACACCACTAACAGCTATTTCTTTTAAGTTCCCAATGGAGATATTATCTTTAATATCCTGAGCTAGGAATAATCCATCCCCTTTACGATCCTCTGTCACGTAGGCAATACCTGCTTTGATGGCATCACTTGTATGTCTAAATTTGCGCTCTACTCCATCAACAATTAAGGTTCCTTCTACCTTATAAGATTTAGGATTGCCGAAGATGCTTTGAGCAAGCTCTGTACGTCCTGCCCCCATTAATCCCGCAATTCCAACAATCTCTCCTTTTCTTACGTTTACATTAATATTCTTAAGAATTTGTTTACCTATTTGCGTATCATAGGCAGACCAATTCGATACTTCCAATATTTTATCTCCAAAGTTTTTCTTGTCACGCTTTGGATAAATGTCACTAATCTCACGACCAACCATATTTTTTATAATGGCGTTTTCTGTAACTTCACCCTTAGAAGCATCTAGGGTACAGATTGTATTTCCATCACGAAGTACTGTAGCATTATCCGCTATCGCGATAACCTCTTTTAATTTATGTGAAATCATAATACTCGTAATGCCTTGCTTCTTTAATTCACGTAAAAGCTTTAGTAAATTTTCACTATCGTCTTCATTTAAAGCAGCAGTTGGTTCATCCAAAATAAGAAGTTTAACGTCCTTACTCAATGCTTTTGCAATTTCAATTAACTGCTGTTGTCCAACTCCTAAGTCTTTCACCATTGTCTCTGGATTAATATTCAAATTCACTTTTTCTAACATTTTCTTGGAAGCCTGGATGGTTTCACTCCAATCCACGACTCCTTTACTTTGTATCTCGTTTCCAACAAATAGATTTTCATATACAGAAAGGTCTGGAAAGAGCGCTAATTCCTGATAGATTATTGCTATACCTGTGTCGACACTATCATTAATCTTGGTAAATTGTTGAATGTTTCCTTCAAAAATAATGTTTCCCTCATAGGTTCCATAAGGATAAACACCACTTAATACTTTCATAAGGGTTGATTTACCTGCACCATTTTCTCCTACTAGACAGTGAATCTCGCCTTTTTTCACTTTAAAATTCACATTATGGAGCGCCTTAACACCTGAAAATTCCTTTGTAATTTGATCCATTTCTAGAATGTATTCACTCATTGCACCCACCCTTTGATAAAAACTAGAATGGTGAAATAGTAATAGGATAGCCTACTACTATTTCACAAACTGCATTTCTTATTCTAGTCCTGTAAATTCGTCTGCTTCATAGTAACCAGAGTCAATTAGTTCTGATTTTACATTTTCTTTATTCACGACAATGACGTCTGTTTGTTTTGCTTTTACATCTACTTCTCCATTGTTATAAGAACCAGTTGTTTCTGGTGTGTTACCTTCTAGAACTTCAATAGCCATTCCCATCGCATCGGTTACAAGTGTACGTACATCTTTAAACACGGTCATCGTTTGTTTGCCATCAATGATGTATTGAATAGATGCTTTCTCCGCATCTTGACCAGTTACGACAAAGCTAGAGATAGCTGGATCAGAAGAAAATACATCTGCAATTGCACGAGCAGTACCATCGTTTGGTGCTAAGATAGCTACATCACCTTTCAAATCATCACTTACAGCAGTTAAATGTGTTTCTGCTTTGTTCTTAGACTCACTTGGATCCCAGTTTGTTGTTACTTGACCTAGGATTGCACTCATTTCATCACGAGTTAGCTCAGACTTGTCTTTTAATTTTTCCGCTTCGCTGGAGTTAGCAATCACAAATGTTCCATCAGCAATCTTTGGTTGAAGGACTTTCCAAGCCCCTTCAAAGAATAGGAATGCATTGTTATCGGAAGCTGCACCAGCATAAAGATATAATGGCACCCCTGAACCACTCGCATTATCAATTAAGTATTGCCCCTGAGCTTCACCAACTGCTACACTATCAAATGTTACATAGTAATCTACAGCATCTGTGTCTGTAATTAATCGGTCATAAGCAATAACCGTAATACCCTCTTTTTTAGCAGCTTCTACTGCTGCACCTGCAGCTGCCCCATCATGAGGTGCGATAATTAGTACTTCAATTCCCTTACTAATTAACGTGTCCACGTTCTCTTTCTCTTTCGCAGAAGAACCTTGGCTAAATAGAATCTCTGTTGTATATTCTGAATCATCTAATGCGGCCTTGAAGCGTTCCTCATCTTGAACCCATCTTGGCTCATCCTTTGTAGGTAATACGATACCAACACTTACTGCTCCACCCTTGCCACCGCTTTCACTATTACAAGCAGCTAGTACAAAAATAGTCATAAGAGCTACAATACCCAATGTAAATATCTTGATACTTCTTTTCATCTTTTCTCCCCTTTTCTTTGTTTCATAGTTACTACATGTTTCATTATATCGAGGCATATTCCGTATGAAAGCGTTAACAAGTGGTAAAATTTTAATATTGTCTGTATTTTTTTAACAATGAGATTCATGACCTATATTTTTTTAGTAAGGCAGCTTACTACTTATAGGCTTAAATCATACAATTCTAATGGGTTAAATACGTTACCACAAATTCAAATACATAGAAGCTCACAATTGGGTAGAATAAAAACGAGATACAGCGCTTTCTAGCTGTTACTAAAAGAATTTATTAATAAGGAGATAGAAGATGATTAAACACAAACTTCTACGAATAACCACAGTCTTTGCATTAACTTTCAGTATATCTGTTGGTGGAATAGGCACAGTGAATGCAGAAGTCGACTACGTTCCAAATGCAGGAGTTTATATTAACGGAAAAGTTGTAAATGGCATTAATCCAATCATTGAAGACGGCATTTACTACCTCCCCTTCGTTGATCTTGCGAAAATCTTGGGGTACAACCATATCAAGTTTGAAGAGAAAACAAAAACATATGAAATAACAGATGGATCCACCACTATTCGGGTAACCATGGGTGGAACTCGAGCAAAAAAAGGGAATGAGTATGTTAACATCAAACCACCGAGATGGATAAATGAGACAGCATATATTTCCCTCCATGCTGGTGGAGCATTGTTTAATTCCTATATTTCTTACCAAAAGGAAAATGGTTCGATACAAATCGTTAAACCAGCAAAACAATATGCTGTTCATAAGGGAGATACACTTTTCAATATTTCTCGTATACACCACATTAGTGTGGACGATTTAAGACGAGCAAACAACCTTACATCAAACATAATAAAAGATGGACAAATACTAAAGTTACCAAATGCAAATATCTCAAAAGGGGAAAGAGAACCTATCAAGGAACAGGAGCCCGTTAAAAACAATACAAATGCAACTGCTTCTGAACAAATAGAAAAACTATTGCGAGAAGCAAAACGTTATATTGGGGCTAAATATAAATATGGAGCAACACTTGCCGAAGCACCAAATTTATTTGATTGCTCTTCCTATACGCAGCTTGTGTTTAAAAACGTAGGAGTTCAACTCCCGAGAGTTTCTAGAGACCAAGCGAGTAAAGGTGTTACAGTATCCAATCTTAAGGCAGGAGACCTTATGTTCTTTACCATGAAAGACACATACACAGATGGAAGAGTAGCACATGTCGGTATTTACATGGGGGATGGCAGCATGATCCATGCATCCATTTCAAAAGGGGTTACCATAACAGCAAATGTCCTACAAAACAGCTACTGGTCTAAAAACTACCTATTCTCCAAACGAGTCATTCAATAATGGGACACGGGGACAGGTCCCTTGTCACTGCTCTCGTTGTCGCGCGAGGAAATACTAATGTTTCGCGAGGGTGTTGAATGTTCACGCGTAATATTGTTAAAGTTGCGAGCGAGTTAATTAAAGTTACGCCGGATAGAATTTTCCTCGTAACTTTTACAGAGACTGGCGCAACTATCACTAACTACCGCGTAAGTTTTACTGATGCTGGCGTTACTTTTGTCGTGCTTTCGTCAAAGGGGGGTCACATCACCCTTGTCCCCGTTTTTCTCGTTGTCGCGCGAGGATTAGTTAATGTTACGCGTGGGGTTATTTGTTCATGCGAAATATTGTTAAAGTTGCGAGGGGGTTTATTAAACTCACGCCGGATGGAGGTTTTCTCGTGAATTTACCATAGACTCGCGCGTATAACCCTAACTCCCGCGTAAGTTTTACTAATTCTGGCGTTACTTTTGTCGTGCTTAGCGTGAGAGTAGCTTTTCCACGTTTTCATCTTTCCTATCTATTTTTTCATAAGCCATAAATCTATTTGAAGGACTGAAAAGAGAAAAACGTATTTATAAGCCCTTTCCCCTTATTCATGTTAAAATGGCGTTAGAAAATCTATAAGGAAGAAAGGAAGGATAATTCATGAATACTAAGATACCTTCAATTACACTGCAGGATGGAAATACAATTCCATCCATAGGGTTTGGTACATATAAGTTAAAAGGTAGTGATGGTGCTGCTGCTATCGAAAGTGCTATCAATGTCGGATATCGATTAATTGACTCCGCATATAATTATGAAAATGAGGGTACAGTTGGAGAAGCCATTCGCAGAACCTCTGTCTCACGCCAAGAGTTGTTTATTACATCCAAGCTACCAGGCCGCTATCATCAATATGATGATGCACTGGTTACAATACAAGAATCACTTTTCCGTGCAAACTTAGATTACTATGACCTCTACCTCATACACTGGCCTAATCCAAGTCGTGATCAGTATGTGGAGGCGTGGCAGGCATTAATCGATGCTAAGAAATGGGGATTAATCCGTTCTATCGGTGTATGTAACTTCTTACCAGTACATCTGGACCGATTAAAAGAGGAAACTGGCGTTCTACCAACGGTAAATCAAATTGAGCTTCATCCGAATTTTAATCAAGAAGAACAACGCAACTATCATGCAGCAAATGGAATCATTACGGAATCATGGAGTCCATTAGCACGTGGAAATGAAATCTTTCAAAATGAGACAATAGTACAAATTGCAGCGAAACATCAGAAAACCGTATCCCAAATAATACTACGCTGGCATTATCAATTAGGTGCTGTTGCAATACCTAAATCTGCATCACCACAACGTCAATTAGAGAACATCTCCATATTTGATTTCACATTAGACGAAGCAGATATGAATGCAATAAGCACGTTAACAAAACCAAACGGACGAATGAAGAACCAAGACCCAGCAATCTATGAGGAATTTTAAGGCATTTCACAAAGTCAGGTTCTTGTCTTCGTGTCACTAATATAAACACTGTAAACTAAAAATGGAACGGAGGACTTCCCCCCGTTCCACTTAAACATTCTTATTTCGCATTTTCATCAGCTTGATGTATTCCAAATATATTGCCTTCCGTATCCTTATAATATCCCTGCCAAGCCATACCCGGTAATGCGTATTTTGGCAATGCTACTGTACCACCCTGCTCGAGAATTTTTGCCTCTATAGAATCATAATCATCTACATTCATCGTACAAGCGAAGCCACTTAGAGGTTGATTTTCCCCTGGAGGCGGACCTTGACGTTTCATTAATGCTCCGTCAATCCCCGGCTCACTTGAATCACCTGTAACTGCCCCAGCATAAGGCATACCCGCATATTCAGACCAATCCTCAAACTTCCAGCCAAATACTTCACCATAGAACTTCTTTGCCCTTTCCATGTCATCTACATGAATCTCAAAATGAATTAATCTTCCCATAGTTTCCTCCTGAATTCATATTATTAAACAAACCATAGTCTTAGTTTTACCAGTATTTCACTTTTATTGTTAATATACTCAAAATTTTATTAAAATAATTTTTACTTTTGAAAGCTTCTCTTATATCTAGTATGGCTTATGGGACAACCTCTTTTGTTCCACTGCTCTTTCTAAAACGGTATAGTAGCTCTAGGATAGAAATGATAACAGCTATTCCTGTTGCTGTAATGAAGGTATTTAATTGGGAAAAGCCGACGATAAGCCCAATCCAGTAAAAAGCAAATATACGGGAAAGTAGCATTACTATAGAATACATAACCTTTTTACCTACTATATATTCCACTACTATTTCAACAATGCTATCCACTGTAAATAGATAGACTAAAATAGAGATAGCTAGAATGACAAGCTGATTAATCTCCAAATCCAAAGAAAATACCATATCTATTAGGTTTGCAGAACCAAGTATTGTAAATAATACAAAACCAAGACCGATAGTTGGAGCTAGTGCAAGGAGTAAAGACACAACAATAACTAGAGTAGAACTCATCTTTTCTTCTTCTGATTCCTTCTTATTACCTCGATAGATGAATCCAAGAATAAGTACAAATGAAATTAGGTAGATAACTATTATAGTAGTAACCATGCTGCCACTTCCCTTCTTCAAAAGAATTCCATTTCTTTAACTATACTTCTCTATAAGAAGTACGTTTTCCGAAATTTATAAGTTTCAGGTCACTGATAAATTTACATTTATTTAACAATTCAGGGACATGTTTGCCTTTTTCTTACACTAAGTGTGGTGTTCTTTCACATTAATTCAGATAACCTTATAGCCCGAATATTTCCTCGGAAATAATAAAAATTTGTCGAATTAGGGATACACACAAAATGCGGATAGCTTTAATAGTTATCCGCATTACCTACTCTATTTAAAATCAATCGTTGTTCCTAACTCAGGAAATACTTGGTAACTTGCATCATACATATAAAACTCCAATTCCTTCGATAAGCTAACTTTTGGATACGTTAATTAACTTCTCAAAGGATTGTTCTTCTCCGGATTCTTTTCTTAGTTTAAAGATAGACACGAGCTTCCTCCCCTCAAATTCGTTTTACGTTTTGCTCACCACTACTGATTAGACTCTGTATAACGGACAATCCACATTTTTGTTGCTATACTTTAAAGAATTTAAATTTAATAATTACTTATATTAATTCCCCTCATTTCGGTTCTTACTGTAACTAGCAATCTATTGTCCTGAACACGGAGTCAAGGTGAATTTTTAGCCTTAAACGAAATCGCTTTGGCACGTTGGAACAAAGCAGTGGCAGTAGGCAAAATTAAAAGATTAGGTGAAAAGTGCTTATACTATGATTACAATTGATCAACTCAAGGTGGAGTTTCGCAAGCTAAAAGTTAAAGCAAAGTTTGAAAAACAGTTAGAATATATGTCATTGGTGTTAAGGACATTACATTCATCAAATAGAAGGTATTGTGTTTACTCTTAAACACCCAAAAGATGATGAGGATTATGAATGGGCATATCGAATGTTTTTAATTCATCGTGTTAACCTTGATAAAGACTATCTAACCTAAAAAACGAAAGAAGTATTGATATTTCATCTATTTGAGGATTGGTTTCTATAGGTAAGAACTCAAATTGATAAAGCAGTGAAGTTTATTATCTCACTGCTTTGCTTGGCCAACTTCTTACCTAATTCCTAATACTTCTTCATCAAATCAACAAACGTATTCACAAACCCCTGCAAGAACTCCATCGTACCTTCATTCGTAATTTTCCCAGTATCATCCAACAAATCTTGAGCATTTGCGAGATAAACTTCTGGCTGTTGGACAGTTGGCATATTTAAAAATGTCAAACACTGACGCAAATGATGGTTAGCCCCAAATCCACTCAACCCACTTATGGATTGACTAATGATTGCAGCTGGCTTACCATTCCAAACACTTTGCCCCCACGGGCGAGAGGCAACATCTAAAGCATTTTTTAGAGCAGCCGGTATACTACGGTTGTGCTCAGGAGTTACGAATAATACAGCATCAACTTCCTTGATTTGATTGCGGAAAGTCGTATATTCTTCAGGAGAATTTTCATCATAATCCTGGTTATATAGAGGCAACTTCGCGATATCAATAAATTCTGCCTTATACCCATCAGGGAATAATGATGCTACATTTTTTGCAATTTGTTCAGAAAAGGAGTTCTTGCGGATACTACCTAACACGATACCTACTTTTGACATTTGAACCATTCCTTTACAATTTATTTCATGTTAGTTTTAGCTTTTTTTGCAAAATTAATCGAAACAACTATATTCTTACATCGAAAAAAATACAAAAAAGCCAGTCAATAGTACAGACTGGCTTTGGCAGATTTCTTCTTGACCCTTATTTAATTCGTATTCAATATTAATCGAGGTGCAAACTCCTCATTCTCTCCTCCATAAAACTCTACATAATTCGAAGTGAAGCCTGCTGAAGTAATGCCTTTAAGTCGAAACTGTGTTTTACCCGCATTATTCAAATAATTTATCATCGAACTTGGAATCTGCACCTCCACATATGGGACATCCTCTACCGGAAATGCAGCAATATTACTCTCAGTTGCACGATAAGAATAGTCTACTTGTTCCAGCACTGCATGATTACCAAACACACCAGACATCATATCGATTTGAACAGAAGATATATTCCCCTGGACTACTTTCGGATATAATCGTAAAGTTGCGGAGGAAATCGGAACGTCTATACTACTAGTCTCGAACGACAATAAACCGCGATACGTATCAAGATTATACATCCCTTTATCCCCCACCTTTATAACGCCATTACTGATACCATCAATTGTATATCGTCCGACATAACCATCCTCAGCGCCAATGGAAGAAAGTGTTAAACCCTCCTTGATTGGTTCTGTACTGATCGTATATTCTTCCTCTTTTACGTTTTCTTTAACTCCAGCTGTATCAACACTAAAGAATTTTAAAACGGTATTTTCTCTTATGGTTATTGGTTCAGTATAAACTGATGAGTCTTCTGTTGGATCCGTTCCATCTGTTGTGTAGTATGTGGTTGCTTCCTTATTAGGGGTTAACTCTACCGATACGGATTCGTAGTAAACTCCCCCAGCAGGGCTTGCTGTTGTACGCAATGGAGTTTCCCCGGCATGCAGCTTAAAAAAGTCCCATATCATCGCAGTAGCATCTGGACCAGCTGCATCAACATAAGTACCACTCACGCTCCCACCACTCCATGCATGCCCCATACCATCAACGATGACCTTTCTAACCCAAGTGTCCCCATCGTTGTTGTGATAATCATAGATGGTATACCCTTTTCCGTTAGGCACCTGTAGATTCTCAATCCAATCGGGTTGTGCATCCATCCAACCATCAACCGTTCCACTTGCAACTAAACTATTCGTTACCGTCCACTGCTTCGTTACCTGTTCGCCATTTATTGGTCTCACCGTATAATCTGATGTCCCATGAAAAACAATAACTGGCAGCTGCTCTTCATGTGAAGCAAGGGCAAAGGCTTTTTGGGCTTCTCTTCCTTGTAGCACTGGATCTGGTCCTCCATTTGTCATGGCTAGGACACCACCCATCATGGATGTGGCAGCTTTATATTCCAGACCTGCTGCAACCGCAACACCTGCAAACACGTCTGGATATGTTGCACCTAATAGAACACTCATCGCTCCTCCAGCAGAAAACCCAGAAACATATACTTGTTCTTCCTTTACGGTATAGTCCGTTTTAATCTTTTGAACCATTCCGGCAATAACACTTAACTCACCAGACTCTCTTTTTTGATGTGCTGGCTCAAACCAATTCCAACACTTACTTGGATTAGCTGCTGAATTTTGTTCCGGGTATAATACTAAAAATCCTTCTTGGTCTGAAAGGGTATTCATCTTCGTACTTGCAATAAACTGATTTGCATCCTGTGAACAGCCATGAAGCATCACCATTAAAGGAATTTCTTCAGTGCCATCATAGCTGCTTGGAACATATAGCTTATAATTCTTGCCCCCATAATTTCCTGAGGTTAACTCTCCAGATGCTTCAACCTTATCAGGTACATACATCAAAAAACTTAAGAACAGACCAATGACTACGAACATGCCAATCCGCTTCATCTTGTAACCCCCATTTCCGTATTTGTATTAAAGAATACATTGAGGTGGTTACATAGAGGTTACAGGATCAGGGTTAGTTCGTTGTAATCAATAGGAATATTGTATTCCATAAAAAAATAGAACTGCCAAATTACCTGTTTATCTTATAAATTGAATTTGCTAAAATTCATGCTTCTGTAGGTCAAAGGACCTGTCCCCATGTCCCATCTTCTAATTCACCTGCTAGTTGTAATAGGAGGTCTTCTCGACCACGTCTTGCCATGACCTGAACTCCACATGGAAGTCCATCCTTCGTTAAATGCATAGGCAGTGTCATTGCTGGTTGGCCAGTCAAATTAGCAAGTTGGGTAAATGGGGTTCGCATCAGACTTTTATATGCAACTTGATCCACAAAACCTGTCTTTTTCAACACGCCACCTAATCGAAGACCTCCAACTGTTTGAATCAGCAATTTCTCTAGCCTTGTTTGATCAAGCTCACCTATTCGGGAAGGAGGAAAAGCAGTTGTAGGTGTGATATAAAAATCAAATTCATCATGGAAGGTTTCCATTTGAATCGCTACCTCATCCCAGTATTTTAAGCTTATTAAAAACTCTTCAGCAGACACAGCCTTCCCCAGTAGACCTAATATCCAAGTTGTTGGCTCCACATCCTTGAACTTTACCTTTCGTCCAATTACACCTTCTAAGGTTCTTAATGTGGAAGCCACCTCAGCAAAATACATCATCATATAGCTATTCGCTAGTCTTTTTCCATCAACTGGGGCTTCTTTTTCTTCCACAAAGTGGCCCATGCTTTCAAGCAGATGGACAGTTTTTATCACTGCATCCTTACAGTTCTCATCAACAGGACTACCTAAAGGGGATTGTGTTGTAAAAGCAATAGTTATTGGACGGTCTATTGGCATCTGAGCAGCCTGAAGATATGACCCATCAAATGGTGCAGCCATAAAGGCATTTGCTCGGTCATGCTGGTACTGATCAAGCATCGCTGCGCTATCCCGTACAGACCTACTCAAAATATGATCGACTGATGCACCTTGCCACAGCCTTCCTGTTTTTGGCCCTACTGGTGTACGTCCACGAGTTGGTTTTAATCCAAATAGCCCACAAAAAGCAGCCGGAATCCGAATCGAGCCACCACCATCATTTGCACCAGCAATTGGTACCATACCTGAAGCTACAGCTGCTGCTGAACCTCCACTTGAACCTCCTGGTGTATAATCCGTGTTCCAAGGATTTCTAGAAGGTCCGTGAAAACTAGGTTCCGTAATTCCCATTAGCGCAAATTCAGGTACATTCGTCTGCCCAATAATATTCACACCGGTTCTCTTCATTTGCCGAACAAATTCACTATC
The DNA here is from genome assembly GCF_000190475.1 of Ornithinibacillus scapharcae TW25. Classification (GTDB taxonomy): domain Bacteria; phylum Bacillota; class Bacilli; order Bacillales; family Amphibacillaceae; genus Ornithinibacillus; species Ornithinibacillus scapharcae. The sequence goes on from NZ_AEWH01000043.1 coordinate 36,432, forward strand.
ATAATCTGCTATGTAATTAGCTAGAACCTTTGATCCAGCTGTCATAGGATGGTCCTTTGACTCTTGTGAAATGTTTTTCGTTAGGAATGGAACACCTGCAAAGATTCCTTTTGGTTGGCGCTCGCTTTGGGCATCGTACATTTTATGGATTACTGCGTTGAGGGATGGATTTTTTTGTTCAATTTCTTGGATTGCCGTCTGGCGTATTTCGTCAGCTGTTATTTCCTTTTTATGAATTAATTCTGCTAGTCCTAAGGCGTCGTATTGTTTGTAGTCAAACATATTTATCCCCCCTTTTTCTGATACAATTTTTGATCGAACCCATTAAGCATATTCATTAATTTCATCTGTTCTAATTTATCATAAAATTTTAAAAGTTTGTCTTCAAGGGATAAGATGTATAAGTTTTTAGGGGATTGGGAGGAGTAAGAGATTGATAGAGACGACTTTGTGAGAGTCGTCTTTATTAGCTCTATTTCATATCCATTCTTACAAAATTTTATTCTAAATACTCTTCTGATGGTCAAAGCAATAAATCTTTCCGTTAAATCTCTTATTAGACTTGCAATACGCAACTACTTTTTGAGACACTACTTTATCACACACTACGCATGTTGATTTGCTCTTCACACTATCCTTCGACGATACTGAATCTTTCTTTTCCTTAATACTCTCATTATGTTTCTTTCTTATCTCAGGATCAAAGATGTTTACTTTCATAAAATTATCGTATATCGTTTGACAATCTTTCTCACTAAGTAAAGGTTCTTCTTGTTTTAACTTTGTCATGGATACTTTTCTTTGTATCGTCTCCGTTAGAAAAATATCATATATTACCATTTCATTGGATTTAATATCTCTTAATTCTAAATCTATCTTTAAAGTACAACGTTTGGTAAAAGAGACAATGGAAATAAATTTATCATAGTATTTGGGTTCAATATAGTTTTTAAGAGCTTCTATATGTCCAAAATTTTGTACTAAAGGACTTAACATCTTGAACTTACCATTTACAAGCCAAGTCTTTCTGTTCTTTCCTCCATAAATCGTACCTTGATAATTCTTAGTTTCAATAACAAATATTCCGTACGGAGAAATAACTAAATGATCTATTTGAGAATAACCGGTAATAGATTTAGTGTTTTCAATCATTAGATCGTTTATATACAAATATTCCTTAGGCAGCTGTGATAGTTGAATATCTATCTTATACTCACCTATTTCACCTTTTCGGGTGGCTACTTTTTCGGACGTTTTTTTAGTAGATTTGTTTTGTTGATATTTCTGTTTTTGTATCTTCTTTTTCTTAAATAGGTTAAATATCATTAACTAACTCCTTATTGAGAAATAACTGTTATTTTGTAAAATATATTCTAAATCAGTAACTTAGTTTCCAGCAAACTAGTTAATTAGAGTTACTTAATTATCTTTGCTATATAATCCCTATCTAACCAGAAGGCCTGTTTTGTAATTAATCTACCATCTGGCAAAGGTATCCTATCTTTACCATCTCTAGCCTTAGGTCTAATATGACAAAGTCCATTACTTCCAGGTTTTGGAAGGTTATTTTTAGTAATTGTCTTGTTACGTTGCTGTTCAGGAATAAGTTCAATACCGTTTTTAATCATTAATTTGACTTGATTCCAAAACTCTTTCAGTCTGCCCTCAATTTCACTACTAGGCATATTCCAAAGCCTAATACCTTTTAAATAAAGTTTTCTATTAGGATTTTCCTTCACTGTTTCTTTATAATAAAAAATACACAAATAAAAATTTACGTTTCCCCAAAATAATTTTTCAACCAACT
>NZ_AEWH01000042.1 GCF_000190475.1 Ornithinibacillus scapharcae TW25
CCTCCTATCCTATTATTTTATGGATAGGAGGTTTTTTTATCTATACAAGGCTATTTCGGCCATATTTCCCCTTCTCCTTGGAACGGAAGTTTGACATACAATCGAAAGTATAGTAAATTAGCAAATGACGAACAATATTATTAATGTTTATATTAAATATTCGTTTTTAGGGGTGTAATATATGGAAAATGTATTTGATTATGAGGATATTCAGTTAATTCCCGCAAAATGTATCGTTAACAGTCGTTCTGAATGTGATACATCTGTGACTTTTGGAGGACGAGTATTTAGATTGCCAGTAGTGCCTGCAAACATGCAGACCATTATAGATGAAAACATTGCATTAAAATTAGCAGAAGAAGGCTATTTCTACATTATGCACCGATTCAATCCAGAGAAGAGATTAGGTTTTGTTAAAGATATGCAAGAACGTAATTTATATGCTTCAATTAGTGTCGGGGTAAAAGAGGAAGAATATCGTTTTGTAGAAGAACTTGCCGAGAACAATTTAGTTCCGGAATACATTACAATTGATATTGCCCATGGACATTCCAATGCTGTTATCCAGATGATCCAACATATTAAGAAACATCTTCCGGAGAGCTTTGTTATTGCAGGGAATGTTGGTACTCCTGAGGCCGTAAGAGAATTAGAAAATGCTGGTGCTGATGCAACTAAAGTAGGTATTGGGCCAGGAAAGGTTTGTATCACTAAAATTAAGACTGGTTTCGGTACTGGTGGTTGGCAATTAGCAGCACTTCGCTGGTGTGCCAAAGCCGCAAGTAAGCCAATTATTGCTGACGGTGGTATTCGTACACATGGAGATATCGCTAAATCCGTACGTTTTGGTGCATCTATGGTGATGATTGGATCACTTTTCGCAGGCCATGAGGAATCACCTGGTGAAACAGTTGAAAAGGATGGCAAGCTTTACAAAGAATACTTTGGTTCAGCATCCGAATATCAAAAAGGTGAGAAAAAGAATGTGGAAGGCAAAAAGATGTTAGTCGAGCATAAAGGCTCCATACGAGACACGCTAGTTGAGATGGAGCAAGATTTACAATCCTCTATTTCCTATGCTGGTGGCAACAAACTTGACGCAATCCGAAATGTTGATTACGTTGTCGTAAAGAACTCGATCTTCAATGGAGATAAAGTATATTAATTAGAAAAAAGAACACATTCGCTCGTCCGTATGCGGATGTGTTCTTTTTATGTAGGCGAGATTGATCTTTTATTAAAAAAGGTGATTGCTATCATGCAATCACCTTTCCTTTATTAATCGACCATTTTTTGAAGCTGGTGCAATTGGAATGTCCGAACAGACCTTGGTAAGAATCGACGGATCTCATCTTCGTTATAGCCTACTTGAAGTCTTTTCTCATCGATAATAATAGGTCTTCTTAATAAACCTGGATTTTCCTGGATTAATTGATACAATTCTTTCATCGGAAGTTGTTCAATATCCACATCAATTTCTTTAAAGACTTTTGACCGCTCAGAGATGATTTCTTCTGTACCGTCTTCTGTTAAACGTAAGATGCCCTTTATTTCATCAAATGTTAAAGGATCGGAAAAGATATTACGTTCTTTGTACGGTATATTGTTTTCTTGAAACCACGCCTTTGCCTTTCTGCAGGATGTACAACTTGGTGTAACAAAAAGTGTTACCATGTAATTACTTCCTTTCTCTCTTGAAGAGATTTGACAAACTTACCAATGGATATCTCCAATGGTTCCGTCGCTTGCAGACTCTTGTATTCCCATATCTAAAACTATATTGTTATATATGTAATATCTTTAATTCAATACAATTTTATTACAGCTATGAAGCAGTGTCAACCTTACTTCCTTTACTCTTTTGTAAAGCATTTGTCTTTATTCTATTATAGCATCAGAAACTAGTGTTCGCTATGCTTTTTTTAGGTTTCTTTTATAGGAATTGCTTCGAATCCACAATAGAAAGTATACCCTAAACAATTATGGGTTTATGCAGTAACTTACACTTTATTCGTTTTTCTAGACTTTATAGTAAACCTTATCTACTACTAATACATTCCAAAGGGATCCATCCTACATCACCATTTGATTTTTTAACTAGAATATAACCCTCACACTCATCATCCACAATCTTTACCCTTTCTCCTTCAACGACCGGGAGAAAAGTTGCACTTAAGTCATCCTTACAGTAAAACTTTCCATCCTTTACTATTATATATTCATTTTTAATCCATTGTTCTACACCTAATTTTACATTTTCACATTGTGTAAAGTACTCACCTCGGTTAATGATGGATAATTCGTAATTAGGATATGTCACAGTTCCTACTCGTTTTCTCTCATCAACATAGCCCCTGAGTATAGTTGTTTCCTTCTTTAATTCATCAACGAATGTGTACGAGTATGCTCCATCTTTTATGATGAGTGCATTTAATTGACCATCTTTCTTGATTTGATTTCCGCCATCAATTGAAATAATACGATTTTCTTGATCGATTAACGGTACATGAGAACTAATTTGAAATGGACGATAATTAATGACTGGCCAGTGCCCAACGATTACAGTTTTATTAGATGCATGGCCTTGTTCCTGGAAAGCCCTTGTGTAAAGCGCAGTATTTTCTTCCGTTTTATACCAATCTTCTATGTCATCAATACCTGCATGGATAATAATATGATCCTCCAATTCATAGGCTGTAACAAGGGATTCTAACCAGCTAATCTCATCTCGAAAGTTCTCCTGATAATAGTCAGCTAACTCTCTTAAGGTAGCGAAATCATCTATTGACTTCCCGTGCTTCTCTAACATTTCATTTAAGACGGAATGCTTACGCTCTTTCATGTAATCTACTATTCCATGATTTTGATTCCATACATAATTATAGACAACATCACAATTACCCTTAGTAACAAATATTTTGTCATTTTCCGCTACTAACCCACGGACATATTCCAACACCTCGAGACTATTAGGACCTTTCTCACAAAGATCACCGTTAATGAAAAGGTAGTCGTCGTTCGTAAATATTACTTTCTCTAGTAATTTCTTAAATAATTTTAGGTTTGCATGAATATCAGAGGTAATGATAATCCGCTTCGATTTATCTAATGTAAGTTTTTGTACATTAATCACAAAATATCTCCCCCTAGTTTAAGATACCAACTAAGCGCTTCCTTCTCCATCCGCTGAACGAAATGTTCCTTACCCTTTATATAAGAACTAATGTCGTATGGGAACTGCTTTGCAAGACTTTGTTTTAAATCCCCATATTGTACTGCTTTTTCGTGATGCGCCCGCAAGAAATCACGAAATGCAAGGTGACGTATGATTTCTTCATTACCAGCCTCATATACATGAACATGATGCGTCCTATTTGCACCATCTTTATTGAAATATCGACGATTCTTTATTCCATTTTCCCCTTTTGGCTGATATCCCAGATCTATCATTGCTGGATTGAAATTATCTATTCTCGTAATCTCTTTCACGATTACAAGTATATCAATTATTGGTTTAGCAGCTAACCCCGGTACAGAGGTACTACCGATATGAAAGATTTCAACAATTTCAGGATACATAATCTCTCTCAGTTTCCTAGCTTCTGTCTTAAATTGTTCCATCCATTCCTTGTCATAGGCTACGACATCTACCTTTCTCATGGCATCCCCCAAACTACTGTATTTTCTAATTAAAGTCTATCATTAGTTTCCTATAATACCAATCTACTTTTTAACTACCTTTCGCTTCCCATTATTATCCATAACCTATACAATACCAATAGGAACAATTTACTAATAGAAAGTTACATGCTTCTAGGGGGAAACGTTAATGAAACTTTCAACAAAAGAGATATTTACGATTCCAAATATTTTATCGTATATACGATTGTTGTTAATACCTATTTTTGTCTACATCTATGTGACATCTGATGGACCAAGTGATTATTACATAGCTGCAATTATCATACTAATTTCTGGACTGACCGATTTATTTGATGGACTTATTGCACGTAAATTCAATCAAATTACCGAGCTTGGAAAAACCGTTGATCCTGTTGCAGATAAACTGACACAAGCAGCGATTGTTGGCTGTTTAATGTTTCGCTATGAATACATGTGGATTCTTGTCGTATTACTGGTTGTAAAGGAATTATTTATGGGAATTAATGGCCTAATTCTTCTTAAAAAAGGTAGAAAGCTAGATGGTGCTATGTGGTTCGGCAAAGTTTCAACAGCAGTATTTTATGCTGCTACTTTTATCCTGATTGGTTTTCCAGAGATAAGTTCCCAACTAGCAACTATTCTAATGTTCATTACCGGTATTTTTTTAGGTTTATCTTTCATCCTATACATACCAGAATTTCTAAAGCTATATCGAAATAAATAACGTTCAAGGGGGACCTTTCTTATGAACACGTTTATGAAACGCGCGATCGAACTAGCAATTCAAAATGTTCATGAAGGCGGACAGCCTTTTGGAGCAGTACTTGTTAAAGATAATCAAATCATTACAGAAGGGGTTAACGAACTACATATAAACCATGATATCAGTGGTCATGCTGAGTTATTAGCCATCAGGCGTGCGCAGAGCAAGTTAAAAACGACTGATTTATCAGGTTATACGATGTATGCAAGTGGGGAACCATGCCCGATGTGTTTATCTGCTATGTACTTCTCAGGGATTGAACAAGTATATTATTGCCAAACTGTTGAAGATGCAGCTATAGTTGGTTTGACAAAATCAAAAGAGATCTACCAAGATTTAAAAAAGGATAAAGCGAACAGAACGTTAGCCATTTCGCAAATCCCTTTAGAAAACATGCATGAAAACCCAATGAAACTTTTCCAAGAAAAGAATTAATTCCATCCTCTTATTCATCTAGTAATTTATATAGTAAATATATTTTTCTTCGATTTTTTAACCATAGATACTATATTACCTTTCCATATGATTGACCGCCGACACTTCGGCGGTTTTTTTCTTTTCCCGGAAAGTATTAGGCGACAAAAATAGACATTTAATTTGTCGAATTTTAAAAATTATTGTTATCTTTCGACAATTAGCAGGAATTTTGACTAAGTGTGTGGAATTAGTCATGCTAAGGCAAAAATCACCCACAACTAGCTATTCCATTTGGAAATTTCTCCACCAAGTAATATCACAAACATTTTCTTAATAAGCTAGTTTAAAAGGTCTGGGAGAGAAAAAACGACTAAAGGGGGGCTAAACCCAAGTGACAGAAGCAATCTTAAAGATTACAGATCTACAAACTCATTTCTTCACCGACAATGGAGAAATACCCGCTGTTGATGGTGTTAGTATAACTGTTAACAAAGGAGAGGTAGTCGGTATTGTTGGTGAATCCGGCTGCGGAAAAAGTGTAACCTCCTTATCTATCATGCAATTAGTACCGAGCCCACCAGGAAAGATTGTCGGAGGCGCTATCCAGTATAAAGGTGAAGATCTCCTTACCGCTTCAAAGAAAAGGATAAAAGATATTCGAGGAAATGAAATCTCCATGATTTTCCAAGAACCTATGACCTCATTAGACCCATTATTTACAATTGGCAACCAAATCCGTGAAGCCATTCGTATTCACCAAAAAATATCCAAAAAGGAAGCTAGTCGCAAATCTATTGAAATGCTGAAGCTAGTTGGCATACCGCGCGCAGAAGAAGTAATGAATGATTACCCACATCAATTATCAGGTGGAATGCGTCAACGAGTTATGATAGCAATTGCCATGGCATGTGAACCAGAAATCTTAATAGCAGATGAGCCAACTACAGCACTGGATGTTACTATCCAAGCCCAAATATTGGACTTGATGAAAAAGTTAAATAAAGAAAAGAATACAGCAATCCTTATGATTACACATGATTTAGGGGTCGTTGCTGATATTTGTGATCGAGTTATTGTCATGTATGCGGGTCAGGTCGTTGAAGAAGGAACAACTCGGGAAATATTAAAAGATCCCTCACACCCGTATACAAAGGGGCTAATTCGCTCCATACCGAAGTTGCATGAAAAGGATCAAAAATTATATTCCATACCTGGAACCGTTCCGAAGCCCAAATTGGGAGTGGTAGGTTGTCGTTTTAAGGATCGTTGCGAATTCGCCCACGACCGTTGTTTCTCGGATTCTCCGGAACTATTTTCATTGGGAAATAGTCGGCACAGCCGTTGCTTCTTAATAGACGACCCGGAAAGGAAGGTGGCACAAGATGCAGCAGCCAATATTGGAAGTCAATAATTTAAAGAAGTACTTTGATATCCGTGGCGGAGTATTCGGGAAGAAAGTTGGCGAAGTAAAAGCAGTTGATGATGTTTCCTTTTCCGTAAATCCGGGAGAGATTCTAGGCATAGTTGGGGAGTCTGGTTGTGGTAAGTCCACAACCGGAAAGAGTATTCTCCGGTTAATTGAACCTTCAGACGGTGAAGTTAAATTTGAAGGACAGGATATTACCAAACTTAATGCTGAGTCGATGAGAAAGCTACGACGGGATATGCAGATTATATTTCAAGACCCTTATGCCTCCTTAAACCCACGACACACGGTAGAAAAAATTATTAGTGAACCGTTACTGATTCATGGGATGAGTAAACAGGAACGAAAATCTAGGGTAAAAGAACTTCTCGAAGTTGTTGGTTTAAGTAGCTATCACGCTTCTAGATACCCACACCAATTCAGTGGTGGCCAACGGCAGCGTATTGGAATTGCTAGGGCATTAGCAAATAATCCCAAACTGATTATTTGTGATGAACCAGTGTCTGCTCTTGATGTATCCGTTCAATCCCAGATTTTAAATTTAATGGAAGGTTTACGGGATCAATTTAATTTAACCTATATTTTTATCGCGCATGACCTTAGTGTTGTAAAGCATATAAGCGATCGAGTCGGTGTAATGTACTTAGGAAGGTTAGTTGAGCTTACAGATAAGGATTCTCTATATGACGATCCGAAGCACCCATATACCAAAGCATTATTATCGGCAGTACCACTACCGGATCCAGATATCGAGAAAGAAAGAATTATCCTTGAGGGAGATGTACCAAGTCCTTCCAATCCGCCAACAGGCTGTGCCTTTCACACAAGATGTCCGATGGCAATGGAAATCTGCAAGAATATAAGACCAAATTTCGAACAAGTTGAGGTTAATCATTTTGTTGCCTGTCATTTATATAACGGGGCAGAGCAATAAAATATAACAATTGAAAACAAATAAGGGGGAAATCAAATGAAGTTCAAGTATTCACTGTTGTTCTCACTATTGCTTGCATTATTTCTAGTTCTTGCTGCATGTAGTGGTGATAACGAAACTGGAGGAAAATCTAATGATGCTGACTCTGGTGAAAATACGGATTCTGGAGATAATGGCGGCTCTGGAGAGGCAAATGGTGATCAAGTATTAATTTTTGCTCGTGGAGGAGACTCTGAAAGTCTTGATCCTGGTAGTACTACAGATGGAGAGTCATCAAGGGTTACGAAGCAGATTTTAGAAGGACTATTGGAATTTGATAAAGAATCCTTCGAGGTAACGCCTGGTCTTGCACATGACTGGGAAGTTTCTGAGGACGGATTAACGTATACATTCTATTTAGAAGAAGGGGTTAAGTTCCATGATGGAACAGACTTCAATGCAGAAGCAGTTAAAACTAACTTTGAACGTTGGGCAGATCCAGAACACGAGTATGCCTTTACAGATGATGGTTATGTCTATTCCATGTATGGAACGATGTTCGGTGGTTTTAAAGGCGACGAAGGCCATGTTATTAAAGAAATTAATGTAGTCAATGATCATGAAATCCAGTTTGTGTTAAACAAACCACTTGGATTCTTCCTACAAAATCTAGCAATGTCTTACTTTGCCATTACATCACCAGCAGCACTTGCAGAGTATGGTGCTAAGATTAACGAAAACCCAGTTGGTACTGGTCCATTCAAATTCGTTAGTTGGAGTAAGGATGACTCTATTGTTCTAGAGAAGTTTGAAGATTATCGAGTTGAAGGGCTTCCAAAGTTAGATCAAGTTATCTTCAGTGTCATCCCAGACAATGCTTCTCGCTTAATCGCACTTAAATCTGGCGAGATTGACATTATGGATGGATTGAATCCTGATGATGCAGCAGGTGTAGAATCTGATTCTAATCTAGTATTATATGAGCGTGCTGAAAACAACTTCGGATATGTGGGCTTCAATACACAAAAAGAACCATTTACTAATAAAGAACTTCGACAAGCTATCAGCTACGCTATTGACCGTCAAGCAATTGCAGATGCATTATATGCTGGATACGCTGTATCCGCTAAAAACCCATTACCTCCAAGCTATATGGGGTATAACGATGATGTTGAACCGTACGCTTACGACCCAGAAAAAGCAAAAGAATTATTAGCAGAAGCTGGCTATCCAGACGGGTTGGAGATTGAGCTTTGGACAATGCCGGTTGCCCGTCCATATATGCCAGACCCAGAAACTGTTGCCGTTATCATTCAAAGCAACCTAGCAGACATTGGCATAACAGCCAATATTGTACGTGAAGAGTGGGCACCATATCTAGAGAAGACAATGAACGGTGAACATCAAATGTATATGCTTGGTTGGTCTGGAACGAATGGTGACCCAGATTACTTCCTAAGTAGCTTATTGCACGGTGGAAATATCGGTACAAGTAACCGAAGTTTCTATGAAAATACGGAAGTAGATAAATTATTAGACCAAGCAAAAGTAGCTATTGACCAAGAAGAAAGAGCATCACTTTATAGTGAAGCACAAGCATTAATTTCTGAGGATGTACCAATGGTTCCATTAGTACACTCCAGACCAGTTCTTGCTACAACAGCTGCCGTTAAGAACTATGTACCGCATCCATCAACAAGTGAATCACTAGCTGAAGTAGAAATTCAGGAATAATCCAAATTAGGTATATAGGGGCTGGGACATAACTAAATTAGACGGAATCTAAAGCGAACAATAACCTACTTAAGCACCGGAAATATACGGAGACTCCTGTGGGAGGATAGGCCTAGCTAAGACCCCGCAAGAGCGATAGCTCTGAGGAGGCTTAGCAGCCGCCCACGGAAAGCGAAGTATATTTCCGGTGCGGGTTTTTGCACTATCTATTGTATTGTTCCGATTCCATTTAGGCTAACATACTCTTGTCTCGGCCACTTTCCTATTACTAGACTATTATATTCAGAAGAGCAGAGGTGAATAAACATGATTGCCTATACGACGCGACGATTATTAATGCTCATACCTGTACTCATTGGGATGACCTTAATCACATTCTCTATTGTTCATTTAATACCAGGGAATCCTGCTCAAGTTATTCTAGGTGAAACTGCTAGTGAGTCTGCCATAAAGGATCTAGAAGAAAGCATGGGACTTAACGAACCGTATGCTGTACAGTATTCCATTTATATTAAAGATTTAATCCAAGGTGACTTAGGCACGTCCTTAAAAACAAAAACACCAATTTCCGAGGAAATTTGGCCTTATATTGCCGCTACCTTTGAACTTACATTGTTTGCCATGTTATTTGCAATTGTAGTCGGTGTTAACGCAGGTATCATTAGTGCATGGAAACAAAACTCCTGGTTCGACTTTCTAGCCATGCTTATCGCCTTGATTGGAGTTTCTGTACCGGTCTTTTGGCTTGCACTTATGGAACAATGGATTTTTGCCCAAGAGTTAAGTTGGTTTCCATCTAGCGGAAGACAAGATAACCGAGATCCGATGGAACCTATTACATATTTCTTTGTCTTAGACTCTATTCTCCATGGCGATTTCGGAAGAACCATTACTACCTTAAAACATTTAGTGTTACCAAGTATTGCGTTGGGTACTATCCCAATGGCTATTATCGCGAGAATGACGCGTTCCAGCATGTTAGAGGTTATGAAATCAGACTATATCCGAACCGTACGAGCAAAAGGATCTGGACAATTTCTTATTATCTATAAACACGCACTGAAGAACGCACTTATCCCTGTCTTAACAGTAATCGGTTTGCAAACAGGAGTCCTATTAGGGGGAGCAATTTTAACCGAAACTATCTTTAGTTGGCCTGGTATTGGACGTTATATCTATGAAGCGATAACCTATCGAGATTACCCAGTTATTCAATCTGGTATTTTGGTGATTGCATTCTTATTTGTCATCATCAATCTAATTGTAGACCTACTCTATAAATTTATTGATCCAAGGATTAATTATTAGGGGGGATAGATGATGAAGATAAAAGAAAAAGCAATTGTAACAAATCAAACCAATCAGCCATTGAATAATAGACAACAGCAAAATGATGATGCAGATGTCATTTCCCCGTGGAAGGACAGCTTAAGACAATTACGGAGAAATCGATTTGCCATAGCAGGGATATTCATTATCGTTTTCTTTATTTTAATTGCTATATTCGCACCACTAATCACATCGTATCCATACGATAAGATTGATCCTGTCAATCGTCTCCAGCCGCCTTCTGGTGAACATTGGTTTGGAACAGATGATGTCGGTAGGGATATCTTCACAAGGATCGCATATGGAGCAAGAATTTCATTACAGGTAGGTTTCTTCGCTGTGACTGGTGCACTAGTCTTTGGTACCTTATTAGGAATCATTGCGGGATACTACGGACGCTGGGTGGACATGTTAATCTCCAGGACTTTCGATATTTTATTAGCATTCCCTAGTATACTACTTGCTATTGCAGTTGTAGCAATTCTTGGGCCATCCCTTGAAAACGCTCTAATTGCCATCGCAATTGTTAATATACCGATATTTGGAAGGTTAATCAGATCGAAGGTTATTAGTTTAAGAGAAGAAGAGTTTATTATGGCTGCAAGAGCACAAGGCATGAAAAATGGCAGAATACTATTCCACCACATACTTCCTAATAGTGTTGCTCCGATTATCGTTCAAGCAACATTGAGCTTTGGTACGGCTATTTTAGAAGCAGCAGCTCTCGGATTCTTAGGGCTTGGCGCACAGCCTCCTGCACCAGAATGGGGTGCAATGTTAGCGGGGTCGCGAGATTTCATCCAATTGGCACCATGGACATTAATCTTCCCAGGGGTATCGATCATGTTGGTCGTACTAGGATTTAATCTTGTAGGGGATGGATTAAGAGATGCTCTAGATCCTAAGATGAAGAATTAGCTGCCTACTATGTAAAAACGGTTCTGCATATTATCCTGCAGAGCCGTTTTTAACTTTAATTATTTATATACTTCTCAAATACATCTCCAAAATCCTTCTTATGATATTGTTCTCGGATGGAAGTTAGCCAAGAAAACCCATACTCTGTCAATTGTTTATATTGATCCGCTAGTTGGGTCTCATTTGTTCTAGAATTATGGAGAACTGAGACTGCTTTTTCAAGGCTTTGATGAGCCAGTTCTTGCATCGTTAGGTTCTCATGTGTTAATTCCGCAATATATAGAAGTGCCTTATATAGATCATTTAACCGATTGATTTCCTTTTTATCTACATCAATAGACATATTTTCATTACCAATAGTAAATTTAATTTCAATATCCAAGTCTACTTTACCAGCAGTTTCGAGTAATACGTTAGAGATTTTATTCTGTGAGTAGGAATAACGCTTTAAAACACGTTTAGAGGATACTGCATTATCTCCATCAACATGGATTAATGCTAAATTCGTAAAGCAATATTCATCAGACTTAGTTTTAATCAAAAAGTAAATTTTCTCGTTATCCTCATGTCTTACATAATCATCCGAATCTGTTTTGTCATAGTCCTCAGGTCCGATAATTTTCCCAATATCAGATAACCCTAAAGCATCAGAAGCTAGCTTTTTTAACATCGATATTTCCCCTTTCACGAAAATATGTAACCTACACCCCATCATGTTACCATATAATTCTGATAATTGAATAGGGCGTAGTAACTAGTTCTTCTGCATAATTACCTTTCATGTTAACTACTTCCATTGTACTTTGACAGTCGCTTCTTTGCTGTTCGTATCTCAGAAGTAATTATTTGGTGTTTCTTTGCTTTTGCTAAGCCAAACAGTGGCATATTCCCATAAAAAGACTCATAATTACCTTTTGCTACGTGATAGGTTTCATGATAGATACCAACTGCATCGTTATCTCCAACTTTCTTGTTGAAGTTCCTCCAAGCCGCTAAATGTTTCTCCCCTTTTGCATAAGCGAGCAAATCATCAGTTGATTGCCAATATGTGATTAGCAGTGTCGTTCTTAAACCCATGAAGGTTTCCGACGAAAGAAATCCCAGCGATTCCTTATGCTGATATAGTTCTCTAATCATTGGCGGCATTGCATTAAATACTGGCAACCACTTATTTATTGCATAACGTTTGTTTATTCTCATACCGATGAGAAAGACGACCACATTACTATCGTTATCAGCTGTGTAACGACCAGAGAAAACCTTAGCCATAAAATTCCTCCTTTATTCCATAAGTTTTATCGTATCCTTGCACCATTCCATTTCAGTGCTTGCAATTCGCTTCCCGTAATCTAGTGTGATTAGCCAATATTTCGCATCGGCCTTGTCTTGTGAGTGTGTGCGAATTAGATTTTCAATTTCCAAATACGTTGTCAATTTTTCATGTAAGACTTCGAGGTACTCCTTCAAATATAGAATTGTCTTTGTATCATCTTGATGCCGTCCAAAGAAGAGTTTTAAAAGTACTTCACTTTTATAAAAAGGTATTTCCTCTAAGGGAGAACTTAACCACACTCTTAGCGCCTCTTCTCCTTTACTAGTAAGGTAATATTCCTTTTTGTCAGGTTTTCCATCCTGTGGTATTACTTGCACAATTGCTAACCCTTCCTCAACAAGGGTCTTTAATGTTGGATAAATTTGCCCGTAACTTATTTTCCAGAAATGGTTTAGGCTATTGTCCATCATTTGTTTAATTTGATAACCCGTATTGCAGCTTGTGGAAAGCAAGCCAAGAATCGCATATTTAGAATGATTTAGTTTTGCCATATTGTTACCTCTATCTTTTAGATATATATCTTTAAGATACATAATAATCGATTATAATTCGTATTGCAATAGAAAACTTTCTGATAATAAAAATAAGGCTTGTCTCTCTATTTACTTTTTGGGGATTTGATTGTACTATTTCTTAGGGACACGAAATATTAGGAAAGGCGAAATAATATGGCTATTTTCTTAAAAGAATGGTCTGCACAACTAAAGACCTACAATCAAAATATTAAATTAGCAATCTGGGCCAATATCTTTTCCCAAATTGGAATGGGAATATTCATGGTCATTTACAATATTTATATTCAAGAGCTTGGACTAAGCCATGAAGTGAATGGTCAAGTTATTGCGCTTACCTCACTTGCCACAGCTATTATTCTAGTACCTGCTGGGATTATGAGTGATAAGCTTGGTAGAAAGCGTGTAATGGCTTTTGGAGTAATTCTAACGGCTCTCATTTTACTACTTAGGAGTATCGTGGAAATACAGTCGCTGTTACTGATCACAGGTTTTGCTACAGGGATATTCACTGCGTTCCTTCAAGTATCATCCATTCCTTGGTTAGCAGAGAACTCAAAGCCTAAACAGCGTGTACACTTATTCAGCCTACATTCAGCTATTATGACTGCGGCAAATGTCATTGGTAGTTTACTAGGTGGAACACTTACTGACTTTTTCAACTTATTTACAACTGAACTAAGTGCAATTCGATTCACTCTTGTAATTGGAAGTATCTTCTACTTAATAGCCTTCTTCCCTATTTTAAAAATGGTAGAAGTATCTAAAACAAAGGTAAACAAAGCGGATAAAGTTCCATTACGAGAATTCGTAACGAATAACAAATCCGGCTTTAAAATTATTGGATTATTTGCAGTTGCCCAATTACTAATCGGATTTGGTAGTGGTTTAGTTATACCTTATCTCAATCTTTACTTTGCAGATCGATTTGAAGCATCGAACTCGATTATTGGACTTATTATCTCACTCGGCCAAGCTGCTACAGCAGTGGCAATGATTATAGGGCCATTAGTAGTGAAAAAGGTCGGAGAAGTCCGAGCTGTTGTCTACTTACAGCTAAGTTCTTTACCGTTTTTACTCTTGACAGCTTATACAGAAAATTTATTATTAGCAAGTATTGGATTCCTCTTTAGACAGGCACTTATGAATGCAGGTAATCCGATTCAGGCATCCTTAATGATGTCGAAAGTAGATAATTCGATGAAGGGATTAGCGAATTCCATTAACCAAATGGTGTTCCAGTTAGGTTGGGCATTTATGGGGCCAGTATCTACGTCTATCGTTATGATCAACGGAGCATATTGGGGGTATGCGCAAGTCTTTACGATTACTGCGGGGCTTTATCTCGTTGGATCGTTATACTTCTTAATCGTATTCCGTTCATTAAAATCATCAGATGAGTAAAGTGTAAAGGATGTGAGCTGTAGCCTCACATCCTTTTTACAATCTCACAGATATCTTCCTACCATCTGAGTCTTCAAGCTCAAAGATGGTTATGTCTCGGTGATTTTTCATCTCTTTAATGATTGTTTTTAGTAATGGTTTTATGACTTTTTTATTTTCGGGAGGAAATATTACTGTTGTTGTTTGTACAGAATCTGAATGTGTTATTCTTTTCCATACTAGGTTTGATAGAATAATAGAAGAAGCAAAATGCAATGCAAAATAGGGTACTCGAATAGTTATCTTTCTGGATTTTTGGGATATTACTTTAATCTTAATCATCGTTATCCCTACTCGATAAACACAGCGACCTTGTCACCATTACCTGATTCTATATCTACAATCTGTCCTTCTAATTCATTATCAATTGCTTCCAAAATCAGATCAATGTCTAGCTCATTTACATATTTCTTTGCCTCAGGAATATTGGATGCAATACCATATCCAGCT
Source organism: Ornithinibacillus scapharcae TW25 (assembly GCF_000190475.1). Lineage (GTDB taxonomy): Bacteria > Bacillota > Bacilli > Bacillales > Amphibacillaceae > Ornithinibacillus > Ornithinibacillus scapharcae. Next base: position 14,902 of record NZ_AEWH01000042.1, read on the forward strand.
TTAATTAATACTTGAAAAAGCCTGATCGGCAAGTTAACATTTACCCGGTCATATTCTTCAGATTGAATTCGAATCTTTAACGTTTTATCTAGATAGCTAGACTTCTTTGTAGAGTCTTTATCTTTTTCTTTTAACAATGCGATTAACTCACTTGCTTTCTCAGCGTCAATCTTTCCTTGCTCCATCATATTCAATACTTTTGAAATTTCATCCTTCACTTAAATTCCCCCTTTATTTTTTAACATTTTAATAGCTTCATCAGGTGTGATTTCCCCTCTTTCTAACATGCCAACAATACGACTTTCATCCACTTGTGATTTCTCTCTATCCTTATGACCAAGTGCTTGAATAATATCATTTAACTTACCGCGAACGGTTGGGTAGGAAATACCAAGCTCCTTTTCAACCTCTTTAATATTTCCTCTACAAAGCAAAAAGGTCTCAATAAACTGAAGCTGTTCCTGTGAAAGTAAAGTAAACTTAGATAGCTCAAAATCATTTTCAATTACCGTATTACACGAATGGCAGTGAAGCTTCGATACTGTGAGTGTATTCTGGCAAATTGGGCAATTTGTTATTAATGTATGTGCCATAGTAGATTCCCTTCCTTAATTTGGTTATATTATAATAGCCATTTCACTAAATGTAAATAATAAATTAAACTATTTTATAAATATTAATGTATTTATTAATATTATTAATTACATTATTAATTATTATAAAAATCGAAGTTAAGAAAGTTGAATTCTACCTCTACCTAACAGCCATCTCATTTTTAGCCAAAATTACCTACCCACTAATAAGCACAAAGAACTATAATCTTCACACTATTTTAACAAAGGGTTTACATTCCATTGGTATAATTTTCTATAGATTAAACTTGTGTGGGGGTTATATATTGAAACAGACAAAGAAGAAAGATGGACTCAGCCTTCGAAATCGATTATTACTCGTATTTATTACATTACTGACTATTTCTATTATTGCAGTAGGATTCAGTTCCTACACGATTACAAAGAATAACATCGTAAAATCTATAGAAGACAGGCTTTATAGTGAGGCGGGCCTAATGAGTGAAATTGCCAGTAATTTAAAATTTATGTATGTAAGTGATGAAGCTTACTTTCAACAACAACTTCAAGCAAGCATACGCACCCAAAAAGAAAAACTTGCTCAAGATGGCATCACCTCTGACTATTTTTACATATCTAGAAATGAAGTAGTTCCATTTAATATTAGTAAGGGCAAATTACCAAAGATTCCAGAAACCATAATTTCTGAAATCCTCGCTAAGAAAGATGGCGTTCTTCAGCAATCTATCCGAGGAGAAACATATACGTTTAGCTTCTTAGAGATGGAGGAGATAGATGGAGTATATGTTACTATTGTCCCTAGCTCATCATATATGGAGAATATCAATCAAATGGCTTATGTGATGGTTACCGTTATTATCGTTAGTATTATCATCGCAACCATCGTTATCTTATTAGTTGTTCGTGGTATTACCAAACCACTCAGCCTACTTCGAGAAAAAATGAGGAAGGTTAGAAATGGGAATCTCCAAGAAGATGACTTGTCAATTGAGACAAAAATTCCTGAAATTGCCTCCTTAAACAAAAGCTATTTAGCAATGGTCGACAATATGCGGACAATGCTTCAGAAAATTAATGATACAACAAGACATTTATCATCGACTGGTACAGAATTAACATTGTCTTCTGATGCTACTTTAGAATCGAGTAAGGATCTGATTATAGCTATTCAAGCTGTCAAAACAAGTGCAGAACAAACAGCTAGTAGTTCGGAGGGAAGCTCTGAATTATTTAATAATATGAAGGACAAAATTGTTCAGATGATGGAAAGTATGGAAACTATCTTCTCTAACTCCATCCAAATGTCCGAATCTGCAAGTCATGGTGAACAAAATATGTCGGAGCTTATTGATACAGTTAATTCATTTAAACAGGATTTTGAGCATTTAACAACTACCATTAAACAAGTGCAGGCATATTCTAATTCTATCAATCAGCTAGTTGGTTTAATTCAGGCTATTGCGGAACAGACGAAGCTACTATCGTTAAATGCATCTATTGAGGCTGCTAGAGCTGGTGAGGCTGGAAAGGGATTTGCCGTTGTTGCAGATGAGGTCGGGAAACTCGCAGAACAATCATCAAAAGCTACAGAAAAAATCACAGAATCCATTTCGAATATGGATATCATTACACATACTGCTACAGATGAATTTGAACAGATGCTAGATAAAACCAAGAACACGTTAGCCAAGTCAAATGAGGCTAAAGCCTCCATCGATGATTTAATGCATGAGGTTGAAATAGTTAGTACAGAGCTTCAAGGTGTACAAACTGAATTAATGGACCTTGAAAAACTACTTCCTCCATTAGAAAATGAAACATTAGGGTTTATAAGCGTATCACAAGAAACATTAGCTAGTGCCGAAGAAATGCTTGCAAGTAGTGAAAACCAACTAAAACAAATCGAGCATACCCATCAGGTCGGAATCAAGCTATCGAGCATTTCAAAGTCTCTTGCTGAAAGCACTGAGAAATTTGAACTATGAGGAAAAGACTGGCTATCACCATAGCCAGTCTTTCTATATCATCAAGGGGGGAAGATGAAATTCATTCATTAGTTTAACCAAAACGACCAGAAATATAATCCTCTGTGCGTTTATCTGCTGGATTTGTAAAAATTGTATCTGTCACATCAAATTCAACTACTTCTCCATCAAGGAAGAATGCCGTACGGTCCGAAATACGTGCTGCCTGTTGCATATTGTGAGTGACAATAATAATTGAGTAGTCCTTTTTCAATTCTTGTACAAGATCCTCAATTTTAAGTGTTGACTTTGGATCAAGAGCAGATGTGGGCTCATCCATCAAAATTACATCTGGTTCGATTGCAAGTGTACGAGCAATACACAAACGTTGCTGCTGTCCACCAGATAAACCATAAGCATTTTCCTTTAAGCGATCCTTTACCTCATCCCAAATATATGCTCCACGAAGACTTTTCTCCACAATCTCATCTAATATCTTTTTATTACGAATACCATGAATTCGTGGACCGTACGCTATATTATCATATATCGACTTAGGGAATGGATTAGGCTTTTGGAAAACCATTCCAACATGTGTTCGTAAATCCTCTACCTTAAAAGACTTATCTAAAATACTTTTCCCTTTGTACATAATCTCACCTGTTGTGCGTACAGTCGGAACAAGCTCTACCATTCGATTTAAAGTCTTTAAATACGTAGATTTACCACATCCAGATGGACCGATAATCGCCGTTACCTCTTTTTCATTAATCTGAAGGTTAATATCTTTTAATGCATGTGTGTTACCGTACCACAGGTTTAAGTCCTTTGTATCAAAAACAAGCTTATTACTTGCTTGTGCAGTAGTTACATTATTATTTACATTTAGTTGCATTTCCGTATTCTCCTTAACTATAGAAAGACTCACGTAAGGTTCCTCCTTTATTTAGAAACGCTGTTGAAATTTGTTTCTTATAAAGATTGCAGCTGAATTCAATACAAATAACAGTACTAGCAGAACTACAATGGTTGCCGCGGCAAGATTTGCATATTCCGCTACCAAGGATGAATCAAGTGTCCAATAGTAAATTTGCATTGGTAGTGCAGTAAATTTATCAAATATCCCCTCTGGGAAAGGAATGATTAATGCTGGAATACCAATAACCGTTAGTGGAGCAGTCTCACCTATCGCACGGGAAAGTGCTAGTATCGCTCCTGTTAAGATACCTGGCAAAGCTGCCGGTAAAATTACATTTTTAATAGTTTGCCATTTTGTTGCACCCATACCGTAGGATGCCTCACTTAGAAAACTGGGAACAGCACGAATTGCTTCCTGCGCAGCAACAATAACAATTGGCAGAATCAATAAGGATAGCGTTAGTCCACCAGCCAGAATAATATTTCCCATATCCATAGCACGGACAAAGATCGTTAGTCCTAATATTCCATACACAATAGATGGAACTCCAGCTAGATTTGAAATATTAGTTTGTATGATAGACTGAAGTTTACCTTTTTTGGCATATAGCTCTAAATATATCGCTGTTCCAATTCCTAGTATTAATGTAACTGGAGCAACAACAAGCATCATCCACAAGGTACCTAGAATAGCACCCATAATTCCCGCACGCTCTGCCGCGGTAGATAACCTACCGGTCAAGAAGTCCCAATCTATCCAACCAACACTATCGACGATTACACGATAAATTAATATCGCCAATACTATTAGGCCAAAGACTGTCGCTGCTAGAAAGATAGATTTTAGAATGTTATTTTTCGCAATTCTTCCGTTCATGCGCTTTGAAACTTGGTTCACATCGATATATTTCATTTTAGTATTCCTCCCTAAACTTACGAGAGACATATCTTGCAAGTAGATTCATGATTAAAGTGAATACAAATAATGTCATTGCAACAGCATACAAGCTATAATAGATTGTCGTTCCTGCTGCCGCTTCTCCACCAGATACTTCTACAATATAAGCTGTCATCGTCTGCATCGATTGTGTGATATCAAATGTGAAGTTTTTCGAGCTACCACTTGCAATCGTAACAATCATGGTTTCTCCAATTGCTCTAGAAATTCCAAGTACAAAGGATGCGATAATTCCAGAAAGTGCTGCTGGTATTACAACCTTGAACGTAGTTTCTAGCTTTGTGGAACCTAGACCTAATGCTCCTTCACGCATTGCTTTTGGCACAGCGCTCATTGCATCTTCTGAAAGGGAAGCGATCATTGGAATAATCATAATCCCCATCACAATACCAGGACTTAATATATTGGTTGCCGCTACATCTGGCCAGATGGAACGGATAAGTGGTGTGACGAAAGTAAAGGCAAAAAATCCATAAACAATTGTCGGAATACCTGCTAGAATTTCAAGCATTGGCTTAATTACTCTTCTGACACGATCAGATGCATATTCGCTCAAATAGATTGCCGCCATAATTCCAATAGGTCCGGCAACAAGCATGGCGATAACAGAAGAAATAATGGTACCGTTTATGAGAGGTAATACGCCAAATTCCGGGTTTTGGCTCATTGGTTTTAAGACTGTACCTGTAAAGAAGTCCCAAATCGGCACAAGCTTAAAAAACTCGATGGTTTCTGTTAAAAGTGTAAAGACTATTCCAACCGTAGTAAAAACCGTAATGATTGCAAATAAAAATAAGATGATTGGAATAATCTTTTCCGTTACAGTAGAAAAACTTTTTGCCTGTTTGTTTTTGGCAATCATTCCTTTAACATCTACATAATTATTTTTTGCGTTGTTGTTTGCTGCCATTTTACGCAGCTCTCCTTCCAAATCTTAAAGTCAATAAGATGAGAGCTATTTCGTGCCCTCATCTTATGATTCCTGTGTGCAAAAGTCTCATCGTTGACTATTCAATTATTTAATTGCATTAAGCTCATCGACTAATGCTTGTGCTTCTTCCTCTGGAATTGGAGCAAAACCAGTTTCACCAGCAAAGTCATTTGTGCTTTCCATTACATAGATCGCATAATCCAATACTTGTGCTTTTTCTTTTGCATTATTTACGTTCAAGTATGTGAATACTGGACGTGTAAATCCTGCATAATCTCCATCTTCTGCGATTGTATCAAGAGATGGTACAACAGCACCTTCACCAAAGTCGATTCCTACAGCATTAACCTTTTCTTTATTGCTATCATAGTAACCAAAACCAAAGAATCCAATTGCATTTGTATCTTCAGAAACTAATGTAACCAATGTTGAATAATCTTGTTGTAGGTTAATACCTTCCACTAAATCTTGCTCTTCTAAAATATTTTCGTAGAAGAATTCATACGTACCATGGTTTTCATTTGGACCATATGTTTGGATTTTTTCACTTGGCCAGTCAGGATTAATATCAGACCAGTTTGTATATTCACCAAGGAAGATTCCTTTTACTTGATCTACTGTTAATTCCGTAGCCCAATCATTGTCAGGGTGCGTTACAATTGTTAAACCATCTAGAGCTACTTTTAGTTCCATTACTTCTATTCCAAGCTCGTCTGCTTTTGCCTTTTCTTCATCTTTAATGACACGTGATGCATCGTTAAAGTCTGTACCGTTTTCTTGTAAGAACTTTTCAAATCCTGCTGATGTACCTGCGCGACTTACCTCTACTGATACACCTGGTTGTTCGTTAAGCATATATTCTTCAGCTAATCTGGACATTAAAGGATAAACTGTACCAGATCCATCAATTACTACACTACCTTCTAATTCTTCTGAAGCTCCCTCATCATTACCATTTTCTGTGTTTTCTGAAGCGTTATCTCCTGTATTGCTATCGTCCTTGCTATCGCCCTCGCTATCCCCACAAGCAACTAACATGATAGCTAGTGCCGCTACAAATAGGAACATTAAATACTTTTTGAACTTCATCAAAATTGTCCTCCCCAAAGTGCAATTTATGTTTTGTGGGTTTCCCCTTTACAAGTACAAGTATAAGAGCTGAATATTAACTGCATGTGTTGTAAATGTAAAGGGTTTGTAAATTTATAAAACATTCATTGATAAGTCTAATTTCCTATTTTGAAATTATAGCGAGAACACGTTGGACAACCTGTTATTTCGTGTTAAAATTTAGATAAGGATGAAAAAGGGGAAATTATGATGAGTCTATGGATGAGGAAAATAGCCGTTGCATTAATTGCGATTATGACTTTAGGGTTGTATACACCTACTTATCTAATTACAGATGAAGATAATAATGAGGTAGTATCCCCCGAAGGAAGTAATCAGGGAAACTTTGCTGTTAACGATACCACCGAGGCTACCGTAAACGAAGATACTGACCCATTTCGTACTTTAACAGAAAAGGCAAAAGAGCAAAGCTTTACGAAATTCGGACCAAAAATTTCTGAAAAAGTAGAAGATGAGTTCAATCAGTTCATATTACCTAATATCGAACACGCATTAGCCTCTATTATTCAGGATGACAATGCATCATACTTCTCTATAACAGAGCAACCATCAAGTGGTTATGGAGAAAGAATATTTAATGTGTACAATGAAATGACTAAAGAAGACATCGCTAAATTCCATGTAAGAAGAGATAATCGTCCACATGATGGTTATTGGTTTAATTTTCATTATCACTTAAAGGAAGACAACTTTGAAACTCACCACACATTAGGTGAGATTTACTGGGATAAAAATACGCCTCCAAAATGGATGGCATAAATTAAAATAAAGACAAAAGCTTAAAGAAAAATGGTTCCGATATCCTAAAACGATAAATCGGAGCCATTTTCATTTTGGTTAGTACTTCCTAACTTCCCCTATTCCTCATTATAAAATAAATTCCATACCCTCATCAGCGATGTAAAACCCTCGCATTTCAATATCTCTTCTTACTTCACCATTAAGATTAACAGCTGGATTAGAATGATTTAAATGTGTAAAGAAGATTTGTGTGTCTGACGTAACCTCTTGAAGTTTATCCATAGTAACCGTCATTAATGGATGAGGAATTTCTCGATAGTCACGCTTAATATGTTCTAAATCCTTTGAAGAATGGAAAGTTCCATCTAATAAACAAATGTCGGCTTTTTTACTAGCTTCTACAATATCTACTTCCCATTCCTCCCATCGATCAATATCCGGAATATATAGTACTTTTTATTTGGGCCATTGATCCAAAAACCGAATGTCTCAGAAAATTCATTTCGATGTGGGACAGAAATCGGTGTCACCGATACAGAATTAGAAATACTAACAGGGCTGTCATTTCTCAATTCCTTCAATATAATATTATCTTGTTTGGTTAATAGGCTCCAAGGTGCATTATTTTCAAGCATCCCTTTCAATTTCGCTCCTGTAAATACAGGTACTTGATTAGCATTAATACTCTCTTTACCTAAGAATAGTAGACCTGGAAGGTGTCCCATGTGTGCATGGGTTAAAAAGATACTGCTCATTATTTGGCCCTCCAAATGATATGATTGCTGAAGCTTTGACATTTGCTCTTTCATATCAGGAGTTGCATCAATTAAGTGCCATTTCTTCTCATCCGATAATATAATCGCAAGGGAAGCTGCAGAGCGCCTGAGAAGATGATTATCCTTTGAGACTTTGCAGTTTTCACAAAAACAGTTTGGATGTGGAATCCCACCATCTTGCGCAGTTCCGATTACTGATAAAATTACGCTGCTCATGCTATATCATCTCCTTTTTCTATTCGTACGTTATTGGTGTATTCTTTTCGAGTAATTGTCCATCCTGTATATCCAAAGAGTATATTAATAAGAGGAACAAGAATGACAAAGAACGAAAATGGGATAAATTCTGCAGGGCTTGTCCCGAGAATGTCTGCAGCAAAAACTGCGGGAACACCCCAAGGTACCAAATTTATACCGACTGTCCCTGCCGATTCTACCGCACGGGAAAGGTTTTTTGTATCTATTCCCATTTCTTTATATTTATACTCAAACGTTCGCGCTGGTAGAATTATCGCTAGAAACTGTGCACCAGTAGTAAATGCTATGAGAAAAGTTGATAAAATTGTAGTTGAAATTAAGGCACCTGTTGTTCGAACTGTTGCCATTATCTTTCTAGTTAACACATAGAATGCTCCTGTTCTCTCCAGCACCCCTCCTAGAGCGGTTGCTAAAATTAAAATAGAAACCGTACCTAGCATAGAGGTTAAACCACCGTTATTTAATAAAGAATTGATTGCAGTAACTTCTGATTCTCCCGTAAACCCATTGGTCATGGTTTGGATAATATTCGTTATAGATTCACCTTGTATAATTACTGCTAATACAGCACCTAATAAACTAACTGTCATTAAGGCTGGTATGGCAGGTATTTTTTTAAGCATGATAATGATTGTTACTATCGGCATAAAGAGTAATAGTGGATGAATAATAAATAACTTTTCTAATCCTTCTTGTATACTGTTGATTGTTTGTAAATCTGTAATACCACTACCTATATTCGTATTACTCACAATCCAAAATAAAAGTATAGAGATTACAAATGCAGGAATTGTATCCCAAAGCATGTGTTTAACATGACTAAACAAATCCGTACCTGCCATTGCTGGTGCTATGTTAGTGGTATCTGACAACGGAGAAAGTTTATCACCGAAGTAAGCACCTGAAATAATGGCACCTGCAGTAATTCCTGCGGGAAAGCCGAGTCCTTCCCCAATAATCATAAACGCCAGACCAACTGTCGCAATGGAAGTGAATGAGCTACCGAGCGATACTGCGACAAGACCGGTAACTAGTGCAACTATTGGAACAAATACTTCCGGTCGAATCATTATCAGGCCGTAATAGATAATAGTAGGGATGACTCCACTTGCAATCCAAGACCCAACAATCGTTCCTATAATTAATAGAATGAATACTGCTGGCAAAGCTTTGCTAACACCGTCTATCATCATCGTTTGTATTTCATCCCATTTCCAACCACTTACAAACGCTATGAGCGAGGCAGCTATAATACCGAAAATCAACGGAAAGTGCATACCTGCACCCCACAAGAACACAGATAAAGATGCCGTTATAATAATCGTAATGATTGGTAATATTGCTAATCCTAGCGACAATTCCTTTTTCATGATAACTCCTCCTATTTTTTAATCCACAAAAAAAAGCCCTCATCCCAATAAAGGGACGAAAGCTCCGTGGTACCACCCTAATTAGTAGACTCCTGTCTACTCACTCTACTAGATAACGGCCGAAACCGGAAAAAATCAGCTCCCTATTTGTAATTCGCCCTACATCTTGCCTGATTTTCACCAACCATCAGGTCTCTGTTTTCAAGAGTTGTAGAAACTACTAGAATAGTTCATTGCTTTTTAAAATATCAACTTTTATTTACCTAAGATGATTAGAAAAACTCGCATTCGCACGTCTTTTAGCGAATGTGTTAGTTTTTCTTATGTCGGCGGAAAGTTTTTACACTTTCCTAACTACAAAAAAACCTCCATCCCAAAAAAAGGGACGGAGGCTCCGCGGTACCACCCTAGTTAGCAGATTTCTCTGCTCGCTTTGTATTAGATAACGGCCGAAACCGGAAAAAATCAGCTCCCTATTTGTAATTCACTATACACCTTGCCTGATTTACACCATCCACCAGGTCTCTATGTTTCAAGTATGTATAAGCTACTGGAATAGTTCTACGCTTTTCCTTCATGAAGTTAAAGAACATAGTATAGGATTATTTTATAATTGTCAATGGTTTTTAAAAAATCAGGAATTACATGAAAATAAATCGCGCAAATTCACAGGGAATAATCATAAATTTGGGGTAGATTCATTCGTGCATGAGTCTACCCAATAATTTTAGTATTTTATATTTGTTCATATAAATTAGTAAGTTGCACTTCCAATTCACTTTGAGGGTCATCTAATGGAAATATTCTAGCTGTACCATTCTCATTCACTTGTTGTATATAAACCTGTTTTCCATTATAGGTAACATTTTTCATTGTTGGTGATGCAGCAATTTCCATTGCTCTCATACGATGCATTTTCTATCTCCTCCAAATTAAATACTAATAGGACCGGTTTCGTTTAACCCTTCTAAATCAACCTCTTGTTCATGATTCATGGAATCAAGCGGAAAAACCTTAGCGGTATGTTGATTAACTTCCTGGAGATATACCGGGATACCATGATAATGCACATTAACAAATACATCCGAGTTCATTATTTTCTCTGCACGTTGCATATCCATTTTCTAGCCTCCCTTTCATTGCCTTATTATTTTCTTCGAATTTTCACTTCCTATGTTAGGAGAAAAAGTGCTCCTTTGATACATATTTCCAGTTCAGCTGTATCGAATAATCTTTACGGAACATATATTGAAATGATTATGAACTTAAAAGGGAGGAAGTCATGAAAATTCTATTCAGAAACATCATTGGAGCCGCCGTTTTCCTTTTGATACTATTAACAGGATGTACAGAGAAGGAAGAAGTGGATTCCAAGGAATTCGAGCATGCATCAGAAGAGGTTGCTTATGATTATTACAATAACTTGAAGGACAGTAATTTTGAGGATGCACTTCAATTAATAAACGATTCCTATTTGGAATACATTGGATTTACTGAACGTGATTATATTAATACGTTTAAAGATAGAATTACACTAGAGGACTGGAAAATCACCAAGATTGAGGTACGGTCTAGTGAAGAAGTGACGGATGAAGTGACGATTGCACCTCAGCTTCAACCATTACTAACAGAAAGTGTTAACTATCTCGTCATACTGGATTTAGAAATAGAAAATCAAGGGGAAAAAATTGGGGTTGTTGATCATGTCATCCTATCGCAGAATGATAAGAAGAATTGGAAGATTAATGGTATTATATCCTACTAAAAAAAAGCCCTCCTAGGGGCTTTTTGGTTAGGATTACGTCGTACTTGAAAATGATTCCTTAACTACGATGGATTGTGTTACTTTTGTCTTTTTGTATTCTTTAAAATCTTCTTCCCCTACAAGACCGAGGTTAATAGCTGATTCTAACTTTTCCGTATCTGCAACCTTTTTCTCGATAATGAAATCATTCAGATTTAATTGTTCTAATTGAAGTACTGTACCATCGTTATCATAATGAATGGAGGTACGAATTTGTCTTTGTAATTTATAATGACCAAGTTTGATTTCACCTTTACTTTGTATTCCAAAGGTCGCATCTAAAATATCATGAAATTTCTTTTTTAAGTCGTTCATTTCTTGCTCTATATCCTTTTTTTGCTTTGCCAGCTCATAGTATCTTTTTACCTCTGCTTCCAGAACCGTCATAACTTCTCCCATATCTATACCTCCAGTAAATGTCTTTATTTCATTCATATGTCCGCCGTTGGTAGTTCATGCCATTTTTGTGGGACAGGCTCACCAGAGAATATAGGAGCATAATTCGTTAAGTAGCTGAATAAACATCTTGGAAACAATACGGAGGTGTTATTAAGTTGGGTCCAAAAATCATTAAGAAAGATTCTTTTCAACTTATTGGATATCGCCTTTCTACAAATTTAAAGGAAATAAATGAGCATGATATTATCCATCATGCAGCCACAAGACTTAAGGAGAAATCTATTTATATCCATAATAAAGTGCGTGATAAATTACTGATTTTGCAAATTTATCCTATGAAAGAAGAGTTTAATCCAGTTGATGAAAATTTTAACGTTATTGTCGGTTATGAAGTAAATAACGCAGAAGATACACCAGAGAATACCGTGCTTTTTACGGTTGAGAGCAATATGTATGTCAATTGTAAGCATAATGGTTCTAGGACTGATCTTTATAAAACCTATGACTTCCTCTATAATGACTGGTTACAGAAAAACAGATGTACACCTTTAGGTTTTGAAATGGAAGTATGGAATGAAAAATCTGACTCGGAGGTAGAAGTCTGTATACCCATAACGAAATATATGTAAGAAACTTGTTTAAACCTCTTCTTCCACAGGAAATAATAGTAATGATTGCCTTGAAATTAGGATAAGCAGATGTTTCATTGCATATAATTGTAAAAAATAATTTAGAAGAAGTGGGGAATGGTTATGACCAACTTTATTAAAAGAGGGACTTTGTCATTATTATTCATTCTAATGGTATTCATACCTTTTTCAGTTCACCACTCAGCTCAAACAGCAAATGCCTCCAACCAAACTACAAAGGAACAAACCCTTCAGGAAATTCTAAATCAAGTACTTAACCATCATGCAATAAAGGGATCAACCACTGGAGTTAGTGTGCGAAATGCTGATACAGGTGAATTAGTCTATTCGTATTATGGCGACCACCGTTTACATCCTGCCTCTAACATGAAAATGCTGACATCTATCGCCGCTCTCGATACACTGGGTGAAGAACACAAATTTTCAACAGAAGTGCTGACGGACGGGAAAGTGAATGGTAAAGTACTTCAGGGAAACTTATATTTAAAGGGTAAAGGCGATCCGACTTTATTGAAGGAAGACCTTGACCAGCTTGCTTCTCAATTAAAAGCAAAGGGTATTACAAAGATTAAAGGAGATTTGGTAGGAGATGATTCATGGTATGATGATGTTCGACTGTCCCAGGATCTAAACTGGTCAGATGAACCCTTTTATACCGGCGCACAAATATCCGCTTTAACCCTTTCACCTAACAATGACTATGACGCCGGAACACTTATTGTTGAGGTATACCCTGCAAAAGAAGTTGGTAAAAGTCCAATTGTAAAGCTCACTCCTCATACAGATTATGTAACAATAGTTAATAAAGCGTCGACAGTAAAAGATGGGAATAATAGGACCATCTCTATCGACAGAGAACACGGTTCAAATCAAATTATTATTGAAGGAAATATACCAGTCAGTGGCTCTATGGCGAGATCTTGGGTGTCTGTATGGGAACCAACTGGGTACGTTTTAGATGTGTTCAAAAAATCACTGACCACACAAGGAATACAATTTATTGGCAATACGAAAACAACCCTTGGAACCACACCAAAGAATGCTGAGCTCCTTGTCTCTAAGCAATCCATCACCTTAAAGGAGTTACTTATTCCATTTATGAAACTTAGTAACAATGGACATGGAGAAGTTCTAACGAAGGAAATGGGTAAAGTCGTACATGGTGAAGGCAGCTGGGATAAAGGATTAGAAGTATTAACAGAGGTCACCACACAATATGGTATCAATGCAGAGAATATCTTACTACGTGATGGCTCTGGAATGTCCCATAAAAACTTGATCACAGCAAATGATTTATCGCAATTACTATACGCAATTCAAAAAAAAGATTGGTATCCTTCATTTGAAAAGTCACTTCCTGTAGCCGGTAACTCGGAACGATTTATAGGTGGTACACTTCGATATAGAATGACCGACAGCGCAGCGACGAATAACGTAAAAGCAAAAACAGGATCACTAACTGGCGTATCATCCTTATCCGGTTACGTTACATCAAAAGACGGGCAAAAGTTAGTATTTTCTATCCTAGTTAATAACTATATTGAGTCCCCTAGTACTATAAGAACCATCGAGGATACCATTGCCACCAAGCTTGCCAACTATGAATTTTAGCGTTATTAAAGAAGCTTCTAGTAAGGGAGCTTCTTTTTTTGTTTGTGACGAAATTGTTAAGAAACAGAAATATACCCAGGACTTTGTACTTATATTCCATTGTAAATATATCCAAATAACTATACTCTAAGAGTATATAGATATATTTTAATTTAGTAGCTGGGGGCGTACCAACAATGAAAAAAGGGCTAACAAGACAATTAGGAATAATAATTATTGCAGTTTTTTTAATTTCCTTAGCAATCACATCCATATCTAATTACTGGGTAACGTATCAACACACGTATGAAGCAGCCGGGATTGAGGCTGTTGGTTGTGCCAATATCACTACCGGTTTAATCCATCCAGATGATGTAGAAGAATTGATAGATGGAGACCACTCAAAGGAACAACAATTAAAGGAATCACTAAATTGGACAACCGATCATAAACATATTTTTGAGGACCAGTATATTATTTCTTTAGACGGTACCATTCTAATTGCAGATAAGAATTTAGAGGATCAAGGCTTCCGTGCAGGAGATAGCTTTCACCTTGATGAAGAATTAGTTCAAACGATTATGAAAACCAAACAACCAGCTTATTCTGAAATATACGAAGCTGGTGGAATGAAACGTTTAACTGGTTATGCGCCAATCTTTAAAGACCATGATCCAAATAATGAGATTATCGCATTAAACGCTATTGATTTTAATGCCAGTATTGTAACAGAGCGCACACTAGATTCTGTAAAGAGTAGTGTATTACTTGGACTTATACCATTAATCATTGCATGTCTGGTTACAATTTTTATCATTAGTAGAAAGACAAAACCAATTACCTTGTTAATCGAATATGCAAAAAAAATTGCGGATGGCGATTTAACAGTTCAAAAGCTTAGTGTCAAAAATAAAGATGAAATTGGTCTTCTTGCTAATACATTAAATCAGATGGCTGAAAATTTAAGGCACGTTATTAAAGAGTTTAACTCTAGCGCGGATCATGTTGCAACCTCTACTCATGCTCTTGTGAAACATGTCCAAGAGACAAATGAAGCGACAGAGGAAATTGCAACTACAATGGAAGAGTTATCTGCAGGTGTAGATACTCAAGTTCAAACAATCGAAGAAACTTCCGGTACTATTCAAGAAATGTCCAGTGGTATTCAACAGATTGCATCTAACGCACACACAGTATCCAATACAGCATTAGAGGCAACGGATAATGCAACAAGAGGAAAAGAAGCCATTCAAATAGCAATTAAGCAAATGAATGAAATTAAGCATACTGTCCATGGACTCTCTAAGGTTATCGAAGGACTTGGAGAGCGTTCAAGAGAAATAAACCATATTATCGAGATCATTACGGAAATTGCCGACCAAACGAACCTTCTTTCTCTTAACGCTTCCATAGAGGCTGCGAGAGCCGGAGAACACGGAAAAGGATTTGCAGTTGTAGCAGATGAGGTTAAAAAGCTAGCAGAACAATCTTCTAATTCTGCATTACAAATTTCACAATTAATCAATGCAGTTCAAGTCGATATGGAGACAGCTACAACATCCATGAATGACGCAACAAACGAAGTTAGTACTGGTATAGGCGTTGTCACTGATGTTGGTAACTCTTTCGAACAGTTAAATCATTATATTCAAGATGTAAGTATAAAAATCCAAAACGTTACAGAGGCTGTGCAGCAAATGTCTATCGGTGCAGAGGAAATAGTAGAATCCATCAATCATGTAACGACCATCTCCGAGACGGCAGCACTTAACTCGCAAGATGTCTCAGCTAAAACAGAACAGCAAGTCGAGTTGATGAACCAAATTAACGATGCTATCCATAACCTTTCAACGGTTACAGATAATTCACGAGAAATAATTAGTAAATTTAAAGTATAACTTCATTTAAGACTATCTCACTTATTTCATTGGGTGAGATAGTTTTTTATCCCTATAATTACTTTTCGTAACTTGATAATTAATAGTTGCAAAGGGGACAAATCCATGTTAAGATGAAAACGTTGAATTCAAATATATTGAATTAAAGATAAACTACTTCGTTGTTTACTCTTAATTCAAACGATAAAAGCAATTTAGAGGAGGAAAAAATGATGTTAAAAATCGGTATTGTACTTGGTAGTGTTCGCGAAGGACGTAATGGAGAAGCAGTAGCTAATTGGATGCTTAACTTCGCAAAAAATCGTAATGATGAAGGTGTTGAATATGAACTAGTAGATCTTGCTAACTACGATCTAGCTATGTTAGGTTCAAAAGCATCTCAAACAGAAGAAGCTCAAGGCGCAGCAAAAGCTTGGTCTGAAAAAATGGCTTCTTATGATGGTTACATCTTTGTAACTCCTGAATACAACCATGCAATAGGTGGAGCATTGAAAAATGCACTAGATTACTTAAATCCTGAAGTGAACAACAAAGCTGCTGGTTTCGTTGGATATGGTAGCCTAGGTGGTACTCGTGCTCATGAAAACCTACGCCTTATCTTAGGTGAGCTTCAAGTAGCTGACGTTCGTACTGCTGTTACATTCTCTCTAATGGCTGACTTTGAAAACTTCTCTGTATTCAAACCAGCTGACTACCATGCTGATAATGCTAACACGATGTTAGACCAAGTTATCGCATGGAGCCGTGTATTAAAAACAGTTCGCTAATAGAATTGAGGTCAATGATAAATGGGATTCTTAGATAAATTATTTGGAAAATCAAAAAAGAAAGAGGTAGAAACGATGGCTGAAACGTTAAGAGTTGCGATTGTACAAGGTAGTGTTCGCGAAGGACGCAATGGTGCTGCTGTTGCAGAATGGACGTTAAATTTTGCTTCTAACCGAAATGATGAAAATGTTGATTATGAACTAGTAGACTTAGCTAACTATGATTTAGCTATGTTAGGTTCTAAAGCATCTCAAACAGAAGAAGCACAAGCTGCTGCAAAAGCTTGGTCTGAAAAAATGGCTTCATTTGATGCTTATATCTTTGTTACACCAGAATACAACCACACTGTTGGTGGTGCTTTGAAAAACGCACTAGATTACTTAAACCCAGAAGTGAACAACAAAGCTGCTGGTTTCGTTGGATACGGTAGCCTAGGTGGTACACGTGCTCATGAAAACCTACGACTTATCCTAGGTGAGCTTCAAGTTGCAGACGTTCGTACTGCTGTTACGTTCTCACTAATGGCTGATTTTGAAAACTTCTCTGTATTCAAGCCTGCTGACTACCATGCTGATAATGCTAACACTATGTTAGATCAGGTTATTACATGGGGTAGAGCTTTTAAAGCTTTACGATAAAAAACAAAAAATGGTATCTGGTTTTCATAATCAGATACCATTTTTTTGGAGAGAAGGATTTTTTCTAGTGACGTTTACTAGGTAAATTAGCCCTGTTTCCACCACGCTGCCTTCTTCTAATTTGTTCATCCTTTTGCTTCCGCTCATTAAATTTTGCTACAAAACTAGACGTATCCTCCAACGAAATTCCTCCTTATAACACTTTGTATTAGTTTTACCCTAATAGGGTTTGGTTATACGGAAGCTTATTAGAGAAGGCCCTTGTTAACTCAATAACAAGGGCCTTCTTATTAAAATAAATCATCAAATAAATCAAACATTGTTTTCTTCTTCTTTTTCTTATACCCATAATATCTTGGATCATATGACTGTGCATTCGGATATTCCTTTTTATAAGAAGGATGCTCACGGTGTCCCCTCTCATAAGAATCAAACGTTTCTTCATAATACTTACGATCTTCTTTTAGTCCTGCTGTTATCTTTTCTAATTCTCCTCTGTCTAACCATACACCTTTACAGCTTGGACAAATATCAATAAGAACTTCTCCCTTTTGAACTTCCCTCATTTTTACATCATCACAAATTGGACAATTCATATTAAGCCTCCTCTACTTCCATTAAATCTTCTTTTATGATGTGAACTTGCTTTAAAGTTCTTCCATCTACTTCGAGTATCTTAAAGACAAGGTTATCTTTCGCGAACACGTCGCCCTGTTTTGGAAAATGATTAAGCTCTGTCAACAAGTAACCTGATAGTACATCCTCTTCCTCGGGGATATCCGTATTAAAAATAGAATTCAGCCGATGAAGTGTTATTTTACCGTCACAGACGATTTCTGTGTCTGTTAGTCTTTCCACTAATTTCTCACTTTCTAAATCCATCTCATCCTCAATCTCTAACCCAATCATAGCCTCAATGATGTCCTCATGTGTTAGGACACCTTCCGTTCCGCCATATTCATCTAGTACAATTGCTAAGTGTTTCCGATCCTTTGTCATCTGACGGAACACCATTTCAATGGAGTGGAATTCAAAGAACACCATTGGATTCATGTCACAATATTCTTCTAATCGCTTCTCAGGTTCAATGGACCATGTTAATAAATATTTAGAGTGAAAAACCCCCACTATATTATCAATATCCCCTTCATAAACAGGATATCTCGTATATTGATTCTGGATAACGATATCTCTAACCTCTTCATATGTTGCATCATGAGGTACGGCAACAATATCGATACGAGGAGTTTTCATGACGTCCTTCACATTTAAATCTTGAAATTCAAGTACTCCCTTAATACGGTAAGACTCCTCTTGTTTAAACGTACCTTCCGTATCGGCAATGTCTACCATTGCCCTTAGGTCTTCTTTGGATATCGAAACATTCTCTGCATCATCTCTTGCTAAGAGCTTGATAATTAATCCAGTTAGCCCATTTAATAACCAAGTTAGTGGCTTAAATAATATGGTAAAAAATCGAATTATTGGATAGACAATATATGCTATTCTATCTGGAAATGCAGCTGCTACCGATTTTGGTATGACCTCTGATAAGACAATAATGGTCACAGTTAATATCCCGGAAGCCAAAGCAACATTTATACCATAATCGAGCGCAACCATTGTTACTAGTGTCGGCAACATAATATTAGCTATATTGTTTCCTATTAGAATAGTAGTAATAAACTCACTTGGCTTGGACACTAATTCCAATAATTTTTCTGACTTTTTATCATTCTGATTTGCTTTTGTTTGTAGCTTCATCTTATTTGCTGCAGTAAGGGCAGTTTCACTACCAGAGAAAAAGAATGATACAAACAATAATATGATGATCGCAATGATCACAAGAAAGTTCCCCCTTAAAATTTACAATTCCTTTATATAATGGTTACTTTTATAGGAAAATATTTAGAACTTATGATACAACTGTTACGCCTTAAAAATGCTCAATAAATAATCGAATTACATCTGCTCCACCTACAAAGGTTCCTAATGAACTACCAAGGTTAGCAAATATGACTACTAATAATACACGAGTAACCTTGTTGTTCCAGAATCCTTTGAAAGAATGAACATCGGTCGATAGACTTTCAAAGTCTTGAACACTCGGTCTTTTAAAATACGCTTGCACGAATCCTGCGAACCAACCTGCCGCAAGAAAAGGTTCTAATGAAGTTATTGGTGCCGCTATAAAGGCTGTTAAGACTGCAAGTGGATGTCCAAATGCAAGCAACGTCCCTAACGCTGACAAGGAACCATTCCATAAGATCCAGCTAATAACTTGTGCTATTCCAGCTTCTTGATTTGTTATGAAAGTAGTTACGATAAGCGCAATAATAAATATAGGAATAGTCCAACCAATAATTTTAGGGATTTTTGATTTTGGTGGGAGCTTAGTCAACTGCTCTAGGTCATGATCGCTTTTAATCTGCTCCTTAATTCCCGGCACATGGGCAGCACCTAATACTGCTACAACCTTTTCTCCTGGAGCTTCCTTTATCTTTTGTGCCAAGTATTGGTCGCGCTCATCTATTAAAGGTTTTTTCAGCCTAGGAAAGCTTTCTGTGAATTCATCAAGCATGGAATCAATCATATCTTGGGATTTCATTTTCTCCAACTCATCTTCACTGATCGTTTCATTCGTAAAGATACTGGCAATCACTTGCGTTAACAGCATAAATTTTCCTTTTAAACCTATCCCGCGCCAAATACGGGAAAAGGTTACCTGGATATTTCGGTCTGCTAAAACAAGGTCTGCACCAATTTCTTTAGCCGATTCAATCCCTTGGATCATTTCCTGTCCTGGATTAATACCAAATTGACTAGCCATTCGTTTTTGAAAAGAGGATATAGCAAGGTTCATGAGTAATAATGTAGCCTTCTTATCTTTAATAACTTGAAATATATCTGTTTCCTTCCACTTACTCCCCTCTGTGATGGATTTATAACGCTGCTCATCTAACTCCACACAGACGGAGTCGGGATTTTCTGCTGCTATAACTTCCTTTACTTGCTCAGCACTTGTTTTCGATACATGTGCTGTACCAATTAAAATAATTTCTTTCCCGTTTATCTCTAAACGCGATATATTTTCATCCGTCATAGAATACCTTCCTTTATTCATAACTATATAAGATTAATAATAAACTAGTTTGGAATAAAATTGAATATTTTTGATAATCCATTGTCATAAGTGAATAAGTTCAGGCTTATCCCGTTTAGCTATTATTCATTTTTACCCAATTATATCCATGTGGGATTTCTTTCCTACTTTGAAAAAAACGTAGCCTTTATAACAAAGGTTACGCCTTTTCCAATGTGATACCCATATTATTTTAGTATCTCCGTCATAGGAAGATAATTCATTCGCCATTGTAACCATTGTCTTTCTCTTGTTTTCCTAGGTAAGAACTGTCTTATATCATCTATATGAAAGCCAACCTGTAGACGTTTTTCATCCAACATGATAGGACTTCTTAAAAGTCTAGGATGCTTATGAATCAATTCAAGTAATCCCTGAAGTGGAAGTGAATCAATATCGACATTCATTTCCTTATATACTTTCGATCTTGTGGAAATAATCTCTTCTGTGCCCTCGACTGTTCTACTCAGGATTTGCTGTAGCTCCTTAACAGTCAATGGCTCCCTTAATATATTTCTTTCAATATAGTCTATATTATTTTTCTTAAACCATTCTTTTGCTTTTCTAGTTGATGAACATGCAGCACCATAAATCATTACAGTCATGTACCATTCCCCATTTCTACTAAATTTGAAAACTATAGCGTATTACCTACTTACATACTGCTTAAAGATTTCAATAAATTGTTTTGGAGAAGATTTCACAGTATAAGAATAAACACCACGAATGGTATGTAAGTAAAGGAGTCCTCCTCCTTCACTTCCTATTTCCCTATATGACATATCCAATATATCTCTTATATGGAATTCCCGGTGCTTACTGACAATCTTATCAGAATAAAGTACGAGTAAACGTTTATGCTCTATATCCACTTGCTCAATGCTATTTACTCTTCTTTCCACCTTGACATATTCCTGCTTCGCTAGTACTTCCACGAAATCCCTCCAGGTCTTGTAAAGCTTATTAATCCATCACTCTATTTTCTTCTTCTAAAAATCGAATAAAATGATTTATCGCAAACACTGGCTGTTGTTTTACTTGTTGGATATAGCGATCCTTTATAAAATCTTCCACAACAGTACTCTTCTTAATGCGCTTGATTATAAATGCCTCACTAACCTTTACTATTTCTTTACGTTGGTATTTTGCTTCCTTGGATAAAGTAAACCCAGTTGCCCCCATTACTGCATATATGATCAAGGAAACAGTGGTTCCTGTTTCTGGCATTACAATCAATGAGAAGAACAGATTAATTAGCGAGAATGCAATTAATGGAAAGGACCAAAAGGAATATTTAGAAACCTTTTTAATAAAAGGTGAGATGGTTTCATTTAACTTATCAACTTCTTTTCTTACAAAACTCGGCATATCTGTCATGGGTAAATTCATCTTAATCCACCTCTTCTTAGTTTTCTCTTTCTCTAAATATCAAAATATATTTAATAAGCTCTAGTAACGCAATCAACGTGCTAGCAACATAAGTCAATGCTGCAGCATTTAGTACTTTTCCAACGCCTCTTTCCTCTTGATTCGATATTAAACCAAGTTGTAGCAGTTTATTTCTCGCTCTCTTAGAAGCATCGAATTCTACTGGTAATGTGATTAATTGAAAAAGAACTGCCGCTGAAAAAAGTATAATACCTAGACCAATCAAATTTGCCCAATCGAGTAAAAAACCTCCAATAAGCAAAAATGGTGATAGTTGTGATCCGATATTAGCTACCGGCACAAACTTATGACGTAGAACTAACATCGAGTAGCGATTAGCATGTTGAATCGCATGACCTACTTCGTGGGCAGCTACTGCTAAGGATGCAATAGAACTACCTCGATATACAGGTTCAGATAGTCGTATTACTCTAGCGGTTGGATCATAATGATCGGATAAAGCTCCTCTTCTAGACAATTCAATTCTTACATCCGAAAGACCTTCACTATCTAGAATTTTCCTTGCAACTTCTAATCCTGTCATCCCTGAGGAAGCCCTTACTTTAGAACCTTTGCGGAAATTCCCTTGCACTCTTGTCTGAGCCCACATCGCAAGAAAGAATGCCATAATAATTAAAATATCCATTGGATGAAAGAGCATATCGTATCCTCCTAGATGTCTATCTTGCTATCAATAGACTTGCCATTATCATCCCAGATTTAAACCAAATTTTGGTTCTTTCATAGATATATACGAAATAACTTTGTGTTTTGTTGCACAAATTCATAAAAAACTTTATATTTCTGGGTATAGTCATAGTATAAAGAATAAATATGAACTGAATATGAACTAAAAAAGACCATGAGCAAAAAATGCTCATAGTCTTAGTACTATTGGCCAATCGGTATATTAACAGTGAATGTAGAGCCAACCCCTTCTTCACTCTCCACCTCGATACTAAATTTATGCATACGCAAGATTTTTTTTACGATTGATAGACCTAAGCCGTTTCCTTCTACCGACCGATTACGGGAGCGATCCACTTTATAGAACCTACCAAAAATATTAGGCATCGCTTCTTTTGGTATACCAATCCCATTATCTTTCACCTTCACTTTAATTTTATTGCTCACTATTTCGATGGTTACTTCAACAACCCCATCTTCATCCGAGTACCGAATACTGTTTGTAATCAAATTCAACCAAACCTGCTCCATCAAATCTTTGTCTGCAAATATCTCTACCGGTTCAATTTCCAAGCGAATGTCGATGTTCTTCTTACTCCACAGTGGTTCCGTTGTCAATACAGAGTTACGAATTTGTTCATCCAATCGATAAGAGGTTGGGTGGTATGGATGATGTTCAGAGTCAAGTGATGCCATCCGTAGTAAATTTTCACTCAATCGGGACATTCGTTCAATTTCCTGATAAATAATTTGTAGGTATTCCTTCTGATCCTCTTTCGGTACTACATCATCCATAATTGCTTTTGTAAATCCTTTAATAGATGTTAAGGGTGATTGAATCTCATGGGATACATTACTTACAAAGTCCGCACGCATCGTATCTATCTTCTCTAATTCTGCAGTCATATGGTTGAAGCTATCGATTAATTCCCCAACCTCATCCTGATTCTTTCTATTCTTCTTTTCCACCCGAACAGAGAAATCACCCTTGGCGATTTTCCGTGATGCTTGAGTTAGCCTTCTAATTGGTTTAACTAAGTAAGTGGAGGCAAAAAAGATTAAAATACTTCCAATTAACAAAACCAATAATAAAGAAACAAATACACCCTGTTGCAGGTCTTCAAATTCGTCCTCATAATCGATTCTAGTGATGAGTGCATATTGCTGACCGGAAACATGGATTGGAACACCTATAATCCTGGCAGATTGGTTATCCTCATCTACAAGCACAACAGGATCATCAAAAGAATGACTTAAAATCTCCTCTATGTCTTCACGCTGGATTGGGAATCTCTTATTGCTTTCCTTTTTATAAAAGACCGTGCGGCCATCTGTAATTAACACATCAAAATGGATATCATCAAATTCGTCCATTAATAACGGGATACTATCTGGACCGGCTATTTGAATGATTTCAGCTAATCCAATAGATATTTTCGATAATTCCTCTTTAAAGATTTCCTCTTGTTTAATGGAATAGGGTGTTAAAGCATATGACAGTACAATACTGACGATAACGACCCCGATGAAGGTACCAACTATTTTCAGGTAGAGACTCTTAATCATGACTAGCCTCCAAACGATATCCAAGCCCTCTGACAGTTGAAATCGAAATCTCTTCAAAATGTTCTAGTTGTTCTCGCAGCCGCTTGATATGAACATCCACCGTACGCTCGTCTCCTTCGTAATCATATCCCCAAATTTTTTCGATTAACTGATTACGTGTGAAGATTTTCCCTGGTGAGCTTGCTAGTACAAACAGTAACTCACATTCCTTCCTTTTCAAGGCTACACTCTTATCATCAGATTGAACGGTTAAACTGTCCTTATCAATTAGGATAGATCCAATTTTCACCTGATTCTCTGCACCAATATTATATCGTTTCAACAATGCTTCTACACGAAGAACCAGTTCTACTGGATCGAATGGCTTCACTAAGTAATCATCGGTTCCAGCACGGAATCCTCTAACTTTATCTTGAGATTCCCCTTTAGCTGTCACCATTAATATTGGAATGTCTAAGAAGGAGCGAATATCCTCCGTAAGCTCGTAGCCATCTATATTAGGCATCATCACATCGACGATAGCAAGTGCGACCGTCTCTTTCTCCAGTATCGTTAAAGCCTCCTGGCCATCTTCCGCTTCGACTACACTATAGTTACTATTTTCTAGATATAAACGAATTAATTTTCGAATATGTGCATCATCATCCACAACTAAAATTTTGTTCATACAAGTTCACTTCCCATTATTATTCTATGTTTAGTTTAGCCTAGGAATCCCGAACAGTAAAATTAGAAAAACTCGGTAGACGCTTCTATTTCCTTCAGAACACAAAAGCAATATTTTTACAATTTGCATCAATATTTTCCCAAATACGACTAATACTATAAGCAACCATAATAAAAGGAGTGATAATATGAAAAAAATTCTCATCAGTTTCATTACCGTGTTTCTAATCACCATCTTGCTTTCGGCATGTAATAATGATAATGCCAATAATGATAATGGCAATAACAATAACAACCAAACGAATAATGATGGTAACATTTCTAGTCTAAGTACCGACCAATCTAGTAATGATTATCCAGAGACACAGCCTATTAAGACTCAGGATGCAAAATACGAATTCCGCAAAGCTCCTGAAGGACAGCAAGCAACACCGGAGAATAAAGCACCAAATACAAATAATGTAGCCAACAAGCAGAATACCCAGCAAGCCAAGAACGGGAACTACGCTTTAAGTAATTTTGAGAGTGATGTAGTAACTCTCACCAATAAGGAAAGACAACAGGCTGGGTTATCGTTACTGGAAGTGGATAATGCTCTTAGCAATGTAGCTCGGGAAAAGTCGAATGATATGCAACGTAACGGCTACTTCTCCCACACTAGTCCGACCTATGGGTCACCATTCGATATGATGCGTGATTTCGGAATTACCTATCAATCAGCAGGTGAGAACATTGCACAAGGTCAACGAACACCAGATGAAGTCGTACAAGCATGGATGAACAGTGAAGGGCATCGTGCCAATATCTTGAATCCAGACTTTACACATATTGGAGTCGGTTATGACCCAGATGGACAGCATTGGACTCAGATGTTTATTAGAAAATAAGGATTATAGGGTGTCACGGTGACACCCTTTTTATATTAAGTTAGAATAATTATCAATTTGAGATTGATATTTCACTCAGTTAAGACTACTAGCCTGTAGTAATAAATATTTCAAAATGTTATAGTACATCACTTCCCCCTATGCTAAAATCTCATTAGGAAAAAGGGGGATGGAAAATCATGCTAAAGGAATGGACTTGGTTCGAACGTATTTGGTTACTCGTTTTTGCAGGGATAAATATTTGGTTATTCTTCGCTTGGGATGACACCCTATTAGGTTTAATTAGTTCCTTAACCGGTATGCTCTGTGTCGTCCTAGTTGCCAAAGGAAAGATTAGTAACTACTACTTCGGGATAATTCAGACTGGCACATATGCTTATATTTCCTTTACATACGGGTTATATGGGGAAGCAATGCTAAATGGATTATTCTATTTTCCTGTGCAATTTATTGGTATTTATTTATGGAATCGAAATAAAACAAAACAAAGTACGATTGGGGAAGAAGTTATTGTTAAGCGAATGAACGCTAAAGCTTGGACGTTTACATTAGCCGCTATTGCACTAGCTACAGTGTTATACGCCATATTTTTAGAACTCATTGGTGGGAGAAGTGTCGGTCTTGATTCCGCAACCAATGTATTTTCCATTGCTGCTCAGATTCTAATGCTGAAACGTTTTGCTGAACAGTGGATCATGTGGATTATCGTAAACGTATTATCTATTATTCTATGGTATATCACTTTAGTAGATACTGGTGGAAATGATTATACGCTTCTAGTCATGTGGACTGCATTTCTGTTTAATAGCGTTTATGGTTATATAAACTGGATTCGAATGAGCAAAAAGCAAGGAGCGGTATAAATGCGTGAAGTAGGAATGTATGGAGGGAAATTTGTTCCTATCCACATGGGCCATGTCCATGCCATGATTCAAGCTAGTACAATGGTGAAAGAACTTCATTTTATTGTTTCGTACGATGAAGCTTATGAGCGAGAAGTGTTTTTCAAGGGCGCTCAAATCCTCCCAATTCCTTATAAGGTGCGGTTACGTTGGTGGAAGCAGCTTACCAAGGAAATGTCACATGTCCATGTGCACGCTATTCAAGAAAAACAAACCGGGCACTTCTCAGATTGGGAATATGGAGCAAAAGCGATTAAAGATGTGATTGGAAAAGAAATTGATACGGTCTTTTCATCAGAGGTGGCTTACGAAGACTATTTCCATAAACTATACCCGAATGCTGAGCATATTTTGTTAGATAAAGATCGCCTAGCGTTTCCTATTTCCGCAACCAAAATTCGTACAGAAGGTGTCATGAAGCATTGGGACTTCCTACCAAACATTGTCAAACCTTACTTCGTTAAAAAGGTTGCAATCGTGGGAACAGGAAGCACTGGTAAGTCTACACTCGTAAAAAACCTCGCTAGCCTTTACAATACAACATGTGTTCAGGAGGTTGGACGTAGCTTTTATGATCGACTCGGAACCTATGAAACCATGAAAAGTGATTTTGCAGAAATTGCATTTGAACACCATCTAGAGATAAAGAAGCAATTGAATCTCGCTCGTAAGATTTTATTTGTAGATACAGAGGCCTTGGTTACTCAAAACTTTTCCATCGCCTATGAGAGGATTAGACAGCCTATACTTGATGGAGTAGCAAAGCTGCAACAGTTCGGACCTATGGCTATTCCTAGAACCTGATGTGGAATGGGTGGATGACGGTACAAGAGTATTTGGTAAGATTAGTATCAGAAAGAAGAATAATGATAGGCTTAAACAGCTATTAGCAGAGCAGCAGATAAGCTATATTTCCATTAAGGGAAACTATCAGGAACGTTTACAGAAAGTAATTCCTTTAATTAATAAATTATTAGATTAATTGATCAGAAGAAAAGCTCCTTATAATCTTTAGAAACCTAGTTGATGTAGAAATCCGTAAGATGCATGATAAAGTTAGAGAGGCTGACGTCTTCGGGACCTCAGCTTTATGGACTGGTTTATTTAGAAAAGACTAATCCCCATTAAGTACCCCCTACCAATTCCAGGTAGGGGGCACAAATTAACCTTTCTTCCTAACTTTTATGATAAACGTTGCCGGAATTAACTTGGCTTTTTCAACGGAATACCATCTAAGGTCATTCCCCTCTGGGACAACATCGGGTAGTACGACATCGTCTATCACCTTCTCAATTTCAAAACCAACTTGAATCAATGTATTGATATATGTAGATAATTTACGGTGATAAATGATAACCTCATTCTTCCATGCCTCATTAAATTCTGGACCTTCCTCTAAGTATGACTTGTCTACTATAAAACTATCTTCTATCCGTTTCACTCGGTCATGCATTGGGTGTTCCCAACTAAAGACAAAAATTCCTCCTGGCTTTAAGTAACGATGGATATTGGATAGTGTCTTTTCAAGATCTACGGTCCATCCAAGGGCATAAATGGAATAGGCGATGTCAAAATAATTCTTCGGTAATCCTGGATCTTCTTCCATTGGGGTCTCGAATAGTTTTACTATTGCCTCTTGGTCTTGAAGTAATTCTCTCGCTGTTTCGATTTGTTTCGTTGTCAAATCTATTCCCCAGAGCTCTGCCGCTCCATTCTCTCCCATATAGTTCAAGGAATGTCCGCTACCACACCCAATATCAAGTACCTTTTTATTTGAGATTTCACCAAACAGGTTTAACTCCGACTCTGTTGGTGCAAGCGGTCCTAGTTCAGGTAAAGCAGTTCTACCGAAAAAGCGTTTCGCAGATTTTTCCCAGCCTTGCTTGTTTATATGAAGCATTTCTACCTTTTCCATTCTGTTCCCCCTAGTTTTACTTGATATTACTTTCTAACATTCTACCAAAGATGTATAATTAAGAAAAATTAAATATTAATACATCATTCGCAATTTGAGACCTTAAATTTATATTAAAATCACGGTAGATACTAGTTAGGAGGGATTATCATAGACTGGATATTATTAGCTTCTTTAAGCGGTTTCCATATTGGAGATATGCTTTTCCAATTATTTTTTCTCGTATTCATCGTTTTAATCATTATTCTAATTGTTACTTTCATCCTTTCGTCGAAGAAGCGTAAACATCAACTTGACCGACTGGAGGAGAAGCTAAATTCTATAGAAAACAAATTAAATTCTGATTGATAGGTACATGTCACCATGTAACACCTATGACTATCGGACGATTACCACTGCACTAATATAAGCTACAATATAAATATGCATGGTGAGTCGTTAGGGTGGGATTTTCACTTCCCTCTGGAACCATTTTGGTGAAAGGGGGGATGCCTTTGGATTTTGTGATATCGATATTGATGTTACTGATCGCAGCGGGTTCATTTTTGATCACATTGCTGGAGTTCATTAGGCGGTTAATTGACGACAAGATTAACAAAAAGTGAACCCCCACCCGTGACGGCTAATCACTAATTAGGTGAGGGTTCTTTTGTTCATTTTAATTGTAAGATGTTCAGAGGGAATTCCACACCTGAACTTCTAACCATGCGAGCCGGGGATGTCGAAAGCATCCTCGGTTCATCTTATGCTGATTTAGCTACCATTATACCTAGCACTCCTCCTAATGTCCACAACCGTTTTAAACCTTCATGACATCCTCCTCGACACCCCGAAGTAATATTCCGAATATTTATGCTATAATTTGATTATTATTTATAATAGTTATGGAGAGGAAGTATGTGATGAAGAATTTTGAGGAAGTTCTTGGTGACTATTACAAAGCTTGGAATCAAGGTTTTAAAACAAAAGACCCCACTAACATCAAAGAATTCATGTCAAAGGATTTCACAGGATATTGGGCTTTTTCTGGAATAGCGAAACCTGAAATATATGACTATCATTATGATATTACCACTGTGTTAAATCAATATGATGAGAATACAAATAAAGATTATGAAATCATCTCCACCACCAAACGTAATTCGGAGGAGAATTATTTAATCTTCGGCACAGAAACAAGTATGATATCTGGACAACCTCATTACGCTAAAATTATGTATGTCTGGGCTATTGAGAACGGAAAGTGGAAGTTAATTCGAGAGTATATTGAGATGGAGAATTAGATTAACGTTTAAGAAAGTAGTTGAATATTTATGGATAAATTAGAATATGCACTTGTATTAAGAAAGAAGAAAAAGTTAAAAGAGTCTAACTCCCTATTGATAGAATTAACAAAAGAACATCCTCACAACCCCGAGTACCACTATCAATGTGCTTGGAGCTTTGATGTGTTAGGAGAAGAAGCGAAGGCTGTTCCTTACTACGAAAGAGCAATTGAATTAGGTTTAAACGGTAAATCCTTGGAAGGTGCAATAGTGGGATTGGGGAGTACTTATCGTACAATAGGCGATTATGAAAATTCTAAACGAATCTTTGAAAAAGGATTGAAGTTATTCCCAAATAACCAGGCGATAAAGGCATTCTTCTCCATGACTCTATATAATTTAAAACAGCACGATCAGGCAATGGAA
Organism: Ornithinibacillus scapharcae TW25; assembly: GCF_000190475.1. Taxonomy (GTDB): domain Bacteria; phylum Bacillota; class Bacilli; order Bacillales; family Amphibacillaceae; genus Ornithinibacillus; species Ornithinibacillus scapharcae. The sequence goes on from NZ_AEWH01000042.1 coordinate 45,173, forward strand.
TTACTGTTAAATTGTTTGATAGAAACTACTGCCGATAATAGCATTAGAGATTACGAGAGAGCTATTCGGTATTATTCGGATAAGCTTGACCAAATTTGGTAGATCCTGTATTCTTACCACGCACACAAGGAACTGGAAAATATCCAGTTCCCATTTGTTAGTTTTCCTTATATATCCATTCCTTCATATGCTAGAAGAAACTTTTCATAGCTTTGGCTCCCTAATGTCTCAGTATTACTTCTAAACAAACGCTTAAAAGCAATCTCCTTGGCTTCGCTCACTGGACAATCTCTCGTATTCATAATTAAAGTCATATAAGCTACAAAGTATTCTTTACTTAGTGCCCCACCACGATTAAGTATCATAATCATTCCTCCGGCAATTTATAATCTTTTCTCAAAAAGAAGGACATCCCTCCAGACCCCATTTAATTGTGATTTTTTTCCCGATAACCAACTTCACGAAAACCAAACTTATTATGCAAGGCAATACTAGCCACGTTCTCAGGGAAAATACTAGACTGCAGCAGCCAACATCCATTTTTCTGTACTGATGTAACTATACTATTCATTAACTTTGATCCTACACCTTGCCCAGCATAGTCAGGATCAATATAGTTACTAAGCTCCACAACACCCAGATAAACTGCACGCCTTGAATATGGTGATAAAGCACCCCAACCAACTATCTTCCCACTTTCACTTGCAACGAACCGACTATGCTTCACATGTTGCTTATCCCAAACATGCCATGTTGGTGCTTGAACTTCAACCGTTCCATTTTTTGTTTCAATACCTTGTCCATAGATTCCAAGCACCACTTCCCCATCTTCATGCTCCAAAGAACGAATTGTGATATGATTATGTTCATTATTTTATCACTACTAACACCCACAGTTTCCCTCATTATTACCGGTTATAATTTGAAACTGTTTTGGAACAGAATTCACCTTACATACACCTGTTTCAGGAAGTTTTAATTGTACTTGCTTAGCAGCTTCTAAATCCCCTGTGAGATACGCTACAATGGAACGAACTTGCTCATAACCTGTGGTCATCAAGAAAGTAGGTGCACGGCCATAGCTTTTCACCCCAGCAATGTAAAAATTAGGCTCTGGATGGCGTAGCTCCTCTTCTCCATGAGGCCTTACGGTGCCACAGCTATGAAGGTTAGGATCAATTAATGGTGCAAGTTTCGGTGTACTTTCTACCGCATAGTCTACATCTAAGCGCAGCTCACTTAGGAAGGAGAAGTCTGGTCTCGCCCCTGTATTGACCACCATCTCATCTATTTGGTTTACTTCCCTACCATCTGTAGATAAGACACGCAAACCGTTACTACCCTTTAGGATATCTTCTATATAAAAACTGGCGTACACTTCAAACATCCTATTGTCTACTAATTGGTGTGTTTTCGTTCCTAATTCACCTCTTGCCGACAAAGAATCACTCGCTTCTCCACCAAATGCCTCCTGAACTTCTTGTTTCCGAACAATCCAAGAAATCTTTGTATCAGGGTATTGTTCCTTTAAATGAGCTAGATCAATTAACGTGTTTAAAGCTGAATGCCCACTACCAATGACAGCAATATGTTTATTCTTAAATTTATCTGGTTCTGCCTTTACATTCGGAATCGCGGTAATCAGTTGTTGCTTCAGCTCTTTATCACGCCATACCCCATCTGCAAACGGTGGATTAGGATTATGCCATGTTCCACTAGCATCGATAATTGCCTTCGCTTCTATATTCTTTGTTACTCCTCCTGATTGTACATAAATAATAAACGGACTTTCTTCTCGCAAGGAAGAATTCATTTTATCTTTATTCTTCCTAGTAACCGCTATAACTTCCGTTCGATAGAGAATTTTTTGTTTGAATTGCGGAAGCTTTGATAATGGTTCTATGTATTCTTCTACAATCTCATATCCAGTAGGAAGTTCTTCTGCTGCAGGTTCTGCCCAACCATTTGCAAGCAATAATTTTCTAGCTACAGAATCCATGTTAAATTTCCATGGTGAGAACACTTGAACATGTCCCCATTTCAATATATTTGCCCCTGCCTTTTGACCCCTTTCTAGTACTAAGAATTCTTCTTCCTTTTCATATAGATGTGCTGCAGCAGCAAGCCCGACTGGACCTGCACCAATAACAACTATTGGTAATTTCTCCATCTTGATTCCCCCTTTTATTAGCAACCACAGTTCATGTTAACAGTGCCTTTATTGTCTGGTCTTCTAAATAAACAACAAAGCTCCTCAGAAAGTATCTTGTTCATCACTTCATTATTGATGGAATAATAATGCCAAGTTCCCTTTTTTTCTCGTTGAATAAGATCTGCCTGCATCAATATCTTCAAGTGATACGATAGTTTGGATTGTGCCATGCCCATCGCTTCCTCCAAATCGCATACACAGATAGATTCTTCCTTTGAATCAGCCAATAGATGAAGTAACTTTAATCGCTTCTCATCCGCAAGAGCTTTAAATGTTTTTTCATAGTCCTTGAAAATGATTTGTAATTCAATAGCCCCCATCTCGGTTACCCCTTTCAATACATCAAACATTTTTGATATTTAAAGTATACATCAAGTTTTTTTGATATACAATCCACACCACCTGGAAATTAATAAGTTCTATATTTTTAGAATTTAACATTCAATAAGTATTGAATTTATGTTACTATCAAAATGGAGAGGTGAGATTATGGAAGTTATTAATCTAACAAGTAGGAAAAGACAAACCTATCAGGTTCAATTCGAATATTCCTTATTATGGGAGGCAGCACTAGGAATTGCTGCTTTTACCAACAAGACAATGCTAGATAGTTTAGAAAAACCGCTAGATTTTTGGCCCAACTCCTTATCAACAATTACGTTGGAACTGTTACACGATGTAGAGCGAAACAATACATGGAAAGCATTACTTCAACTCCTACATCGTCATCACGTGAAAGAACTCTCAGCATTTACATCTTACATCATGAACCTTTCGGAAGAGGACTTAAAGTATATTTGTTTACCATTCGTCAGCAGCCAATCTCAAGGTTTAAGAAAAGCTGCCGCTTCTGGCGAACAGACTGCTGTGGAGAATCTGAAGAAATTAATTGCTGATAACTCCTTCTTTCCGAGCTATATCGATTACATATACACAGTGGATGGAGACCAATTAAAAAATCATCTTACCCAAGTAATGGAGGCTTGGTATGAAGAGGTTATCCACGAGCAGCACGATAAACTTCATGCCATTTTACAGACCGACTATGAAACCAAAAAGCAAATGGCAATAAAAATGGACCCAGAAAAACTGGTGGAATGGGCAACCGGAGGAGTAACTTACATTCCTGAACCTCAAGTTACAAAGGTCTTACTTATTCCACAATACATCTATCGTCCTTGGAATATTGAGGCAGATATCGAGGATACCAAAGTTTTTTACTATCCTGTTGCAAACGAAAGCATTACACCTACAGACAGATTTACTCCGAATCATTTCTTAGTTTTAAAATATAAAGCTCTGGGAGATGAAGTACGGCTCAGAATTGTAAAGCTACTCTTTGAAGGGGAAAGAACCCTACATGACATCACGACCCAACTAGAAATGGGGAAATCGACCATTCATCATCACCTCAAGATCCTTCGCTCCGCAAAATTAGTAGAAATTATAGATTCAAAGTACGCACTAAAGAAGAACACATTAAACATTTTAGGCGAAGAATTGGACATGTATTTAGAAAAGTAGGGGTGTTTAGTGATGAAAAATCCCAGTTACCGGTCGGTTTTACTCAGCAGTACCACATCTGAGTTGGGTGGGGCATTATTTACAGCATGCAACTCCATCGTCATCTATGAACTCACCGGATCAGCCAGTGCCCTCGGGTCTATCTGGCTTATGTATTATTTTCCCTCATTTTTTATGCAGCTTTTTATCGGACCATATGTTGATCGTTGGAGTAGAAAAAAGATTATGATTCACTGCCAAATAATCCGAATGCTATTGGCCATCGTTCTATTGATGTCCCTAATCTTAGACGCTTACACCATCGCTCTGATTTATATCATTCAAATTATCGTTGGTTTAATCATGCCGATTTTCACCCCTGCTAATCAAGCGATTCTTCCAACCATACTGAATAATGAGGATCTTACGAGAGCGAATGCCTCCTTAGATAGCATAAGACAAGTAATGGTCATTACCGGACCCTTGTTATCCGGATTATTTGTTGATTATTTTGCAATCGAATGGGTGCTTTTATTGATTACTATTGCATTCGCTGTTAGTGCAGGACTTCTAGTAATAATTCAAGAAAACTACCAACAAAATAAAGTAAGAAAAAAGTGGATAACGGAATTCCAGGAAGGGCTTCACTATTTTTTTGCGCAACGAATAATTGTCTTGCTAGGTGTATTTTTGGGATTTGTTCAATTTGGAGTTGGCGTTACTATCGTTACAACCATTCCTTTTATCACCACTATTTTGGAGCAGCCTTATTCAGCGTATGGAATCTTCATGGCTGGTTTTCCACTCGGATACTTAATTGGTGCATTCATAAAACAACGCCTGGAAAACCCAGATGGATTAGGTATACTCTTTACTTCACTAATGATTGGTGGATGCACATATCTTTCACTAGGATTTACACCTTGGTATTCGCTAGGTGTTGTCACAGAGATAATCGCCGGAATCGTCATTGCTATTTTCAACATTCATTATGTCACATTGATTCAAATTCTGATCCCGAACCATGTAATGGGAAAAGTGACTTCGGTACGCTTATTAATTATGCGAACCATGATGCCCTTGGGCATACTGTTCGCTACGTTAACGACGACTTTTATTAGCATTCGTGTGCTCTATATTATTATTGGCTGTGTGATATGTGTTAGTGCTACTTTGGGTTATGTATTTCTACGTAATAGGAATTTTGAATATAAGGGATAAATTATTTTCTTTTATTATTTTGGGACTTTTTATTGTTTCATTCGTCTTAAGTATTACAATCGATTGTTTTTAGAGAGAGAAAAGGGGTTATCCATATGGAACAAAAAGTAGAAATTCCTCCCTCCATTCAATCAAACGATAGAGAGACCGCGATTGAATGGATTATGGAAGAATACGGGGAAAGTTTGAAACGTTTTATTTTTACGTATACCAAAAACCAGGCTCAAGCTGATGATATTTTTCAAGAGGTAATGCTAGTCGTATATCGAAAAATAGATACTTATCAAGGAAGGGCTTCCTTCAAGAACTGGTTATATCAAGTGACCGCTAACAAGTGTAAAGATTACTTACGATCACCGATCCATCGCTTCATTACATGGAAAGATCAATGGAAGGAACAATCACATACCGATAGTCCTGAACAAAGTATTTTAGTAGATGAGCAAAAGAAAATGGTTATAGAGGCCATTTTGAACCTCCCAATAAAATATAGAGAAGTACTTATTCTACAATACTATCAGGAATTCAGTATCCAGGAAATTAGTGAACTTCTAAAGGTTAATCCCTCTACCATTAAGACTCGAATTATGCGTGCGAAAGAGAAATTGAAATCGGGATTAAAGGGGGAATTTTTCGATGAGTAAATTAACTAAAAAAGATTTCGATGATTACCTAGGGATAGAGAGTTATCACACAAAGGAAGATCATGAGCGTTTTTATAGAAATATTCAAACTTCAAAAGGAAGGAATTTCTATTGGCTTCCAAAATCTTTAACAGCAGCCTTAATTATCGGGTTATTCGTTGTGGGTACACAGTTTCTCTTGGGGAATATTCCCTTTATTTCGAGTGATGATAACGAATCGGATTCTGAAGAGAAAACAGATTGGTCACTCTGGAAAGAGGCAGATAGCCTACATGATGTTGATTATTTTTATGACGCCATTATTCCTGGATTAAAGATAGCTAGGGAACGAAATCAAGTAATAGACATAAATCAAAAACATTCATTAAACGACGAAGTTAGGTTGTATATTGATAAAGCCTGGTTCCATGAAGATAAAATTTATTTATTTTATAGTATGGACTTATTAACAGATGATTTTGTGGAGAAAAACCACCAAACCGGGAGCATCGATGATTTCGTGTTACTCGAGAAAGACGGAACCAACATAAAACTTAAAACAGACTCCCCTAGTCCATGGAGTGGGATTGTATTTCATGATTCGTTCAATAACAAGCTCTATCGAGTAGCTACTATAACCCTAGAAGACGAGAAGCTATTAGCAGAAGCAGACCAACTAACAGCATCATTTTCTATCGACGCACATCATGAAGAAGTATCATTAAGTAATATAGAATTACCAGTAGCATATGGGGATGAAACCATAACTAGTAGGGCTTTGAATGAGTCATTCCAAACACTACACTCCTACATTTCATTCAAGAGGTTTGATAAGAGTGCTGATACAGGATATCTATTTGGTGTTGTGGATTCTGATCTAGGTCAGGAAGTTGAAACGCTTCACGGCACAATTACTTTAGACAACGGAGAGGAGATTTACCTTACTGATAGGCTTACTGTACTTTATGATGGAGAATTTATATTAGATTTACCAGAATTGGCACATGAAAATGTCTCTATTGATATTGATTATTTATCTATGTTGGAAAAAGAAAAAACTATTGATATACCTATCGATTTATCGGATTACCATAAAGAAGGTTCAGAAAATGTCATTGAACAGAGTAAGACGATTAATGAACCAATTGCTGAGCTAGGTAATACCAATATCCTATTACGAAGTATTCACTTTGACAATCAAGGGGTAACGGTTACTATTTCAACAAATAAAATAGCGACTGATCTACCGACACAAATTAATTTTTATAGTTTCTTCCCAGAATCTGCTGGATGGGGATTTCCTAACTCACTGAACGCAGTAGATAACAACGGGGAAGAAGCAGAAGATTATCACTTCCACTCGATGAGTGATAGTGGAGAATCTAACGAATTTACCTTTGGTTTAACGAGGAAATTTATAGAGAATAAGGAACACGTTACGATAAGCATTAGCAATCTATCGATAGGTGAAGAATTCGAATGGAATGCCGAGATTTCAAAACAGGATTAAAAGGGGGACTTAGGGTTGATTCTCTAGGTCCTTTTTAGTAGGAGACAAGTAAAAAATTGGGCTCAACACGAATGAAAGGAGGTAATCCTTATTAACTTAAGAATTCCTCCTTTTCCTATATAACTAATCCAAATGAATTGTCATTGGTGCCATTTTTACGATTTCAAGTGCCCCTCCTGATTCTTTTGAGTAGTAAACTTGAGGTGTTAATGTCAAAGACGTAGCATTTGGGTCTAGTGAATAAATGGTCGCTCGCGACTCGCTCATAGCTCCGTCGTCATAGCTAATTCCACCATTCCCATCAACCTCATAAACATTCCCGAGATTATCTTTGACCTCCATCATTTCAACCGAAACAAATTTCCATGCTTGTAGAATAGATTGATCTACATAAAATTCGTATTCTAATACAGCCGCCATCTCGGAATGTTCTAGTGACTTTATGACTAATTTTATACCGTTCTGTTCCATTGTTTGATTCAATAGTTGAACATCTGTTGATAGTTGCGCTAGTGTAAATTCAAAACTCCAACTGCCATCAAATTGTTTATCCGTATGGGTATTAATAAATGATCTTGGTTGCCATTGAATGAGGATTTCTTCTGGGCTATCCCCTTTAAAGTGAGGTGTCACCTTTTCAATGCCGACATACGTCGTTTCATTAACTTTTTTAATGGAACCTGAACCACCGATACCGTTTGCTTGTTCCACTTGTAGATAGCCATTGGATCGAGGATTTTCTCCTAGCTCCTCTTCAGTTTGAATCGCATATGTCACTATCACATTTGTGCCATCATACACTGCGCTTTCAATCATTACATCAATACCATTACTTGTTTGAACCTCATTCACAACCGTGGACAAATCTACATACGTATCTGGCAGAGCTTCATCCTCAAAATATGATAGGATGCTTTGAATAATAGGAAATTGGTTCGCAATCGCAGGTGTCAAAAAACTAGCAGTTACAACACTAACACCCAGGACTGCAACAGCAACATAGTGTACACTAAATCGTTTCCTCACTTTACTTCTGGACAACACATGCGTTTTTATTGCGCTTTTTCGTTCAGTGGATAACGGTTTTGGTTCAATTTCATTTATATTTAAATCAAGCCATTTTCTTTCTTGATTCATAGAAACCTCTCCTTTAGTTGTTTAGATTGTGCTAATTTCTTCTTCCCTCGATATAATCGATTTTCTACAGCTGAAATGGATAGGTTGAGAGCCTCTGATATTTCAGCTGTAGATAAATATAGGGAATATTTCATCATAAAAATATCGCGGTCAATATCTGGTAATGTACTCAGTGCAAGCAAAAGGGTATTCCTTTCCTCTTTCTTTAATACGTGCATCTGAACATCCTCCTGAGCTGGATGTTCAGTCAGAAATTCGTCGCTTTGTTCACGAGCTTGTAGCCTCTCAAGTTGACGAAATCGATCAATCGCTTTATATTTCGTGATCATCGCAATCCACTTTTTAAAGTCCTCAGCTTCTCCCTTAAACTGATTTGCATTCTGCCAAACGGTTAGAAACACATCATTAACACATTCCTCTACCGCTTCATTACTAATATTAGATAGAACTTTATAGCATATCGCATGGACAAGGGATGAATATTGATCAATAACATATTCGAGCGAATCTTCTTTTTGCCGCTTTAAACGTTTAATAAAATTGGTATCATTACACTTCATATGGGCACTCCTTATCTAATTCGAAAAAGCTTTTTCACTTCATATATCGAATCTCGGAAACAAAACCTCTCAAATTTATTAAAAGTTAGTTCAATAGATTAAACGTCAACATACTCAAGTAATAACTACTTTTCAACGAAAAATTCTCCATTCACAGCAACTAATTATCTATCCTAGGATAAGAGAAAACGAGTGATATCCCGATTGATTTTTCCAACTATGAAGAAGGAAAATCGGTCGAGAAGACCATGAATGAATTAAATGCTAAGATGGGTAATACCACCTTTTGAGTTTTTCATAGTTTTCACCCTTGACTATAGTGTAACTAGATACTTTAAAATGACAATTATAAAATTGTGATGAGCCATGACAATAGGAAGTAAAATTAGGAGGTCTAACATTGAACTGGTATGAAGAATTAAAATCATATTTTCCAGAAGAAGAAATGAAATCGAAAGCACAGTTGGATTGTTTATTAAAGGAAAGAGGAGATATTTACTATAAAGAAGAAGGTCCATATCATATTGCAATATACAGTGAATTCCCTGATTTTATTTTTATTGATTTCCTATGGGTCTCGGAAAAATCGAGAGGGAAGGGAATTGGAAGAAAAGTTATTGAAACATTAAAAGAGAAAAATAAACCAATTATAATAGAAGTTGAACCGATTGATAAAAATGAACCCGACACGGAACGTAGGCTTCGTTTTTATAGGAAGTTGGATTTTAAGTTGGCAGAATCCATCGATTATATGTTTCAAGCATTTGTGGCCAAATCGGAAACAAAGCTGGAAATTATGTATTGGTCAAACAGAGATATAACAGAAAGAGAAATTTTTGAAAATATGAATACAGTCTATAAGGAAATTCATACTTATAAAGTTGAGGAAATTTATCAAGTAGTCCCCAAAAAGGCAAAAGAGGTAATTCGTTTACTATAAAAAGGCGTGTAAATCTAATATATATAAAACACATGGACCAGCCTTAAATGAATAAAACCTTTGTGAAAAGTGTGCTATAGATTTCTTTAGCTATAAGAAAGTCGATTATTCAATTTGGTAATCGGCTTTTTTATATTTACCTAGCAAATAGGAGTAAAACTCTTGTTCAAAAATCTATTTTAATGAAGAAAGTCATTAAAAATGATTATCAATTTCATCAATAATCTACTTATTGAGAATTATTATCAGTATTTAGCAGGTTGACTTATTTAGGGGGATAACATGGAGATATTTGATGTGACAATTATTGGTGGCGGTCCTGCCGGTTTATATAGTGCTTTCTATAGTGGTTTACGAAATATGAAAACTAAAATTATTGAGGTACAACCTGCCCTAGGTGGAAAAGTGAATACATATCCTGAGAAGGTTTTATGGGATGTAGGTGGGATTCCAACAATCCAGGCACATCAATTTGTTCAAAATTTAATAAATCAAGCGAATACTTTTTTACCGACAATATGTCTCAATACTAAAGTGGAACAGATAAAGAAACAAGATAATATGTTTGTCATATCAACGAATACAAAAGAAGTTCATTATTCTAAAACAATCATTGTAGCTGTTGGTGGAGGTATATTAAATCCAATTAAGTTTGAAATTGAAGGCTCTGAAAAATATGAAATGACAAACTTGCAGTATACGATTTCTGGAACGCTACCGTAATAAAAGAGTTCTTGTATCTGGTGGTGGAAACGGAGCAATTGATTGGGCAGTCGAACTGCTATCCGTTGCAAGTGAAGTCGTTCTTATCTATCGCAAAGAACAATTAACTGCCCACGAATCTCAGGTTAAGATACTAAAAGATCACGGGGTGCAAATAAAGCTTCATGCAGAAATACAGTCATTTGTACCAAATGATAAGCAAACAGCAATTGAACAAGTTATCATTTCACAAAATGGACAGGCCACTCCATTACAAGTTGGTGAAGTTTTGATTTGCCATGGGTTTAATCGTGAAGAATCATTAACGTTTGCTGATGATATAAAACCTCAACGCAAGGATGAATATTATTTAGTTAGTCAAGGTCAATGTAAAACATCAGTTCCAGGGATTTTTGGTGCTGGTGATATTATCTCGTATGACGACAAAGTGAGTTTAATAGTAGGTACTTTTCAAGATGCAGTTCTTGCAGTCAACAACGCTAAAATGTATATCGATCCACAGGCCAGCCAATATGCAATGGTTTCCTCGCATAACGAAAAATTTAAAGAGAAAAATATAGCTTTCACAAAAGAAATATTATCCCACCGAAGCAATTGGCTCGAATTTTAGGGCTTCTTCCACAATCTCCTGTTGTACCAGATGGGATTACTGTAGCGGATTTAGTCGGTAGAGGCAGGTTTCCACATCAATCCTTATTCAGTGGATGGTCCAAGAAAGATTATGAAGCTGTGGAAGAAGCGATGGAATTTATGAACATAACAGAGTTTGCAGATTATGACATTGATGAGCTTTCAGGTGGACAAAGACAGCGTGTTTGGATTGCTATGGCACTTGCACAACAGACCGATATCCTATTTCTAGATGAACCTACTACCTTTTTAGATATCACGTATCAGGTAGAAATATTAGACCTATTAACAAATTTAAACCGAAAGTACAATACAACAATTGTGATGGTATTACACGATATTAACTTATCAGCTCGTTATGCAGACCATCTATTTGCTGTAAAGGAAGGGCAGCTAGTTGCAGAAGGTAAACCTACTGAAGTCCTAACTAGTGAACTAGTAAAATCTGTTTTTGATCTAAATTGTGTTGTCATTTCTGACCCAATCTCTGATACTCCATTAATTATTCCTAAAGGTCGCTATCATGTAAAAGATTGATTTACATGGAGATGTGAGATATATAGGGATCTAGAAAGAAAAAGTCGAATTTCCAATCCGAAAATCGGCCTTTTTTATTACCACTTAATCAATAAGTAATAATTGCAAACCTTACATTAGTAAAATAATAATATTACAATGTATAAGTTTACTTTACATTTATAAATAAATAATTTATTATAGTTATATAAGGAAAGGAAGGTATTAGATGTGAAAAAAGACTTCGGAGATTCTATTCAAAATAAAGTGTATGAACACAGGGTGTTAAGAAGAATGTCACAAAAGGAGTTAGCTGAAGCTGTAGGCGTGTCTAAACAAACCATTTTTGTGATGGAGAAAAATAATTACTCCCCTTCTCTTGTCTTAGCTTTTCGAATTGCTGATTTTTTTAATGTAGATGTTAACGATATTTTTACTTATGTGAAAGGTAGTGATCAAAATGAAATTTGAGTCTATCTCAGAAGTATCAAATATACTCTTTGACCCTTTAAGAATCTGGGCGGAAAATTCAACTTATAATTGGAACATTCTTATTGGTAGTGGTCTTGCATTGATTTTAGTCGGAGGGATTCTTGTATACGTATATCAACGAAAGATGGGTAAGTCGGACGAGAGAACAAGCCCAATTTTTTTAAAAAGCTCCCTTATTATGCTATGTAGTGTAATATTATGCGATTTGATCTTTCCGAAAGAATATATGTGGGAGATTTTCTTCTTATTTAAATATTCTCTTGCGTTCCTGGCGTCAGGAATATATCTAGCTATTCAATATAATAGAGATTTTTTAAATTAAATAATTATAGATAGCAAACTTTCCATATCATCAATTATAAGGAATAATTTAACAAGAAGATTGGGATTGTTAGGCCTTTATAGTATTGGAGGGTTAAAAATAATTGGAGGCTTGAAAATGAGTAAATCTCTTAGAGTTTTATTTCTACTAACAGATATTGGTTTTATTATTTATTGGGTAGTTACTTTCTTTGAATTAATCCCAAAGGAGTATCTGTATCAAGATTATCAAAATGAGTTATTAGTAATCTGGAATTGGTCATTTTTCCCTCTAGACATTTTGATTTCTGTAACTGGAATTGCAAGTATCTATTTACATAGACAAAAAAATGCAAAATGGGAATCCTTTGCATTATTATCACTTACACTTACTTTTTGTTCTGGGTTACAAGCTATTGTTTTTTGGATTATCAAGCTTGACTTTGACCTTATGTGGTGGATACCGAATCTCTATCTATTACTATATCCATTATTTTATATTCCTTCTTTACTAAAACCGAATCGTGATAGATAACATTCATGACTTTATAGAGAAGAATTACATGTATAATGCTAAGAGAAGCTGTTGTTGTACAATGCCACCAATTTTTTGGGAGGCATTTATCTTTTCTTGTGAAATAGCAGCCTCATTGATGCCAATAGTCCAACACTTTTTTTAGAATAACTATTCCTAATCGGACTTCTTCTATCCCAAAAAACATCCAGACTTTAACAATGTTATTAGGTTTAGTTTAATTATTATGAGATAAAATAACGATTCTCTGAAACTTTCTTAAAACTTTCCCGTCTATATATAAATCCGTAAAAGGGGGGTGTACTCCATGGGGCAACAATTAGAGGACCAAGTAAAGATACTATACGCGCAATACCATAACGAAATATTTACTTACATATTACTCATGATTGGTGAGAGACAGCAAGCAAAGGATCTAATGCAGGATACCTTTGTAAAAGTATTTATAAATTGGGAGCGTTTCAGGGGCCAATCCTCCCCGAAAACATGGATTTATCACATAGCCCGGAATGTAACGATAGACTACATACGAAAGAAACATCCCGTCTCCTATTATTTGGATTATTATTCTCCTATTCATTCCAAACAACCAACACCAGAAGAGAGCCTCGAATTAAATGAAGATATTGCCCTGCTTCACCGCGCACTCTTGAAGCTAAACAGACCTACCCGAGATGTTATCGTGTTACGGAAAATCATGGAATTCTCTATAAAAGAGACTGCTCTAGTTCTAGACTGGAAGGAAAGTCGAGTGAAAACAGTCTTACACCGTGGACTTGAAGCACTTCGAAAAGAGTTAGTAGAGGAGGGATTTACCAATGAAACGGTATGAAGAACAATCAAATCTTGATAAGGACTTAAAAAAATTACGAAATAACCGGTTGACGCAGGGTGAATCCTTAGAATCCTATCATATCATTCTATCAAGGCTAAATCAGAAGGATAAACAAGAAAAAAAACCGCTTTCCTATAGCCGATTAACGGTTACTTTAGCCACCATTATTGTTCTAATTTCTGTAAGCTGGATTATTTTTAGCCAGCAGCAGCATCTAGCAACCTCCATATCTAACCAAATGGACGGAATTGAACTCGAATTGACAATTGATAAAAGTACGTATTCCTTAGACGATAATTTTGTAGCAACTATAACGATCACGAACCATAACGGTACAGCTAAAGAAATCTATGTCCCTGTTCCGATTGATATAGAAGCAGGTATCTCAGCGGTTATGGTAGAAAAGAGGGGGCAAATGTTATATCAGCTTTTAACTCCACAATCTAACCAGGAGCATTCTAATTTAAAGGGACGTTCGTTTTATGACTATGCCCTTGTCAAAATAGGACCTCATGAAACGATTAAGCAGGATTTCCAATGGGATATGAAACTGATTAAACAAGAAAACAGAAAAGTTATTGCTGCAGACCGTGGAGAATATACACTTAGTTCCTTTATTGTATTGGATGAGTTACATCAGCAGCTAGAATATTACGAACCTGAGAACCAGTTAATCTCAAAACTTACTTTTAGAATAACTGATGATACACCAGAATCGGATGTATACACTAGTGCCAACTGCCCTGAAGGGTATATTCCTTGTGTCAATGCTATAGCAGGGAGTAGCGCTGTGAAAGTTTTTAATGGTACGAGTACACTTAATAGAGAAGACGGAAGCATGATGATGGGGGATTTTTTTCAAGGTGATATTGAAAAGAATTTAGATACACTGAAGGTGAATAAAAGTGACATGGTTACATTGGAATTTATTAATCATGATCCTAACAAATTAAGCGTCTATATGCTGGAAAAGGAAGAAAAAGTGAAAAAGGTAAATATTAAGCAGAATGCCTTTACGGCACCAGATAAATCTGGGACATATATTTATGAAATAGTCGGGGAATACGCACATGGGATTGTAAACCATTATGTGAAAGTCAGGGTGAAATAGTTTTGTATGATAACACAAAAAAACAGCCAAGCTCATATACTTGGCTGTTTACTACTTTGTATTTATCTCCTAAAAACCCGATCCCCATCATAACTATAAACTGTCAGCTTATCATCCACATATGTCTCCAAATAAACCTTCCTACCCCATAATTGATGAATATAAGGCAGTACATTTTCTAAATAATGTAGATCAAGCTCCATACCCTCGTATCCGTGAACCAAATACAATTCACCATTACGCATATAATCTCCATCCACTACTGTAATATATGGGAACCCCCCATTGACCCGCATCGAAACTAACTGTTCACGGACGTTTTCATAGTCTTTATCTGATATTTTGTAATACGGTCCTTGCTTTTCAAATAGATACAAGTCCTCTCGTTCTACCAAGTCCTTTGTTAGATAGTTCCGGATAAATGAAATATCCGATTCTATCTCACGTACTTCAAACATTTTCTCACGACCATATCCTGGCTTAACACCCCGTGCTATCATCTCTTCAGTTGGATTATTATAGCGTTCCTCAATATCCTCAAAGATTTTCAAGCCTAAATAATAGGGGTTGATTTGTTGTTTGGATGGCTGCACGACGGCGGAGTTTAGTTTGGCGAATTCTACGGTTTCATCGGATGTTAAGTCTAGTTCGCGCATGATGCGTTGGTGCCAGTAGGAAGCCCAGCCTTCATTCATGATTTTCGTCTCAAGCTGCGGCCAGAAGTATAACATCTCCTCCCGCATCATCGTCAGTATATCCCGTTGCCAGTCTTCTAACTCTCTACTATATTGTTCAATGAATAGGAGTAAATCCTTCTCAGGTCTTGGAGGAAGTTTCTTTTTTCGATTTACTTTCGGCATAGTCTCTTCCGGCTTTTCATCCATATCCCAAAGATCATCATATGGTGTTTGAGCCTTCTTGATTGGGGATTCCTCTTCTTCCCATTTATACTGTGGTAGCTTTGGGCGAACGATAGAAGGATCAATATGTTCCTGAATAGCCAGGACAGCATCTAGGAATTTTTCTACCTCACCCTTCCCATGAAGAATCTCATATTCTGCAATTCTTTCCGCTGTTGCCGTCATGCTCTCTACCATATCTCTCCTCGTATTGGAAAAACGAACATTGTTTTTAAAGAAGTCACAGTGCGCAAGGACATGCGCGATAATGAGTTTGTTTTGAATTAAGCTATTTGTATTTAATAAAAATGCGTAACATGGATCAGAGTTGATAACTAACTCATAGATTTGACTCAGTCCTAAATCATATTGTAACTTCATTCGATGAAATTGTTTTCCAAAGCTCCAATGAGAGAAACGGGTCGGCATCCCATACGCTCCAAACGTATAGATTATATCAGCAGGACAAATTTCATATCGCATTGGATAAAAGTCCAATCCAAATCCAACAGCAATTTCCGTAATTTCTTCTATGGCTTTATGAAGTTCTTTCGAATCGGTCAATGGTGATCCCTCCAAATAAGCTTTTTATAGTTTATGAGAGAAAGTTGGAATGATGAACGTGGTACAAGAATAAACATAAATCGTAACCGTTACTATTTACAAACCGTAACCATTACGATATAATCAATCTTAGTTTTTACAAAGGGAGAGTTTTGTATTGAAAAAAATACTGTTTTTCGTAAGTTTACTGAGTTTAATTGTAATGTTAGGAGCTTGTGGAAGTAGTGCAAGTTCAGATCACTCAAAAGATGAGGGAACATTATCCATCTACACATCTATATACCCTCTAGAAGACTTCGCCAAGAAAATTGGTGGAGAACATGTAGAGGTTACCACGCTTATACCGCCTGGAACAGATAGCCATACTTACGAGCCTACTTCAAAGGAAATATTAGATATCGCTAGAGCAGATGCTTTTATCTATAACGGGCTCGGGATGGAAACCTATGCAGTGAAGATTCACGAAACACTTGAAGATGAAGATGTCACGATAGTAGAAGCTGCGGGTGGGGTAGAAGCTGTGACACATGAACATAATCATGGGGACGAAGAACATCATGGACATGGCGAAGATGATCATGAACATAGTGAAGAAGAACATGAACACGAAGGACATGAAGAGGACGGACATCACCATGGTGATCAAGACCCACATGTGTGGCTTGATCCTCATAGAGCAATCACATTAGCAGCAAGTATAAAAGATACACTGATTGAATTGAAACCTGAGGCTAAAGAAGAATTCGAGAAAAACTACGAAGAACTTGTGAACAACTTACAAGAGTTAGATAACGAATTTCACCAACTAGTGGAGGCAAAAAGTAATCCTGAAATGATTGTTTCTCATGCTGCTTATGGTTATTGGGAGGAAAGCTATGGCATCAAACAAATCGCCATTGCTGGACTATCATCTAGTCAAGAGCCTTCACAAGGCGAGTTAACCGAGATCATCCAAATCGCTAAAGAAAAGGACATCAAATATGTTATTTTCGAACAAAATGTTACACCAAAAGTTGCCGATGTAATTCGTGAAGAAATTAAAGCAGAGCCACTATACTTGCATAATCTATCTACACTAACAGACGAAGATATCGAAAACGGAGAAGATTATTTTAGCTTAATGGAACGAAATTTAGAAACCTTAGATAAAGCTTTAAAATAATTAGCACTTCTTCACAGTTAAATACCCAGCACATATTCCGTGTGCTGGGTATTTCTTTTAAGAAGAAGCAACCATAATTTTACACATATTATTGGTTAGTTCCACTGGGTCCTCCACTGGTAAGCCTTCAATTAATAAAGCTTGGTTGAACAATATGTTCGTGTATAGTTCCAATTTCTCTTTATCGTTTTCATATGCATCCTTCAATGTTAGGAAAACATCATGATTCGGATTGATTTCTAGTACCTTCTCTGCGGTTACATGCTGGTCAGGCATAGCATTAATTACTTTTTCCATTTCAATCGATATCTCTCCATCTGCCGTTAAGCACACTGGATGAGTTCTCAACCGTTTGGAGACACGTACTTCTTTTACTTTTCCAGCTAGTTTCTCTTTCATGTACGCAAAGAGTTCCTTGTTCTCATTCGTCTCTTCCTCTGATGCCTTCTTCTCATCTTCTGATTCGATTCCAAGATCATGGCTGGATACAGACTTGAATTCCTTGTCATCATAGTTCATGAGCATTCGAATTGCGAACTCATCAATTTCTTCCGTAAAGTACAGGATTTCATAGCCTTTATCCGCTACAAGCTCTGTTTGTGGTAGCTTGTCTATGCGTTCAATGGAATCACCTGTTGCATAATAGATATATTTCTGATCTTCTGGCATTCTAGAAACATATTCCGCTAATGTCACGAGTTTTTTCTCTTTTGATGAGTAGAATAGTAATAGATCCTTCAATGTATCTTTATGCATTCCAAATTCATTGTAAACACCGAATTTTAATTGACGGCCAAATGCCTCAAAGAATTTTTCATACTTTTCTCGATCGTCTCGTTGTAAGCTTAATAGTTGAGTTTTTATTTTCTTCTCAATATTTTTTGCGATTAAGGTTAGCTGACGATCCTGCTGTAGCATCTCACGTGAAATATTTAAGGAAAGGTCTTCTGAATCCACTAATCCCTTTACAAAGCTAAAGTGATCTGGAACTAAATCAGCGCACTTCTCCATAATTAGCACACCGTTTGAATACAATTCCAAACCTTTTTCGTAGTCTTGAGAGTAATAATCGAATGGACGATTCTCTGGTACAAATAAAATGGCATTGTAGCGAATTGTTCCATCCACATTTAAGTGAATCGATTTAATTGGTTTATCAAAGCCATATCGCTTTTCCTGATAGAAGATTTCATAATCCTCATCGGTCAGTTCACTCTTGTTCTTTTTCCAAATTGGAACCATACTGTTGATTGTTTCTTCTTCCACATAATCAACATACTCATCACTATCGTCTTCTTTTTTACTTTTCGTAACATCCATTTTAATTGGGAATCGAATAAAGTCGGAGTACTTTTTAATTATTTCTTTCAATCGATACTCTTCTAAGTACTCATCATAATTATCATCTTCTGTGTTATTTTTTATTTTTAAGGTAATTTCTGTTCCTACAGATTCCTTTTCGGCAGGTTCAATTGTATAGCCGTCAGTACCCTTGGATACCCATTTAAATGCTTGCTCACTTCCTAGTGCTTTACTAATTACAGTAACTTCATCCGCAACCATAAACGCCGCATAGAAACCAACACCAAATTGACCTATAATATCGTGGCCGTCTTTTATTTCATTTTCACTCTTGAAGTTGAAGGAACCACTTTTGGCGATAGTACCAAGATTCTTTTCCAACTCATCTTCGGTCATACCAATACCAGTATCGATAATTTTTAAAGTACGTGAATCCTTGTCCGCTTTAATTTTTATATAATAATCACTTTGATTAAATGTAATCGTATCATCTGTTAATGCTTTGTAATAAATCTTATCAATTGCATCACTTGCGTTCGAAATTAATTCACGTAAAAATACTTCACGCTGTGAATAAATGGAGTTAATCATTAATTCCAATAGTCTTTTGGATTCTGCTTTAAACTTTCTTTTTCCCATTTCCAACACTCCTTCTATCATATTTAAAGATATAAGACGCATGCTTTTTAGCACTCAATCATCTAGAGTGCTAATTCTTTATAAAATTATAAATATCATACCGTTATGACTGTGTCAATTGGAATGGACTATATTTTGCCTAATTTTCATGTCCGCATATTTCCTTATGAATTAGGAGAATTTAAACTCAGGAGGGATACTATGGAACACCAATTTTTATCTGTCGAAGAATTTAATTCACGGATTCAGCAATGGAGCGGAAGAACGGTAAAAATCACAAAGCATGAGATGGATGATGTCGATCAAATCGTGTTGAATTTGCAACATATCTCTTATGATCGAAATACGCGTAGGATTGATGATTATGTACCAATGCATAGCTTACAACTTGTAGGCGATGGTCATATTGAAACATTAGCATCCATGAGTACCCAACCTCTACCTTCGCCCAATTATGAAATCCCATTGCAGGATAGTACGATGTATGAGTTTGATGGGGAGAAATTTTTCATTACAACAGAGCGTGGGGTTTATAAAATCGAGTTGACTTAAGGACCATTAGAAAAATCCCGAGGAGATTACTCCAAGGGATTTTCCTTCTCTTATACATTCACCGCTGCCTCTCGCTGGAAGAAGCTTTTCATCGCATGATACACATCACGTTTTTCTTTTAAAATATAGTGCCTGAACTTTGGATCTTCAATCGTATTATAAGCACGCATTAGCGTCGAATGACGATTATAAATATTCACTTCAGCATAACCAAACATATTCGAGACGTCCATGATCTCATTTACTAACCGGATACATTTTGGGTTGTCAGAGGTAATGTTTTCCCCATCGGAAAAGTGAAATGGATAAATATTATAGCGAGAAGGGTTATAACGTTCATCTATTAGTTCAATAGCCTTTGTATAAGCAGATGAGCAAATCGTACCTCCACTTTCCCCTTTGGTAAAGAACTCTTCCTCTGTTACTTCTTTTGCCTCAGTATGATGAGCGATAAACGCTATATCCACATGTTCATATTTTGTTTTTAGGAATCGGGTCATCCAGAAAAAGAAACTTCTTGCCATATACTTCTCGAATGAACCCATCGATGCTGAAGTATCCATCATCGCTAGGACGACTGCTTTAGACTCTTGTTTCACTTCTTCATCCCACGTCTTAAATCGGAGGTCATCATTATATATTGGCGTTATTCCAGATTTACCTTTCCTCGCATTTCGCTTAAGCGCCGTCAATATGGTCCGCTTTTTATCGATGTTCCCCATCAAACCTTTCTTCCTTACATCATTAAACTCAATTTTTTCTGTAACAATCTCAGCTTTTTCCTTTTCTCTTAAGTTTGGTAATTCTAATTCCTTAAATAGGGCTTCCTCTAGCTTCTCTAATGATACCTCAGCTTCATAGTAGTCTTTTCCAGGCTGATTGCCTGCTTTTTTTCCATCGCCAGGGCCGTTTTCCTTTTGACCTTTCGCATTCGGATCCCTTCCTACTACATCTCCAACTTTACTATCTCCATCTCCTTGCCCTACATGCTTCGATTTGTTGTAATTATACCGGATTTTATACTCATCTAATGAACGGATAGGTATCTTGATAATGTCCCGCCCATTAGACATCACGATGCTTTCTTCACTAATCAGATCTGGTAAATTATTCTTTATGGCTTCCTTTACTTTATCCATGTGTCGTTGTTGATCCTGAAAGCCTTTGCGATGGAGGGACCAGTTTTCTTCGGAGATGACAAAATTTTGTTTACCTTCCTGCACAACATCCCCTCCTATTCTAAGTTGTATTCAAATTAGGCATTCACATCTTGCGAATACCTTACATGCTCTTGGCTCAATAATCGCCAAGCTAGCTGCTAAAAGCACCGTTATCTTTCAGAAGAATTCGATACTTTTCACTATAATATGCAGTTGGGCGCATATTATTGCAATATACCGAAAATAATAGATTAAAAAAAGGTAACAAGACTAGCTATTAGCCACTTGTTACCTTTTTACATATTAACGGTTTAATAAACTACCGACATATCGCAGTAATTCATTTGCTGATACAGAGTTATAACCATACTCATCTATTAACCTAGCAATCACTTCATTTATTTTCTTCAATTGCGACTCATCCGGAGTCTTGGAAGAGGTCGTAATTTTAACCACATCTTTTAAGTCTGCAAATAGTTTCTTTTGTATTGCCTCTCGTAAGCGTTCATGGGAGTTATAATCAAATCGCTTACCCTTTCTAGCATAAGCAGAGATTCGAATCAAAATCTCTTCTCGGAAGGACCTCTTCGCATTTTCAGAGATACCGATTTGTTCCTCAATAGAACGCATTAGCTTTTCGTCTGGATTCATTTCCTCACCAGTTAATGGATCTCTTAACTTATTTTTATTACAAAAGGCTTCTACGTTATCTAGGTAATTATCCATCAATGACTTAGCCGATTCCTCATAGGAATACACAAATGCCTTTTGTACTTCTTTTTTCGCTATTTCATCGTACTCTCTTCTTGCGATAGAGATGTAATTCATATATTTTTCCTTATCTTCAACCGAAATCGATGCATGCTGATCAAGACCTTCTTTTAAAGAACGCAAGACATCGAGTGCATTAATGGAAGGAACTTCTTTACGAATAATAGCCGACGAAATCCGGTTGATAACATAACGAGGGTCTATCCCCTCCATGCCTTCTGTAGCAAATTCCTTTTTTAACTCCTCTACATCAACCTGGTTATACCCCTCCACACTCTTTCCATCATACAAGCGCATTTTTTTCAGCAGATCCATCCCTTGTTTCTTGGATTCTTTCAATCTCGTTAAAACGGAAAAAATAGCCGCTACTCGTAGTGCATGTGGAGCAATATGAACATGTGCCATATCACTTTGGTTAATCATCTTTTCATAGATTCGTTCTTCTTCACTCACTCGTAGGTTATATGGAATAGGCATTACAATAATTCTCGAATGAAGCGCCTCATTTTTCTTATTTGAGATAAACGAGCGATATTCCGACTCATTTGTATGTGCTACTATTAGCTCATCCGCAGAGATTAGCGCGAACCTTCCAGCCTTGAAGTTCCCCTCTTGTGTTAGGGATAGTAAATGCCATAGGAATTTTTCATCACACTTCAACATTTCTTGGAATTCCATCATGCCACGGTTTGCCTTATTTAATTCTCCATCAAATCGGTAGGCTCTTGGATCGGATTCAGATCCATATTCTGCGATCGTAGAAAAATCAATACTTCCTGTTAAATCCGCAATATCTTGTGATTTGGGATCGGACGGACTAAAAGTTCCAATTCCAACACGCTTATCCTCTGAAAAGAAGATTCGCTCCACCATAACATCCTCTACACGCCCACCATATTCTTTTTCCAGGCGCATCGTATTCAATGGAGATAGACTTCCTTCGATACGAATGCCATATTCATCGAAAAAGTCCTCTCTTAAATGGTTTGGAATCAAATGTAGAGGGTCCTCATGCATCGGACAACCTTTGATGGCATAAACAGCGCCCCCATCTGTCCGTGAATATTTTTCCAATCCTCGCTTTAGCATGGTCACTATAGTGGATTTCCCACCACTTACCGGGCCCATTAATAAAAGAATTCGTTTGCGAACATCTAACCTCTTTGCTGCCGGATGAAAGTATTCTTCAACAAGTCGTTCAATTGCCTCTTCTAATCCAAAAATCTCTTCACCAAAAAACTCATACATCTTACGACCATCTCGTTCTTTAATCCCGGCAGCCTTAATCATATTATATACACGAGAATGTGCAGTCTGAGCCACTTCGGGTCTTTCCTTTATAATTTCTAGGTACTCCGCGAAAGTACCTTCCCACTTTAAGCGGTTCTCTTCTTCTCTAAAGCTTCTCACCTTGTTAAGAATATCCATGTTTGTCTTCCCTCCATCTTGGACGCGGTTTATATAGCTTATGCATGAGCCTGCATCAAGATGCCTTAGAAGATGGAGTTAAGTCGGGGACGAGGGGGCGTTATTAGTATAAATGCATTCAGAGTGGTTATCACGATCTTAGTTTGTAGAGATTTGGTTCAAGAATGCGATAACAACCCCTATCATCGTCTCCTTTCTTCCGGTTTTACTTCAAAAACGTCATGATAGCTCCTATCATCATCTTCTTTCTCCTGGTTTTACCTCAAGAACGTCATGATAGCTCCTATCATCATCTTCTTTCTCCTAGATTTTCTTCAAAAACGTCATGATAACCACTATCATCACCTTCTTTCTCCATGATTCACTTCAAAAACGTCATGATAACCACTATCATCACCTTCTTTCTCCATGATTCACTTCAAAAACGTACATGATAGCTCCTATCATCACCTTCTTTCTCCATGATTCACTTCAAAAACGTCATGATAACCACTATCATCACCTTCTTTCTCCATGATTCACTTCAAAAACGTCATGATAACCACTATCATCACCTTCTTTCTCCATGATTCACTTCAAGAACACGATGATAACCTCTTTCTTCATCTTCTTTCTCCATGATTCACCTCAAGAACACGATGATAACCTCTTTCTTCATCTTCTTTCCAACAAATTCACTTCAAGAACGCGATGATACCCCTTCCAAAAATGTTGTCCTAAATTTCCCCAAGAAAATCTCAAAAAATTGTTGTATAATAGTAAAGTCAATCAGTTGAAACTGCACTATTACTGTATTACAATTCAAACAGATTCGATAACGAAAGCGAGATGTTCTTATGGGACGTAAGTGGAATAATATCAAAGATAAAAAGGCTGAAAAGGATAAAAACACGAGTCGTATTTATGCGAAGTTCGGTCGTGAAATTTATGTAGCAGCTAAGCAAGGGGAGCCAGATCCGGAGGCCAACCAAGCGCTTAAGGTTGTTTTAGAACGTGCGAAAACATACAGTGTACCGAAACATATCATTGAAAAAGCAATAGAGAAGGCAAAAGGTGGAGCTGAGGAGAATTACGATGAGCTTCGTTATGAAGGATTCGGTCCTAACGGTTCCATGATAATTGTAGATACATTAACGAACAATGTGAATAGAACCGCTTCAGAGGTACGTGCCGCTTTTGGTAAAAATGGCGGAAACATGGGTGTAAGTGGCTCGGTTGCTTATATGTTTGATGCAACTGCGGTATTCGGTATAGAAGGAAAAACTGCGGATGACGTATTGGAACTTCTAATGGAAGCCGATGTAGACGTGCGTGACGTGCTGGAAGAGGAGGAAACAGTGATTGTTTATGCAGAACCAGATCAATACCATGCTGTACAGGAAGCTTTCAAGGCTGAAGGCATTACGGAATTTACGATAGCAGAACTTACAATGTTACCACAAAATGAAGTAACCCTTGATGGTGACTCACAGGCACAATTTGAAAAGTTAATCGATGTACTAGAAGACCTAGAAGACGTTCAACAAGTCTATCATAATGTCGATTTAGGTGAATGATACATTTTGAACCAGCAATTTGTTACATAATTGCTGGTTTTTCTATACAGTCAGTATGAACCTTGCAGAAGAGGATGATATCATGAAAATATACCAAACAAAGGATGCAGAGCTAATTGCTAAGCTAAACCAATCCGTTCATGAACTGCATGTTAGTTTATATCCAAGTTATTTTAAGGACTATCATGCTGAAAAGGTTAAGACGTTTTTTGAGGGCTTAATGAATAAAGAACAGTATATATTTTTAGTTTTAGAGGATATTGGGCAGTCTATAGGGTTTGCTATGCTAGAGTTAAAAGCTTACCCTGAAACAATATTTAAAAATGCATACCAATCCCTCTATATACATCAGTTAAGTATTTCTAGTATGTACAAAAGTAAAGGATATGGAACAAAGTTGATGGATGAAATTACAACTATTGCTAGAAATAAAGGCTTACATAAGATCGAACTTGACCATTGGTCTGATAACGAAATAGCAAAAGCGTTTTATAAAAACCTAGGTTATAGCCCGATACGGGAATACTTGTATAAAGACATTTAACAGAAACCGAAAACGATATCCATGTATTATTTCCTATTTAAATTTTGAAATTAGGAATTAGGAATCATCAGTCGACAAATTATTTAGAAAGTATCTTTACCTTAGCTTCATTACCTCTTCATAATTAGTCTGTACAATTAATGGTGTACCAAATAATAAGGATGAGGTGAATGAAATGAAGTTAAGAAAACTATTATTAACCTTATTAATTTTGATGCTCTCAACAGGTGTATTATTTGCATGCTCAGCAGAGGATTCCGAATCCGAAGATGCGGAAACAAATGAAACAGAAGAACAAGAATCAAACGATGATGGAGAAGAAAAAGAAGAGGATTCCGAATAAGTATAATAAAAGCCTTCCGCCGGTGGAAGGCTTCTTTATTGTAGAAAGGAAGACATTACTAGCTGATATCCCATATACAATGCCATTCCCCAAATAATAAATGCTGAAATCTGATTAATCCTTTTAAGTAACTTACGGGATTTCGTTAGTTGACCAATCTTTCTTCCTACTAGTGCAATTCCGAAAAACCATATCCAAGAGACGACGATACACGCCACAGCAAAGGTAAGCTTTTCATAACCATGATAACCGATGGAACTAGTTCCAATCACTCCAATTGTATCAAGAATGGCATGTGGATTCAGAAGAGATACTGAAGCCGCAAACGTTATCTGGCGTCTGGCAGAATAATGTTCCTCCGTCGTTCGAGTTACTTGCGGATCACTTTTCCACATCACCCACCCCATATACAGTAAAAAGAAGAAACCTATGGATGATAAAATGATTCCAAATCCTTCAACACTTAGCACAACCACTGATACTCCCGCAACCGCTAGTGTAATTAGCAAGGTATCACATATTGCGGCTGTCACGACAGCAGGAAGAGCCCTCTGGAATATAGTACTTGTTGCACCTTGATTAAATATAAACACATTCTGTATTCCTAGAGGAAGTATTAAGCCAAAAGCTAGTATTACACCATGTATGATTGGTTCCATATACTTCCTCCTTCTAACAATCCTATACCTTAAATGGATTCATCCATTCCATGGAATGAAGGTCTACATACATCCACAACAGTGTTTTTCCGTTAGAGTTATGATTTAAGAAGCCAACTCAAAAGAACAGACTCTATTTTGATAATGCAATTTTAATATGAGCTAAGTGATGTTCTTCATGCCAAGCTAATTTTGCAAGCTTTGTTGCAACCGTTATTTCTCCATTTGTCTGGTGAATAAAGGATCGACCTAGTTGCTTTTCTGTTAAACTACTACCTAATGATACGATTCGCTCGTTTATACCTTCCAACATCTTGATAGAACTTTCGACAGAAAGCTTAGTGTCCGGCTGAATAGCCCATTTTTCCTCATCAAAAGCTGGTACTGTTGGGCTATCATCCGTTAACGCCAGTTTCAGGCGTTGGTACATATTCAACTGGGAGTCCGCAATATGATGAACAAGCTGACGAACATTCCAACTTCCATCACGATACGTTTTATTTAACTCACCATGATCTAGTTGGTCAACCGTTTTTCTTAAACGGTCTGTGTATGATTCTATTTCTTTTAACCATTCATGAATATTTTCTAATGTAACCTTCTCAGGTACTTGTAATTTGCCAATCGGGAATCTTACATCCATTTCCATTCCTCCTATATCCTTAAACGGATTCTTCCATTCCATCAAAGCTGCATAGTTCACAGACTCCTCATCCTCTAAGTAATCGGGAACGACACCGATAGGCGTTCTTCCAGCACGTAACATAAAGGAAATGACAGGGTCATGAATACTTCCCTCTACTACTCTTTGTAAATACTGCTCCGCAGACATAACACTAGCATGCTTATGATACCCTGGCATCCTGCCGCCACCTAACAGGCGTTCTAGGTTCTTATGTATCACTACACCATACATGGACTGCATCAATAACTTTCCTAAAGCTAACCCACGAAATGAAGGTCTTATACACACATCCACGATATACAGTGTATTACCATTTGGGTTATGGTTGCGAATATAGCCATTATCGGTTATTTCCTCCCAAGTATGGGAGGTATGGTTTGGGTCAAAGTCTACTACTAAACCTGTCATAGATCCTGCAAGTGTTCCGTTTATTTCCACGCAAAGTGCACCTTCCGGGAAAAGCGTCACATGGTTTTCTAATTGTTCTTGATTCCACCAAAGCTCCGATGGAAAGGGAGGCGGAAAACTTT
Source organism: Ornithinibacillus scapharcae TW25 (assembly GCF_000190475.1). GTDB lineage: Bacteria > Bacillota > Bacilli > Bacillales > Amphibacillaceae > Ornithinibacillus > Ornithinibacillus scapharcae. The sequence continues at coordinate 72,815 of NZ_AEWH01000042.1, forward strand.
CCGCCTGAATTTGAATTAATCCTTCAAAATCCTTCGACTCATAATTTCGTACTATTGCTTTAACATAACCTTCTCCATTTTTGAGGTAGACTTGTTTTTGATAAAGCAATCGCCTCATTCCCTTCTTATTTGCTAAGGTCGGGATATAAATCTAAGCGTCTATCATTCCAGGTTGTAACCGAACCTTCTTCTCTCACTTTATATAAAAGCGATAAATCTAAATCAGCGGTGATTAGCATATCATGATTAAATTCGCCTTCCATCAAAATACCGTTCTTCGGAAATGGAATATCATTTGGCGTGATAATTGCTGCCTGACCATAATTTGCTCGCATGAAATCTACATTACGCAGTGCACCAACTGTACCCGTGGTCACCACGTATACCTGATTTTCAATTGTTCTGGCATGACAGGTATAGCGAACTCGGTTAAAACCATGTAGATCATCGGTGCAAGATGGAGCAAAAATAACATCCGCCCCCATTCCCCTTACCATACGAACAATTTCAGGAAACTCCATATCATAACAAGTAAGCAATGCGATTTTACCTTTTTCCGTTTCAAAGATTTGAATAGATTCACCTGGTGTGATATTCCAATCCTTTTTTTCAGTTGGTGTCATGTGTAGCTTTGCTTGTTCTGCTACACGGCCATCTGGATAAAATAGATGTGCTGTATTATACAATTTATCGCCTTTTTGTACGACATGGGTTCCACCGATAAGATGCATACCTGTTTCCTTCGCTAGACTTCTAAATAATTCTATATATTGTTTAGTGTATTTTGGTAGCTCATCTACACGGCTTACCGTCCCATCAGATATAGAAAGTAATTGGGTTGTAAAGAATTCTGGAAATAGTACAAATTCGGAATCGTATTCTGCTGCTGTTTTAACATTATGTGTCACTTGCTCTGCAAATTCACTAAAAGAGTTTATTTTTTCTAAATGGTATTGAACTGCTGATACACGTAGTTTCATGATAGGTTGCTCCTTCAATAATTTATATCTGTACTATATTTCATTGCCTCCAACAATTCAACCATTACTATTTCCGATAAATGAAAAGGTATCTTCCTTAGCACCAAGGAAGATACCACTTCATGTCTATCGCTCTAGAGCACTGCGGAGAGATTTAGCTACCATATAAGGATCTTCAGCCTTATTAATGACTGATACGACTGCCACCCCTGTTACATCTAGTGTAAGCACTGCATCTATATTTTCATTCGTAATTCCACCAATCGCAATTACTGGTAAGGATACTTTTTCAATAATACTCTCTAACTTCCCCGGAGCCAGTACCTTCGCATTCTTCTTGGACTGCGTTGGAAAGACTGCACCTACTCCAATATAATCTGCACCACCATGCTCTGCGGCTAATGCTTGTTCTACAGTAGAAGTAGATACACCTACTATCATAGAAGGTGGTACTAGACGCCTTACCTCGGATAGTGGTAGGTCGGACTGCCCGATATGGACCCCATCCGCATCAGTGGCTAAAGCAACATCCACACGATCATTAATTATAAGAGGAATCTCATAGCGTCTCGTTAGTTCCCTAAGTTTTACTGCTTTACCAAAGAACTCTTCCCCTGAACTTTCCTTATCTCGTAGTTGAACCATGGTCACACCACCCTTTATTGCTTCTTCGACTACTGCTAGTAGCCTTTCAATGGGCAAAGTTCCCTCTGTAACCAAATATAATGTATAGTCTCTTTTCATCTTATGCGTACTCCCTTCTCCCAACTCTCACCATTCATTAGTGAAATTTCATCCATTAATTTCATTCTAAAAGTGCCTAACCCCTCATACTCAGCTAAGTTCTTTCCTGCGAGCTCTCCTGCTAGACTCATGACCGACATCCCAGCAATGGAAGCCTCGAATAAATATTCTGTCACCCCTGCAAAGCAAGCAATTAATGATGCCGTCATACATCCAGTACCCGTAATTTTGGTAAGATTTATATCACCATTCCCGATTCTAACAATGTCCGCACCATTAGAAATCACATCTTCCTCACCACTTATGACCGTAATGACACCCAGTTCTTTTGATGTCGTCCTAGCTAATTCTTCTTTTGAAATGGAAATCTCACCTGCATCTACACCACGAGTTTTCGACTCGCCACCTATAAGAGCAAATACTTCAGAAGCATTCCCACGGACTATGGATACTTTGACTTGCCCGATAAAATCTTTTGCTCTTGCTGTACGGAATGGAGTAGCACCGACACCTACAGGATCAAAAATGACAGGAATTCCTTTTCGATTAGCAGATTGACCCGCTAATATCATCGCCTGGTACATCGCATCATCAATGGTTCCGAAGTTGATTACTAAAGCATCTGCAAGCTGTGTCATATCCCCAACCTCTTCGACACTTGTGGCCATTACTGGTGACCCACCGATAGCTAGTGTCACATTCGCACAATCATTAATCGTTACGTTGTTTGTGATATGATGGACCAATGGTTGCATCTCTATTACCTTCGAAAATAAGAGCTTTATATTTTCCTGTAATTTCATACGCTATTTCAACTCCATTTCTGATTGGAAATATCCTGCTTTTTCATATAAAGCATAAAAATGATTGGTTGGTCCATGCCCATTTCCTAGGGATAAGCTATGTTGAATCGCAATTGTAATAAATTGCTTCGCTCTTTGCACAGCATCAAGCAAACTGTAACCCTTAGCCAAATTCGCCGCAATTGCGGATGACAATGTACAACCAGTTCCATGTGTATTATTCGTGTAAATACGCTCACCCTTTATCCAGTGCATTGTTTTACCATCATAAAACAAGTCGTTAGGTTCACCCTCAAGATGACCACCTTTAAGAAGTACGGACTTAGCACCGAGGTTTAACACTTGCTCACTTGCTTCAACCATATCCTCTTCTGTTCGAATATCAATTCCTGTAAGCACTTCAGCTTCCGGAATATTTGGCGTGACAATGGTTGCTAAAGGTAACATCGTTTTCTTCAAGGAATCAATAGCCTCAGGTCGCAGTAAATGGTGACCACCCTTGGATACCATTACCGGATCAAGCACAATATAAGGAGGCTGATATTTCCTTAATGCTTGCCCAACTACTTCTACTGTATATGGTGATGAAAGCATACCAATTTTTACGGCATCTACTGGAATATCATCAAACACTGCCTCTATTTGATCCTTGATAATCGGTAATTCCATATCCTGAACAGAACGAACTTCCATCGTATTCTGTGCCGTTACCGCTGTGATAACAGACATTCCAAATACACCGTTGGCAGCAAAAGATTTAAGGTCTGCCTGAATGCCAGCACCTCCCCCTGAGTCAGAGCCTGCAATTGTAAGTGCTGTTTTCATAGATTGATCCCTCCTAAAGCGCTACTTCTTACCATTACCTTCATTAGACCATATCCCATCAACGCTCCCGTTAATGAGCTGATGGTGAATGCAGGTATTAGCCCAAAGATTGTTGCTTCTTGACCAAGAATAAGCACCGCGATTGGATATGTAGCCATCGCTCCTAATATTCCTGTACCAATTACTTCTCCTATGCCTGCTAATGCTAGTTTTTTAGTCTTAGCATAAAGAACTGCAGCCAACAAAGCCCCTATCATACTTCCTGGATAGGCGAACAATCCCCCGGTGCCCATCATATTTCGTAATGTTGATGTTATAAACGCCTGCAGGACAGCATACCATGGCCCAAGCAATACTGCAGATAGCACATTAGCAAAGTGTTGAATCGGAAATATCTTTGCAAACCCGATTGGAATATAAATGAGGCTACTAGAGACAGTCGTTATTGCAGCGATGACAGCTGTCATCGTCATCTTCCTTGTATTCATCCTTTATCTCTCCCGTCCGTTTACGTTAGCACCTCTTATATTGGCCACTCTTGCTTGTAATAGTTCATATCCCAGAATAAGTATTCATATTTAGAAGTCATCTGAAAATGCTCTTCTAGCACAGCTAGTTCACGCTCTGGTTTTCCTTCTGCAAGTTCATTCATCAAGTTAATGAGCCATTTCGCCCCTTCACCAAAAGTCTCTGAATCATAGGTTTCTATCCATTTCGCATATGGATTGGATGCTAACGTATCCTTGTATTGCTTCTTTAGTAATCTGCCAATCTCCCAGTAATCCCATGCACATGGCAATAAGCACGCGACTACCTCTGCTAAACTACCATTTTGTGCCACATTCAACATATATCTCGTGTACGCGATATTGACAGGTGTCGGTTTTGTTTCTTCTAATTCTTCACGACTAATACCAAATTCTGCCGCAAATTTACGGTGAAGATCCATTTCTATATGCAATGTTTCATGTAATATTTGGGCGAACTTCCCCATCTCTTCTAATTCCCTTGCTTTTATCACGCCCGCAGCAAACAATTTCGCATAATCAATTAAATACACATAATCCTGTTTCATATAATAAACAAACTTGTCACGGTCTAACGTCCCTTTACCAATGCCTTGTACAAAAGGATGATTATGGTTTTTCTCCCATATCGGTTGAACATTCTCATATAACCGGTCTGTAAATTTTTTCGTTGCGATGTTCTCCATTTTTATTCCTCCCAAATCCATCGTATTTTCTTGAAAATTTTTTCGTTGCGTGGGTTAAATTTTTCACAGAATGAGCAACAAAAAAGCCACTCTCCGAGGTGGAAAGTGGCGTAACGAGTTTATTTATAGAATTACTCCCATTCGCCTACTTCCCTCCGCTAGTATTAACTAGATCAGGTTCTAAGGGTTCTTCTCAGCTTTACAGCGCCCCTAGTAGATTAACGATTACTATTCAGTTCGTAATATAAGTTGGAAATCCTATCTGCCTTATAGCAGAAAAGCCCCCACTTAGACAGCGTCAGAGTGGGGGCTGTAATATGAGTACTCATACAACCAATTAACCACTTCCCTCCGCTAGTTTTACCTAGTTCAGGTTCAAAGGGTTTAGAACGAATGTTCAATCTCAGTCTGTGAAGACTCCCCTAGTGCAACGATATATGTTCATCCTTAGCTTAGCATGTGTGGATACGAATGCAAGTAATATCTACTAAATTGAGTAAAAGGCCCTAGTTAATGGTATGGAGATTTTGCTTCCTTTGGTAGCCACCTATAAGCAACGTGATTAGGACGATACCGACTAACAATAATATCTCAAGGGAAGTGCCTGAGATAAAACTTTGTTGTATAAAGTCCTCTTTGATAATCATTTCTCCTGCGGTCCAAGCTAACAATGCGGAGCCAAAGTAGATTACAATTGGAAATCTCTCCATAAGCCTAACAATTAAGTGGCTTGCAAATAACATTATCGGAATGCCTAAGATAATCCCTACCAATACAATTAGCATATTCCCATCTGAAACAGCGACGATTCCTAACACATTATCCAAGCTCATTAACAAGTCAGCAAAAATGATGATGACAATCGCTTCTCTCAAGGTGTTTCCTACTTTCACTTCACTTTCATCCTCTTCGCTAACAAGAAGTTTATACGCAACAAATAGTAACAGCACACCACCTATGAAATGAATGAATGGTAGCTTCATAAGGAACATGATGATAGCAGTAAATAATATTCGAAACACAACTGCTGCCAAAGTCCCCCAGACGATAGCCTTTCTTTTTAAATCCTCTCGCAAATTGCGGCTAGCCATGGCAATCACGACGGCATTATCACCACTCAAAACGATATTAATTAATAATATTTTTATCAAAGGCTCGATGAACTCCAAAAAAGACCCTCACTCCCTCTCTTGCTTGTCCTATGAATAGTTTATTTTTATGTGAGAGGTTGTGTTAACATTACATTTTTTATCTAGACCTCTATATCAAAATCAAAAAATGAGAACCTCACCCTTGATTGCTAAATCATGTTAGGGTGAGGTTCTTTCCTTAAAACAGTGCACGAGAGGGAAACTCATACTTCTATTATTCTTCCTTTAGCCTGTCACAGTATCTCAAAAAGCATAACACTCAATTTCTTATCCAGTATTCAGAACCATCCTTACTACGATTCATGAATCCATATTCAATTAAATATCTTCTAATTGTTGCAAAGTCACTGTATATTGCTTTCAAAATTTCATTTACTTCCTTCTCGGAATATTTTCTATCCGCTTCAAATCGTTTCATTATATTTTGTAGAACAATCAATTTCCGTTTTTCCTTACTTGGAAAAATATCTAACTTACCATCAGTACCTTCTTTGAAATAAGTTGATAAAATCTTTTCCTTTTCTTCCTCAGTTGTTGCATACCGTTCATCCACCATTTTTGCCCCCTTATGAAAACTAACAAAATTATGTTCCAGTTTTTCCTCTGATTTCTCACGTAATAGATTCATTATCGTCAGAAACACCTTAGCTTGTTTTTCTTTTTCTTTCAGTTTAAATCGGTGATTTCTAACAGTAGACGGACTACCCATATTTAACTCTTTTACAATTTCTTTGTCATTTAACCCTTTTTAAAGTAAAGAAGTAATTCCCTTTGGTGTTCGGACAACCCAGTGTATTTTTTGTCCATCTTAAGCAAATAATCAAATACGGAAACATGATCTTCTTGAATGTGCAGCGATATAGCCTTTCTAGCTTCACATAAAACCCCGTTCGATGGATATATAACCCCATCTAAAAACCTCTCGCCACATAGAAGACAAACATATTTTTCATCCATTAAGACATAACCATTTTCAAGCTCTTCAATCGATGCATTCCAAAACAACTCCCCATCACCAATCACGTAAACATAACCTCTATTCGTTTGTTATTTTATAAACATTATATATTTTTGTTTACATATAATCAATTATTAACCAGAAAACCCAATATGAAAGCTTTGACTAAAAATACCGTTAAGTTAATGGTAAATAGGCGAATGTTTTTATCCCATATTTCTTGTCAGCGCATATCCTAGTTAAAAAGCGGAGGAATGCGAATGTTTTATTATCAGTATTATTTTCCACAGGTTGTCCCTGTTCATTATCACGGCCAGCCATTATTTATGGATATCCGTCAACAAACAAGTGTTCAGGAGATACTTCAAATCATTCGAACACAACATAATAATTTATATACACAGTTAGAAAACGCCGGAATGAATCGGCAAATTGCTGAGTATGTCTTTTTCTTTGTTGTGAATTATACCGTGAATCAAGCAAACACGAATCAAACAGCCAACCAAATTTATAACCAATTCCAAAGACAGGTACCATGGTTTAACCTATTGTTTAGACAATTCAACGTGCCCCAGAATGTCGCAGATCGCGTTCTTGTTCGAGTCATTCAAATTACCTTAGACGCATTAAAAGGTGAGGAACAGCCACCTAGCCAAGGTTGGTCTAATTGGGAAGACTTAGGGGGAGTACTAACCTCAGCTCCTACTGTTGCCTCTTGGCAGCCGAATCGATTAGATGTGTTCGTTCGGGGAACAGATAATGCTCTTTATCACAAATGGTGGGACGGACGTAGATGGAATGATTGGGAAAATCTCGGTGGTGTTCTAACCAGCGCACCAGGTGCCGTATCATGGGGGCCGAATCGTATTGATGTCTTTGTACGCGGTACGGATAATGCACTCTATCATAAATGGTGGGACGGGGCACGTTGGAATGACTGGGAAAGTCTAGGAGGAACCTTAACTAGTGGCCCTGCCGTGTCATCACGTCGTTCTAATCAACTTGATGTATTTGTCCGTGGAACTGGTAATCGTCTATATAAGAGAACATGGAATGGTTCACGTTGGGAAGAGTGGGAGGACCTCGGTGGAAATCTAGACTCTGAACCTGCTGCTGTTTCATGGGGTCCAAATCGTATTGATGTGTTTGCTAGAGGACAAAACCGCAATTTAATTCATAAATGGTGGAACGGTAACAGATGGAGTGATTGGGAAAGCCTTGGAGGAACCTTAACTAGTGCTCCGACAGTTTCATCCAGAAGAAACAATCAATTGGATGTATTTGTTCGTGGAACTGGTAATAGACTATATAAGAGGACATGGAATGGCACTCGTTGGGAAGGATGGGAGAACCTCGGTGGATCGTTGACCTCAGCACCTGCTGCCGTTTCATGGGGACCGAATCGAATCGATGTATTTGCTAGAGGAGATAATCAATCCCTAATTCATTCTTACTTCGGTAGATAAAACAACACTACAGCTGTCTTCTACCCAAGACAAACAAGAAAAGGGTGCTTTTGCACCCTAGTATTTTTTCCCACAGAATGATAAAATATTTACTTTCAATCTAATAGAGGACGAGGTCTACATATGCGAAAAAAAAGTATTTCTAGCTTATCTAATTCAAAAAACAATATACAATTAAAACGTACATTAGGAGCATTCGATTTAGTCATGCTAGGCGTTGGAGCCATCATTGGAACAGGAATATTTATACTTCCAGGAACTGTTGCAGCACTACATGCTGGACCCGCGATTGTCTATTCCTTTATTATTGCGGCCATTGTCTGCTCGTTTGCAGCCATGTGCTACTCTGAATTTGCTTCATCTGTGCCAGTAACAGGAAGCGCCTATACATATAGCTACATTGTTTTTGGTGAGGTTGTTGCATGGATAGTAGCTTGGGCACTTGTCCTGGAATATGGACTAGCCGCAGCTTCTGTAGCCACTGGATGGTCTGCTTATTTTGTATCATTACTAGAGGGATTCCAGATATTTATCCCAGTAGCACTAACTGGCCCTTATAATCCAGATGAAGGTACTTTCATTAATTTGCCAGCAATGATTATCGTACTTGCTTTGGCGCTGTTATTAACATTCGGATTACAAGAATCGAATCGATTGAATAAAATTATGGTTTTTATCAAGGTATCTGTCATTTTACTATTTCTCATCGTAGGAGTATTTTATGTTACACCAGATAACTGGCAACCATTTATGCCTTTTGGCTGGGATGGTGTATTTACTGGGGCTGCATTAGTGTTCTTTGCCTTTCTAGGATTTGACGCTGTTTCCTCCGCTGCAGAGGAAGTGAAAAATCCTCAACGGAATATGCCTATCGGAATTATTGGTTCCTTACTAGTATGTACCGCGTTGTATGTAGCGGTTTCCCTTGTATTAACCGGTATGGTTTCCTACAAACATTTAAATGTTAGTGACCCAGTGAGCTTTGCGATGGAGCTGGTTAACCAGAATTGGATTGCGGGATTTATATCGCTTGGGGCGATTGCAGGTATGATTACGGTAATTCTTGTACTATTATATGGGGGAACTCGATTGCTATTTGCTCTAGGTCGTGACCAGTTATTACCTGGGTTCATGAGTCATGTTAGCAAGAATAGAAATACACCTGTAATAAGCACATGGATATTCTCTATTTTGATTGCAATCTGTGCAGGGTTACTTCCATTATCACAACTAGCCGAAATGGCCAATATGGGAACATTACTCGCCTTTACTATCGTTTCCATTGGGGTTATATTTTTGCGAAAAGATAAAAGTGCACCTCAAAGTGGGTTCCGTGTGCCATTATTTCCGGTTATCCCAATCGTATCGTTTATATTATGTATATTTTTAATCACAAAGCTATCAGTAGATACGTTATTAGCATCAGGTGTATGGTTCTTCATAGGACTAGTTATTTACTTTAGCTATGGCAGAAGCAGAAGCCATATGAATAAAAGGTAAGTAAAAGTTAATAGCCCCGAACAAATTCACGATATCGAATTAGTTCGGGGCTATTTTTCCGCTCATTTCTAAACCTATCATAGGTCAACTAAAGCACCGCTTTGATCTGTCTTGTATAGAAATAACGCACAATAAAGTAATAAATAATTTGGATTGCTAGAAAAACACCTAATACTATAGCAGATACATCAGCTAGGTTATGATAGAAAAGATTCGAAAGTGCCGTTAGCGCAACCGCTCCATGCACGATTGCCACAATTATCGGTGTAAAGAATAACAGAGCAATCTGTCTACTTAACACCTTACTTAATTCCTTCTCAGTAAGACCCATTTTCATAATTGCTTTAAATTTTTGTTTATCTTCATCCAAGTCTGTATAAAGGCGGAAGTATAGGAAACTTCCTGCTGAAACAAAGAAAACAATCCCTATAAATAATCCTACAAATAACACACTAGCAAATTGCTTATTTAAGGAGTAAATTCTATAGTCTAAAACAAATAGTTTATAGACAGGAATTTCCTCATACAATTCTTCAGCGACTTTAATAAGCCCTGACTCTCCACTCATAACATGCCAAGCAGTATAGTAGTCCTTAAATTCCGGTTTAGGGAGTTTGGAGTGATCATGATCCGAAACAACATAATAAGAATCTTGTGCAGGTAAAGCCTTTGAATAGATGACATCATTTGCCTTTAATTTTTCACCAGATGTTAACAACACTTCCTGCTGTAATAATTCATCTGTTTCCCCATAATTACTTCCAGTAAATTCTACAACAACTATCTCACCATCATTAACCTCTATCGGATCCTCACCAATTAATGTTGAAAATCGGTTAAAATCTGATTCATTTGCAATCAAGGATAAATTATCACCATATCTATAATAGTTGAGGATACCATTAGCTTGCTTCGTTTCTATATTAGCTTCTTCTAACTTTTTATTTATTAGCGATTTATTATCCTCTTCATCTTCTTCAGAAGTAAATGTCACTGAATTAGGCTGTGATTTCTTCAGTTCTGATGTTAGTGTTGTTTGAAAACCAAACAGTGTACCAATCGCACTAAATGCAACCGTTGATATGATAGCAACTAAGAAGAACGTTCTAGCATTATCCTTCATTCGAAATGATAAGTCGGATAATAGAATCATGTTAGTTCTACGCCAAAAAATAGACTTATTACTTTTTAAACGCCCGATAACATAAACACTAAGTTGTGTAAATAATAAATAGGTTCCAATCGTAACAACGATAATTACTGGAAGCATCGCCGTTATGACCATTACACCTTCCACTAGTAAAGCAACGACATATCCTGAACCTAACAATAATATAGCTAATATGGTTAAGAAAATATTGGCTTTAGGTTCTCCCTTCGACTTCTTATTACTTTTAATTAACTCAATTAGCTTACGGCTTCGCAGTACATACGAAACAAAAATTGAGATAATGAAAAATAAAATAACAAAGGAAATAAAAGTTATCACGATTGCTTGAACCGGAAAATAGAAATCAAGTCCACCTTCCAATACGAGTACATTTTCTGCCACCAATAAAATAAACTTCGCGAATACTAAACCAAGGAGAATACCACTAATTGTTGCAGCAATTCCTATAATCGTATTCTCTAGAAACACCATCATACGAATCTGTTTCATGGACATCCCTTGGATCATCAGCAACCCAAACTCCCGTTTACGGGACTGAAGAAACGAACTCATGGAATACAAAATAAAGAAGAAAGAAAAGACGTAAATTATCCCGGAAGAGATATTCATCCCTTGTCGAACACTAGAATTCATTCCATCCCCACTCAGTTCTGGATGAAAAGCAAAGATAGAAAAGGTAAAGAAGACCATTACCGTAAATAAGCTACTAAGGTAGTAGGCGGCATATAACCTTTTGTTTCGTGCTACATTCCTAAACGCGAATTGACGAAAGGTCATTTCCATCCCCTCCTAGTAAGGAAAGTGTATCGATAATCTTTTGGAAGAAGGCTTGACGATTATCTCCCCTATGGATTTCTGAATAAAACTTACCATCACGAATGAACACAACTCGTTTACAATAGCTTGCAGCTTGCGGATCATGCGTAACCAGCAACATCGTTGTGCGCTCTTTCTGGTTAATCAACTCCAACATCTCCATGACATCTTTCGAGGACTTAGAGTCCAGATTTCCAGTCGGTTCATCTGCAAGGAGTAGTTTTGGTGTATGAATCATTGCTCGAGCAACGGCAGCGCGTTGTGCTTGACCACCAGATATTTCAAACGTGCGTTTATTCAAAATACTAGCGATACCTAGCTTTTCCGCAATCGCCTTTGCTTTCCTTTTCATTTCTCTAACCTTTTCCCCATCAAGTGTCAAAGGAAGAACCATATTCTCCTCAACTGTTAACGTATGAAGTAGATTAAAGTCCTGGAAAACAAAGCCTAGCTCTCTTCTCCGAAATTTAGCCAGATCGTCTTTCTTTAGCTTATGTGGATTCTTACCATTAATTAAAATTTCCCCGGTAGTTGGTTCATCGATAGTTGCAATCATATTTAGCAAGGTTGTCTTCCCACTACCAGACGGACCCATTATTCCAACAAATTCACCTTCTTCAATCGATAGATTTATATCCGTTAAGGCTCTATATGCAATTTTCCCATCATATATCTTACTTACTTGTTTTACTTCTAACATCACACGATCTCCTTCTTATTATTGACCTGTGATTAGTATACAGCCTTTTACTCTCGGGAAACTATCGATTCTTCTTTCACTTTCCTTACAACGCTGTAAGGTTCTGTGTATCTGAAAAGATAATCCGTACGGTTGTTCCGCTATTGACTTCTGTACCAACTTCTATCTGGTGCCCAAGATAATCAATTATTTCCTTTACTAAATAGAGGCCCATTCCTGTAGACTCTCGATACTTCCGACCATTTTCCCCTGTATAAAATGGATCAAATATACGGCGTTGGTCCGTATCAGGTATACCAATCCCATAATCCGTTACCTCTAGGATAGCCTCTTTTTGTCTATCATATAAGGAAATTAGAACTCGGTTACTGCGACCAGCTGAATATTTTACCGCATTATTTAATAGCTGGGAAAGAATAAAAAACATCCATTTTTCATCTGTTTCAACCGTTATCGCTTCTCTCGATTCTTCTAACTTCGGATAGACTTGGTTTCGAATATAGAATCGTTTATTTTCCTTGTTTACTTCATGGATAATAGATGACAAGTTAACCGGTTTAATATGAAAATCCTGCTCAATCGTTCGTAGTCTTGCCATATAGAGAACAGTATTTAAGCCATTTTTTATACGGTCTGTTTCTTCCCTAATACTAGAAGAGTCTGGCTCATCTAAGCCTTGAGCAGTTAATTCAATAACCGATAGTGGGGTTTTCATTTGATGAACCCACTGATCCATAAACTTTCGATGTTCTTCTTGTTGCTTTTCTTTTTCACTCAGTCGATGTTGATATAATTTATATTGTTCTCGTAGTAGATTATCCAGGGCAACTGCTATTGGAGCTTGATCCGCCACTTGAAAGGTATCATCTAACGAATCGAGTGGACTTTCTAAACGACGGTAAAATTCCCGATGTTTTATCCAGTGATAGAACAAATAACCAACCAGAAAGAATAAAATGATGAAGCCAGCATAAAAAAACAGCTTCAAGTCTCGATAACCATCTAACCAATAAATAAGCAGAAGGAAAATCAGTTGAACAATATGTACGACGAGAAGAAATGCATGTTCTTTTAAGAACAATTTCATACTTCTTCCTCCTTAGGCCAAGTTACGTACAGACGATAACCCACTCCTCTCACTGTTTCAACCCCTTCATGAATACCAATCTCCTGAAGTTTCTTTCTTACCCTGGTTATATTGACATTTAACGTATTTTCATCCACGTAGGATTGGTCATCCCATAATTTTTCTAACAAATCCTCGCGGCCAGCCACTCTTGGATATCGTTCCATTAAGCTTTCCATTATATCGGATTCATTTTTAGACAATGATACGGTTTTAGTACCAAAAGTCAGTTCTAGTCTTTCAGGCAAAAGCTTTAGCCCAGATACCTCCAAGACACGCTCAGCCGCTCTTGTTGCATATTCTCCATATGCTCGTCGTAATTGACTACGTATTTTTGCCATCACTAGTTCAGGGTGGAACGGCTTCGTGATATAATCATCTGCACCATTTTCTAATGCCAACACCTGATCCATCTCACCAATTCGTGCAGATAGAAAAATAACCGGACATACAGATTCCTTTCGTATTTGACGACACCAAAAATACCCATCATAGCTTGGTAGATTGATATCTAACAGAACCAAATGTGGTTGTATTTGATGGAATTCGTCCATTACGCGGTCAAAGTCTATCACATTGGATACAGTGTAACCGTATTTTTCAATATGTGTTTTTAAATGTTCTGCTAGTTTCGGGTCATCTTCTACGATCATAATTTTTTGTTGCATCTCCATACTCCCTCTAACCATAATTTCATAAGCCATTTGTAGTTGTATTGATTTTACTGCTACTAAAGAAAAAAATCTAGAAGAGCATCATTCCGATGTACTTCTAGATTTTCCACTACAGTGGTGATTTAATCCACCTTGCTTCATTGTCATTCATTTAATAAATTTGTATTTGTAGGTATAAGCACTTACAAGTAGGTACGAAGTAAAATAAATTAGGACTCTAATAGATGATTTCTAAGCAATGTTATTTCTTCCTCGGATAATCCTATCCCTTGTGAAAGATATATATCAACATCGCCAAACTTTTTCTCTATCTCATCAAAAAATGCACGAATATAATCAATTCTAGCCTCATATATAGCCTTTACTACCTCTCGATCAATATGACTTGGCAATATATAGCCGATTGCCGTAAAGCCTCTTTCAATCTCCTCTAATAGATTGTTCGTGTATAAATAGTCCTCTTCTATCACCTCACGAGGCACACGTAACAAACTTAATAGTAATGCTGCAACTACGCCAGTTCTATCCTTGCCTGCCATACAATGAAATAACATTGGCTCAGTAGGATTATCAATCAATAGTTGAAATATCCTTCTAAACTCTAAGGTATTTGAAATCATTTCACGATTGAGTGAAAGAAGCATTTCACCAGGTTTACTATTCATTAGTTTTGTCTCAAATTGATTCAAGTCACCTGGTTGTCTTACTACCTCTTCATCCTTTATTAATGGGATATGATTCCATGTTACCCCTTCTAAAATTGGGTCTGGGTGTTTATTCACCTCGTCATTATCACGTAAATCACAAATGTTTTTAATACCCATTTCACGAAGCCTATTCTTATCAGTTTCTGTAATTCTACTAAGATTTCCCGATCGAAAAAGCATCCCGTTCTTCACGCGCTTTCCATCAGTAGTTTCATAGCCACCTAAATCCCTAAAATTAAAACTACCTTCCATTTTCACTTCCCGAGATAGTTGCCTCATTTGTTTTTCCCCCATCCTGCAATCCGTTAATGATTTTAATTATACAGGATTGGCAACATAATTTCCCAAGAATAGTTTAGAATTTTTTATACAAACTATAATTAACAACGGTACTTAAACTTGACTTGGAGAGAATTAACCTATGAAGTTATTATCATTTATTGTATGTTCGCTTACATGCCTATTAGTAGTCCCCATTTTATCCGTTGCCGCTTCTAATCCATATGAGGTGAAACAAGGCGATACACTTCCTGATATTGCAATCAAGTATTCGACTAGTGCCGAAAACTTAATTCAGATAAACGGACTACAAACATCAAACTTATTAGAAGGACAGCTGTTAATAGTTCCTACTAAACATGAAGTTATGCCAGGTGAGAGCATTCAAGATATTGCGACAGAGCATCGTTCGACTGTTGAAAGTATAAAAAAAGACAATCATTTAACTTCTAATTATTTGTACCCTGGTCAAATTCTAGACATTAATCCGAGGAAGCTGAATCGGAAGGGTAACCATATTCTGATGACTTTAGATGAATTTAAAGAATGGCTGTTTAACCATCAATTCTCAAGGGAAATACGTCTTATTCAACAACATCATACATGGCAGCCGTCCTATAAACATTTCCACGGCAATAATCATTTCCAGCTACTTGACAGTATGCGAACCCATCATATGAAAACGATGGGGTGGAGTGATATCGCGCAGAACATTACTATATTTCCAGATGGGAAGATTGCTGTTTCAAGACCTTTTGACGTAGCGCCTGAAGGAACAATCGGACCGACAGCAAATAAACATGGAATAGCCATCGAGAACATTGGTAACTTCGACAAAGGGCATGATGTAATGACAAAAGAACAGAAGGATGCAATTGTTGCTGTTACGGCATTACTCAGTTTAAAGTTTGACTTAACACCTTCTATTGATACGATTACCTACCATCACTGGTGGCATTATAAAACAAAAGAAAGAGTATTAGATGATGCAAAAGACTATGAAGTAAAATCCTGTCCGGGAACAGCCTTTTTCGGTGGTAATTCTACTGCAAATGCCCAAACATATTTTTATCCACTAGTCCAAGAAAAGATGGAAGAATTCAAACGAACATTTTCTAAACAAGAATACAAAGACCCTCTAGCGCAATAGAGGGTCTTTCATTATATTACTCATCATCAATCTCGCCATCACCGATTTCATCTTCTTCCTCGACATCAATCTCTTCAATGTCTTCTCCTTCTTCAGGAAGCTCATCATCACCACACGCTGTTAATGCAAAAGTCGGTATGATTAAAAATAATAGTAACAAGAACTTTTTCATTGTTATTACCTCCTTCTTTGGTAATATTTTTCTCCGACTCATGCTAAATTATTCTTTTCTAGTTGCTATATAAAATAACCCACAAAACAAATATGGAGCCTGAAAACAGGCTCCTTGTACATACATCCTATTATGTTCGATCCCAGAAACGTTGTTTCGCAATAGCGTATATAAATTCCTTTGCAAAGTCAGGGTTATTAGCTGCAAAAACTACTCCTGCTAGATTGTTTTTAGGGGATTTCTTAATATACGCCTGTGCTGTAGAGGCAATACCAATCGGTTTATAATATTTATACGCCGTATTTACCCAATCAAGGATTTCTTGATCGAATTTTTCTTTGTTTTCAACGGTGCCACCTACAATATAAAGCGTATCATAAAGATGGGGATTCTTTGTTAATAATGTCTCATTTGCTTCTAGTTTTGTTCCGTCAGTTCCTGTTATTACGCCTAAACGTTCACCGATAATATCATAAAATACCTTTTGACTATCAAATGCAGCCAAGACACTTTTCACTTCTGATCCATTAAAACCATTTCCTATTATGACGCCAACTTTTTGGGTATAGGCATAGTATGGGGTATTAAACTGACTAATAGCTGGAGATTTGGATGTTACCGGTACATGCGTACCTTTAGGTCTTTCAACCCCTAAGTTATCTGCCAGCTTACATGCAAGTTCTTGATCCACTTTCACCCACATATCAACATTCTGTTTCCTCACTGATTTATTTTTAGCATATTGCAAGTGGTATGTTAATGTCTCAAGAAGGTCTTGCTTTTCCACTGCGGATAAACTGTTCCAGAAAAATCTAGCCTGTGAGAAGAAATCGGTAAAGGACTCACTTGGTACCTCTCTTGTCACACGCCCTTCTACTTTGCCCGGGTAATTAACAAACCCACCTTCCTCTAAGGAAGATACTTCTGGTGTGTTTTCAGCCTGGGAATTATTCTTATAATGGACCGAGTCTACATCAATCCGATATCGCATAAAACTATCCCGCATATTATAATTTTTTTCTACAATCGGTCTGTTAACTGGCAAATCTTCGAAGTTAGCAGAGTGATGTCGATATAGTTCTGTATCACGATAAGCAAATGAACGACCTTGTAGGACCGGGTCATTGGTAAAGTCAATCCCAGGAACTAAGGAAGCGGGGTCAAACGCCGATTGCTCTGCCTCTGCAAAAAAGTTATCGATTAATCGATTTAGTGTCATCTTCCCGATACGTTGCACTGGTATTAGTTCCTCTGGCCATAACTTGGTATCATCTAAAATATCGAAATTGTACTTAAATTCATCTTCTTCCTCGATTAGCTGTACACCTAACTCGTATTCAGGATAAGCACCTTTCTCGATGGCTTCTATTATATCCCTTCTATGAAAGTCTGGGTCAACACCGCCAATAATATTAGCTTCATCAAGCAATAGAGAATGTACACCTAGCTTTGGTTCCCATTTAAAGCGGACAAAGGTGGACTTACCTTGAGCATTAACAAAACGAAATGTATTAATCGGCCAACCTGCCATCATTCGCCAGCTTCTTGGACGACCTCTCATCGACATCAGCCACATCACCATATGTGCCGATTCTTGGTTATTTGCTACATAATCCCAGAAATTATCATGTGCAGTGGTTGCTTGTGGAATATGAACTTTGGGGTTAGGTTTTGCCGCATGCGTTAATTCTTGGAATTTCATCGCATCAGCAAGTATGAACACTGGAAATTGGAGTGATAAAGAATCATAGTTTCCTTCTTTAGTATAAAATTTTACCGCAAAACCACGAATATCTACCGCGGTATCCTTTGACCCTTTATTTCCTTGGAAGTTAGAAAACCGAACCAATACTGGCGTTTTTCTACCTGCAGCACCTAAAAAATGGGCCTTTGTAAGATGCTTTAATGATTGATAGGCTTCAAATTGACCGTAGACGGTAAAACCTCTAGCATGAACAACCTTTTCCGGTATTCGCTCTCGATTAAAATGAGATTGTTTTCGGTAAAAATGAAAATCTTGAAACAATGCTGGACCACGTTTACCAGCTCGTAATGTTGTCTCATCATTTGATACCTTAACACTATTATCATCCGTTAGTTTCTTACCAGGACCAGTATTTTGGGCGCGAAATTTTTCGAGTTGCGCATCCTTCTCATCCATTGGTCCTTGGTTTCGATCTTTATCTTTATCTTTATCCACAAGTCACCCTCCTAGATGTTGACTATTATGTGCCCAAATACATCGTATGAGAGTTTTTTAGAAAATATTACTAATAGTTAAGACAGGAGGGATAATGTAAACTTGGAAAATATGGTTTCTAATAATGAGGCCATCAAACGTGAAAATGTCTACCCTTGCTCCATCACTTTAGAGGAAAGGTAGTCATCAATTTTTCTATCTAGTTCTTGAATTAAGGAGAGTTCTTTCTTTTTATCAATACGTTGGTAGTGATGTTGGTCTCCTGGTTGTTTATCACTTTCATCTGCCAGGTGAACAACCTTTTGTAACGGTGAAAAGTGAAATTTTCCTTCTGGAAGTACGGAATCGGTGTGAAGTAGTATTGCATGAGCAATCTCTTTTGCGGCATGTTTATCCTCACCCAGACGAACTAAAAGTTTATGGGCACGCTCCGCCCCTTTAATTGGATGTATATCATAATCACGATACCGCTGATAATCCCATTCACCATCACTGTACCATTCATAATGTCCAATATCATGTAAAAAACCCGCCTTTGCAGCTACATCGGGGTTCACACCGTACTCTTTAGCAAGATCAAAAGCATGGTAGGCTACAGCAATCGCATGCGCCATTCCAGACCGTCTTACATATTTCTGAGTAATACGATGATTGTATATATTAGCTAGTGTAACCTTTCTCATGGATGTTCTACCTCCCGAATTGCAGTTAAATTATCGATATATTACCACTTATTCTATAACAAATCAACGGATTTCTTTTAACCTTTTCAACATCTAGCTATTTAACTGTTGAGCGACCAACTTAAAGTCATCTAATAGTAAGGGATAGAGATTGGGGCGCCTTCTCGTAGCAAGTGGATGATAGCTACAAGTAACGGAAAACCCATTTACTTGATACCAATCACCCCGAAGATGCTTTACATCTAGACTTTCATTTCCAAAAAATGATTGAACGGCTACATTACCTAAACAAATAATATATTCGGGTTTCTGATCTTTTAGCTGTTCGAATAGATGTTGGATACATATTCTTCGAGTTTTCTCTTTTTCATATTTTCGAACTGGACGTCGTTTTAATATATAAGTAACTAGTAGTTGTTCTTTTTTTATGCCGGCTTCAAACGCTGCCCTTTGTAGCGCCTGTCTAGTCCCACAGACTATCGGATTTCCTTCTTTATCCTCCCGTCCACCTGGATTATCAAGCACTACCATAATAGGTGCATTGGAAGTCCCCTCTCCCCAAACCATACGCGTCCCTTGTTCATACAATCCGCATTCTTTACAATTTAAATATTGGTTTGGAGTTGGTAGCTCTGGCCATAATTCCGGACAAAATTCTCTCACAGTCATCACACTCCTTCATATAGAGTGTCCAATTTAGTGAAAATCAAGCAAGTGTTTTCTTAATGTTGTCCATTAGAAAGATGATGCAATTACTCATCTTTAATACTGGATTGTTCGTTTTCCAATATTGAGTTTCATCAAATAAAAAAGCCACATCCCTGTGACTTTTCCCAACCGTTTATTTTGTTAAATCTATTTTTTTACTAACAAAATAGATGACGATCCCACCTATAGTCATGGACAACAATTCACCAATACCAACCGTTAGCCATGTATAAAAAAATGGAAAATCAAGTAGAATGGCCAGTTGGCCTGCTACTGTGAACATCGATAATGCAAAAATAACCGCGGTAAATACCAATCTAAGAATCTCGTTTTCTATCTTCCTAGTTACAGCGCGGCAGAGGATTAATACCAAAAATGTTGCAATTCCACCAATCGGCACATCCAAGAACCATGTTGGTGACAGGAAGTTAGCAAAAACAACTCCTAGTGTAACTGCAAGTACATACCGTTTGTGATAGAGAGCTAAATAGTTAAACATCTCCGATAATCTCAGTTGGATTGCTCCAAAGCTAATCACAGCTAACACCACGGTTACAACCACATATAATGCAGCTACAATCGAAACCTTAGCTATTTCTACAGTAGACTTCCTAGGTAGTTCTTTTGCCATTGATTTATTCATATGTACGTCTCCTTTATAAAATAGCCATGAGCTATTTTAGTAATAACTACGGCCAAAGGATGACCAAGTGCCGTAGTGCAGGCCTGAACCTGCTAGGTAAATATACCATATTATTTGATTACTTCATAGTCCAACCACCATCAATCGGAATAGCAGCTCCATGAATATAGCTAGCAGCTTCACTCGCTAGATAAAGGCTAAGGTTAGCAACTTCATCAGGCTGAGCCCATCTTCCAGCAGGTGTCTCTTCTGCCACCCATTTTGCCATCTTCCCATCTCCTTCAAAATCAGCTTGATTCATCGGAGTATGGATTGCACCTGGTGCAATAGCATTCGCTCGGATTCCTTGACGGCAATAATCATAATCTAGTTGTTTTGTGTACCCGATGATAGCATGTTTGGATGCCGTATAAGCTGCACCTCCACCACCTGCAACAAGTCCAGCGATTGATGCCATGTTGATAATCACACCAGAACTTCTCTGAAGCATGTGAGGCAAAATAGTATTGGTTACGAAATAGGTACCCTTCACATTGGTATTCATTATCCTATCCCATAATGCCTCGCTCGTATCTAATGTCTTTGCATAATCATCCAAAACACCCGCTGTATTCAGTAATATATCCACCATATCGAATTCTGCGATAGCAGCTGCAACAGCATGTTCTACTGCAACTTTATCTGCAACACTTCCAACAGCAAATTGAAACGTTTGGGGAAATCGTTCTACCAGCTCCGAAAGTCCGTGCTCATTTATATCAAACCCAAAAACAAATGACCCATTCTCTAAAAAGGCGGTAGCTTGAGCTTTCCCTATTCCCGATGCTGCACCTGTAATAAAGACTGTTTTCCCTTTATATTCCTTGAAAAGTATCTTACTCAACTATTTCCCAATCCTTTGCTAATATATCGCATACTGTTGGTGTAAACATCGTATAGCCTTCTCCTTCAACATTAATGAGAAAATAAGGGTTTAATGTTTCTCCATCCATTATCCCTTCACCAACCATCTTCACATATAATTCTGCACCACCCCAACCTTTGCGGATGATCTTTTTTCCTGCTTTCAATTGCGGTAAAATCGCTTCAAATGTCATTCTTTGAAACTCCTCTCGATTAAATAGTATTTATACAGAGATAATATATTAGTAAGGGTGGATTCGCAAAGTTAATCTTGATTAGCTTATAGAGCATAAGAAAGATGAACTATTTTTTCAAAAAAACAGTGTAGCCCATTGATTATTCTAAAGTATACGTTATAATAATTAGTAATTAACAAATTACAAATTACTAATTAACGTTTTAAGAGGTGAAATGATGGCAGATTATCCAAGCGAACAAGAAGCAGTGAACAACTATGACTCAAGTCAATACATTACACCTGATGGTTACACAAGTGATATCGCAGTATTCACCATCACAGCAGAAGAATACATTAAGAACCCAAAAGTCTCCACTAGTAAAGAATTAAAAATTATGCTCATAAAACGAGCAGCGGTGGATGCAGCAGGAAGACCAAATATAGAAGGTGGAAAATGGGCATTACCCGGCGGATTTATTGATGGCAGAACGAAAGAAACCGCACTGGAGGCTGCAGCACGTGAATTAGAGGAAGAAACAGGAATTAGTGGAATTTTTCTTAAGCACTTTGGTGTTTATGATGAATTTGGCAGGGACAAAAGGGGCTGGATTATTGCGAATGCACATTATGCAATAGTTCCAGAGCAAGCATTAAGCAAACGGAAAGCAGCTGATGACGCAGTTGAGGTTCAGTTATTTTCCATTGATGAAGTATTTTCACTAAATCTCGCCTTTGATCACAGAAAAATCATTAAGGATGCTATATCCTTTATTGAGAGAGATCTAATTGAAACGAAGGTTGCTAAAAACTTTCTTCCAGAAGAATTTACCTTATCTGAACTTCAAAGCGTTTTATTGACTGTATCCAACAACCCGAGAATTACTACAAAATCGGTATTCTTTGCAAAAGTCCCTAAGTTAGCCTTTATTGAAAAAGTATATGACGAGGATGGAAACCCTAAAAAGACCGAACGCAATTCTTACCGTCCATCACAGCTTTACCGCTTCAATGATGTAGAAGTAATTAAATCGATTTATGAATAAATGATTGCTTAGTAATTTGTGATTTTCCACAACCAGTATACTGGAGATGATTCTTGGATTCACTTTATCATGAAAAATGTATGGAGAGGTGTTTGAAATGACTAAGAGAGTTTTATTAAATGTGGATTATACGAATGATTTTATTGCAGAGAATGGCGCGTTAACTTGTGGAAAACCTGGCCAAGATATAGAAAAATACATCGTAAACGTAACGAAACAATTTATCGAAAACAATGATGAGGTTATCTTTGCCATTGATATGCATGTTGAAAATGACCCCTACCATCCCGAAACAAAGCTTTATCCACCTCACAATATTAAGGGAACAAAAGGAAGAGAACTATACGGGGAATTAAATAATGTTTGGGAAGTGCATCAAGATAAACCAAATGTCCACTGGATGGATAAGACGAGATACTCAGCATTTGTGGGGACTAATTTAGATGTGATCTTACGTGAGCGTAACATTAAAGAAGTACACATTGTTGGGTGTTGTACGGACATTTGTGTACTCCACACGGCAGTTGATGCTTACGGAAAAGGTTATGATATTGTCATTCACGAAAAAGGTGTGGCTAGTTTTAACCAAATCGGCCATGAATGGGCACTTGAGCATTTTGCTAATTGCCTTAACGCCAAAATCGTGAAATGAATGGGGAAACAGGGATTAGGAAGAATAATAGAACCACTACTAGGAGGTTTTATCCATGGGATATAACGATGACAGTTTAGTCCTTCATACCGATTTATATCAAGTCAATATGGCTGAGACGTATTGGGCAGACGACATTCATGAGCGTCGCGCGGTGTTTGATCTCTATTTTCGCAAACTCCCCTTTGGGAATGGCTATGCAGTTTTTGCTGGTTTAGAAAAGGTAATCGAATATCTAAGCAACTTCAAGTTTTCGGAAACTGACCTTGAATATTTAAAAGAAATAGGCTATAAAGAAGACTTCTTAGAATATCTAAAAACGGTTACCTTTACAGGCTCTATCAAAGCCATGCAGGAAGGTGAAATTGTCTTTTGTAATGAGCCACTTATACGAGTAGAGGCAAATCTTGCTGAAGCTCAACTCATTGAAACAGCTTTACTAAACATTGTGAACTACCAAACATTAATCGCAACGAAAGCGTCTCGAATTAGACAAATTGCCAAGACGCAAACACTGATGGAATTTGGTACGAGAAGAGCCCAAGAAATGGACGCCGCACTTTGGGGAACCCGTGCCGCTATTATCGGTGGTTTTGATGCAACAAGTAATGTTCGCGCAGGTAAATTATTTGGAATCCCTGTGAAAGGCACCCATGCCCACGCAATGGTGCAAGCTTATCAAGATGAATATGTTGCTTTTCACAAATATGCAGAACGCCATCGGGATTGTGTTTTCCTAGTGGATACGTATGACACATTAAAGTCTGGTGTCCCAAACGCTATCCGGGTTGCTAAAGAGTTAGGTGACAAGATCAATTTCTTAGGAATTCGTTTAGACAGTGGTGATTTGGCTTACTTGTCAAAGGAAGCTAGAAAAATGTTAGACAAAGCTGGATTTCCTAATGCGGAAATTTACGCTTCTAATGATTTAGATGAATCCACTATCCAAAGCCTTCACGCACAAGATGCGAAAATCGATGTCTATGGGGTTGGAACGAAATTAATTACCGCATATGATCAACCGGCATTAGGAGCAGTATATAAGCTTGTAGCCATTGAAAATGAGCATGGTGAATTAGAAGATACCATTAAGATATCCGGTAATCCTGAAAAAGTAACAACACCTGGAATGAAAAAGGTATATCGGATTATCAACAATACGAATAACCGCTCTGAAGGTGATTACATTACCTTAGAGGATGAAGACCCAAACCAAGAAGAAAGACTAAAAATGTTTCATCCAGTCCACACCTATATTAGTAAATTCGTAACCGATTTTAAGGCAGTTAATTTGCATCATGATATCTTCCAGGATGGCAAATTAGTCTATCATTCACCTAACCTTCAGGAGTTGCAGGATTATTCCAAACAACAGCTTGAACTTCTATGGGATGAATATAAACGTTCTATTAACCCAGAAGAGTATCCAGTTGACTTAAGCACGAAAACATGGGATAACAAAATGAAAAAGATTGAGAGTGTCCGACAGAAAATTAAGGAGTGGACCTAAGTGGCAGCGGATGTAAAGGAGTATTTTAGAGCATTAAATCCACAAAAAGAAATCACTCATTTACTAAAAGAAGGGGTCAAAATCGGTATTTATGGCTCTTCATTTGACCCTATTACAAATGTACATCTTTGGACAGCCTCAACGGTGGCACATCGGAAGAAGTTAGATTATATCATCTTCCTCCCATCATCAGGTAAACGTAGGGATAAGAGCTTGAAAACAGATGAAACTCATAGGGCGACAATGGTACAATTAGCCATAGAAGACAATCCAAAGTTCCTACTAGATACGTATGAGTTTTCCGCTCCGGCAGGTAAAGGTTACACATACTACACCATGGAGCATTTCAAGGACCTACTTCCAAACGCCGAATTCTTCTTTATCATGGGAGCAGACTTGTTAGTTGACATTGCTGATGGGAAATGGGTCAAAGATGAAGAGCTCATCCGCTCCAATCAATTCATTATAATGGCTAGGGATAATATTGATATGCTCGGAACTATCGCAAAATCACCTTTATTACGCAACTATGATGATGGCAGATTCCACCTATTAGACAAAGGACTAGCGATGGAGATTAGTTCAACCTATATTCGCGAAGAGTTTTCTCGTGGCGGAGAACCAAGGTATTTATTACCAACGAGCTGTTATCACTACATTAAAAATAATAACCTATACAAGTGAGGGATACGAATATGAGTAGTTTACAGAGTACTGTTATTGCAGAGCTAAAAGTACAACCGGCAATTGATCCGAAAGAAGAAATAAGGAAGCGAATTAATTTTCTAAAAGAGTATCTACTAAAAAACAGTTTTGCTACAGGATATGTTCTTGGGATTTCAGGTGGTCAAGACTCTACCCTAGCATCTAAACTGGCACAATTAGCAATTAATGAATTAAATGAAACGTCTGACAAAAAATATCAGTTCATCGGTGTAAGACTTCCATACGGTGAGCAGTTCGACGAAGAGGATTGCCAAGACGCAATTGATTTTGTTAAACCAAGTAAAGTCATTACAGTGAACATCAAAAAAGCTGTGGATGCTAGTGTACAATCCTTATCAGATGCAGGAATTACTATTAGCGACTTCCTTAAAGGGAATGAAAAGGCTAGGGAAAGAATGAAAGTCCAATATAGTATTGGTGGTACTGAAAACTGCTTCGTGATCGGAACAGATCATGCTAGTGAGGCCGTAACAGGTTTCTTTACGAAGCATGGTGATGGGGCATGTGATTTAATCCCACTTTATGGACTTAACAAACGTCAAGGAAAGCAATTATTAAAAGAACTCGGCTGTCCAGAGCATCTTTATAACAAAAAGCCTACTGCAGATTTAGAGGATAATAAACCAGCTTTACCTGACGAAGAAGCTTTAGGTGTCACGTATGAAGCAATTGATGATTATCTAGAAGGAAAACAAGTATCCGATAACGATAATGCAAGGATTGAAGAATTATATCTTAAGTCACGTCATAAACGACATGAAGCTGTTTCTGTTTTTGATGATTGGTGGAAATAACTGACAAAGCGACTGGGCCACAATTTTGGTTCAGTTGCTTATCATATTTTAAGAGGTGATGTTGTGAAAGAGAAAGTGATGGATACATTTAATAAACTCGCTACTGTTTATGCACACTCCGTCGATACGAAGAGTCTTTATAATAGTGAATACGAAAGACCCGCTATGTTAAGTGAATTACCAGAAGACCTTACAGGCCAGCTTATCCTCGACGCAGGCTGTGCAGCAGGATGGTACTCCGAACAATTACTAAACCGAAGAGCCAATGTGATTGCAACAGATATTAGTGCAGAAATGGTTTCCGCTACGAAGAGAAGAATAGGAGACAGAGCTCACGTCCTACAACATGACATAGAAATCAAATTTCCACTCCAAGACCAAACCTTCGATTACATTATTAGCTCCTTAACACTTCACTATATACGAGATTGGAACCATACATTTCAGGAATTCAAGCGTATTTTAAAGCCTAATGGCACGCTGTTATTTTCCGTCCATCATCCTTTCACCGATATTCGGCTGCTTCCAGATTATAATTATTTTCAGACAGAATTAATTGTGGATCAGTGGAATAAAGAAGGAAAGGTATATGAGGTACCATTTTACAGGCGATCACTTCAGTCTATTATCAATACGACATTGCAATACTTTGCTATAGAAAGAATGATTGAACCCTCGCCAACTGAGAAATTCAAAGAGCAATCCTTACATAAGTATAATCATCTGTTAAACAATCCAGCTTTCTTAATCATTAAAGCTCGCCAGAAATGACTTTTTTGTAACCTCTTTGTCATCCTTTTTTAATGACGATCTAGGTTTAAAAGGGAGAAATACTGTGAATAGAATAGTGTAATCCTAAATACACGGCTCAAAAAGGAGTGATAACGTGATTGGATTTAAACATATTCTATTAGCATTTGATGGGTCAGAGTATAGTGTACGTGCCTTACAAACGGCTGAGCATATAGCCAAACTAAGCAAGGCAAAGTTAACCGTGGCTTATGTTCACGAACCAAACTTAGACACTAGCTTCAGACCTGCATTAACACGAGTACAAGACCAGGGTGTTATGCATACGGAAATCGGAACCATTCCAGTCCCATCGACCGAACCTGCAAGAAACGATTTGGAACAGACGCATTATGAGGACAATACACCAGATCATATCCTATCAGATGCTAAACTTCGGCTATCTAATTTGGATGAAGTAATATACGAGGTTTTAGCTGGAAAGCCTTCCGAGGAAATAGCAAAGCTTGCAAAAGAAGAAGATATGGACTTAATCATTATGGGTAACCGAGGTATTAGTGGGTTTAAGAAATTCGTGATGGGCAGTGTGAGTAGAAAGGTAATGGATGAAGCGGAATGTCCGGTATTGGTTATAAAATGATTGGAGCAACCGGGTAGTCCATCATACCAAATTATAGTGCTTTACAATAGAACGATAGAAACCCCAGTATTCCCTGCTTCCCATGAAGTCAGCCAAGGATAATATATACGTAATCCCAGATCGCTAACTTTCAGTGCTCTGGGATTACATATTTATTATTTTCTATTCAAAATAATGATAGCCCCACCATAACCTATCACACACCAAATTAACAAATTAATATAATTCCCTAAAGTTGCATCAAAGGTAGTAGTTGCTAATGAAGCGCGCATAACCTCTGCCATTGAATATATTGGAAGTATTTCATGAAGTGTTTGTAACCACTCAGGGAGACGATCCATTGGGAAGTTTACCGGAGAAAACATTAGGGCACCGAAAATTATTACTTGCGATATACCTAATGATGCTGTTGGTGATAACAAATAAGAAAAGCCATACCCAACACCAATTGACGTTAAGGCAATCATGAGTAATGCTGGAACTACCGTCCAGGAGATATCATATCCTGGGCTAAACATGAAATGTGCAACAAGAGAAGCTACAACAATTCCTGGAACTGTTATGATGATCCACATAAAAGTCTCCGCACCTAAAATTACAGAACGTTTAACTGGCCATGTACGCATAAATTCCATATAGCCATCTGATTTAGCAGTACCCACTTGTTGGGGCAGGATTACTAATCCAGTAATAATTAAGATTATTGTAGGAGCACCTGTCGCTAGAAACAGAATAGTTTTAGTATCCGGAGCAGGAATTAAATACGTAAACCCAATCACGATCCCTACAGAAATTAGTATTTGTATTAAAGCCATAAAAATTAAAAATCCTGCGTTTCTAAGGAATTGCAGCTGAAAAACATATTTATAATGGCTCCATAAACTCATCATGAGCTCACCACCTTATTAGAGGTTAGTTCAATATAGGCATCCTCAATAGTTGTGGGGGACAATGAATAGTCATTAACAATCCCTTTATCCACTAAATTTTTTACCCAATCGATTGATTGCGATACATTTGAAGCATCCATCGAGTAAATTATCCTAGTTCCATTACTATGGAAGGAATTTGCCCAACCTGGACAATCTAATTCGGATCTATCATCAGCTAAACTTAGCTCCATTCGCATATGGTTACTGACGGATCCTTTTACCTCAGTTGGAGCGCCCTGAGTTATAATTCTTCCATCATGTATGATGGCGACCTGATCAACTGCCTTCTCAGCCTCCAGCACATTATGTGTAACTAAAATGACCGAGGTACCTTCCTTTGTTAAATCACGGATGACATTCCATAGATAACGCCTCCTTACCGGATCAACATCATTAGTTGGCTCATCAAGGATGACCAACTTGCCCGGAACAATTACAGCCATACAGAACGCGGTCAATCTTCTAGCACCACCCGAGAGACTTTGCCCCTCCTTATTAGCCCACTTCCCCATATCCAATGCATCAAATAGCATATCTAAACGCTTAGGATTATATTTTTTACCTCCTCTCACTTTCCCCATCAAACTAACAGCTTGCTTAGGAGATAAGAATCCCAGTGGAACTTGAGATTGTGGTTGTATAGAACACAATGACCTGGTACGTATTGGTGATTGGTATACCGATTCTCCTAGCAATGTAATTTCACCGGAATCAGGAGTTACTAGCCCTAATATTTGGTTCACCAAAGTCGTTTTTCCTGCACCATTCTGTCCAAGTAACCCGAGTATTTCACCTTCTTTGAGTTCGAGCGAAATATTATCATTAGCAATAATTTTGTTCTTACCTTTGCGTTGAAAAATCTTCGTAACATTCCTTACCTCCAAAACCATGTTATTGATCCCCCCTCGCCATATTTACGCGTTCTAAAAAGCCTATAACATGTTTATCCATCGGGTAAAAAGCTATCCCATCCTTTAAATTCTTGAGGGACTCCCACATATCACTTAATAAATCTTCATCATTACCGAACATCTTTGTCGCTTGGTTTAACCATCGCTGAGCTAAATCAAAAGCTAACTCCGAGTTAGGATCAATATCGTGGTATTTCTTAATATCACTAATTATTTTGAGCCACTCTTTTATATCTTCCTCATTCATTTCTGCGCTTATTTCAATGATCTTTTTCATCTCTTCTTTATCTAAATAGTCATGATAGTGTTTTAGTGCATCCTCTGGGTCTTGCTGGAACATTTGGATTACGCTAAATATAATTGGCCAATTAACGTCTCCCTCAAACTCAATGGAGTACGATACCCCTAGAAGTGCTTGTTCTAATATCTTTAATCTTTCTTTTTCCTTCTTCACCATCTCAAGTTGTTCCTGAATAGATTGTTGCCAACTCACAGCTGAATCCTTTAAAATATCCTTTATCCTCTCTAATGTAAACCCCATGTATTTCAGGGCTAACACTCGTTCTAGCCGCATTACATCCTCATCATTATATAAGCGGTGCCCACCACTTGTTCTTGAGGAAGGTTTGATTAAACCAATTTCATCGTAGTAGTCTAACGTCCTTACCGTTACACCTGTATTTTTGGAAAGCTGCCCTATCGTATACATTTATCTCACCTCTTCTTTATTTTCTTCAGTATAAAACAACACGTTACGTGTGATTCAATAGGAAAATGAAAAAATTTTTAAATAAAAAGAGTAACAACAATGAAAAATTCAATGTGTTACTCTTTCGCTTGGCTCTTTTATTAAATGATACTTGTTATCCCAAAATGCTCCATAAGTGATTTTTCCTCTTTAAATTCAATCCACCTATGATATTCCTTAAAAACTTGGTATACATCATCATTAAATTGCACCTCCACTAAATATTTAACAGCAAGAAAGCTACGCCAATAATCATACATAATACTAGTCAAACTACCGGCATAACTGCCTTGTCCAAATTGGTCGAGTGTGTGATTCCCATACTTATCTTTAAAATGGTGTACTAATTCCGTCTCTATATGCGTAAACTCAGCAAATTGCTCATCACTTAGAATATATTTTCTCGGTAAGTACTGACACATACCTTCTTCAAACCAAATACTGTCTGTACGTTCTTCATCAAACTCGTCCGGAAATAAATCTAAATGATGTGTTAACTCGTGCCCTAAGATTGTAAAAATGTGAATTTCTGGTAGGTTTTCATAAAATGCCTTAATCTCAGGATAATCTCGCCCTTCTAATTGCTGGATGAACAGCTGTCTCCAAGCTACTAAATCAGGGGTAAAATATATTAAATCTTTATTTGTATATGCCGGGATTGGTATAGATGAAAATGTCGTTGTTGCTAACTCCGAAGTCGTCCAAACAATTCCCCTTGGTAACTCTCTTAATTCATAATCTTTTTGTAGTATATTTTGATATTCAACTAGTTTTTCAGTAAATCTCTTTATTCTCTCTTGATACTTCGCATAGTCTTCAATTTGCTCAAAAGCAAAAATTTGCTTCATTTTTTCCCCACCCCATCTTTCTAGGTTTATTTTACCACGTATTACCAGTCGGGAGGGTATGGAAATTGTACTCCAGGGTTAATCGATGCGGGAGGCTGTCTCGGACTCGCGCCGGGGGTTGGATAAGTCACGAGAGAGAGCTCGACTCGCGCTGGGGGGTGAATAAGTCGCGAGGCCAGTGATTGTTCTTGCACCACGGGCGGGGGCTCGAGTGAGAATAAAACTGAGTCGCGTTAGTTTGAACGGTTGGCGCGTCAGTTTCTCTCGGCGACGCGGAAATTTTCCCAATCGTCGCGCGAGTTGTTTTAGGTCGCGCCGGTGGGAGAAATAGTCACGAGAGAGGACCCGACTCGCGCTGGGAGGTGAATAAGTCGCGCGGCCAGTGATTGTTCTTGCGCCACGGGCGGGGGCTCGAGCGAGAATAAAACTGAGTCGCGTTAGTTTGAACGGTTGGCGCGTCAGTTTCTCTCGGCGACGCGGATATTTCTTCAATCACCACTCGAGTTTTTCCTTAAGCCCCAGTGAGAATTCCAAAACCTCGCGCGACTCTCCTTGACAATCTGGATTCTGCCTACCCCTAACCTACCATTATCAAGAAAATAAACAATACAAACATCAGCATTAACCCAAAAGGAGCTCCGAATCTCGCCCATTCTTTACTCGTGATTCCTAACTTATTGGCAGAGATGATATTCGGAATATTCCCTGGGATTAACATACCCCCACTAATGATTAAGCCAAATAACAAGAAGCGAATCGTTTCTGAATTCATAGACGGACTGATTTCTGCTGCCGCCAATGTCGCATTATCTAGTACAGCAGAAATCATGTTAATCCAATATAATACCCCAGGCTGTAAATCTAGTAAAAACATGTTTACAAATGGTTCAAAACCTGCTCCCAGCAATGTTAGACCCATAACGAATAAGTATATTTTTAGAGATCGAACAAAAATCTCTGCATAGCTCTCTGCCTCATTACTCCCACTCAATCCATGTGTACGCTTTTTCGGTTTTATTGTTAGAAAAGCTATAACCCCAATCACTAGAAGCGTAATCATTATTTCCATCCCCATTAGGTTAAAAAGATAAGAGAAACTTTGATTAAGCTTACTAGTCGTGATAGTTGATAATGGCTCACCGATTGGTGTTAGTACGGCTCCTAAACCGATTGAGAAACAAGCAAGAATGACTGCTCGAATTTCTGATTGTCTATCTAAGTTTAGTACACTAATAATAGAAACTAGCACAATTGCAGCAATTATAGCTGTGATGATGCTCGATAATAGCCCCAATATAATAATAACAATTGCTAGAAATACGTGTTGGTTCATCCTCTTACTTATCTGTAGGATTTGGTATTCTATTGGACTCTTTAACCATTTAAATAATAACCCTGCGGTTAATACCGCAAACGTAATAAATACCGGCTCTCTCCATGCCTGGTTAATAAGGCTTGGCCCCAAAACTCCGCTTACTACTGCAGACAACAACCCCATAAAAAATAAAAAAGCCTCTAGATTTTGTTCTACTACCTTGGAAAAGAAAGGCATTATTAATACTAGTAATAGAATGATAACGAGGCCATATATCATGTGAAATTCCTCCAATACAATATGTTAAAAAAGTAAGTAACCTCTATTACCCTATTCGGACATGCCTTAAAATATCACCTTGAATCTCTGAAGCAAACGTCAAAAAACCACACATCCCAATATGTGTGGTTTTAAATCAAATTAGCTATTAAGCTTTTTGTAGCATATCGGTTAATCCAAGAGTTTCAGCTGTTGCATTGTGAATTTTTCGAGCAAGCTCTGGATTCTCTGTTAAGGAAACACCATATGCAGGAATCATTTCCTTAATCTTAGGCTCCCATTCATCCATGCGTTCAGGGAAGCATCTATTTAATACTTCTAGCATGACATGAACAGCTGTTGAAGCACCTGGGGAAGCACCTAACAATGCAGCTACTGAACCATCAGCAGCATTCACTACTTCTGTACCAAATTGAAGCGTTCCTTTACCATCAGCTTCGGTCTCCTTGATTACCTGAACACGTTGACCAGCAACTACGATTTCCCAGTCTTCTGATTTTGCATTCGGGATAAATTCACGAAGCTCTTCCATACGCTTTTCTTTGGATAATAACACTTGTTGTATTAAATACTTTGTTAAACCGAAGTTCTTCAAACCTGCACCTACCATATTCACAATGTTATGTGGCTTAATGGAAGTAAACAAATCTAGCATAGATCCTGTTTTTAGAAACTTTGGTGAGAATCCTGCGAAAGGACCAAATAGTAATGTCTTTTGATTATCAATATATCGTGTATCCAAATGCGGAACAGACATTGGCGGAGCACCCACCTTTGCCTTTCCGTATACTTTTGCTTCGTGTTGTGCGATTATATCAGGGTTCTTACAAACCATAAATAATCCACTTACAGGAAATCCACCAATTCCTTTTCCTTCTGGGATACCAGTCTTTTGCAGTAGGTGGAGACTTCCACCTCCTGCACCCAAAAAGACAAACTTCGCTGTATGTCGCTCTACGGTTCCGCTTTCATTTTTCACTTTCACTTCCCATGATCCGTCACTTGTCCGTTTCATGTTTTTCACACTATGTTTATAATGAATGTTCACATTTTTACTTTCTAAATGTTTGAATAAGATACGTGTTAATTCCCCAAAGTTTACATCTGTACCAGAATCAATCTTCGTTGCAGCAATCGGCTCCTTATCTTTGCGTTCTTGCATGACTAATGGAATCCATTCTTTCAGCTTTTCTGGGTCGTCAGAAAACTCCATACCTTGGAATAGCGGACTGTTTGATAGCGCTTCAAATCTTTTCTTTAAAAAAGAAACGTTCTCTTCACCATGCACTAAACTCATATGTGGTAATGGCATAATAAAGTCCTGTGGATTCTGGATTAATTTGTTATGAACTAAGTAAGACCAGAACTGTCTCGAAACGTGGAACTGCTCGTTTATAGCAATTGCTTTCTTAATATCCACCGAACCGTCTGGTTTTTCTGGAGTATAGTTTAATTCACATAATGCAGCATGCCCCGTTCCTGCATTATTCCATTCATTAGAACTTTCTTCCCCTGGCTTATCCAGTTGCTCAAATACAGTTATATTCCATTCTGGAACTAATTCTTTCAGAAGTGCCCCAAGGGTAGCACTCATAATGCCAGCACCTATTAAGATGACATCTGTTTTGTTCTGTAAGTTGCTCATAATACCCATCCTTATCCCCTATATTTACAAAAAAATGTTATCGCTCTCATTAGAGCCGAGAAATAAAATTGGTACTTCATTCAACGGAGAGTTCTCCAATTGAATCGAAAAAAGTAAAAATATTGTTAAATCTATTATAACTTATTTATAGTTTATCAGATTATCCTGATAGACTGAAATATTTATTTTCTTTTTCCCTTGTTAAGCATACTTAGGTAGTTAAATTAATTATATGTAAACCATGCATCTTTTAGGTATATCAAAAGCATTATTCGACCTTGTCCCCATACACTTTATGTGGATTTCACTTCTACTAGTTTCTAAAAATGTAATTTTTTATAAGAAAAGAAGCGCACGGCGGCCGTAGAATTAGGAAATTCAGGCTACCACCTGAATCGTTATTGTGCGGAGGTGAAGGAAAGTCTCGCTAGACGCTGGTGACCGAAGCTAGGCATCTTTGTTTATATTTTCTTACCTTTTAAAAAAGAAGGGAATAAAATCCCTCCCTCCTTTAAAAATCCTATTTAAATGTCACATTCACTGTATATCCAAGATTACTAAAAAATTCATTCATCACTTTATCTGCATTTTGTTCAGCAGATTCGAACAATCCGACCTCAATTGCCTCTTCTTGGGCCATTTTCTGTGCCTCTGCTGCTAGATCAAATCCTTCCACCCATTCTACATCACCACGGAAAAGGCCTTCATCCGAGAATGTACGAACTGCATCCATTTGAATGGATGGCTCTTGTATTAATGTTGCATGTGGCAAGGTCAGGTCAATTCGTTTATTCTTCTCATCGACCTTTATATCCTCCTGCGTTATTTCCTTGAGGTTTACCCCAGCAATAACCTTAGCCGGAACTATTAATACAATCTCCCGCTTCGTACCTGGTATATTAATAGAAATATCATTCCCAAATATTTTATTATCTGATTGTTCCATAACGACTTTTAGATGTGCCTCTGCAGTAGCAAGCGTTGCTAATTCTTGAACCTGTTCCACAAAGGTTGTCGACTCTTTCTTTAACGTACTTCCAGAGGTCAAATACCAAATACCACCTGAAACGAGGAGTACTATCACCAAAAGAGCAGCAATTAACTTAACACCCCAAAACCGGAAGAAGATTTTAAATACTGCACCTGATAGATTACGTTTACTAGTTTTTGCATTCATCGTTGCAGTAGCAGCACTTTCCTCTTGTCCTTTTGTTAATTCCTGTATTATATAATCTAGTTGCTTTTGATTGTCTTGTTTATTCATTGTTTTCCCCCTAGCATTCAAGAAATAAAAATGACTACATCTGCGTAGTCATCGTATATATCGCCTCTATTTTATAACTAGATTTCGCTTTAACTTATGTCTCTATTTTACTATAGGATGTATTGCCTGTCTCGAAAATCGTCGAAATTTGAAGCAAATTAAATAACGAGAGTGTCGCATATATCACTACACTCCCGTTATTCTCCACCGCTATATTTTCTTCACAAACTCCGACTTCAATTGCATTGCACCGAACCCATCAATCTTACAATCAATATCATGATCCCCGTCAATTAAACGGATATTTTTCACCTTTGTTCCTTGCTTAATGACAGTGGAACTCCCTTTGACCTTTAAGTCCTTGATGACGGTAACGGTATCTCCATCCTGTAATACATTTCCATTGGAATCTTTGATGACTGTTTGTTCTTCATTTTCTTGTTCTGTTGTCCATTCATGTCCACACTCTGGACAAATGAATAATACCCCATCTTCATATGTATATTCCGAATTACACTTCGGGCAATTTGGTAAGTTACTCACAACTCTTCCTCCTGTTTACGTTGGTGTATACCTCTATACTACCCTTTTCGGGATTTGTTGCAACTCTTACCATTATCCCCATAATCAGGAACTATTCGAGCACTTCATCAAACCGACACATATAATGGATATTTTTTTCAAAAATAATAATTATGGTGAAAATTATTTACAATTAACAAACAATATGATAGGCTCTTTACTGAAAGCGGTAACAATATACTCAGGAGGAATACGAAATGATTGATCACAAATTCAAAGGTCATTCCAGCTTTTTATGCTTGTTACGATAATAAGGGAAATGTATCGGAAGACAGAACGAAGCAATTAGCTAATTATCTTTACCTAAAGGGTGTTCATGGACTTTATGTTGGTGGTAGTTCCGGAGAATGTATCTATCAAAATGTAGAAGAACGAAAGGATACATTACGTTATGTTGCCGAGGAAGTAAAAGGAAAACTTACATTAATCGCACATGTAGGAGCACCTTCAACAAGGGATAGTATAGAACTAGCAAAATATGCATCTGAATTGGGTTATGATGCATTATCCGCCATCCCCCCTATTTACTTTAGACTTCCCGAAGATGCAATCTACCATTATTGGACAGATATAATGGATAGTACAGATTTACCTTTTATCATTTATAACATCCCACAGACAACCGGTTATAACCTTTCATTAAATCTTTTTAACCGATTACTAGATAACAAGAAGGTCATCGGGGTCAAAAACTCATCCATGCCTACTTTAGATATAGAACGTTTTAAAACCACTGGTGGTGATGACTTTATCGTATTCAACGGCCCAGACGAGCAATATGTTTCTGGAAGATTAATTGGTGCAGATAGTGGGATCGGTGGAACTTATGCAGCAATGCCCGAGCTTTACTTAAAGGCAGATGAATACATTTTCACTGGTAACTTCAAGCAAGCAAGATCTATCCAACGTGATATAAATAACATTATTATCGCTCTTACTTCACAGAAGGCAAACATGTATGCAGTTATCAAAGAGATTTTGAAAATGAATGGTGTTGAAGTTGGGGGCGTTAGGGCTCCACTTCAAGATATATCAGACAATGAAATCTCAACTATAGCAGAAATAAAAAAATTGATAGACCAAACCATTTTAGCTCATAGCTAGATTACAAGAACTACCGATGAGTAGGGGGTGATTATCTACGAGTAGATAATCAATAAACACTTTAGAAAAGCAATAGCTTAATACAACATGCTAATAACATTAAAAAATCTTATTAAACTAGGAGGTTTTATTATGTTAAAAAAGTCTTTTTTTACATTACTTAATTTTATACTCATTATCTCTATTCTAGCTGCCTGCGGCGATAAAGATGAAAAAGCAAGCTCTAATAGTGGAGATACTGTTGAATTGTCATTATGGCTAACACCTCAATGGAAGGGTATTTTAGATGCGGATGAAGAAGGCGCTGATTACGATAGCTTCTTCAAGCATGCAGCCGAGGAATTCGCAAAACAATATGATAAACACGATGTAAAAATTAATGTGGAAGTAATTGCAGGGGATCAAAGGGATGAGATGTTAAACGTTAATCTAAATGGTGGTACACCTCCAGACATCTTTTTTGAAAGCGTATTCGCAATGGGAGACTATGCACATCGAGGCGCACTAGTTCCACTAAACGACATCGTTGATGACGAAGCAAAAAGCGATATAGAGCAAAGCTACTGGGATACGGTAACTTTTGGTGACGATATTTATTTCTACCCATTCTCCCATATGCCAGGGACATTAGTGTATAACGCTGATATGTTTAAAGACGCTGGTTTAGATGAATTCGTAGGAAACGAAGATGAAATTAAAACTTGGACACTAGATGAATTAGAAACTATCCTTGCTGGATTAAAAGAAAACATTCCTGCTGACAAATATACAAACGCATATCCAATGGGATTATTCGCACTAAACAATCAAGGAGACACTTGGAATCTAGCATACTTAAGAATGTTTGGAAATCAATTCTTCGATGACAATGGCAATATTGTTTTAGATGATGAGAACGGCTCAAAAGCTATAGCTTGGTTAAAAGAGGTCTATGACAATGGGTACGCTAATCCTGGTGCTGAGTCTGTTTCTTCTAATGACGTTAATGCCATGTTCCAAAACAAACAGCTTGGTGTGAGCTTCACGAACTCTGTGCTATACAACAATATTTTAGCTGATATGGAAAGTGGAAACATTGAAAAATTTGACGCAAGACTTGCGAATATCCCATCTGTAAGTGGTGATCCACTATCATTCACTTATGTAACTGGTGCAGCAGTCTTTAATACCGGTGATGAAACGAGAATGGAAGTAGCAAAAGACTTCGTTAAGTTCTTCTCAACAGACCCAGAACTTGTTAAGTCATCTAAAAATGGTGTACCAGTCAGAAAGTCCGTTGTAGAAGAATTTAAAGATGAGAAACCACTTTTTGCAGCATATGAAGCCAATGCACCATACATGTTTAGCTTCACAGGCAATGTTCCAGGCTATAACGAGTTAAGACAAGTGCTATATCCAGAACTTCAAGCAGTATTTACAGGTGAAAAAACACCAGAAGAAGCAGTAAAGAGCTATCAAGAAAAAGGAAATGATGTAATCGAAAAGGCGAAAGCAGATTCGGTAATTTATCAATAACTAGCTTCGATTAAATTTGATTAGGTGGAGGATGGTCTACTTGATAGACCTCCTCCTCTCCCCTATCATAAGTCTCTACGAGAAAGGTACATGTTGCTTATGAAACTCAATAAACATTCGTTAAAAAGAAATCTAACTGGTTATCTATTTATTACACCACAGATGTTTTTCTTTTTTCTATTTTTAGTTTTCCCTATTTATGAAGGTATTCGTTTAAGCCTTTTTAAAATTACGTATACAAGTGAGGAATTTGTAGGGCTAGCAAACTATAAAGCTCTTTTATCGGATCCAGTATTCTTAAAGGCAACCTTAAATACGGTCATCTTTGTTATCTGTATAGTAGCGTTGACGGTGGTTTTTGCATTATTTGTATCTTCAGCAATCTTTGATAAAAATGCGAAATATGTTTCTGTCATTAGAGGAAGCTATTACATTCCCGTTATGGTTTCGATGGTTGTCATGAGTATGATTTGGAGTTTCTTACTAAATCCATCAAACGGATTAATTCCGTTTGTTGCAAGAGAGCTTGAGATGCCAGTCGTTAACTTCCTAGGGGATAAAACACTCGTACTCCCGGTAGTTATTTTTGTTACATTCGCTACAAATGTGGGGCAGGCAATCATTTTATATATTGCCTCGATGATCGGTATACCCAAGGATGTATTCGAAGCTGCCGAGATCGATGGCGCTAGTAGACGAACTATTATCTTAAAATATTAATTCCACTTGTTAAACCGACAACCATTTATATTATTGTGATGAATATTATTGCCGTACTTAAGATATTTGTTGTAATACAATTACTTACAGGCGGTGGGCCTAATAATGCGTCCACAACGTTAATGTACTTCTTATACAATAATGCATTTAAATACAACCAATTGGGCATTGCTTCTGCGGTAGGCGTTATCATGTTCTCTATTGCACTGATTCTGTCATTCCCTCAAATCCGAGCAATGTTAACGAAACGATAGGGGTGAAGAAACCATGCTGAAACGAAAAAACAAACGAAAACTAGAAAAATATGATTTGTTTGCAAACATATTGGTCATCCTTTTCGCTGTATTAAGTGTATTCCCTTTATATTGGTTGATAACAAGTTCTTTTAAAACGAGTGCCTCTGTTGTGAAGATGCCTCCAGATTGGTTCCCGGAAACTTTTCACATCCAGAACTATATCGACGTATTTAATAACCAACCCGCGTTAAAGTGGGCAATGAATAGCTTCACTGTTGCTTTTACTACAACCGTTGTATTAATTATGGTTAGTTCGCTTGCTGCTTATGGGTTTTCCAAGCTACAGTTCAAAGGGAAAAATATCATTTTTATTATCTTCATATCCAGTTTAATGGTTCCAAAAGAAGTCATGATTGTCCCTTTATTTCGAGTTGTACAGGATTTAGGAATGGTTAACTCCATTCATGGAATGATTTGGCCAAACGTTGCAACAGCATTTGGAGTATTTCTATTAAAAGGATTTTTTGACAATATTCCAGACTCATTACGAGAATCAGCCAGAATCGATGGTGCAGGCGAACTAAGAACATTTTTCAAAATCATGTTGCCTATCGTGAAGCCAGGGATTGGCGCATTGTTTATTCTAAATTTTGTGGAGATTTGGAATGACTACTTATGGCAATTAGTCATTGGTCAAACAGAAGATTCCAAGACATTAATGGTTGGTGTTGCGACATTAATGCAAGATTTAAACCCGAACTTTGCATATAAAATGGCAGGGGCGACGGTTGCGGCAATTCCAATGCTAGTCATCTTTATTTTCTTCCAGCGTTACTTTACACGCGGAATCATTATCGGGGCAGATAAAGGATAATCTAATTTACGGAGATGCGTGCTATGAAAACAAACAAGGAGATACTAGAATCTATCAAAGGCCAGCTAATCGTCTCTTGCCAAGCCTTACCAGAGGAGCCTTTACACAGTTCCTTTATTATGGGAAGAATGGCAAGAGCAGCTAAACTAGGCGGAGCGAAAGGAATTCGTTCCAATAGTGTAGAAGATATTATTGAAATAAAGAAAGAAGTCGATTTACCAATCATCGGTATTATTAAAAAGGTCTATGAAAATTCGGATGTTTTCATAACACCAACTATACATGAGGTGGAAATGCTCTACCATGAGGGTGTCGATATTATCGCTATGGATGCAACTAATCGGGTTAGACCAGATGGGAAGAAGATCCGAGATGTCTTTCCACTAATTCGCGAAAGATTTCCGAATCAATTGTTTATGGCAGATTGCTCCAATTTCGAGGATGCTAGAGTAGCTTACCAATTAGGTTTTGATTGTATTGGAACTACTTTATGTGGATATACCGAGGAAACAAAAACCAAAGCATACCAAACTTTGACTTTATTGAAAAACTCGTACATGACATCGGGGTCCCTATTATTGCAGAAGGCGGCATTTGGACACCAGAGCAATTGAAAAAAACCTTTGATATTGGTGTATATGCTGCCGTTGTCGGAACAGCCATCACTAGACCAATGAATATAACTCGTAGATTTATTCAAGCTATAAAATAAGAAATAATAGAAGACTTGGGTAGGTTACTAGGTATCAAGTCTTCTATCTAAAGGAAGGCATATTGATGAAAATACTTGGTGTAGACATTGGTGGGACATCTATTAAACTATGTATCGCAGACGAATTCGGTAATATCGAAACGTTTCAAGAGTACGATTCCGAAGCGAAAAAAGGTGGGCCACACCTCATTCATAAGGTTATTTCCATCATCGAAGACTATAGTGGTTTTGAAGCCATCGGTATTAGTACTGCAGGTCAAGTGAATATACAGGAAGGTTCCATCCGCTACGCGAATGAAAATATTCCGAACTACACGGGGATGCAAGTAAAATCCATAATTGAAAACCATTTTAACCTACCTGTAAGGATAGAAAACGATGTGAATGCAGCCGCTCTTGGTGAGAATTTTTTCGGTAATGGTAGAAATTTCCATCATTTTATTTGTGTAACCTATGGTACTGGAATAGGTGGTGCCATTGTCATGAATTCCGACTTATATCGGGGAGCTAACGGATCTGCTGCAGAATTCGGCCATATCATGACACACCCTCGAGGCAAACGTTGTAATTGTGGTTTACAGGGTTGCTATGAAATGTATGGTTCAACAACAGCTTTAGTGCAAGAGGCACGTAAGGTTTATCCAGATTTATTAGATGGAAGAGCTATTTTCCACCTTTACCACAAGGGGAATGAATCACTTCAATTAGTTGTCCATAATTGGATAGAAGAAGTTGCTCTAGGGCTTACTTCTTTAGTTCATACCTTTAATCCAGAGGCAATCATTCTTGGTGGGGGTGTGATGGAACAGGATGACCTCGTAACAATGCTTGCTAATCGGGTGAAAGATAATATTATGGAAAGCTTCTCAAATATCGCTATAATAAAAGCTGGACTTGGTAATAAAGCGGGTGTACTTGGAGCAATATCCTTACATACGCAAAAGAATATAGGAAGGAGTTTTCTATGACAAAACTCGATATATTCGCACTAATAAATTCAAGATATCAATCATTTACGAATACAGAGAAAAAAGTAGCGGACTATATCCTCGCTAATACAAAGGAAATCGTTTATATGTCCATCACTGACTTAGCTGATGCTTGTGACGTGGGAGAATCGAGCATTTTCCGTTTTTGCAAATCCCTTCAGCTAAAAGGATATCAGGAATTTAAAATCGCATTAGCGCATAGTACAACACTCGAAGATGAGACACCACAGCTATCGGATGAAATCACGATGCAAGATACCATCCCTGAGCTTTCATCAAAAGTCTTATCCGCTACAATTAATGCATTAACGCAAACACATAGCCTGATTAACATAGAAGATATTTCAAAAGCGATTGACTTGATGATTGAAGCAAATCGAATTCACTTCTTTGGTGTTGGCGCCTCATTGATGACGGCAATGGAAGCTAAAAATAAGTTTATGCGTATTACGAATAAAACAGAGTGCTCGATTGATACGCACCTGCAGATTATGTCTGCGGCACTAATGTCAGATCAAGATGTTGCTGTACTCATCTCCTATTCTGGTTCAACGAAGGATATGATTGAGGTTGCAAAAATTCTTCAGGAACGTGGAGTAAAGGTTATTTCCATCACTCGATTTGCAAAATCACCACTCACGACCTATTCGGATATCACGTTACTTTGTGGAGCTAATGAAGGACCGCTTCAAGGAGGAAGTATTACGGCAAAGATTTCACAGTTATATTTGCTAGACGTTCTATATGCCGAGTACTTTAAACGAACTAATGAAGAATCTATCCGTAATAAAGAGATTACCGCAAAGTCAGTTATAGAGAAGATGCTTTAAGTTGAATTATCATATAAAAAAAAGTAGTAGTACTTATTTATTTTATTAGTTA